>NZ_JBFAJJ010000008.1:0-411716 GCF_040655155.1 Streptomyces sp. NPDC050508
TTGCGACGGTCCGGCAGGATGCGCGCACCCACGACCAGCGTCAGCACGCCGATGGGGATGTTGATCAGGAACCGACGCGCGTCGGCAGGGCCCTCACGGCGTTCCGGGCCTTCCAGGGGCCGGGCGGCACCCCACTGAACGAGCAGATGAACAGCGGGTTAGCATATGAGCGCCGCCTAGCTCGAAAGAGAAACCTGTGCCTGTCAACGAGGACTCGTTCACCAACTGGAAGACCCGCGAGGAGATCGCGGAGTCGATGATCCCGATGATCGGGAAGCTGCACCGCGAGCGGGACGTCACCGTCCTGCTGCACAGCCGCTCCCTGGTCAACAAGTCGGTGGTCAGCATCCTCAAGACCCACCGGTTCGCCCGCCAGATCGACGGCGAGGAACTCTCCGTCACCGAGACCCTGCCGTATCTGCGTGCCCTCACCGTGCTCGACCTGGGCCCCTCGCAGATCGACATCGGCATGCTCGCCGCGACCCACCGGACCGACGAACGCGGCCTCTCCGCCGAGGAGTTCACCGCCGAGGCCGTCGCCGGTGCCACCGGCGCCAACAAGATCGAGTGCCGCGAGGGCCGCGACGTCGTCCTCTACGGCTTCGGCCGCATCGGCCGCCTGGTCGCCCGCCTGCTCATCGAGAAGGCCGGCTCGGGCAACGGTCTGCGGCTGCGCGCCATCGTCGTACGCCGGGGAGGGGGGCGGGCCGTCGAGGATCTCGTCAAGCGCGCTTCCCTGCTGCGCCGCGACTCGATCCACGGCCAGTTCCAGGGCACGATCACCGTCGACGAGGCGAACGGCACGATCATCGCCAACGGCAACGAGATCAAGGTGATCTACGCGGCCGACCCGTCGGAGGTCGACTACACGGCGTACGGCATCAAGGACGCCATCCTCATCGACAACACGGGCAAGTGGCGTGACCGGGAAGGCCTTTCGCAGCATCTGCGGCCCGGCATCGACAAGGTCGTCCTGACCGCGCCCGGCAAGGGCGACGTCCCCAACATCGTGCACGGCGTCAACCACGACACGATCAAGCCGAACGAGCAGATCCTGTCCTGCGCGTCCTGCACCACCAACGCGATCGTGCCGCCGCTGAAGGCGATGGCCGACGAGTACGGTGTGCTGCGCGGCCATGTGGAGACCGTGCACTCGTTCACCAACGACCAGAACCTGCTGGACAATTACCACAAGGCCGACCGTCGTGGCCGTTCGGCGCCGCTGAACATGGTGATCACCGAGACCGGTGCCGCGTCCGCCGTCGCCAAGGCGCTGCCCGACCTCAAGGCCCCGATCACCGGCAGCTCGATCCGTGTCCCCGTGCCGGACGTCTCGATCGCGATCCTCAGCCTGCGACTGGGCCGCGAAACCACCCGCGCCGAGGTCCTGGACTACCTCCGCGACGTCTCGCTGACGTCCCCGCTCAAACGCCAGATCGACTTCACCACCGCCCCCGACGCGGTGTCGAGCGACTTCATGGGCTCACGGCACGCCTCGATCATCGACGCGGGCGCCACCAAGGTCGACGGCGACAACGCGATCCTCTACCTCTGGTACGACAACGAGTTCGGCTACTCCTGCCAGGTCATCCGGGTCGTCCAGCACGTCTCCGGGGTCGAGTACCCGACGTATCCCGCACCGGCCGTCTGACCCGGGCGCGCTGAACGTACGGCGGCCCGGCCACCCCCAAGTGAGGGTGGCCGGGCCGCCGTTGTCACAGACGGGCGCTGTGTCAGCGTGTCATGCGCTTACCTCGGTACAGCACCACGAATCCGGCGACGAGCAGCAGCGCTCCGGCCACCGCGGGCCACAGATTCGCGCCGGTCTCCGCCAACCCGCCCTGCGCCTGCGGTTGGTTCGGGCCCACGGCGGCGTAACTCTCCCCGCCCGAGGACGAAGCGGGCGGTGTCGCCGCGGCACTGCCGACCTGGCCGCCGGAGCCGTTGTCCGAACTCCCCTGCGTCTCGGTCGACTTGGACCCCTCGGTCTTCGTGTCGGCCTTGGGGATCGAGACGGCGGTCGTCAAGTCACCGGGGTCGGTGGTCTGGGTGTCGGTGGGCTCGGGGGCGTTTGTCTCGGTGTCCGGGGCGCTCGTCGCGGGATCCGCGGTGGGCTGGTCACCGTTGCCGCCGTTGCCGCCACTTCCCTCGTTGCCGCCGGGCTCGTCGGACGCGGTCGCGGTGGGCGACGCCGTAGCAGTGTCGGTGGCCGTCGGGGACTCCTGCGGCTCACCCGAACCTCCGCCCGAACCGGAGCCGCCACTCGAACCCGAGCCACCACCCGTGCCGGAGCCGCCACCCGAACCGGACCCGGAACCCGAGCCCCCGGGGTCGTTGTTCGTGCCGGCGCCGCACTTCTCGCCGTTGTTGATGCAGTTGACCATGTCCTTCATCAGGCCCTCGTCGAAGACGTTGATGAAGTCGCCGTGGTCGGTGACGGGCTTGTGCTGCTGCTCGGGGAAGGAGTCCACCGCGAACAGCGGGGTCGTCTTGCCGCCGTCCTGGAGGCTCGGCGCCTCCACGTCGTAGACGATCCGCTGCACCAGCTGCGGAATGGCCTCGAAGCCCGCAGGGCAGGAGCCGTCGGCGGCCTCGAAGGCCACGTGGGTGCGGTGGTTGGCGCTGTCGATGTTGCGGCCGTCCCAGCAGCTCTGGAACTTGAAGGTGCGCACCACATCACTGCCCGCCGGGCACAGCGGGTACTTGTCCTTGAGCTGCCGGTCCTCGAAACCGGTGCAACTCCAGGAGGCGTTGGCATTGGCCGGGCCGTTCACGAAGGCCTTCGCGTCGCCGGTGATGATGCGCAGGAGGCGCGGCATCGCGACGACCTTGCTCTTCGCGTTGCCCACGAACGTCAGCGTGGCCGCCTTGGCCGTGACGATCTGACCGGAGTTGCCCTCGGTGCCACCGCCGGGCTTGTCCGCGTCCCGCTCCTGCTTGCCGTTCTGCAGGCGCAACACGGGCCAGTAGTAAGTGGACTTGTCGCCCGGGTTCTCGCAGCTCGTGTCGGCCTTCGCCAGATCGTCGTCGCTGGCGAAGGCGTTGTTGGACTGGTTGCCGATGTAGTCGTGGAAGTGGTGGGCGCCGTTGGTGACACCGGGGGCGACGATCACGTTGTCGGAGTTGAACAGGCCGTTCTCGTTCACGCCACACGCGGTGACGAACGTGCCGCGGGAGGCGTCGGCCTGCTCCTGCGGAGTGTTCACGTTGGGCTGTACGGAGGTGATGTCCGCGTAGTCCGAGGCGACGGGCCCGTTGGTGGACTGCTGCTGGCCCTGGCCGGTCGGGGCGGCGCTACCGCTCTGGTCGCCGCCGCTGGAGCTGCCGTTCTGGTCGCCGTTCGTGGGAGCGATCAGGGTGCAGCCGGCGAGCGCGTCGAGTCCCTCCGGACGGTCCCCGACGCGTGCGATGGCGTCGTCGATCCGTCCGATGGTCGCGGCCCGCTTCTCCTTCAACGGATTCATGATCGCGTTGTCGGCGAAGGAGGCGTCCTGGCGTATGGACTCCGTCGAGTCCTTCAGTTTCTGGTAGGCCTCGGTTATCTGCTGGTCCAGAAGCGCGAGTTGGGCGTCGACCTCGGTCTTCGCCTCGTCGGGGACCGTCGTCAACTGGGTGCCGATGTCCGGGCAGTCGATCGTCGCGCCACTCGATGCTGCATCGGGAGACCCCTGTTGGGACGAGTCACCGCCCCAACCGCCTTCGGACGCCGACGCGTAGACGTTCGCCGCCACCAGTCCTCCGCCGCCCAGCATCAGGGCGACTGCTGCCATCGTCGCGCGTCGTGCGCCCGTGGGGCGTCTGCGCGTGTTGCGTGCCAAGGAAGTTGCTCCTACACGTATCGGTCGGCCCGGATCGTCCCGGCATGGAAATCCCCCGTCCCAATACGGAGCCGGATGCCGATGTGTTCAACCGTCCCAAAAATTCATAGCGACCTCATATGGATCACCCGACCCGGCGGGCTCATGAGCCCGTGACACGTTTGGGAGAGGTAAAGGTCACAAAAACGTATCGGACATATCGCGCTTCAACCTTCACACGAGGCACACACGTTGGCTAAGTTGACGCTCAGACCGTACGACCTACTCCGGCGAGCAGCGCCGGGCCGCACGGTTTGCGCCGAGTCCGGCGTGTCGCTCGCGACAGCCGGAGCCGAGGACCCAACCGACTTGGGGTGAATCGGCCCAACTGCCCCTCCGGGCAAGGGTCGTAGGGCAATCCTTCCGTGATCGACCGCCCGAACCCGACAGCTAACTCGGTAGGCGCGATACGGAAGGAGCACGTCTGCCATGCCGGCAGAACGAAGTACGCGCACCGGAGGCAGTGGCCCCACCGTGGACGACCGACCCAGCCGTGACGAAGTCCAGCGGCGGATCAACTCCCTTTACGACAGGGCCGAGACGGCCACCGGAAACTACAACGCCACACGCAAGATGTCCGGGGCTCCGCGCCAGCGTGTCGAGCCCCGTCCCAGCGCGTCGCGTCCTTCCGACCCCGCTCAAGACGCCGTCACTCGGCAGTTGTTCGACCGTGCTCGCGCTCAACTGGGTCCGACCGTACCGGCGATCCTGCCGCCCCGCAGGACTCCCGCCCGCTCGGCGGAAGCCCCGCCCGAGCGATCCGAACGACGCCCCGAGCCCGAAGGCGGCGGCCGAGCACTCGAAGCACAGCCCGGCCGCGCCGTGGCCGAGCTGACCGCGGGGACTGCCGTACCGGAGCCAGTCGCCCCGCAATTCGCCGCTCCTGTCGCGGAGTTGACGGCCGGCCCCGTCGCCGCACTACCGCCTGCCGCGCCGCAAGCACCCCAGATGCAGCAGATGGCTCAGATGCCGCAGGCCACCGTCCTCGACCTGTCGCCCGTGCCCGCCATCGAGGTGCCTCGCACGCCCGCCATGGAGCCGCAGCAATTCGCCGTGGCGGCCGCCCCGGCGCCTGTGTTCGACCCGCTCACCGCGGACCTGGAGCTGCTCCCGTACATCGCCGCTCCGCGCACCGAACCCGCCCCGGCGAACACCCCCTGGTCGAGCCCGGAAACCTCCTGGCCCGCCCCGGAGCCGACGTGGTCCACCGGCCAGATACCGATGGTGACCGAGCAACCGACTTGGTCCACCGGGCAGATGCCCATGGTTACCGAACAGCCCGCCTGGTCCACCGGCCAAATGCCCGTGGTCACCGAGCAGCCGAGTTGGTCCACCGGGCAGATGCCCATGGTTACCGAACAGCCTGCCTGGTCCACCGGCCAAATGCCCGTGGTCACCGAGCAACCGAGTTGGTCCACCGGGCAGATGCCCATGGTTACCGAACAGCCTGCCTGGTCGACCGGGCAGATTCCGATGGTGCCCGAGCAGCCCACCTGGTACACGACACCGGAACCGGACTGGCGCCCGCCGCAACAGGAGTGGCAGCCGACCGCCCCCGCCGCCGAAGTCTCCTTCGCCGCGGCCCCGCCCGCCGCCCCCGAGTTCACACTGCCCACAGCTCCGACGATGGCCCCGGAGATCAACCTCCCCCCGGCCCCGACAATGAGCCCGGCACCCGTCGCGGTGCAGGACCCCACCACGCACAGCAAGACCGGCACCGCGCTCGCCTTCGCTCGCGCGCAGATCGGCAGGCCCTGCCTGTGGGGCGCCGCAGGACCGGACGCGTACGACTGCTCCAGCCTCACCCAGGCCGCCTGGAAGGCCGCGGGCGTCCTGCTCCCGCGCACCGCCCAGGAACAGTCGGGCGCCGGCGCGCTCGTCCCCCTCGCGGACATCCGCCCCGGGGACCTGATCTTCTTCTACGACAGCATCGACCACGTCGGCCTCTACACCGGCAACGGCCTGATGATCCACGCGCCGAGCCCGGGAACACCCATCCGCGAGGAGTCGATCTTCTACGCCGGTTCCGCCGCCATCCGGGGCGCCGTACGGCCCGCCTGATCCGCTCGGGGCCGGGCATCTCCGGCCCCGGTCGCCCACACCCCGACACTCTCGGCGGCCCGTGTCGTTGGTCCACAGGAGTGGTGGAACCCCGGACACGGTCGTAGCGTCGAACGAGAAGAGAGACGACGACCGTGCCTCGGCAGGCGGGTCCACCGCTGTGCGGGTGTGGAGCGACGAGTACGAACAGGCGGCCGGGAGCGGACATGTACAAACACACCATGGTGGGAGTCGTCACGGTCTGTGCCGCCGCCCTGCTCGCACCGGCCGTGGGCACCTCGTCCGCGGCCCCGGCGACAGTGCGCGCGGTACCGGCCGCCCACCGGCAACTCGAAGACCCCGTGCTCGTCGACTGCCTCTGGCATCCCGAGGTGCGTCCGACCGACTTCATGCTCGCCTGCGGCGACGGCAACAGCCGTCTGACATCGCTGCATTGGTCGTACTGGAACGACAACTCCGCGACGGCCACGGGCTTCAACGTGGTGAACGACTGCAAGCCCTACTGTGCGGCAGGCAAGTTCCACTCGTACCCGGTCGTCGTCCGGCTCGACGACCCGCAGCAGTGGAAGCGGCATCCGGGAGTGCGGCAGTACGGTCGGATCAGCCTGACGTACACCGCCGGGAGGCCGGACCAGTTCGCGCACGTCGTGACCTATCCCCTGTGGAACTGACTCAGAGGGACAGCTCCACCACCAGCGGCCGGTGGTCCGAGATCGCCGTGCTCGGCGTATGCGCTGCCCCTATGGCGTCCGCACCCAGCCCTCTCGCCAGGATGTGGTCGAACTGGACGCGCGGGCGGTGCGAGGGGAAGGTCGCCTGCCGGGCGGGACCCCGCCAGCCGCGCCGCGCGGTCGCGTTGAGGGCGACCCGGGGCAGCGCGCCGATCAGGTTGAAGTCGCCCAGCAGCAGCTGGGGTTGGGGAAGGCCGGCGATCCAGCGGCGGACGGTGAGCAGTTGGCCGACGTTCCAGCCCGGTACGAACGAGAGGTGGACGGCCACCGCGGTGAACGGGCCGTGCGGTCCTTCCAGCACGGCGGCCAGCGCGGCCCGGGGCTGGTCGCGGGCCAGCGTCGGAGCGGCCCGCCCGGCGACCCGCAGCGGCACGGCCAAGGGCCCCGCGGGGAGCCGTAGGGCCCGCCACTCGTGGACCGGGAGTCTGGACAGCAACGCGACGCCCTGCGAAGGGACTTCGGGCTCCTGAGCCTGGGGGCCGTGGACGCGCATCTCGGGCTCGGCCGGGTCGAGGACCCAGCACCGGCCCGGCACGAAACGGCTGTGCAGCGCCGTCGCGTAACGCCAGTCGCGTGCGCCCAGCGCGTCGGCGGCGACCGCGGCCTGATCGACGCCACCGGACCGTTCCTGGAAGCGGTCGACCTCTTGGAGGGCCATCACATCGGCGTCCAGGCCCGCGACGGCTTCGGCGAGCGGTGCCGAGGGATCGTCGGGGTGTGCGGGCGCCGGGCGGCCGTCCGGCCGGACCAACTGCCCGTGCAGCACGTTGAACGTCGCGCACCTCACCCGTAAGTCACCCATGATCACCTCCGGTCAGCCCATGCCGGTCGGCAGGGCCATGGGTTCGCGTATCGGCCGGGCCGTCGTCATCCTGTCGTCCCCCTGCGTGTCGGCGGGCAGGGGTAGCGATCTTCGCATGGGCCGAGGTTTCCGGGGTGCGGCTCAGGAACACCACCCCGGAAACTCTACTTGCGTAACTCAAGCAAACCGCTATAGTTGAGTAAGTCAAGCAAACTTACGCGGCCGTATCAGGAGGCGCAGCGTACGGAGCGGATGGAGACCGCCATGGACGACGCGCCCCGTACCCCGGCGGCCCCGGGCCCGCTGGCCTCCTTCGCCCGGTTCGTGGCACTGGGCGGAGGTGTCGGACTCCTCTCCAGCGGCGCCGTGGCACTGCTGGCCGAGCAGCTGCCCTGGGCGGTGGCGAACGCGCTGATCACCGTCGCCTCCACCCTCCTGTGCACGGAGCTGCACGCCCGCTTCACCTTCGGGTCGGGCCGGCCCGCCGGATGGCGCGGGCACTGGCAGTCGGCGGGCTCGGCCGCGGCGGCCTACGCGGTGACCTGCGCCGCGATGTTCGTCCTGCACCTGGTGCAGTCGTCGCCCGGGATGCTCACCGAGCAGATCGTCTACCTCGGCGCCTCCGGTCTCGCCGGCCTCGCCCGCTTCCTGCTCCTGCGCCTGTACGTCTTCGCCACCGGTCGCGACCGCACGAAGGACACGATCGAGACGGTGTCCTCGCCGGTGCCGGTGCCGGTGCTGATTCCGGTTCCCGTGCGCACGACAGCCCCGCGGCCCGCCCGGGCGCTCAACCGGCACGGCGGCTTCCCGCTCCCGGCGAGGGCGGCCACTGCGGCGAGCGAGTCGTGGAAACCCGGGCATCCCTCCCTCGTATCGGTGAGGTCGGCGGCTCCGGCCGTCGCGGGGGCCTTGTAGCGGCGAAAGCGCAGGCCCGAGGCCCGCAGGTGTCCCCCGGTGATCAGTTACGCTGACCGCTTCCACAACACATTCGGCGGGGGACATGTTCAACAGGCGAGTGATATCGGGCGCGTTGGCGGCACTTCTGATCGGCGCACTCAGCGCGTGCGGCGGCGGGGGCGGGATCGACGGGAGTACGCATTCCGCGACCGATGCCAGTCAGAGCAGTGGCAGCACGGCGCAGAAGGCCCAGCCCACACCCGACACCGTGACCGGGCTCAGGGACTCGGTCCGTCATCTCGCCAAGAAGACGGTGAAGGCCACTCGACCGCACACGGTCACGAAGTGCTCGTCGGCCACCAAGCAGGTCCGGCACACGAGCAGTTCGGGAACGGGCACGAAGAAGAAGACCCGCACCTGGTACACCACAGAGCGGTACCGGAAGTGCGCGAAGGTGCGCAGTGGCACCGAGACGTACACCCGGCTCGTCCGCAAGGAGCAGTGGTGCGTGAGCCTGGACGACGTCGGCGGCGACACGGGCAGGGACGACGTCTGGTACCAGGTCACGCGCGTCACCTACGACCAGGCCGTCGGCACGGACGAGCACGCGCGGATGGAGTTCGCCCCGACCGGCACGGGCTGCTGAGACCACGGTCCGACGGCGGGCTGCCGGAGCCGATCGCGAATCGGGTTCCCGGATTTCGAGTCAATTCGCGATCACAGACGTACCTGCGGTCATGGGCGCCCCGCGCCGACCCGCCACGTCACCGACTCGGAGAACAGGCACCCCATGAACGCATCCGCACCGCACAACCCCGCTGCCGACGGAACCGCCCAGATCGGTGTCACCGGCCTGGGTGTGATGGGCCGCAACCTGGCCCGCAACTTCGCCCGCAACGGCTACACGGTCGCCGTCCACAACCGATCGCCGCACCGCACCCATGAGTTGATGAAGGAGTACGGCGACGAGGGCGCCTTCGTCCCGGCCGAGACGGCACAGGAGTTCGTGGCCGCGCTCGAACGCCCCCGCCGCCTGATGATCATGGTGCAGGCCGGCCCGGCCACCGACGCC
Source organism: Streptomyces sp. NPDC050508 (assembly GCF_040655155.1). Lineage (NCBI taxonomy): Bacteria > Bacillati > Actinomycetota > Actinomycetes > Kitasatosporales > Streptomycetaceae > Streptomyces > Streptomyces sp. NPDC050508. The sequence continues at coordinate 9,421 of NZ_JBFAJJ010000008.1, forward strand.
GTCATCGACGAGTTCGCCGCGCTCATGGAGCCCGGCGACATGATCATCGACGGCGGCAACGCCCACTTCGCCGACACCCGCCGCCGCGAGGCCGCCCTGCGCGAACAGGGCCTGCACTTCGTCGGCGCCGGGGTCTCCGGCGGCGAGGAGGGCGCACTGAACGGGCCGTCGATCATGCCCGGCGGATCGGCGGAGTCGTACGCCGTGCTGGGCCCGATGTTCGAGTCCGTCAGCGCCAAGGTCGACGGGGAGCCCTGCTCCACGCACATCGGCACCGACGGTGCCGGGCACTTCGTGAAGATGGTGCACAACGGCATCGAGTACGCCGACATGCAGCTCATCGCCGAGGCCTACGACCTGCTGCGCCAGGTCGGCGGATACACCCCCGCCGAGATCGCGGACGTCTTCCGCCGCTGGAACGAGGGACGGCTCGGGTCCTATCTGATCGAGATCACCGCCGAAGTCCTCGCCCACACCGACGCGGAGACCGGCAAGGCCTTCGTCGACATCGTCACCGATGCCGCCGGGCAGAAGGGCACCGGGCGCTGGACGGTGCAGACCGCGCTGGAGCTGGGTTCGCCGGTCACCGCGATCGCCCAGGCCACCTTCGCCCGCGCCTCCTCCAGCCAGGGCGACCTGCGCGCGGCCTATCGCGGACTGCCCGGCGGCACCACTCCCCCGCTCAGCCGCACCGAGGCCGACCGGTTCACCGCGCAGGTCGAACAGGCGCTGTACGCCTCCAAGGTCATCGCCTACGACCAGGGCTGGAAGATGATCCAGGACGCGGCCACCGAGTACGGCTGGACGATCGACCTCGCCGCGGTCGCGGGGATCTGGCGGGGCGGCTGCATCATCCGCGCCTCCTTCCTCGACCGGATCCGCGCCGCCTACACGGCCGACCCGGGTCTGGTCAGCCTGCTGGGCGAGGAGGCCTTCGCGCAGGAGATCGGTGACGCGCAGGTCCCCTGGCGGGAGGTCGTCGCCTCCGCGGCCCGCCGCGGCATCCCCGTCCCGGCCTTCTCCGCCGCCCTGTCGCACTACGACACGCTGCGTGCCGAGCGTCTGCCGGCGGCCCTTCTCCAGGGCCAGCGCGACTTCTTCGGCGCCCACACCTACGGCCGGACCGACCGCACCGGCATGTTCCACACCCACTGGTCCCGGCCCGGCCGCCCGGAGACGACCGCCTGACCGACGCCTGTTCCCGGCCCGCCCGTTCAGGCGGGCCGGAGCACCCCCGCGCCCGCTACTCGTCCACGGCGAGAGCGGGCGCCGCCGTACTCGCGCGCACCACGAGCTCGGTCGGCACCAGTGTGGTGCCGTGCTCGTCCCCGCGTTGCCGCATCCGCCGTAGGACACCCTCCACGCACAGGCGGCCGACCTCGGCGAAGTCCTGGTGGACGGTGGTCAGGGGCGGCAGGAAGGAGCCGGCCTCGGGGATGTCGTCGAAGCCGATCACGCTGACGTCCTCGGGGATGCGTCGGCCGCGCTCGTGCAGGGCCCGCAGCAGGCCCAGGGCCATCTGGTCGTTGGCGGCGAACACGGCCGTGCAGTCGGCCTGTTCGGCGAGGTCGAGGCCCATGCGGTAGCCGGACTCCGCGGACCAGTCGCCGCGCACCACGGGTGGCACGGGCCGCCCCGCGTCGGTGAGTTCGGCGCTCCAGGCATCCGCACGGCGCTGGGCCGCGAAGGACTCCTCGGGTCCCGCCAGATGCCAGACGGTGCGATGACCGAGGTCGAGGAGATGGCGTACGGCGGCCCGCGCCCCGCCGTTCTGGTCGGTGTCGACCACGCTGTAGCGGTCCCCCGCGTCGGAGTCGGCCACGACCACCTGGACGTGGGGCGGCAGCGAGATGGTCGCCGCGTCGAGGAGGTGGACCTCCATGATGGCGATGACGGCGTCGACGGCGAGTTCGCCCAGCCGGGAGAAGGCGCCGCGCACCTCGTCCTGGGTGGGGACGGCGACCGGCAGCAGCGTGACGGCGTAGCCCTCGTGCGCGGCGGAGGTGGCGATCGCCTCCAGGGTGCGCATGTTGCCGGTGGTCGAGAGGTTGAACGTGATCACGCCGATGGTGCGGAACTCACCGCGCTTGAGGGCCCGGGCGGCACTGTTGGGCCGGTACCCCAGTTCCTTCATGGCGGCGAGCACCTGTTGCCGGGTCTCCTCGTTCACGCCCGCGTAACCGTTGGACACCCGGGAGACGGTCTGCGAGGAGACGCCGGCCACGCGTGCGACATCGGCCATCGACGCGCTCGGGGCGCGCCGCGTGACCCGTTTCCCCCCGCGTCTACGGGGCTCCTCGGTGCCGGCCGAGGCACCGTGCGCTGTGTCCACCCGTCTCCTTCCCCTATCGATCCGATTGCCTGGGGCACGTTTCACCAAACGGCCCTTGACCACCGACATTGGGGCAGTGTAGACATGCCGCCATCAGATGTTTACGTAAACATAACAGGCCGAGACGCTCCCGGACCTGGATGTTTACGCAACCATCGCGACGGCGTGTGACGCCGGTTCCGAGATGGACGAGCGAGGAACTACATGACGACGCTTCAGCCCCCTGCGGCCGCGACTCGGCCCCCTATCCGGCCATCGGCGAAACGAGACCGCCGGTCCTGGACAGGGTGGGGTTTCATCGGACCCTTCGCGGTGGTCTTCGCCTTCGTCTTCCTGGCTCCGATCGTGTACTCGATCTACCTCAGCCTGTACCGCAACCAGCTCATCGGCGGTAACCACTTCGTCGGCCTGGACAACTACAAGCAGGCCTTCCAGGACGACCAGTTCTGGTCCTCCCTGGAGCGGGTCTCGCTGTTCCTGCTGATCCAGGTGCCGATCATGCTCGGCATCGCCCTGTTCGTGGCCCTCGCCCTGGACAGCGGCCGGCTCTTCGGCCGGGACTTCTTCCGGATCACGATCTTCCTGCCGTACGCCGTGCCCGCGGTGGTCGCCACCCTGATGTGGGGCTTCATGTACGGCACCCAGTTCGGTCTGGTGGGCGACATCAACAGCGCCTTCGACGTGACCCTGCCCGACCCGCTCTCCACGCACCTGGTGCTGGCGTCGATCGGCAACATCGTCACCTGGGAGTTCGTCGGCTACAACATGCTGATCTTCTACTCCGCCCTGCGGGTCATCCCGAACTCGCTGTACGAGGCGGCGGAGATCGACGGTGCCGGGCAGTTCCGCGTCATCACGGCCATCAAGCTGCCTGCGATCCGCGGCGCGCTGGTCATCGCGACGATCTTCTCGATCATCGGCAGCTTCCAGCTCTTCAACGAGCCGAGCATCCTGCGGCCGATCGCGCGCAACGCCATCACCACGGACTACACCCCGAACTTCTACACGTACTCGCTGTCCTTCAACGGCCAGCAGCACAACTACTCCGCGGCGGTCGCCATCATCATGGGGCTGATCACCATGGTCATCGCCTATGTCGTGCAGCTTCGCGGCATGCGCAAGGGAGCCTGAGCCATGAGCACCCCCGTCACCACCGACTCCCCGTCGGCGCCCGCACCGTCCGGCGGCGGCTCCCGGAGCGCGCCCCGACTGCGCACGCCCCGCAAGAAGCACACACCCGGCCGCCCCAAGCGCAGCGTGCTGCTGACCGTGCTCACCGGTCTGATCCTGGTCTACACCGTGGTGCCCCTGATCTGGCTCGTCATCAGCTCCACCAAGACCCAGTCGGGGCTCGCCGACTCGCACGGCCTGTGGTTCGCGCACCGCTTCGCCCTCTGGTCGAACATCCACGACACGTTCACCTACCACGACGGCATCTTCGTACGGTGGCTGCTGAACACCCTGCTCTACGTCGTGCTCGGCGCCGGCGGCGCCACCCTCCTGGCGATCCTCGGCGGTTACGCGCTGGCGAAGTTCAACTTCCCCGGGAAGCGCGCCGTCTTCGCCGTGGTCATCGGTGCCGTGGCGGTCCCGGGTACGGCCCTCGCGGTGCCGACCTTCCTGATGTTCAGCAAGGTGGGGCTCACGGACACTCCGTGGGCGGTGATCATCCCCTCGCTGGTCTCGCCGTTCGGCCTCTATCTGATGTGGGTCTTCGCCACCGAGGCCATCCCGGTCGAACTCCTCGAAGCCGCCCGCATCGACGGAGCCGGTGAGGTCCGCACCTTCTTCCAGGTCTCGCTGCCGCTGCTCGCCCCCGGTGTCGTCACGGTGCTGCTGTTCACCACGGTCGCGACCTGGAACAACTACTTCCTGCCGTTGATCATGCTCAGGGATCCGAACTGGTACCCGCTGACCCTGGGCCTGAGTGCCTGGAGTTCGCAGGCCCAGACGATCGGCGGCGACGTCATCTTCAACCTGGTGATCACCGGTTCGCTGCTCACCATCGTGCCGCTGATCGCCGCGTTCCTGCTGCTGCAGAAGTACTGGCAGTCCGGTCTCGCCGCCGGAAGCGTCAAGGAATAACCCCACCCTCAAGAAGTCCCACCCACGAAGAAGTGGAAGCATCTCCATGCGCAGAACCACCGGCCGCCTGCTGCGCGGCCTCGCCCTCCTCTCCGTCCTCTCCCTCGGGGCGACCGCGTGCGGCAGTTCGGGCGACGACAGCTCCAGCACCAAGGCTGTCTCCGCCTCGGACATCCAGGCGGCCCTGAAGAAGGGCGGCTCGGTCACGGTCTGGGCCTGGGAGCCCACGCTGAAGAAGGTCGCCGCCGACTTCGAGAAGAAGTACCCCAAGGTCAAGGTCAACCTGGTCAGCGACAAGTCCGGTGACAAGTACTACACCGCGCTGTCGAACGCGATCGCGGCCGGGAAGGGCGTCCCGGACGTCTCCCAGGTCGAGTACTTCGCGCTCAGCCAGTACTCCCTGACCAAGGGTCTCAGCGACCTGGCGCCGTACGGCGCCGCCAAGCTGGCCTCCAAGTACACGGCCGGTCCGTGGAACGCGGTGAGCGACGGCGACAAGGTCTACGGCCTGCCGATGGACTCGGGCCCGATGGCGATGTTCTACAACAAGAAGGTCTTCGACAAGTACAAGATCGCCGTCCCGACCACCTGGGACGAGTACGTCGTCGCGGCCCGCAAGCTGCACAAGGCCGACCCCAAGGCGTACATCGCCAACGACGCCGGTGACGCGGGCTTCACCACCAGCATGCTGTGGCAGGCCGGTTCGCGCCCCTACAAGGTCGACGGCACCAAGGTGACGGTCAACTTCGAGGACGCGGGCGCCAAGAAGTACACGGAGACCTGGCAGAAGCTCCTCGACGAGAAGCTCGTCTCGCCCATCAACGGCTGGACCGACGACTGGTACAAGGGCCTCGGTGACGGCACCATCGCCACCCTGACCACCGGTGCCTGGATGCCCGCCAACTTCGTCAGCGGCGTGGCCGGTGCCTCCGGTGACTGGCGCGCGGCCCCGATGCCGCAGTGGACCGCGGGCGCCAAGGCAAGCGCGGAGAACGGCGGTTCGTCCCTCGCCCTGCCGACGCTGGGCAAGAACAAGGAACTCGCCTACGCGTTCGTCGAGTACGCCAACGCCGGCGCCGGTGTCCAGACCCGCGTCGACCAGGGTGCCTTCCCGGCGACCAAGGCGGAGCAGCAGTCGGCTGCGTTCCAGGACAAGGCGTTCCCGTACTTCGGCGGGCAGCAGGCCAACAAGATCTTCGCCCAGTCCGCGTCCGAGGTCGCTTCCGACTGGTCGTACCTGCCCTTCCAGCAGTACGCCAACTCGATCTTCAACGACACCGTCGGCAAGGCCTACATCTCGGGCACCACGCTGGCTCAGGGTCTGAAGAGCTGGCAGGACGCCTCCGTCAAGTACGGCAACGAGCAGGGCTTCACGGTCAACAAGTGACCCGCTCGAAGAAGTAACCGGCACCTCCTCCGGAGCCGACGCCGAGCAGCAGTTCGCTCGGCGTCGGCTCCGGAATCCACCACGCGTCTCGTACCGCCTGTGCAGTAACCGGAAGGACCACCATGATCTCCACCCTCCTGTCCCAGCTGCGGCACGGGCCGGACGGTGACGCCACACCCCGCCTCGCCTACGGCGCCGACTACAACCCGGAGCAGTGGCCTCGCGAGGTGTGGGACGAGGACATCCGGCTGATGCGCGAGGCCGGCGTCAACATCGTCTCCGTGGGGATCTTCTCCTGGGCCCGTATCCAACCGGCCCGGGACGAGTGGGACTTCGGCTGGCTCGACGAGATCATGGACCTGCTGCACGCGGGCGGCATCGGCGTCGACCTGGCCACCGCGACCGCGTCCCCGCCGCCGTGGCTGAGCACGGAGCACCCGGAGATCCTCCCGGTGACCGCCGCCGGCGAGACCCTGTGGCCGGGGGGCCGCCAGCACTGGCGTCCCACCTCGCCGGTCTTCCGTGAGCACGCGCTGCGCCTGGTGCGGAAGTTGGCCGAGCGGTACGCGGATCATCCCGCACTGGTGGCGTGGCACGTCTCCAACGAGTTGGGCTGCCACAACGTCTACGACTACTCCGACGACGCGGCCCGCGCCTTCCGCGACTGGCTGCGCGCCCGCTACACCACGATCGACGCGCTCAACTCGGCCTGGGGCACGGCGTTCTGGTCCCAGCGGTACAGCGACTGGGAGCAGATACTGCCGCCGCGGCTGGCCGCGTCCTTCCCGAACCCCACCCAGCAGCTCGACTTCAAGCGCTTCTCCTCCGACGCGCTCAAGGACCATCTGCGTGCGGAGCGCGACCTGTTGCGCGAGATCACGCCGGACGTGCCGGTCACCACGAACTTCATGGTGATGGGCAACACCAAGGGCATGAACTACGCCGACTGGGCCGCCGAGATCGACTTCGTCTCCAACGACCACTACGTCACGCCCGGTTCGCAGGACCGCGACGAGCTCTCCTTCTCCGCCAACCTGGTCAGCGGCATCTCCGCCGGCCGTCCGTGGTTCCTGATGGAGCACTCCACCAGCGCCGTCAACTGGCAGCCCGTCAACGTGGCGAAGCGCCCCGGCGACCTGGCCCGTGACTCGCTGCTGCACGTCGCGCACGGCGCCGACGCCGTCTGCTACTTCCAGTGGCGCCAGTCGGCGGCCGGCGCCGAAAAGTACCACTCCGCGATGGTGCCGCACGCCGGAGCCGACAGCGAGGTCTTCCGCGCGGTGGCCGAACTCGGTCGCACGCTGCGGACGTTGGCTCCGGTCGCCGGTTCGGACCGCGAGACGGCCCGGGTCGGCATCGTCTTCGACTGGGAGTCCTGGTGGGCGAGCGAGCAGGACTCGCACCCGACCGACCGGCTCGACTACCGCCAGGAGGCGCTGGACTGGTACTCCGCCCTCCTCGACCTCGGCGTGCGGGCCGACATCGTCACCGCGCAGACCGCCCTCGACCGCTACGACGTGGTGATCACGCCGGTACTGCACATGATCCCGGCGGCCCTGTCCAAGGAACTCACGCGGTACGTCGAGCAGGGCGGCCACCTGGTCTCCACGTACTTCTCCGGTGTCGTCGACGAGAACGACCACATCTGGCTCGGCGGCTACCCGGGCGCCCTGCGCGACCTGTTGGGCATCCGCATCGAGGAGTTCGGCCCGCTGCTCGACGGCGACACAGTCGAGCTGGACCTCGACGGGGCCGCCACGGGCTCCCTGTGGACCGACCGGATCACGGTGACCGACCCTGAGGTGGAGGTGCTGGCCCACTACCGCAGCGGTGCGTACACCGGCCGCCCCGCCGTCACCCGCCGTACGGTGGGCGGGGGTTCGGCCGCGTACGTCTCCACGCGACTGGGCCGTGAGGGCCTCACCGGGCTGCTGCCCCGATTGCTCGCGCCCGCCGGTGTCGGCAGTGAACTGCCGGACGCCGCAAGGGGAGTTGTGGAGCTGACCGTGCGCCGGGACGCCGACAGCCGTTATCTGTTCCTGGTCAACCGGACCGACGGGACAGTGCCGTTGACCGGCCTGTCCGGGGACCTGCTGGTCGGCAGCGCGGGCGAGGACGGTTTCCCCGTCCTCTCCCCCAGGGATGTCGCTGTGGTACGCCAGCCCGTCAGGTGAGTTCGAGCAGCCCGCGGCGGACGGCCTCCGACACGGCCGCCGCCCGGTTGTCGACCTTGAACTTGCGGTAGATCCGCACGAGATGGGTCTTGACCGTGGCCTCGCTGAGGAACAACGCCTCGGCGATGGCCCGGTTGCTGCGCCCCTCGGCCATCAGCCGGACGACCTCGACCTCGCGCAGGGTCAACTCCTGGGCGGGGCTGACGACTTGGCCGACGAGTTCACCGACGATCTCCGCCGCAAGCCCCACCGAGCCGGCGGCGGCCGTACGGACCGCCTGGAAGAGTTCCTCCGGCGGCCCGGCCTTGAGCACATAGCCGCGGGCGCCCGCCTCCAACGCCCGTACGACATCGGCTCGTCCGGCATAGCTGGTCAGCATCACCACGGCCACGCCCGGCGCCTGCAGAGCGAGCCGACGGACGGCCTCGACGCCATCGATCCCGCTGCCCGGTCCGGCGAACCGCAGGTCCATCAACGCGACATCGGGCGCCAACCGGACTGCCAGGCGTACGGCTTCCTCACCGCTGCCGGCCTCGGCGATCACGTCGAGATCCGGTTCGCCGTCGAGGAGGGCGTGCAGTCCGGCCCGTACGACGGTGTGGTCGTCCGCGATCAGGAGGCGGAGCGGTCCGGCGGTCATGAGGCGCTCGCCGCGGTGAGCGGCGCGAGCGGCTGGATCCGGGGTGCGGCGGACACCGTGGCGCGGACCCGGGTCCCCCGCCCCGGCACGCTGCTGACGTCGAGGTCTCCGCCGCATTCGCGCAGTCGCGCCCTGGCCGCGGGCAATCCGAATCCGCGGTCCGTGCCGGCACCGGCCGCGAGGGCCGCGGCGGGGTCGAAGCCCAGCCCGTCGTCGCTCACTTCGAGTTCCACCCGGTCCCTGTGCCGTCGGAAGGTGACCAACACGCTCCCGGCACGGGCGTGTTCACGCACGTTCGCCAGCGTGCTCTGGGCGACACGGAAGAGGGTGGTGGCCGCGTGGTCGTCGAGTACCGGCTGATATGCGCCCACCGCGCGGAACTGGACCCGGACCCCGGAGCCTTCGGTGCGGGAGCGGGCGCACAGCAGACGCAGCGCGCCCTCCAGGCCTGCCTCGGCGACGGCGGCGGGAGTGAGATCGCGGATGATCCTCCGGGTCTCCGCCAGATTCCCGCCGAGGCCGTCGGCCACGGCACGGACCCGGGTGCGCGCCACGTCCGGCCGCTCGTCCCAGTCACGCTCGGCCGCCTGCAACAGCATCACGCTGCCGGCGAGTTCCTGGGCCAGGGTGTCGTGCAGGTCGCGGGCGATCCGGGTCCGCTCGGCCAGCACTCCGGCCTGACGCTGTTGCTTGGCGAGGGTGTCCCTGGTGTCCCGCAGTTCCTCCACCAGGCGCTGCCGGAGTGCCGCGTCCCGCTGCTGCGTCCGGTAGAGGCCGACGGTCGCCCACACCGCCGCCACGGGGACCAACGCGACCTCGGGATCGAACCGGCCCGTGGACCGGACGAGCGACCCCACGAGTACGACGGTGATCGCGGCCACGGTCATCACGGCGGCGCGTCGGCCGAGCACGCGAAGGGCCGCGCAGGCGATCGGAAGGGCGCACCACACGTAGGCGGTTGTCAGCGGCGCCTGGGTGAGGAGGGTGAGAACGGTCCACAGCAGGAGCAGGAGCGGGATCCACGTCCGTCGGCCGAGCGACCCGAGCCGGTCCCACCACGTCAGTCCGCCCGCGTACACGAGTGCCAGCGCTCCGCTGAGGCTCACGATGTACCAGCACAGCGGGACGTCGACCAGGGCGAGCCGTACGAAGCCCGCCCCGACGACGAGGAACAACGCGAGGTGGGAGACGTGCTCCAGGGTGAGCCGACTGCCGCGAGCGGTCAGCGGAGCGCGAGCGGACACGGCAGATCCCCTTGGGACGAACGATCCGGACAGGGCCGCCGAGTCTATCCGCCACCTGTATGAGCGGTGTGAACAGCGGGGCCCGCTACGCCCCCGGGTGCAGCCCCAGCCAGCCCGGTGTGGGATCGCCCTTCACCTCACCGAAGTAGAGGGCGAAGGTCTGCTTCCAGCGCTCGACGGCGGCGCGGTCGGCCATGAAGGCGGGGAAGCCGTCGAGGTGCGCGTTCGGGTACTCCCAGATCGGCTTCAGTCCCGCCGGGAGCGTGGTGTCGGTGCGTACCGACCAGCCGTTGAAGGACGCCTGCTGCTGGGCGTCGGACAGCTGCCAGTTGAGGTAGAGCTTCGCTGCCGTCGAGTTCCTGGCCTGCTTGAGGATCGCGGCGCGCTGGCCCCAGGCCATGAAGGGGTGGCCGTCGGCGACGACCCACTTCAGGGGCGACGTGGAGGCCAGCGTGCCCGCCGTGGCGAGGCCGATCTGCTTCTCCCCGCGGAGGACCGCGCCTATCGGGGAGTCGGCGCCGCGGGCGAACCGCACGTCCTGTCCGGCGAGCGCGGCGGCCCACTCCCAGCCGTACTGCTGCACGTACAGCGAGTAGAGGTAGAGGACCGCGTCGTCGTCGTGCGGGAAGGGCGAGGCGATCTTGCCCTTCCACTTCGGGTCGATCAGGTCGAGCGGGGTCTTCGGGGCATCCGCACCGACCGCGTCGACGCCGTACAGGAAGCTGAAGCCCACCGCGGCGATGGCGACCCAGGCGCCCTGCGGGTCCTTGAAGCCGTCGTAGACCTTCGAGAACCCGGCCGGCCGGTAGGGCAGCAGGCGGCCCTGCTCCTTCCAGCGCGTGAAGTCCTGCACGGTCTGGAGCTGTACGACGTCGGGTACCAGGGTCCCGGTCGCGAACTGGTTGTCCACGCGTACGTCGTGGTACTTGCTGTAGTCGACGATCAGCGTCAGATCGATGTCCGGGAAACGCTTCCGGAAGGCCGTCTTGGTGGCGTCCTGCTGGGTCGGCGTGTCACCACCGGCGTAGACCACCAGCTTGCCGCCGTCCGCCAGCGCGGCCCGGTACAGCTCGTCGAGCGTCCTGGTCTCCTCGGCTCCGGAGGCGCTCCGGGAAGACCGCCCGGGCGAGGCGGCTGCGGCGGGAGTGGCTGCGGCACCGAGCACACTCATCCCGAGGGCGGCACCGGCTCCACCGGCAAGTACACGTCGCCTACTGAGAAAGCTGGACACTATACGAGGCCTCTCTGATGGGGGGGTGAGGCCATGGGCTGCGTGGCCGGGAACCCGGCGCCATGGCCATGGGTGATTCTTCAGCCGCCCAGAGAGCGTTCGCGTCGTCCGTACGGAGCGAGGTACGTGCGCGAGGTTGAAGCCTCGTTCAACCGATCGGTTGAACGGGAGGTCGCCGGAAATCCCGTCATTCCGGCGTCGGGCGCAGCCCCGTGACCGTGACCGTGACGAGTCGTCGTACCGCCGCTTTGGAGGGCAGGACGCCGGCCGCGGCGAGGGCGTGGAGGCAGTAGGTCGCCAGTTCGTCCGGGGAGACGTCGTCGCGGATGTCGCCGGCCTGGACGCCCTCGGCCAGGAGTTCACGGAGGAAGCGGTGGAGGTGCTGCTCGGCGCCGACGACGTGGTCGCCCTGGTGCAGCAGCGCGCCGAGTTCGGGTCCGTGGCCGTGGCGTCGTTGCTGGATGAACGCGTACGCCTCCAGTACCGCTCCGAGCCGCTCCCCCGCACTGCCGGAACCGTCCCGCAGTTCGGCGAGTTCGTGGAGATGCCCGGCGATCTGCTGCTCGTGCCACGCCGTCATGATCGACTCGACGTCCGGGAAGTACTTGTACAGCGTGGCCCGGCCGATCCCGCTCTCCTCGGCGATCTTCGACATCGTCACCGAGCGCAGCCCACGCTCGGTCACCAGCACCGCCGTGGTCTCCAGCACCGCGTCGCGTACGGCGCGGCGGTGCTCCTCGATGGTCTCGTTCCAGAGCTTCGGCACGGCCTCAGCATACGTCTCGCCACTGTCGAGACACCATGCATTGACAGCGACACAGTGTCTCGATAAAGCTGTCGGGGCGGCAGACGACGAGGACTTGGGCGACCACACGCACCTCTCGCAGCCGCCCGCCACGGAAGGACATCGCATGACCGATCCTCCACTCCACGGGCCCGACCGCCAGGCGCCGCGACTGCCCGACGATCTCTACGTCGGTCGACCGCCCTGGGACATCGGACGCCCCCAACCCGCCTTTCTCGCCCTCGCCGAGTCGGGTGCCCTGCACGGCCGGGTCCTCGACGCCGGGTGCGGGACGGGGGAACACACGCTCCTGGCCGCCGACCTCGGTCTCGACGCCACCGGCATCGACCTCGCCGCCCGCGCCCTGCGCACCGCCGGGACCAAGGCACGGGAACGAGGTCGCAAGGCCCGCTTCCTCCGCCATGACGCCCGCCGACTGGCGGACCTGGACGAGCAGTTCGACACCGTGCTCGACTGCGGGCTCTTCCATGTCCTCGACGCCGCCGACCGCGCCGCGTACGTCACCGGACTGCGGGCCGTACTCCCGCCGGGCGGGCGCTGCTTCGTCCTCTGCTTCAGCGATCGGGCGCCGGGGTCCTGGGGGCGCGCGCACGCGGTGACCCGGCGGGAGATCGAGGTCGCGTTCGGCGACGGCTGGCAGGCCGACTCCATCGAGGCCGACCGTATCGAGATCACCACGGACCCGGACGGCATCCCGGCCTGGCTGGCCACCCTCACCCGCACCTGAATCCCCAACCCCCAGGCCCCACCGAACCGAGGAACCCATGCTCACCGCCGAAGCACACATCGCCACCGACCGCCCCGGCCGGTATCTCGCCCAACTCTGCAAGCACTTCGACAACAAGGGCCGTCACCTGAGCCATCGTCCGCGGACACACGCGCTCCCGGAGGTTCGGCCCGACCAGATCCAGGTCGAGTGGTCGGACAACGACGGGCTGCTCCGCCTGCCCTGGGGGCAGTGCATCCTGCGGGCAGTCCCCGGCGCACTGCGGGTGCGCGTCGAGGCCGAGGACCAGGAAAACCTGGGCCGGCTTCGGGATCTCGTCACCACGCACCTCGGCAGGTTCAGCAGGCGCGATCCGTTGCGGGTGGAATGGCAGTCGTCCGAGGCGTCCGTCGACGCGCCCGGCGAGGCGGTTCCAACGCGCCGACGGCCCGGCGGCCGGACCAGGTTCCTCCTCATCGGCGTGGCAGTCGTCGCCGTAGCCGTACACCTCGCGCTCGGCGGAACCGTCCTGGCCCACACGTCGTGGACCGGCTGGGCCGTCGGCTTCCTGGTGACGGTCGTCGTGGCGAAGGCGGCTCTCGTGGGCGGGCTCGCCCTGCGTCGCCACGGGCGCCGCACCGGATAGGTCCGGTCACGCGGCGATCCGGTCGGCCGAGATGCCTGATGTCACTCCCCTCGCGTCCGGCCGCAATGCATGCGCTGGATACCCCCTACGGGTATAGTCCTGGCCGACGTACACCGGAGAGGGGCGGGTTCATGGAAGCGATCGGGCACGCGTTGTCGATTGCCGGTTCGATGACCTGGGAGGTCACCTGGGCGCTGATCCTCGGCTTCACGCTCTCCGCCGTCGTGCAGGCGGTGGTGCGTCGGTCGACGGTCGTACGACTGCTCGGTGACGACCGGCCGCGTACGCTCACCCTGGCCGCCGGGCTCGGGGCCGCCTCGTCCTCCTGCTCGTACGCGGCCGTGGCCCTCGCCCGTTCCCTGTTCCGCAAGGGCGCGAACTTCACCGCGGCCATGGCCTTTGAGATCGCCTCCACCAACCTGGTCGTCGAACTCGGCGTGATCCTGGCCCTGTTGATGGGCTGGCAGTTCACCGCCGCCGAGTTCGTCGGCGGGCCGATCATGATCGTGGTACTCGCGGTGCTGTTCCGTCTCTTCCTGCGTCAGCGCCTGCTGGATCGGGCGCAGGAGCAGGCGGAGCGTGGGGTGGCCGGTTCCATGGAGGGGCATGCGGCGATGGACATGTCGATCGGGGGTGAGGGCAGTTTCGTCCGCAGGCTGTTCTCGCGGGACGGGTTCACGTCCGTCGCGCACATCTTCGTGATGGAGTGGGCGGCGATCCTGCGCGACCTGGTGGCCGGGCTGTTGATCGCGGGGGCGATCGCGGCCTGGGTGCCGGACAGCTTCTGGCACACGTTCTTCCTCGCGGACCACCCCCTCGCCGCGAAGCTGGTGGGACCGCTCGTCGGCCCCCTGGTGGCCATCGCGACCTTCGTCTGCTCGATCGGCAACGTGCCCCTCGCGGTGGTGCTGTGGAAGGGCGGCATCAGTTTCGGCGGGGTGATCGCCTTCATCTACGCCGACCTGCTGATCCTGCCGATCCTGAACATCTACCGGAAGTACTACGGCGCCCGAATGGCAGGCTTCCTGCTGGTCACCTTCTTCACGGCGATGGCCGTCGCCGGGTACATCGTCGAGTTCGCGTTCGGCGGCCTGGGCCTGATCCCCGACCAGGCCGACGCCAAGATCCCCGACGACGGGATCACCTGGAACTACACGACCTGGCTCAACATCGCCTTCCTGCTGCTGGCCGCGAGTCTCGTCGTACGGTTCCTGCGCAGCGGCGGCCCGGCCATGCTGCGGATGATGGGCGGTTCACTGGATCACGGCGAGCAGGAACAGGAACACGAACACCACAACCACCACTAGCGCGGGTGCGCGCCGCTCAGCGAATTCCCGCGCCGTACCGGTCAGTTCACTGCAAAGAACCTTGACAGGCGATTGGTCTAGTCCAACTATGGTCGCTGTTCGTCCCGGTCAGGGGCGACTTCTCTCCTTTCACCATGGGAGCGTCAATGAGACGACCTGGGCCTCTTCGCGCGTCGCTGTCCTGCGCGGCCGTAACAGCCTTGTCCGCAGGGCTTGTTGCTCTCGGCGGGGGTGACGCGGACGCCTCGCACCGCGCGCAGCCCATGCCGGACCACGTGGCGGCGCCGTACTTCGAGGCGTGGACCGGTGAGAGCCCGGCCGCGCTCGCCGCCGCCTCGGGCAACAAGTACCTCACGATGGCGTTCCTGCAGACCGAGGCGGCCGGCTCCTGCACGGCGTACTGGAACGGCCTGCCCGCCCAGCCGATCGCCCAGTCCACCTTCGGCAAGGACATCGCCACGATCCAGGCGCGCGGCGGCAACGTCATACCGTCCTTCGGCGGCTACAGCGCGGACACCACCAACACCGAACTGGCCGACAGCTGCACCGATGTCGACGCCATCGCCAAGGTCTACGAAAGCCTGGTCACGACCTACGGCGTGAGCCGGATCGACCTCGACATCGAGGCCGACTCCATCAACAACACGGCCGGTATCGACCGCCGCAACAAGGCCATCGCGAAGGTGCAGCGCTGGGCCGAACGCACCGGCCGCAGCGTGCAGTTCTCCTACACGCTGCCGACCACCACCACCGGTCTCGCCCCCAACGGCGTGGCCCTGCTGCAGAACGCCGTCGACAACGGCGCGCGCGTGGACGTCGTCAACATCATGACGTTCGACTACTACGACGGTGCCACCCACGACATGGCGGCCGACACCAAGACCGCCGCCACGGGCCTGCACGCCCAACTCGCCGCGCTCTACCCGAAGAAGAACCCGGCGAAGCTGTGGAAGATGATCGGCGTCACCGAGATGCCCGGCATCGACGACTTCGGCCCCGCGGAGACCTTCACCACGCAGAACGCCGTCACCGTGAAGAAGTGGGCCGTCGCCCAGGGCATCAACACGCTCGCCTTCTGGGCACTCCAGCGCGACAACGGCAACTGTGTGGGCACCGGGGGCACCAACAACTGCTCCGGGATCGCCCAGGACACCTGGTACTTCAGCCACACCTTCAAGTCGTTCACGCGCGGCTACGACATCCACTGACGGTTCGGCAGCGTAGGGGTCGCCGCCTCCCCCAGGGCGGCGAGAACCTCATCCCGGGTGGGTACTTCGGGCCGGGCATGCGCGATCATGGTCGGAATGGACTCTCATTTCCTCGGTATCGCCGAGTTGACCGAAACCCCGTCCGTGGCGGTCGTGGTCGACGTCATGCGTGCCTTCACCGTGGCGGCCTGGGCCTTTGCCCGGGGGGCCGAGAAGATCGTTCTCGCCGGGTCGCTGGACGAGGCCCTGGCGCTCAAGGCCCGCCACCCGGACTGGGTGACGCTCAAGGACGGTCCGCCCGCGCCGGGGTTCGACGCCGTCAACTCCCCGGGCCTGCTGCGGTCGACGGACCTCGGCGGACGGACCGTTGTGCAGAAGACCACGGCAGGGACGGTCGGCGCCCTCGCGGTCAAGGACGCGTCGCTGGTGCTGTGCGCCGGCTTCGTGGTGGCGGGGGCGACGGCTCAGCTCCTGCGGACGCGCGCGAGTGGCAGTGTCACGTTCGTGGTGACCGGCGACGACGGTCGGGCCGAGGAAGATCTGGCGTGTGCTCACTACATAGCCCGGAGGACGACCGAGGCCGGGACGGACCCCGCTGACTTCGTCCGCCGCGCTGCCGAGTCGCAGGCCGCCGCAGACCTCAGGCAGGGGGTGCGTCAGGGAGCCCATCCCGATGACGTCGCGCTCTGCCTTGAGGTCGACCGGTTCCCCTTCGCCATGGTGGCGACACTGGAAGGTGAGCTCATGGTCCTGCGTCCGCACGCGATGCCTTCGCCGACTGCCGAGGGCCCGGTCTGATCGACCGGTTGCTCGGCCTGGGGCATCAGGCTGCCATCAGTTCGCGTACCAGCGGTGCCACCTTCGTGCCGTAGAGCTCGATGTTGGTCATGAGGGTGTCGTGGGGCATTCCGGTGATCCCGTACTTCAGGTTGAAGCGGGTGGCGTCGAGGGTCTTGAGCGTGTCCGCGATCTTGCGGGCCACGGTTTCGGGCGATCCGACGTGCAGGGCGCCACCGGGGCCGACGTCCTGCATGAGGCTCTCGCGGGTCGGGGTGCGGAAGCCGCGCTCCCGCGCCACGCTCGCGATCAGCTGTTGGAAGGCCGGCACGAATTCCTCCACCGCCTGTTCGTCGGTGGCGGCGACATGGCCGGGCGCGTGTACGCCGATCGGCCGTGCGGGGTGGCCGAACTCCGCCAGCGCCCGCCGGAACAGCTGGGAGAACGGGGCGAAGCGGGCCACGTCTCCGCCGATGATCGCCAGCATCAGGGAGAACCCGTACTGGGCCGTGCGGATCACCGACTGGGGGCTGCCGCCGACGCCGATCCAGGTGGGTATCGAGCCCGTCTCGCTGTGCGGGTAGACGGAGAGACCGTCGAGGGCGGCGCGGGTGGTGCCGGACCAGGTGACGGGCTTCTCCTTGAGCAGTTCGGCGAAGAGGGCGACCTTCTCCTCGAACAGCTCCTCGTAGTCGTTCAGGTCGTAGCCGAAGAGCGGGAAGGACTCGGTGCTCGACCCTCTGCCGAGGATGACTTCGGCGCGGCCCGCGGAGACGGCGTCGAGGGTGGCGTAGCGCTGGAAGACGCGGACGGGGTCGTCCGAACTGATCACGGTCACCGCCGAGTTGAGGCGGATGCGCTCGGTGCGCGCGGCGATGGCCGCGAGGACGATGTCGGCGGCCGACAAGGGCATCGCCTCGGTGTGGTGCTCGCCGATACCGAAGTGGTCGACGCCCACCTGGTCGGCGAGGACGCCTTCCTCGACGAGGCGGCGGATCGCCTGGCCGTGGGTCAGCGGGGTGCCCTCGGCGTCGTTCGTGACGTCACCGAAGGTGTCCAGGCCGAGCGTGATGGCGAAGGGGGCGGTCGGGGTGGTCATCTCGTACTCCTTGGATCTGCTCGGTGTGTCAGTTGGCGATACGGCGCATCAGGCCGAGGAGCCGGGTCAGGTCGGCGGCGTCGACGTGGTCGAGGACATGGCGCCGGACGCTGGACAGATGGGCGGGCCATGCCTCCTGGAGGCGGGCGAGGCCCTGGTCGGTGAGGACGGCGTTCCAGCCGCGGGCGTCCTCGGCGCACCGTTCCCGTTCGACCAGGCCCTGTGTCTCCAGGCGGGTGACGATGCGGGTCATGCCGCTCAGCGAGAGGTTGCAGACGGACGCCAGCTCGCTCATGCGCATCCGTCGGTCCGTGGCCTCGGACAGGTGCATGAGGGTCGTGTACTCGGACAGCGGCAGGCGCTGCTCCCGCATCATGTCGGCGTCGACCGCGCGGGGCAGCACGAGCATCACCCGGGCGAGTTCGCGCACCAGCTCTTCCTCGTGCGGACTCATGGGGCGCAGTGGCTGCTCGGGCGTGCTCATGGCACCAGTTTACTTGATTGACGAAACAAGGAAGTGGACGGATCGATGCGCCCGCCACGCACGTCCCGTGGTGCTTACCGGGTGGGGGGCGCGTCCCCTGTCGTGGCCGCATGGCCGTGATAGCGCAGCAGGAGCATCGCGGCGTCGTCGTGGAGCGGTCCGGCCGTGTGGCGAACCAGGTCCTCGCGCAGGGAGTCCAGCGCGCTCTGCGCGTCGGGCTCCTTCAGCAGGTGTGCCCGCTCGCCGAGCGGATAGAAGGTGCCGCGTTCGTCGCGGGCCTCGGTGACGCCGTCGGTGTACAGGAGCAACTGCTCGCCCGGTGCGAAGCGTACGGAGAACGGCTTCGGGGTCTCGCTGCCCTGGGCGCCGCCGAGGCCGAGCGGCGGGGCGTAGGAGGGCGGCACGGGGAAGTCGGCGGCGCCGTTGCGTCGTACGACCATCGGGGGCGGGTGGCCGTAGTTGAGGAAGAGCACCTCGTGGTCCGTGCCGATCTCGGCGAGGACGGCGGTCACGAACTTCTCGTCGGACAGCACCCGGGAGACGCTGCGCTCCAGGCGCTCGCCGAGCCCCACCAGGTCGGGTTCATCGTGCGCGGCCTCCCGGAACGCGCCGAGCACCACGGCGGCCGTCTCGACGGCGGCCAGGCCCTTGCCCTGCACGTCGCCGACGATCACCCGCACCCCGTGCGGGGAGGCGACCACCTCGTAGAGGTCACCGCCGATACGGGCCTCCGCGACGGCCGAGGTGTACGACACGGCCGCCTGGAGGGGTCCCGCGGTCAGCGGCACGGGTCGTAGAAGTACTCGCTGCGCGACCTCCGCGATGGACCGCACGCTGGCGAGTTCGGCCTCGCGGCGTCCGCGCATCACGGCGGCGGCGATGCCCGCGCCGGTCACGCCCACGACCGACACCATGGCCAGGAAGCCCCTGCGTTCCTGGAACAGTCCGTCGTACAGGCCGAGCCCGACGCACAGCGCGAGTGCTGCCGCGCCGAACCACGCGGTACGACGCCAGCTGCCCACCAGTCCGGCGAAGGCCGGCCCGAGGGAGGCCAGCGGGAGGAAGCCGAGGCCCGGCCCCGTGACGAGGTCCCCGACCGCGACCACCGCCATCACCGCGGCGGGCAGCCAGGTCAGCACGGAGAGACTGCGCTGCGGCTTCGTTGCGGCCATGGTCCACTCCAACGGCGTCGCGGCATCCGGGAGCCGCCTTCCGCGCAGGGGCCCCTCCCCCACCTTTGGACATCGCAAGGCTGCCAGGCAATCCCCTTGCCGTGCCCGCCGCTTTACCCAATTGAGTCCGAGAACGGACATTTCCTGATCGGCGACAACCAACTGGCGCCGACTGGTTGGCGATCACGGACACCGGGCAAGTGAACTGTGCAGGACCCGCCGCGCGAGACATGCAGCGGCCCCGGTGCGGTGTGGCGCCGCGGGGATACCGGGTGTCCTAGGAGGGGAAGTGATTCGCCATGCGTGCGCATCGGCGTACCCATAGGCGTTCCGTACGCGTGGAGTACCTGCTGCCGGACGAGGCCGCGTCGGCGGGGCAGGCACGCAGGCTGACCTCGGAGTTCCTCGCCCGCTCCCGTCATCGAATGGCCCGGGTCGACGCGGAGCAGATCGACGACGCGACGCTCATCGTCTCCGAGCTGGTCGCCAACGCGACCGAGCACGGGCGCGGCGAGTGCCGACTGCGCCTCCAACTGTCCGACGAGCGTGTCACGGTCGAGGTCTACGACGACAATCCGACCCCTCCCCGCGTGCGGCCGCTGACGGCCGAGGGCGAGAGCGGACGCGGCCTGGCCATGGTCCGCTGCCTGGCCCACCGCCTCGATGTCACCCCGCTCACCGGGGGCGGCAAGCGGGTACGCGCGATCCTGGCCATCTGACCAGGTTTTCAGTGGGCTCGGCCGGCTGCCAAGGGCGGTACGACGGGCACCTCCGGCGCGGCCTCGATGTCGGCCTGCGTCATGCGGAACTCAACGGGGTAGGCCTCGCGCCGCGTACGGCGGTCGGGTTCGGTGGTGCGCCACATGTAGAGGCAGCGGACGCACTGGAGTACGTCCCATACGCCGGGGACCGGCGAGGTGGTCACGGTGTCGAGCGTGTCGTGGGCGCAACGGGGGCAGGTCATGAGGGGTGACTCCTGACGATGGTTCGTGGATCGGGTCAGCGGGCGGCGATGAGGGCGCGCAGCCGGTCTGTCCACTCCGGGGTCTCGGGCAAGTCCCGTACCGGGGTGTCGAAGTGGCCCCGGTTGTCCGGTGCGACGGGGGTCGTGGCGTCGATGATCATCTTGCTGGTGATTCCTGGGGTGTTGGCAGCGGGTGCCAGTGCCATGACCGACAGGTTGGGGACGATGACCACGTCGTCCTGGGGGTTCACCTTCGCGGACATCGCCCACATCACCTGCGGCAGGTCGAAGGGGTCGACGTCCTCGTCCACCACGATGACCTGGGTGACGTAGCCGAGGCCGTGCGGGGTGGTCATCGCGCGCATGCCGACCGCCTTGGCGAAACCGCCGTAGCGCTTCTTCGTCGAGACGATCACCGCGAGGCCGTGGGTGTACATGGCGTTGACGGCCTGGACTTCCGGGAACTCGGCGCGGAGTTGCTTGAGGAGGGGGACGCAGGTGTTGGGGCCGACGAGGTAGTCGACCTCGGTCCACGGCATGCCCAGGTAGAGGGACTCGAAGACCGGGTTCGTGCGGTAGGAGATGCGGTCGATACGGATCGTCGGCATGCGTCGGCCGCCGGAGTAGTGGCCGGTGAACTCGCCGAAGGGGCCCTCTATTTGGCGTTTGCGGCTCTCGACCACGCCCTCGATGACGACCTCGGAACCCCAGGGGACGTCGAAGCCGGTGAGCGGTGCGGTGGCGATGGGGGCGGGGGCTCCGCGCAGGGCACCGGCCATCTCGTACTCGGACTGGTCGTAGCCCATCGGCATGCCGGCGACGATCGTGACGACCGGGTCGTTGCCGAGGGTGATCGCGATGGGGAGGTCCTCGCCGAACTCCTCGGCGGCGTGCAGGTGTTGGGCCACGTCGTGCATGGGGACCGGCTGGAAGGCGAGGCGGTCGCGGCCGATGACCTCGATGCGGTACGTGCCGACGTTCTGCTTGCCGAAGTGGTCCGGGTCGCGTGGGTCGCGGGAGACCACGGCGGCCTTGTCGAGGTAGAAGCCGCCGTCGCCGTCGTTGAGCCGGAACAGCGGGAGGACCTTGAACAGGTCGATGTCGGCGCCCTGTTGGGTGTTCTCCCGCCAGGGCGCGTCCTCGCGGCGCTCCGGTGCGACCGGGAAGGCGTCCCAGCGGCGGGCGAACTCCTCGACCTGTTCGCGCACGGAGGTGTCCGGGGGCAGCCCGAGGGCGAGGGCGTGGTTGCGCCAGGAACCGTGCACGTTCATCGCGATGCGGGCGTCCGTGAAGCCCTTGACGTTGTCGAAGTAGAGGGCGGGGGCGCCTTCACCGATGCGTCCGGCAGCGTTGGCGGCGGCGGCCAAGTCCGGTTCGGGGAGGACCTGTTCGGTGATCCGGAGCAGCTGGTTCTCCTTGTCCAGGGTGTCCAGGAAGCTGCGCAGGTCGTCGTAGGGCATGGGTGGGCTCCGTACGTGAGGGGACTGTTGTCTCAGGCGGCGGGGTGGATGCGTGCGTCGCGGGCGGGCCGTATGCCTTCCCAGCGCTTGGCGGCGGGGGCGGGCAGGTCGAGCTGGTCGAGGACGCGGGAGGTGATGTGGGTGACGATGTCGTCGACCGAGGCGGGGTGGTTGTAGAAGGCGGGCATCGGCGGCACGATCCGTACGCCCTTGCGCGCGAGGTCAAGCATGTTCTCCAGGTGGATCTCGCTCAGGGGTGTCTCGCGCGGCACGAGCACCAGCGGGCGGCGTTCCTTGAGGATCACGTCCGCGGCCCGTCCGATCAGCCCGTCGGCGTAGCCGGTGCGGATGCCGGCCAGGGTCTTCATGGAGCAGGGCACGATCACCATGCCGTCGGTGCGGAAGGACCCGGAGGCGATGGTGGCTCCCTGGTCCTCCGGGTTGTGGACGACGTCGGCCAGCTCGGCGACCTCACGGGCGGTGCGTCCCGTCTCCAGCTCGACCGTCGTACGGGCCCAGCGGCTGAGAACGAGATGCGTCTCCACCTCGGGCAGTTCGGCCAGCTGCTCCAGCAGCCGGACACCGAGGACGGCCCCGGTCGCTCCGGTCATCCCCACGATCAGTCGCACGTCGTCCAGCTCCTTGCCCAGTCCGGTCTCTGTGCTTTCGACCGTAGGAGCGGTTCGCTGCCGGACGAGGGTAGGCTCAGGACTCACCATGGGAAAAAACGGTCAGCATCGCACCGAAATCACCGACGTGTCGTACCGTCCGTCGCTGAGCGCGCCCATCGGTATGGACGTCCTGGACTTCACCGAGCTGCTTGCCCGCGGTGCGCGCCGGGGCATCGACCTGTCGGCGCCGCAGCGCCCGGACTTCCATCACCTGATCCACGTCACGGCAGGCACCCTTCGCCACCGGGTGGACTTCACGGACTGCGTGGTGGAGACGGGCGGCTGGCTGTGGGTGCGCCCCGGACAGGTGCACCAGTACGTCCCCGACGACCTCACCACGGCCCGCGGCACGATCGTCATCTGGCAGCCGGGCTTCGTCCTGGCCGAGCCGCCCTTCGACCAGTCACCGCTGCTCCCGACGGGCCCGCACGCGCACGCTGCCGGTCTGACGTTGCGTCACCTGTCCGATGAGTACGCCGACTTGGCCTCGCTCCCCCTCGACGCCCACCTCCAGACCCTCCGCATGCTCCTCGCCGTCCTGCTGCTCCGGCTGTCCCACGTCCGCCCGGACCCGGTGTCGTCCGCACCGGCCGACGACACGTTCCGCCGCTACGGCGCGGCCCTGGAACGGGACTTCCGCACCAGCCACCACGTCGCCGACTACGCCGCCGCCCTCGGCTACAGCCCGCGCACCCTCACCCGCGCGACTCTCGCGGCCACCGGCACGACCGCGAAGCAGTTCCTCGACGCCCGCATCCTCCTGGAGGCCAAGCGCCTCCTCGTCCACACCGACGCGAGGGCGGCGGACATCTCCCGCACCCTCGGCTTCGGCGATCCGACCGACTTCGCGAAGTTCTTCCGCAAGCGGGAGGGTCGTACGCCGTTGGAGTTCCGGGCGGTGGCGCGCGGGCAGACATGAGTCAGCCGAGCGACCGGAGGTGCGCATGCAGGAGTTCCAGCCGAGTGAGACCGCCGTACGGCGTGACGTGTTCCGGCGGAAGGTGTGGAGTGCTCAGGCTTCGCGGGTCGTCGAGGACACCGCCGAGGCGCTGGTTCTGGGGTGCCGGCCGGGCGCGGAGTTGTTGGCCCCGACGACCTGGATCGACTGGCTCCTCACCGGCGACGAGACCGCCCGGCTGCGCGCCCTGCCGACCCTGGCCGACGGCGACTGGCAGCTCGGTCGGTGGTCCTGGCGGGACACGGCCCTGCTCCAATGGGTGCCGCCCGACACGTGGTTCAGCGTCAACGCGTTCTTCGACGCCGCGGGAGACGGCCGGCTCACGCACTGGTACGTCAACTTCCAGCGTCCGATGCGCCGGACGTCCATCGGCTTCGACACCTTCGACCTGCTGCTGGACCTGGTGGTCGCGCCCGATCTGTCGCGGTGGGACTGGAAGGACGAGGACGAGTACACCCACGGCCGCCGGTTGGGGGTGGTCAGCGAGGCCGATCACCGGGCGGTGGAGAAGGCTCGCGAGGAGGCGGTCGCGATGATCGAGGGGGGTGTCGGGCCGTTCGCTGTGGAACGGGGGTTGGGGAAGTGGCGCTACGAACCTCACTGGCCGGACCCCCAACTACCCACCGGCGTGCTGGACTTGGACTAGTCGGAGCGGCCCGGATCTCCCGACGGGCCGATACGCACCGGCAGTTCGCTCAGGCCCCGAAGCAGCGCGCTCGTCCGCCACGTCAGTGTCGCGGGGTCGGCGGCGAGGGCGAGGTCCGGGCAGCGGTGCAGGAGGAGGCGTACGGCGATGGCGGCCTCGGTACGGGCCAGGGGTGCTCCCAGGCAGTGGTGGAGGCCGTGGCCGAAGGCGAGGTGTCCGGGGCCCCTGCGCCGTAGGTCGAAGCGGTCGGGTTCGGGCGACGCCTGGCGTCGCCCCCTTGCCCTCCTTCTCGACGGCCTGCGCGCCACGCCCGCTACGGTCACGCTCCCCGCTCCCGCCCTCACCGCGACGCAACTCAACGACGCGTTGCAGGGCCTTGGACCGCGCAACTGAGCTGATTGCGGTGTGAGTTGAGCGGCTCGGATCGGTCTCCGGCCGCGGTCGATCCCGGGTGGGTGATGAGAGGGCCGCGGTGCACCCAGGAGCGGCACAGAGCAACCGACTCAGCGCAACTCCCGTAGCCCACCGGCGAGTTGACCACCAGACAGCCCACTGCCCGGCGCCAAGGAGCGATCCCCCACTCCTCCGACACGGGCAGCACACCCCCCGTACGTTCAGCCCACCAAGTTCAGGACTCGACCCCCGCGTCCTCCAACTCGCCGACCGCCTCGGCCTTCTCCTCGCTCGGCGCGGTCTGCCGTGCCGCCGGGATCGCCGCCGCGACGAGAGCCGCGAGCAGGGCGACGCCGCCGCCGATGATCAGGCCGGTCCGGAAGCCGCCCTCGGAGGTGAAGGTGTAGCCGCCCGCCGTGTTGGTCATCTGGGCGAGGACGACGCCGATCACCGCGGCGCCGATCGACGTGCCGAGCGAGCGCATGAGGGTGTTGAAGCCGTTTGCCGCGGCGGTCTCGGAGAGCGGGACCGAGCTCATGATGAGCGCGGGCATCGCGCCGTAGGCCAGGCCGACGCCGCTGTTGATGACGATGCAGACGATCATGAGGCCCCAGGCGGAGCCCATCAGACCCATCGCCAGGGCGTAGCCGGCGGTGATCACGAGCACGCCGCTGGTCAGGGTGAACTTGGGGCCGCGGGCGTTGGTGAGCTTTCCGCCGAGCGGGGAGACGATCATCATCATGATGCCGCCGGGCGCCATCCAGAGGCCGGACGCGAGCATCGACTGGCCCAGGCCGTAGCCGGTGGCCTCGGGGAACTGCAGCAGCTGCGGTACGACCAGCATGCTGGAGTACATGCCGACGCCGACGAAGACCGAGGCGATGTTGGTGATCAGGACCCGGGGTCGGGCCGTGGTGCGCAGGTCGATCAGCGGGTCACCGGTGCGCAGCTCCCACACGCCCCAGGACAGGAAGGCCACGATCGCGACGGCGAACAGGCCCAGCACGGTGGCCGAACCCCAGCCCCAGTCGGCACCCTTGGAGATGCCGAGCAGCAGGCAGACGAGGCCGACGGCGAGGCCGAGGGCGCCGGGAGCGTCGAAGCGCTGGCCCTTGGCGGCGGCCGGTACGTCCGGGATCAGGAACCAGATCAGCGCGGCGACGACCGCGGCGAGGGCGGCCGAACCCCAGAACAGGGCACGCCAGTTGGCGTACTGGGCGATGGCCGCGGCGATCGGCAGGCCGAGGCCGCCGCCGATGCCCATGGACGCGCTGACCAGGGCGATGGAGGGGCTGAGCCGCTCCTGCGGGACCACGTCCCGGAGGAGGGCGATGCCGAGGGGGACCATGCCCATGCCCATGCCCTGCAGACCGCGTCCGACGATCATCGGGACTACGGACGAGGAGAGCGCGCAGACCACCGAGCCCACGATCAGCGGGACGGAGCAGGCGAGCAGCATGCGGCGCTTGCCCAGCAGGTCGCCGAGGCGGCCGACGACCGGCACACAGACCGCGGCCACCAGCAGGGTGGCCGTGATCACCCACGCGGCGTTCGAGGACGAGGTGTGCAGCATCTCCGGCAGGTCGGCGATGAGCGGCGTGACCAGTGTCTGCATGATCGCGGCCGTGGTGCCGGCGAAGGCCAGCGTGGCGATCACGCCGCCTGCGCGGGCTGAGGGCTGGGGGGCGTCCATGACGGGACTCCTCGGCATATCTGTTCGGTCGGGACGTGAAGGAATGTGCATCGTACACATCGTATGTATCAGCCATGTGATGGGGATGATGCATACCCTCGTGCGAGGATGGGCCCGGCCGCCCCGAACCGCATGACACGGCGGCGGCATCGGCGGGAAGCAGGAGGCAGCGGACCGATGGACAGGCGCACGCGCGAGGTCGAGTACGAGCAGATGCTCCTCAGCCGGCACGGGCTGCTCGCACAGAAGGGCGGTCGCCGCAAGGACGGCGTGCTGGAGCGCAGCGCCTACATCCTGCTGAGCCGGATCCGCATCCAAGGGCCCATGTCGATCGGCGAGTTGAGCGACGCCTTCGGTCTCGACACGTCCACCCTCAACCGGCAGACGGCGGCGGCCATGCGTTCCGGGCTGGTGGAGCGCATCCCCGATCCCCAGGGCGGCATGGCCCGCAAGTTCCGCATCACGGACCAGGGCGCGCGGATGCTCGACGAGGAACGCGAGGGGCTCGTCCGGTCCCTGGACCAGATCATGGACGGCTGGTCGGACGAGGACATCGACGCCTTCGCGGCTTTTCTACGGCGTTTCAACACCGACATCGAGCGGCTCGGCGGGCGTCCCTGGCCACGGCCGTGAGCCCCGCCCCGTGACAACTCACGGGGCGGGGCGGTCAGTTCACGCCGGGCGTGTCTGTGTCAGGAGGAGCGGCGAGCGCGGCCGGCCATGTACACCGCGCCGCCGCCGAGGGCGATCACCAGGGCCGCTCCGCCCGCTATGAGGCCGACCGGCGCGTTGGAACCCGTCTCCGCCAGCGGCTGGTTGCCACCGTTGGGGGTCGGCTTCGGAGTGGCGGACGGCGTCGACTGCAGCGGCGGAACGTGCGCGGACGTGGGAGGCGTCGTCGACGGCTTGGGCTGGCCGGCGGGGTCGACTCCTCGGCGGGCGGCGTGCTGTCGGCCGGGGTCGACGGCGTCGCGGGCGGGGCCGAGGCCGGCTGGATCGGAGTCGGGGTGGACGAGTCCGGCGTGCTGGGGGTGCACTCCTTGTCGCCGCCGTTCCAGGCCGCGATGAGGTGGTACGGCGTCATGATGTTGTCGGGCTGGTAAGGGAGCGGGCCGTGGCCCTCACCCGTTCCGCCGTCGTAGGTGACGTCGTCGCCGTACAGGTCGATCTGGCCATAGCAGTCGGGCGACTTGACCTTCAGCTGCTGCCAGGTGTGCTGCGCGTCGTCCGCACCGGCGACGTCCTTGGCGGTGAGGTAGACAGTGGCCTTGTCGACCATGGTCTGGTGACCCTAGGTGTACCAGTTGGGGCCCTCGGCGGTGTACTCGGCGAGGGAGACGGGGTACTTGCAGCCGTCTCCGACGCTCTGGCCGGGGGCCAGCCGGACCTGGACAGCGCCGGGGACGGTGTCCCACTGGAGGAACCCGCCCTGCGAGGTCCAGTCCGTGCCGACAACGTTTCCATCGGCGCCGACGATGCGGTACTGCACGGTGGCGGACTGGCATGCGGCGGCGTCGGTGGCGCTCGCCGGGCCGGCCGCGAGCACGGGCGCGGCGGCGATGAAGGCGGTGGCTGCGAGGGCGGGGAGGGATCGGAGGTGGTGCGAACGCGACAAAGTGAGCCTCGACGATGGTGAAAGGTGTGGGAGGTGGCAGATCGCGAGCGGCGGGCGCACGAAAGGAAACGATCGAGGGCGTGCGCGACCGGACCGCTCGCAGATGCTCCGCTTAGCCAAGACACAGCGAAGCAAGCTGAATTCTTGTCACCTTTCACAACTCCCGTCACTCCTTCACCACTTGACCACATGTCAAGATCAGGACATCACCGCAACCAGATGCCAGCGCAGCCCCTCCAACTCGACGTAGAGGCCGGGGTCGACCAGTTCGTCGCCGTCCCGGTCGTAGGTCACCTCGGTGAGCAGTTCGGTGAGTTGGCGGGGGCCGCCGCGCAGGTCGGACCACGGGAGGCGGACCCGGCCCTGGGCAGGTTGCTCGGAAAGGTTCACGACGACGAGGTGACGGCTGGAATCGGTGGTCCAGGACCACGCGATCAGGTTCTCGTGGGTGGGGTTGTCCGGCCAGCCCGTGCAGTCGAGCAGCTGCCACTCCCCTCCTGTGCGCATGCCGGAGGAGCCGATCGCGGCGAGCAACTGGTGGTAGAACGCGAGGAGTTCCTTGTCGACGGGCTCCTCCGGCCGACGGGAGAGGAAGACCGGTGGCCGCACCTTGCGTCCCTCGAACTGGCCCTCGTGCCAGAGCGTCGCGCCGGGCAGGGTCGCGATGGTGACCGCCGCCGCGCGTTCCCGTTCGGGCGACAGGGTGGCGGCGGCCCGGGGTTCGTCGTGGTTCTCCAGGAAGCGGACCAGGCCGCGCTGGTAGCGGAGGTCGGCCTGAAGATGGCCGCGCACCGAATCGGCGCCCTCGTGCAGCAGCCGGTCGTAGAGGCGTTTGTCGTAGCAGTGGTCGAACCCCTGTTGCTGCAGGGCCCATTCGAGGTCCCAGTAGGCCTCGGCGACGAAGAGGAAGTCGGGGTGGCGCTCGCGGACCTTCGGGATGGCGTACGGCCAGAAGTCCTCGGCCGGTGCAGTGCCCGCGCGTTCGCCCCAGGTCTTCGCGAAGACGTCGGTCATCAGCAGCATGGCCATGTCGCAGCGCACGCCGTCCGCCTGGTCGCCGATTGAGGCGAGGGTGTCGACGGCCGCCGTACGCAACTCGTCGCTGAAGGCGTTGAGTTGGACGACGTCCGGCCAGGGCGCGAAGTAGGGGTCGCGACCTCGGGCGAAGACCTTGCCGCCGGCTTCCAGGAAGGCGGCGGGGTCGCGGGCCAGGTCGTCCGGGGTGCCCTGGACCAGACAGTCGGGGCGTTCGGTCAGCCAGGGGTGGTCGGGGGCGACGTGGTTGGGGACGTAGTCGAGGATCAACCGGACGCCGCGGTCGGCCAGTTGGGCGCGGGCCGCGGCCAGTCCCTCCGGGCCGCCGAGGGATGCGTCCACGACATAGTTGCGGACGCAGTACGGCGATCCGGCCACGTCCTGCGGGCGGAGGTCGGGCAGTGCCGCGCGGAACGACGCCTGGAGCGAGGAGTCGCGCAGCGCGATCTCCAGTCCGGCCGGGCTGCGTTCCCACACGCCCATCAGCCAGACGGCGTCGACGCCCGGGAGCGCGACCTCGTCCCAGGCCGCCGCGGGCACCTCGCCGAGGGTGACGGGGCGGCCGTAGCGGCTGCTCAACTCCCCCAGCCAGATCAGGGTGTTGATCTCGTAGATCACCGGGTGCTCGGGCCAGGCAGTCATGACAGCGGCTCCTCTCGGTCGCCGGTGGGGCGCAGGCTCTCGCGGCCCCTTGCCGACCACTCCTCGTCGCCGAGCATGTGGAAGAGGGTGGCGGTGACCGCGGACAGGCCGGTCCAGCCGGTCTGGTGGGAAGCGCCGAGGCCGGCGCCGTTGTCGCCGTGGAAGTACTCGTAGAAGAGGATCAGGTCCTTCCAGTGCGGGTCCTTGGCGAACTTGGCCTGGGCGCCGTGCACCGGGCGGTGTCCGTCGGCGTCGCTGAGGAAGGTGGCGGTGAGCCGGTCGGAGATCTCGCGGGCGACCTCGTAGAGGGTGAGCTGGCGGCCGGATCCGGTGGGGCACTCGACGGTGAAGTCGCTGCCGTGGAAGGCGTGCAGGTTGAGGAGGGCGCGGATCAGGAGCAGGTTGACCGGGAACCACACGGGGCCGCGCCAGTTGGAGTTGCCGCCGAACATCCCGGAGTCGGACTCGGCGGGCAGATAGCCGACGCCGTACGTCTCCCCGTGCACCTCGAAGGTGTACGGGTGTTCGGCGTGGAAACGGGAGAGGGAACGGATGCCATGCGGACCGAGGAACTCGTTCTCGTCGAGCATCCGGGACAGGATGCGCCGCAGCCGGTCCTCGCCGAACAGGGCGAACAGATAGCGGCCGTCGGCGTTCGGGCCCAGCGCCTCGTGCGAGGAGATGGTGGCCTCCACCGCCGGATGGCGTTCGAGGAACTCCCGTGCTCCCGCGACCAGTTCGGGGAAGCGCTGGTCGGCCCAGCCGCCGACCAGGCTGGTGGCCGCGAGGGGGATCAGTCCGACGAGGGAGCGCACCTTGAGGCGGGTCGCCGTGCCGTCGGGCAGTCGCAGCACGTCGTAGAAGAAGCCGTCCTCCTCGTCCCACAGGCTCGCGTTGTCGGCGCCGATGCGGTTCATGGCGACGGCGATCCACGCGAAGTGCTCGAAGAGGGACTGCGCCTGCTCGATGTAGACGGGGTTGTCGACGGCCAGCTCTATGGCGATCTCAAGGAGGTTCTGGCAGTACAGCGCCATCCACGCGGTGCCGTCCGCCTGGTCGAGGTGGCCGCCGGTGGGGAGCGGGGCGCTGCGGTCGAAGACGCCGATGTTGTCGAGGCCGAGGAAGCCGCCCTGGAAGACGTTGTTGCCGTCGGTGTCCTTGCGGTTGAGCCACCAGCTGAAGTTCTTCATCAGCTTCTGGAAGGCGTTCTCCAGGAAGGCGCGGTCGCCCTTGCCGGTGCGGTGCTTCTCCAACTCGTAGAGGAACAGGGTGGCCCAGGCGTGCACGGGCGGGTTGACGTCGCCGAAGTTCCATTCGTACGCCGGGATCTGGCCGTTGGGATGGAGGTAGAGGCGGCGCAGCAGCAGGTCCAACTGGCTCTTGGCGAAGGTGAGATCGATCATCGACAGGGCGACGGTGTGGAAGGCGAGGTCCCAGGCCGCGAACCACGGGTACTCCCAGGTGTCCGGCATCGACATGATCTCGTCGTTGACCATGTGGTACCAGTTGCTGTTCCGCACCCGGGGGTCGGAGGCGAGCGGGTCGACGCCGTGCTCGGAGAGCCAGCGCTCGACGTCGAGGTAGTAGTACTGCTTGCTCCACAGCATGCCTGCCAACGCCTGCCGGACCAGCCGCCGTTCGTCGACCGGCGTGTCTGCGGAGGTGATGCCGTCGTAGAACTCATCGGCCTCCGTGCGGCGTTGGGCCATCACGGTGTCGAAGTCGCCGGTCCAGTCCGGTAGTTCGGTGGCGGTGAGGCGTAGGCGGACGGTGGCGCTCTGACCGCCGGGGATGGTGAGGACGTGGTGGACGGCGGCCTTGGTGCCGGTCTGTTCGGGGTTGACGGCTCCGGTCTCGCCTCCGACGACGTACCGGTCGATGCCGTCCTTGACGTACGGGGAGGTGTTCGAACTGCCGAAGATCTTCTCGTTGTTGGTGTCGTTCTCGGTGAACAGGGTCTGCGCGTCCGCGTCGCAGTACAGCCAGCGCGGGCCCAGTTCCTCGTGGTCGGCGCGGAGCGGGCCGCTCGGTTCCTGGCGGATGGACGGGACGGCGGTCCCACCCGCCCAGGACCAGGTGTGCCGGAACCACAGGGTCGGCAGGAGGTGCAGAGGTGCCTCGTCGGGGCCGCGGTTGTGCGCGGTGATCTCGATCAGCAGGTCCTCGGGGCCGGCCTTGGCGTACTCGACGAACACGTCGAAGTAGCGGTCCTCGTCGAAGATGCCGGTGTCGAGGAGTTCGTACTCGAAGTCACCGCGTCCCCGGGCCCGGTTGGTGGCCTTGAGGTCCTCGTAGGGGAACTCCGACTGCGGGTATTTGTAGAGGTACTTCATGTACGAGTGCGTGGGTGTGCTGTCGAGGTAGAAGTAGTACTCCTTGACGTCCTCGCCGTGGTTTCCCTCGGCGTTGGTGAGGCCGAACATCCTCTCCTTGAGGATCGGGTCGCGGCCGTTCCACAGGGCGAGCGCGAAGCACAGTCGCTGTTTGCCGTCGCTGACACCGGCGATGCCGTCCTCGCCCCAGCGGTAGGCGCGGGAGCGTGCCTGGTCGTGGGTGAAGTACGACCAGGCGTCGCCGCCCTGGCTGTAGTCCTCCCGTACGGTCCCCCACTGGCGCTCGCTCAGATAAGGACCCCAACGGCGCCAGGGCGCCCCGGAGTCGTCGGCCTCGGCCAGCCGTCGCCGCTCGGCGTCCGGTGTTTCAGCGCTCGTCCCCATCGCCCGTCCTCCCCTTGGCCCGACCCATTCCCCCAGACTCGGGTGTCCCGGACCCGACGGCAACACGAACAGCCGGGCGGAGGGCGTCGGTGTCCGTCAGGAACACCGCAACGGCGAGGAGCAGAGCGGCCGTCGCAGCGATCGGCGCCACCAGGAAGGCTCCGGCGCTGCCGTGGCTGTCGGCGAGGTGTCCGGCCACCACCTGCCCGGTCGCGGTGCCGAGCGGTCCGCCCGCGCACAGGATCGTCAGGGCGACGGTCGCGCGGTCGGCGGGTGCGAGTCGTTCGGTGAGGGCGTAGAGGCTGATCAGGTAGGGGGCCACGGTCACGCCCGCGACGGCCATGGCCGCGGGGACGGCGTGCAGCCTGTCCCCGGCGACCAGGGTGATCGTGCCCAGCAGCAGGGTCGCCGCGAAGGTCACGTACCGGCCGCTCGGAGTGAAGCGTGCGGGGAGCCAGGCGCAGGCGGCGCCGGCCAGGGCACTGCCGATACCGAAGACGGCGTAGAGGAGTCCGGCGCTGCCGGGCTGCCCGCTGTCGTCGGCGTAGGCGGTGACGCCCGTCTGTACGGCACCGAACACCGTGCCCATCGCTGCCATGGCGAGGAACATGGCGGCAAGTGGCAGTCGTGGCAGGGGAGTTCGCGGTGCGCCGGGTGCCGGTCGGTGTTCGGCTCCGCCGGGGGCGAGGGACAGGGCGAAGGGCAGGGTGGCCAGGACGAGGAGGGCGACGGCCGCCATGGTCGGTGCCGTCGGTCCCAGGGAGGTGAGCAGTCCGACGATCGCGGGTCCGGCGACGAAGCTGATCTCGTCCGCGGTCGCCTCGTACGAGAGGGCGGTGGGGATGAGGTCGGGCCGGGCGCGGGCGTGGAGCAGCCGTGACCAGTGCACGCGGACGAGGGGGCCGACCGGCGGTTGGGTGAGTCCGGCCAGTGACGCCGCGACGATCATGCTCGCGCGGCCGGTACGGCTTGCCGCGACGAGGCCGGTCAGGGCGACGGCGTTGGTGAGTGCGGTGACCGTCCCGACGAGGCGGTGACCATGGCGGTCGGCCAGGGCTCCGGCGATCGGGGCGCCGAGCGCGTTGGCGCTGCCCTGGGCCGCCGCGGCGAGGCCGGCGAAGGCGTAACTGCCGGAGGCCGCGTGGACGAGGACGAGTGTCGCGAGGGACGAGGTGGCGTAGGGCAGCCGGGCCAGAAAACCGAGCGGGAAGAATCCGGCACCGGGAACACGGAACAGGGATCGGTACGCCATCGGCGTCTCCCATGACACGTCGGAGAGACGCGCTACCCCGGCCTCCGACGCGTTGACGATCCCTGTGCTGCCGCGCAGCCTAGCGAGCGGACGGGCCCGCGACCAGACCGGCGCCGCCGCTCATGCCCGGAGGCTGAACGGTCCGTCCGTGGCGAAGGCCAGCGCGGCGAAGCGTTCGGCGATGCGGCGGTGTGTCTCGGCGTCCGGGTGGAGCCGGTCGGGCAGGGGCAGTTCGGCGAAGTCCTGCTCGCCGTAGAGTTCGCGGCCGTCGAGGTGGTGGAGGTGGGGATCGTCCGCCGCGCGTTGCCCGACGATGCGGGCCAGTGCGTCGCGGATGACGTTGAGGGTGAGCTTGCCCGCGGCCCGTTCGGCGGGGTCGCCGAGGGCGCAGAACTCCAGTTTCCCCTCGCCGAGAGCGGCGAAGTCGAGGACACAGGGTCCCGGGGTGTCCTCGTGCATCGGGCACAGGATGGGCGAGACGACCAGCAGCGGAGTGGTCGGATGCCCTTCTCGGACGGTGTCGAGAAAGCCGTGCACGGCTGGGCCGAAGGCGCGTAGTCGCATCACGTCGGCGTTGACCAGGTTGATGCCGATCTTGACGCTGAGCAGGTCCGCGGTGGTGTCCCGCAGGGTGCGGGCGGTGAACGGGTCGAGCAGGGCGTTGCCGCCGAGACCGAGGTTGATCAGCTCCACCCCGCCCAGGGTGGCGGCGAGCGCCGGCCACGTCGTGGTGGGACTCGCGGCGAACGAGCCGTGGCTGATGGAACTGCCGTGATGCAGCCACACCCTGCGGCCCCGGTCCGGTACGGGCTCGACGGGGGCGTCGGTGCGCAGGGCCACCAGGTGCGTCATCTCGTTGTACGGCAGCCAGATCTCGACGTCCTTCTCCCGGTCGGGCAGGCCGGTGAAACGGACGGTGCCGACCGGGCCGGGCCGGTTCTCCACGGACCAGGTCGTCATGTCCACCATCAGGACGTTGCCCCCGGTCACGCTGGCCCGGCCGGCGAGCCGCCCGTCGACGAGCAGGTCGTACACGCCGTCCGGGCCGGTCGGGACGCCTTGGTAGGCCGTCTTGGTGCGCAGTGTGTCCAGCTCTACGGCGGTGGCCCGGGTGCGGAACACCAGCCGTATGCCCGAGGGCTGGGACTCCGCCATCGCCAGCTGCCCGTCGGCGCACTGGGCGCGGGCCCGGGCGGGCAGCCGGTGCGGCAGCAGCCCGTGCTCGGTGCGCTCCAGGTCGAGCGCACCGCGCAGGAGGTCCGGGGTGAGGGGAGTGACGGTCCAGTCTCTTGCCGAGTCCATGGTTCCCACCTGTCCACGGAACACCTGATCCGCACATCGCCGTCGCCCGACCGCGGTCCGGGCGGAGGTGGCTCAGTCCCCTGTGTGGTCGCCGTAGGCGGTGACGGACAA
This sequence comes from Streptomyces sp. NPDC050508, assembly GCF_040655155.1. Classification (NCBI taxonomy): domain Bacteria; kingdom Bacillati; phylum Actinomycetota; class Actinomycetes; order Kitasatosporales; family Streptomycetaceae; genus Streptomyces; species Streptomyces sp. NPDC050508. The sequence goes on from NZ_JBFAJJ010000008.1 coordinate 44,177, forward strand.
GAAGCGGATGGGGAGTTCGATCAGTTCCTGGGGGCCGTGCGCGCCCTCGCCGTCGAGCTGGAGGGCGTCGCCGGGGCGCATGGTGTAAGCCGCCTCCCCGTGGCCGTAGAGCATGACGCCTTCGAGCATGTAGAGCAGTTCGGTGCCGGGGTGCTGGAAGAGGGGGAAGACCTCGCTGGACTCGGTGAGGGTGACCAGGACGGCTTCCATGCGCTTGTGCGGGCCGCGGAGGGCGCCGAGGAGTTCGTAGAGGTGGCCGACCCGGCTGCCGCGGCGGACGATCTGGGCGCCGTGGCCGGAGGGGACGTAGACGGCCTCGCGTTCGGTGTCGACGCCGCGGAAGAGGGCGGTGACGGGCACGTTCAGGCCGGTGGCGAGGCGGCCGAGGGTGGTGAGGCTGCACGAGGTGTGCGCGTTCTCGATCTTGGAGAGCATCGCTTTCGAGATGCCGACCCGGGCCGCCATCTCCGCCACCGACAGTCCGGCCGCGATCCGGTAGCGGCGTACCTGGCGGGCGATGGCGGTCTCCAAGTCCACTGGCCCGTCGGCCTGTTCGGGGGTGATCTCCCGGTCGGGCAGCGCGGCTGCCTGGTCGTGGTCGGTGCCCATGCCGGTCATTCTGCCTGATGGGCCCGTGTTTGCCGGGAGTTGCGGGTCGGTGGTCAACGGCTCAGGGCGAAGCGCGGGTGGGGCTCGGTGCGGCCCAGGGCGAGGTCGGCGGCCATCCTGCCGATCAGGGGGGTGAACTTGGCGCCGTGGCCCGAGCACGGGGAGACGACGACGAAGGGGCCTGTCCGGTCGAGGACGAAGTCCTCGTCGGGGGTGGTGGTGTAGAGGCAGCTGGCCTCGGCGACGGGGGTGGGGTCGAGGCCCGGCAGAGTGCGTGCCACCCACTCGGTGACCTTGTGGCGCGAGGCGGGGTCGATGGTGCCGGTCCGGGTGTCCGCGGTGGTGGGGGTGCCTTCGTCGTGCTGAGCGACCTTGAGCGCCGGGAGCGGGCCGGCGTCGCTGCCGGAGGGGAGGCCGTAGAGGTTCAGTTCGTCCTTGTGGACGAAGACGGGCCAGTTCGCCGACGGGTCGCGGCGGCGAAAGTGGAAGACCTGCTGCTGGGTCACCCGGAGGGGTGGCAGGGGCTCGGAAATGCCGAGCGGGGCGGCGAGTTGGGGCAGCCAGGCGCCGGACGCGACCACGACCGTGTCGGCGACGAGGCTGGGGCCGTCCGTGCGCAGCGTCACGCGGCCGTCCTCGCGGATGTCCGCGCCGGTGACGCGGACGCCGGTGCGTACACGGGCGCCCAGTTCGGCGGCCCGCCGTACCGCGGCGGCCACCGTCGCGTCGGCGTCGACGGTGCCCGCGTCCGGGTGGTGGAGCACGGGGCCGTCGAAGCGGAACTGCGGCCAACGGCCGGTTGCTTCGGTCGCGGTCAGCAGTTCGTGCGGTACGGCGGCTGCGGCCAGGAGGCCCGCGATGCCCTCCGCGTCGCGGCCCGCGCCGAAGTCCAAGCCGCCGGTGGGACAGAGCAGTTGGGCGCCTGTGTCATGCTCCAGTTCCTGCCAGAGTTCGCGGGCCTCGCCGGTCAGGCGGACATAGAGGGGGTCGGCGTAGGCGCGGCGGTAGATGCGCGAACTGCCGTGGGAGCTGCCGTACTTGTGGCCGATGTCGTACGCCTCGACGATCGTGACCTCGTGGCCCTGCCGGGCGAGTTGCCAGGCCGTGGCCGCGCCCATCAGGCCTGCTCCTACGACGGCGATCACAGGGCGGCTCCGGAAGTGCCTGGTATCCAGTCGGTGCCGGCGAGAGGGACGCGGGCCATGGCGGCGGACTCGATGGTCAGGGCGACGAGGTCTTCGGGTTCCAGGTGGTGGAGGTGGGCCTTGCCGCAGGCGCGGGCGAGGGTCTGGGCCTCCATGGTGAGGACGCGGAGGTAGTTGGCGAGTCGGCGTCCGCCCTCGACCGGGTCCAGGCGGGCGGCGAGTTCCTCGTCCTGGGTGGAGATGCCGGCCGGGTCACGGCCGTCCTGGAAGTCGTCGAAGTAGCCTGCTGCGGAACCGAGTTGACGGTACTCGGCGTCGTGCCGGGGGTGGTTGTCGCCGAGGGCGATCAGGGCTGCGGTGCCGATGGCGACGGCGTCAGCGCCGAGCGCGATGGCCTTGGCGACGTCGGCGCCGGTGCGGATGCCGCCGGACACGATGAGCTGCACCTCGCGGTGGACGCCGAGTTCCCGAAGTGCCTGCACCGCCTGGGGAATCGCGGCAAGGGTGGGGATGCCGACGTGCTCGATGAACACCTCCTGGGTGGCCGCGGTACCGCCCTGCATGCCGTCGACGACCACGACGTCGGCGCCCGCGTGGACGGCGAGCTTCACGTCGTAATAGGTGCGCGTGGCGCCGACCTTGACGTAGATCGGCTTCTCCCAGTCGGTGATCTCGCGCAGTTCGCCGATCTTGATGGTGAGGTCGTCGGGACCGGTCCAGTCGGGGTGACGGCAGGCGCTGCGCTGGTCCACGCCGACCGGCAGGGTGCGCATCCCGGCGACCCGGTCGGTGATCTTCTGGCCGAGCAGCATGCCTCCGCCGCCGGGCTTGGCGCCCTGGCCGAGGACCACTTCGATGGCGTCGGCCTTCCGGAGGTCGTCGGGGTTCATGCCGTAGCGGGACGGCAGGTACTGGTACACGAGGTGCTTGGACTGGCCGCGTTCCTCCGGGGTCATACCGCCGTCGCCGGTGGTGGTGGAGGTGCCGGCCGCGCTCGCCCCACGCCCCAGCGCTTCCTTGGCGTTCGCGGACAGGGCGCCGAAGCTCATGCCGGCGACGGTGACCGGGATGTCCAGGTGCAACGGGTACTTGGCGTTGCGGGTGCCGAGGACGACGTCGGTGTCGCAGCGCTCGCGGTAACCCTCAAGCGGGTAGCGGGACATGCTGGCGCCGAGGAAGAGCAGGTCGTCGAAGTGCGGGAGGGGGCGTTTGGCGCCCCAGCCACGGATGTCGTAGACCCCGGTTGCGGCGGCCCGTTGGATCGCGTGGATGGTGGCGCGGTCGAAGGTGGCCGACTCGCGCAGGCCGTGCGATGCGAAGTCCATGAATGTTGCAACTCCCTCAGTACGCCGTCGAGTTGTCGACCTTGAAGTGGTACAGCTGCCGGGCCGAGCCGTAGCGTCGGAAGTCGGCCGGGTCCGCGTCGCACTCCGCCGCCTTCAGCAACTCGGCAAGTTCCGTGAGGTGTTCGTCCCGCAGCTCCTTCTCCACGCAGTCCGCGCCGAGGGACTTGACCGTGCCCTTGACGTAGATACGGGCCTCGTAGAGGGAGTCGCCGAGGGCGTCACCCGCGTCGCCGCAGACCACCAGTCGGCCCGCCTGCCCCATGAAGGCGCTCATGTGGCCGACGTTCCCGCCGACGACGATGTCGACGCCCTTCATCGAAATCCCGCACCGGGCGGCCGAGTTGCCCTCGATGACGAGGAGTCCGCCGTGTGCGGTGGCCCCGGCGGACTGGGAGGCGTCGCCGCGTACCCGGACCGTGCCGGACATCATGTTCTCGGCGACGCCGACACCGGCGTTGCCGTGCACGGTGACCGTGGCGCGCTGGTTCATGCCGGCGCAGTAGTAGCCGACGTGGCCCTCGATGTCGACGGTCACCTCGTCCTTGAGACCGCAGGCGACGCTGTGGGCACCTCGGGGGTTCAACACCCGCCAGGATGCGGCTGGTTGGGGAGCGTGAAGCGCCTGGTTGAGGTCGCGGACGGTGGAGGCCGCGAGGTCGACGACTTCCGCCCCGGTCAGCGCTGCCATACGTACACCTCTTCCGGCTCGGGTTCGAAGATGCGGGCGTGCTCGATACCCGGCAGGACGTCCAGGGCGCGGTACTCGGAAGCCATCGCCACCCAGGCATCGGTCTCGGCAACAAGAGCGGGCTTGCAGGCGATGGCGTCACGGACCACCGCGAAGGAGTCGGTGGTGGAGACCAGCAGCGTGTAGAAGCCGTCGAAGCGCTCGCACAGCAGCCGCAGCGCCTTCTCCAGGTCGGCGCCCCGGGCGAGGTGGTGGGCGACGAAGCGGGCACCGACCTCGGAGTCGTTCTCGCTGTCGAACTCGACGCCCTGGGCGCGGAGTTCGCGCCGGATGGTGGCGTGGTTGGCGAACGACCCGTTGTGGACCAGGCATTGACCGGGCCCGACGGAGAAGGGATGCGCACCCTCGGAGGTGACGGCCGACTCGGTGGCCATCCGGGTGTGACCGACGCCCTGGTGGCCGGTCACTCCGGCGAGCCCGAACGACTCGGCCAACTCGACGGGATTTCCGGTGCCCTTGAGGACGGCGAACCCCTCCCCCGAGCCGATGACGGTGGCCCGCGGCAGCGCGGTCGCGATGGCGGCGAGCAACTCGGCGACCGGCGACTCCGCATGGACGACCGTCGTAGCGTCGGCGGCTACAACCACCGCGTCCGGCAAGGCGGTTGACGCCTCCTCCAGGGTCACTCCCAGCAGCGAGACGACAGCGCGCCCCGGCGGTGACAGCCGCGGGTCGCCGTACACGGCTACGCCCGCCGAGTCGGGGCCGCGTTCCACGACCTGGCCCAGCATGGCGGTGAGCAGTTCACCGAGCCGGGGTTCAAGGGAGGGCTCACGCAGATGGAGCCCGACGATTCCGCACATGCGGCTCTCTTCCCACGAGGAGGAATGCGGAGGAACGGATGGGTCAGAAAGCGGTGAGGTAGCGGTCCAACTCCCAGGCGCCGACAGTGCCGTGCCAGTCGAAGAACTCCTGGCGCTTGACCTCGCCGAAGTACTCGCTGACGCCGGGGCCCGCCGCGTCGAGGGCGCCGCCGATCACCGGGTCGGCGGCCAGTGCCTCCACGGCGTGCAGCAGGGTCGGCGGGAGTTCGGGGCGGGACGCGGTGGCCGCCGCGTCTCCCGGTTCACCGGGGTCGAGGGCGCGCTCGATGCCGTCGAGCCCTGCGGCCAGGGCCGCGGCTGCCGCGAGGTAGGGGTTGGCGGAACCGTCGCCGCCGCGCAGTTCGACGCGGTTGCCGTCGGGGACGCGGATGAAGTGGGTCCGGTCGTTGCCGCCGTAACCGGCCTTGCGGGGCGACCAGGTGGCGCCCGAGCGGGTGGAGACCGCGCCGGTGCGCTTGTACGAGTTGACGGTGGGCGCGATGACCGCCTGGAGGGCGCGGGCGTGGTCGAGGATGCCGCCGACGAAGGAGTAGGCGAGCGGGGAAAGGCCGAGGCCGCGAGCGTCGGAGGCGTCGGGGAAGGCGGGCTCGCTGCCCCGCCACAGCGACAGGTGCATGTGCATCCCGGAGCCGGTGCGGTCGGTGAACGGCTTCGGCATGAACGTGGCTGTCATGCCCCGCTGTTCGGCCAGCACCGACACCAAGTACCGCATGGTGATGACCCGGTCGGCGGTGGTGAGGGCGTCGGCGTAGGCGAAGTTCTGCTCGAACTGGCCGTTGCCGTCCTCGTGGTCGTTGGCGTAGTTGCCCCAGCCTAGGGAGTTCATCGCCTTGGATACGGCGGTGAGGTGGTCGTACATGCGGGTCAACCCGCGGGCGTCGTAACAGGGTTGGGCGGCGGTGTCGCGGCTGTCGGCGACGGTGAGCGTGCCGTGTTCGTCGCGGTGGACGAGGAAGTACTCGATCTCGGCGCCGACCGCGAGCGACAGTCCGAGTTCGGCGGCACGGGCCAGTACGGCGCGCAGGATGATGCGGGGCGCGTACGGCCAGGGTTTGCCCTCGACGTGCGGGTCGCAGTGCACGAGGGCGAGGCCGGGGCGCACGAAGGGCAGCGGGGTGTACGAGGCGGGGTCCGGGAGCGCGATGACGTCCGGGTCGCTGGGCTGCTGGCCGAGCGCGCCGGCGGCGTAGCCCGCGAACCCGACCCCGTCCGACTGGAGTTCTTCGACCGCCTCGACTGGGACGAGTTTGGCGCAGGGCTTGCCCGCGAGGTCGACGAAGACGGCCAGGACGAACTCGATGCCGTCCGCGCGGACTTGGGCGGCGAGATCGGGTGCGGGGTCGGCTGCTGGTGCCGGGTCGGTGGTCGTGGGCGGTGCGGCTGCGGTGTCCATCGCCATGGGAGGCTCCCGGCATCCAGGTGTTTCCTGATGTGAATCTCGATTTCCCATCAGGAAACTCCGTTGCGATTACGGCCCCGTTTCCCGCAGGGAAGCACCCTGTTGCCGGTTCCGGGCGCCCCACGTCCGACAGATCGACGATCTCTCTTCACGGATATGGCGTTCTCATATTTCGATAGGTAGCCTCTCATTTGTTCGCCACGTCTCGCCGGGGAGGCCGTCATGGCAGGCACGATGCAGGGCAAGGTCGCCGTGATCAGCGGAGGTTCGACCGGCGTGGGGCGGGCCGTCGGATCGTTGCTCGCCGAGAACGGGGCGCAGGTGGTCCTGCTCGCCCGGCGCGCCGACCGGCTGGAGGCAGCCGCGCGGGAGATGGAGGGGGCAGTGCTGACGATCCCGACCGACGTCAGCGGCGGCGACAGCGTCCGATCGGCGTTCGCCCAGATCGAGGAGCGGTTCGGGCGGGTGGACATCCTGGTCAACAGCGCCGGTGTCGCCCGCATCCGCGCCATCGAGGAGACCGCCGACGACGACATCCACGCCTGTATCGGCACCAACCTCCTGGGCCCGATCCACACGATCCGCTCGGCGGTGCCCCTGCTGCGCGCGGCGGGAGGCGGCGACATCCTGAACATCTCCTCCGAGATCACCCTGGACCACATGCCGCTGATGGCGATGTACGCGGCCAGCAAGCACGGCCTGAACGGCTTCACCGCCGCGATGCACAAGGAACTGCGCGGCGACGGCATCCGGGTCGCCTTGGTGATCCTCGGCTCGATCTCGGACAGCGCGTTCTACGAGAACTTCCCCGGCGAGGACCGGCAGCGCGCCGCACCGGTGTGGGAGGCGGACGGCTATCTGGCCAGGGTGGGCGCCATGAAGCCGCTCCCCTCCGCGACCGTCGCCCGGGTCATGTTCCAGCTGCTCAGCACACCGCCCGAGGTCGCCCAGGACGTGGTGCACATTCGCCCGGCAGGCTGAGGGCCCCGGCCCGAGCCCCTGCGCCACACCCCGGTCGCCCCGTGCCCAGCACTCCGAACCGAACCGCACGCCCGCCTTCGCCACCCCATAAGTCGGCCTTATGAGGTCATAGACCGGACCCGCATACCGACTTAGGCATGCCTTAGCTTAGGCTTCCCGTCGAGTCGCTTGTCATCGCTCGAAGGGAACCTGATCATGCCGCGCCCCCTGCGGGTAGCCATCGTCGGAGCCGGCCCCGCCGGGATCTACGCCGCCGACGCCCTGCTCAAGTCCGAGGTGGCCGCCGAACCAGGCGTGTCCATCGACCTCTTCGAGCGGATGCCCGCGCCCTTCGGCCTGATCCGGTACGGCGTCGCCCCCGACCACCCGCGCATCAAGGGCATCATCACCGCCCTGCACCAGGTCCTGGACAAGCCGCAGATCCGCCTCTTCGGCAACATCGACTACCCGACCGACATCAGCCTCGACGACCTGCGCAGCTTCTACGACGCGGTGGTCTTCTCCACCGGCGCCACGGCCGACCGCGACATGTCCATACCGGGCATCGACCTGGACGGTTCCTACGGCGCCGCCGACTTCGTCTCCTGGTACGACGGCCACCCGGACGTGCCGCGCACCTGGCCGCTTGAGGCCGAGAAGGTCGCCGTTCTCGGTGTCGGCAACGTGGCTCTCGACGTGGCCCGCATCCTCGCCAAGACCGGCGACGAGCTGCTGCCGACCGAGATCCCGCCGAACGTCCACGAGGGCCTCAAGGCCAACAAGGCCCTCGAAGTCCACGTCTTCGGCCGCCGCGGCCCGGCGCAGGCGAAGTTCTCCCCGATGGAGCTGCGGGAGCTGGACCACTCCCCCAACATCGAGGTCATCGTCGACCCCGAGGACATCGACTACGACGAGGGTTCGATCACCACCCGGCGCAGCAACAAGCAGGCCGACATGGTCGCCAAGACCCTGGAGAACTGGGCGATCCGCGATGTCGGCGACCGCCCGCACAAGCTGTTCCTGCACTTCTTCGAGTCCCCGTCCGAGATCCTCGGCGAGGACGGCAAGGTCGTCGGCCTCCGCACCGAGCGCACCGCTCTCGACGGCACCGGCAACGTCAAGGGCACCGGCGAGTTCAAGGACTGGGACGTCACCGCGATCTACCGCGCGGTCGGCTACCTCTCCGACAAGCTCCCCAAGCTCCCCTGGGACATCGACTCGGGCACGGTCCCGGACGAGGGCGGCCGGGTCATCCAGGAGACCGGCGAGCACCTGCAGTCGACGTACGTCACCGGCTGGATCCGGCGCGGCCCGGTCGGCCTGATCGGACACACCAAGGGCGACGCCAACGAGACAGTCGCCAACCTGCTCGACGACCACGTCAACGGCCGTTTGCACACGCCTGTTTCGCCCGACCCGGAGGCCGTGGACGCGTTCTTCACCGAGCGCGACGTCCGGTACACCACCTGGGACGGCTGGTACCGACTGGACGCCGCCGAGAAGGCGCTGGGCGAGCCGCAGGGCCGCGAGCGCGTGAAGATCGTCGAGCGTGAGGACATGCTCAGGGCGAGCGGCGCCTGATCCGCGCTCCCACACAGTGGAAGTCGGGGGCCCGGCGGTCACGACCGCCGGGCCCCTCGCGCATGTCAGCGCGTCGCCCTCCCGTACCGCGCGAACACGGTGTGTCCCGCCTTCTCGATCTCCTGGCACTCCAGGTGGACGGGCGGACCGCCCGCCGGGAAGAGCTGTTCGCCGGTGCCGAGGATCGTGGGGAAGGTGATCAGCCGGTACTCGTCGACCAGGTCCTCCGCCATCAGCGTGTGTACGACGCCCAGGCTGCCGATGACGATCACGTCCCGCTCCTCGCGTTTCACGGCATCCACGAGGTCGCCGTCGAGGACGCTCGAATTCGCCCAGGCCGACACATCGGTCAGGGTGCGGGACGCGACCAGTTTCGCCCCTGCGTTCATCCGTGCGGCGAACGGCTCGTCGCGGCCCGGCCACAGCCGCGAGAACGCCTCCCAGGTGTTGCGGCCGAGCAGCATGACCCCCTCGTCGAGGGTGCTGCCCAGCCGGAACTTGTCGCCGCTGATCTCCTCGCGGCCGTAGCGCAACATCCAGCCCCCGTTCGGGGTGCCGGCGGACCCGTCGGGGTCGGACACGATCCCGTCCAGGGTGGTGAACTGAATGACGATGACGCTCATGACGGTTGTCCTTTCGGTCGGTGCTCACCGGTACGTACCGGCGGCGTCGGCCGAACTCATCGCTGCGGATACGGTCAGTCCGAGGAAATCCGTTGCGGCAGGTCGAAAGCCTCAAGAACCCGCGGATCGGTGAAGACCACGTTGCGGGTGATGCGCCCGCCGGTGACTGTGAACACCTGAAGGCTGTGCAGCCGGCGGTCCGCGCCGTCGGGGTCCCGCGCGTACGCGGCGAGCGCGGGCTGCCCGTTGGCGACGAGTCGCCTCAACGACCAGTCCGTGCCGCGGAGTTCGAAGACCCGGCGCATGAACGCGCCGTAGTGCTCGGTCCCCCGGAACCAGAGCGGGACCGGCGGCATCTCCAGGACCACGGCGTCGGCCAGCAGCCGTACCAGGGCGGGGACGTCGGCCGCCTCGAACGCTCTCAGGTAGCGGTCGACCACCTCGCGTGCCTCGGGGTCGTCCGGTTCCGCGACCGCGTCGCCGTCGCCGACGTCCGTGAGGGCGGCGCGGGCGCGCTGGAGTGTGCTGTTGACGGCCGCGACGGTGGTGTCGAGCTGGTCGGCGACCTCGGCGGCGCTGAACTGCAGCACCTCGCGGAGCACGAGCACCGCCCGCTGCCGAGCAGGCAGCCGCTGCAGGGCGACGACGAGGGCGAGCCGCATGTCCGCCCGCACCTCCACGTCGTAGCGCGTGTCGGGAAACGGCTGCAGCCAGGGGATGTCGGTCGCCGGGACGAGCGGTGTCCCGGGGTCCTCGCCCGGTGCGCCGAGGCCGGACGGCAGCGGGCGGCGCGCCCGTCCTTCGAGCGCGGTGAGGCACACGTTGGTGGCGATGCGGTACAGCCAGGTCCGCACGGACGCGCGCGCGGGGTCGTACCGGTCGCGGGCCTTCCACGCGCGCAGCATCGTCTCCTGCACCAGGTCCTCGGCCTCGTGGAAGGAGCCCAGCATCCGATAGCAGTACGCCACCAACTCGCCCCGGTACGACTCGAAGTCCACCCGCCCATCATGGCGTAACGGGACTGCTGGCGTCCCTCGGTGTTCTCTCTCCTCGAACCCCCGTTCTTCAGCCGCCTGCGCGACGCGCGCCGGATTCTCGTCGCCTGTGCGGGCGGCGGCTTCGACATCTACGCAGGGTTGCCGCTGGCCCTCGCCCTGCGCTCGGCCGGCAAGGAGGTGCATCTCGCCAACCTGTCCTTCGCCGACCTGTACGGCCTCGACCAGGACGTATGGGTGGACCGAGACGTCGCCGCCGTACGCCCCGGCACGGAGGCTCGGGGCGACTACTTCCCCGAGCGGTCCCTCGCCCGCTGGCTCGACCGGCAGGGCATGCCGTCCACGGTGTACGCGTTCCCCCTGACCGGTGTACAGCCGCTGCGGGACGCGTACCGCACGCTGATCGGGCATCTCGGCGGTGTCGATGCCGTCGTGCTGGTCGACGGCGGCACCGACATCCTGATGCGGGGTGACGAGCACGGGCTGGGTACGCCGGAGGAGGACATGGTCAGCCTCGCGGCGGTGAACGGGCTCGACGAGGTGCCGATGCGGTCGGTGGCGTGCCTCGGCTTCGGCATCAACGCCTATCACGGGGTCAACCACTCGCTGGTCCTGGAGAATCTGGCCGCGCTCGAACGCGAGGGTGCCTACCTCGGCGCGTTCTCCCTGCCGCGCGAGAGCCGCGAGGGGCAGCTGTACCTCGATGCGGTGGCCCACGCCCAGGAGTGCACGCCGGGGCACCCGAGCATCGTCAACGGTTCCGTGGCGGCGGCCGTGCGCGGGGACTTCGGAGACGTCCGTTTCACCGAACGCACACGCGGCGGCGAGCTGTTCATCAACCCGCTGATGTCTCTGTACTTCTGCGTGGACGCGCCGGGACTCGCGCGCCGCAACCTCTACCTCGACCGGCTGGAGCGGACCGCGCTCATCCGGCAGGTCAGCTCGCTCATCGAGGAGTTCCGCGACGAACTGCCCCGGCAGCGGCCACCGCGCGCCTACCCCCACTGACCGCCTGAAATCGACCGCCTCCTTCACCGAAAGGGCACACGACAAGCACCGCAAAGCTTTGCGCAATGCCTATGCAGACGCGTTTCGACCGGCTAGCTTGTGCGGCAGCCCGCAGGTCGACGGAGACTTGTACGGCCGAAAGGAGCAGATCATGGGACATCTGCGTCTCCCCGCAAGAGTGCCGGTCATCGCCGTGGCAGGAGCGGCCCTGCTGGTCGCCGGGTGCACGTCGACCAAGAGCGGCGGGTCCGACACCAGCGCCTCCTCCGGTGGCAAGGTCTCCATCGGGCTGGTGACCAAGACCAACTCCAACCCCTACTTCGTCAAGCTGCGCGAGTCCGCGCAGGCCGAGGCGGACGCGAAGGGGGCCAAGCTCATCGCCCTCGCAGGCAAGTTCGACGGTGACAACCAGGGGCAGGTCGACGCGATCAACAACCTGGTCACCCAGGGCGTCAAGGGCATCCTCATCACCCCGAGCAACTCCACCGGCGTACTCGGCGCCATCAAGGCCGCCCGCGACAAGGGCATCCTCGTCATCGCGCTGGACACCGCGACCGATCCGGCCAGTGCAGTGGACGCCACGTACGCCACGGACAACGAGGCCGCGGGCGTCAAGCAGGGCAAGTACGTCAAGGCCGCCCTGGGCAGCAAGAAGCCCGCCGTCGTCCTGCTCGACGGCACGCCCGGCTCCACGGTGGACGACCTGCGGCACAAGGGCTTCCTGGAGGGCTTCGGCATCACCGGCAGCTCCTCGGAGATCAAGGGAACCGCCGTCACCAACGGCGACCAGACCAAGGCGCAGACCGCGATGGAGAACCTGTACCAGCGCGATCACGGGATCAACGCCGTCTACACGATCAACGAGCCCGCCGCCGCCGGCGCGGCTCAGGCACTGAGCGGCAAGACCGGTGTCGTCATCGGTTCGATCGACGGCTCGTGCACGGGTGTGGGCAACGTCAAGAGCGGCAAGTTCGCCGCCACGGTCATGCAGTTCCCGAAGAAGATGGCGCAGGACGGCGTCGACGCCGTCGTGAACTTCGCCAAGACGAACAAGAAGCCCTCGGGGTTCGTCGACACCGGGTCCCAGCTGATCACCGACAAGCCCGTCTCCGGACTGGACTCCAAGGACACGGCCTGGGGTCTGAAGAACTGCTGGGGCTGATCCGTGACCACCACGCACACCTCCCCCGCGCCGCCCGAGGCCCCCGCCGCCCGGCCCCCGGGCAAGACCCTTCTCGCGCGGCTGATCGGCAACGCGGCGGCGGGCCCGCTGGCCGCCCTGGTCATCGCCGTCGTCGTGTTCGCGCTGACCACCGACACGTTCTTCAACCTCGACAACGGGTCGCTGATCGTGGAGCAGTTCCTGGTCGTCGGCACGCTCGCCCTCGGCCAGACCCTCATCATCCTGACCGCCGGCATCGACCTGGCCAACGCGGCCATCATGGTCCTGGGCACCCTCGTCATCGCCAAGCTCGGCCAGCACTCCATGCCCGGGGGCCTCGCCCTCCTTGTCGGTGTCCTGTTGTGCACGGCCATAGGCGCCGTGTCCGGCACCTTGGTGACCCGGCTGCGGCTGCCTCCCTTCATCGTCACCCTCGGTGTGCTCAGCGTGCTGACCGCGACCGGCCAGCTGTTCGCCAACGGCGAGAGCTTCGCCGTCACTTCCGGTGTGCTGACCTTCCTGGGCAAGCGCTCCTACCTGTTCGGCCAGATCGAGGTCACCAACGGCATGGGCGTCGCGATCGTCCTCATCGTCGGCCTGTGGTTCCTGCTCACCCAGACGTCCTGGGGCCGCAACGTGTACGCCGTCGGCGACGACGAGGAAGCCGCCCGGCTGACCGGCATCAACACCCGGCGCACCCTGCTGAGCGTGTACGTCCTGGCCGGGTTCGTCTACGCAATCGCCGCCTGGCAGGCGCTGGGCCGCATCCCCAACGCCGACCCGAACGCCTTCCAGACCGGCAACCTGGACAGCATCACCGCCGTGGTGATCGGCGGCACCAGTCTCTTCGGCGGGCGCGGCGGCATCCCCGGCACCGTGCTGGGCGCCCTGGTCGTCACCGTCCTCACCAACGGGCTGACCCAGGCCGGCATCGACAGCCTGTACCAGCAGGTCGCCACCGGCATCCTCGTCATCGTCGCCGTCGCCGTCGACCGTGTGGTCCGCAGGAGGGCAGCATGAACCAGCCCCGATCGGACGCCGCGTCCGCCCAGGCGCCCGCGTCGCCCACCGCCGACGTGGTGATGCGCGCGAGCGGACTGGTCAAGCGCTACGGCAATGTCGTGGCCATCAACGAGTCCGACTTCGAGATCCGCGCCGGTGAGGTCCTCGCCGTCGTCGGGGACAACGGTGCGGGCAAGTCGAGCCTGATCAAGGCCCTCACCGGAGCCCTCGTCCCGGATGCGGGAACCGTCGAACTGGACGGTCGGCCGGTCCACTTCCACGGGCCGCGCGACGCCCGCGCGGCCGGCATCGAGACCGTGTACCAGACCCTCGCCGTCGCCCCGCAGATGGACATCGCCACGAATCTCTTCCTCGGCCGGCCGCTGCGCCGTGAGGGTTTCCTCGGCTCGGGACTGCGGATGCTCGACCACAAGAGGATGCGTGCTCAGGCGGCCGAGCAGCTCGACCGGCTCGGCATCGCCACCATCCAGGACATCACCCAGCTGGTCGGCACCCTCTCCGGCGGCCAGCGGCAGGCGGTGGCGGTGGCCCGGGCGGCCATGTTCGGCACCCGGCTGATCATCATGGACGAGCCGACCGCGGCCCTCGGCGTGCGGGAGTCCCGTCAGGTCCTGGACCTCATCGCCCGGATCCGCGACCGGGGCGTCCCCGTCGTCCTCATCAGCCACGACATGCCACAGGTCTTCGAGATCGCCGACCGCATCCATGTGCACCGACTGGGCAGGCGCGTCGCGGTCGTCACGCCCAGGACGTGCACGATGACCGAGGTGGTGGGCCTGATGACCGGTGCCCTCCAGATGGGAGCCGACGGCACACTCCTGGAAAGCACGACGCAGCACATGCCCGAGGAGAGGCCCGCCTCCCACCACCCGTCGGAGTCCCCCGAATGACGATCACCGGCAGCGACCGCACCGACGGGGACACCGGCCCGGGCAGCACCCCGCTCTACGGGAACCCCTCCCTCGACGCCCTCACGGAGCGGGCGCTGCGTCTGGCCCGGGACGGCCGGGCGCTCCTCGGCATCGTCGGGGAGCCCGGCGCCGGCAAGTCCACGTTCGCCGAACAGCTCTTGGCCCGGCTGGAGAAGGAGCAGCCGGGGCGGGCGGTCGCCGTGTCCATGGACGGGTTCCACCTCGCCCACAAGGTCGTCGAAGCCCGGGGGCAGGTGGCCGGCAAGGGCACGATCGACACCTTCGACGCCGACGGCTTCCTCGCCCTCCTGCGCCGTACCCGCGCCGAGACCGAACACACCGTGTGGTGGCCGGAGTTCGACCGCGACCTCGAAGACGCCGTGTCGGGGGCGATCGAAATCGCGCCACACCACCGGCTGGTCGTCGTGGACGGCAACTTCCTCCTGGCCACGCGGGATCCCTGGCGGCAGGCCAGGGAGTTGCTGGACGAGAGCTGGTTCCTGGACGCCCTCCCGGAGCCCCGCCGCGAGCGGCTCATCCGCCGTTACATCAGCTACGGCTTCACCCCGGAGGCCGCACGCGCGAAGGCCCTCGGAGTCGACGAGGACACCAGTGTCCTCATCCGCAGCACGGTCTCACGGGCGGATCTCGTGCTCAGTGAGCTTGGATAAGATCCGGACATGGCAGGCAGAGCACCCCGACAGACACCCACCATGTCCGACGTGGCCCGTCGGGCGGGCGTATCCGTGTCGACGGTGTCGCATGTGCTCAACAAGACCCGCCCGGTCGCGTCGGCGACGGTACGCAGCGTGCTGGATGCCGTCGCCGAGACCGGCTATGTTCCCGACCCGGTGGCCCGGGCCCTGGACAGCACGGGGTACGGGACCATCGGTCTGGCCATGTCCGCCCTGTCCAACCCTTATTTCAGCAACGTCGTCCACGGGATCGACCGGCACGCCTCGGCGGCCGGGTACTCGGTGCTGATGGCGGACACCCACGACGAGGCCGACACGGAGATCAAGGCGGTCAGCGAACTCCTGCGCCGCCGGGTCAGCGCGATCATCCTGGCCGCCTCCGGTGACGGGGCCCAGGCCATCCGGTACGCCGACAAGGTCGATGTCCCCGTCATCGCCATCGACCGGTTCGTTCCCGCCGCCGTCGACCAGGTCGCCGTCGACAACACCGAACCCACCGCGATCCTCGTGGACCATCTGGCCTCCGTCGGACACACGCGCATCGCCATGATCGTCGGACGTGACGGCCTCACCACCACCCTTGAGCGCCGCGACGGCTACCGGCTCGGACTGCGCCGCAACGGCATCGAGGCCGACCCGTCCTACGAGGCGGACGGCGACTCCAGCGAAGAGGGTGCGGAGGCGGCCATCGGACGGCTCCTCTCGCTCCCGGAGCCGCCCACGGCGCTGGTCGTGGGAAACAACCGCATGACGATCGGTGCCATGCGCGCCCTGCGCGACGCCGGTCTGACGGTCCCCGGTGACGTGGCCCTCGTGTCGTTCGACGACTTCGAGTGGGCCGACCTCTTCCACCCGCGGCTGACCGCCATGGCCCAGCCCGCCCTGTCCATCGGCGAACAGGCCGTCTCCATGGCCCTGTCCCGGATCACCTCCCCCACGCTGCCGCCGCGCAAGGTCACCATCAACCCGGCGTTCATGCACCGCGAATCCTGCGGCTGCCTGCCTTCCGAGTCCTGACGGACGACGGATCACCGTCCGGCCGGACCGGTCAGGCAGTGGTCGGTGTCAGCGCCTGTTCGGCCCAGATGGTCTTGCCGGTCGCGGTGTGCCGGGTGCCCCAGCTGGTGGTGAGCTGGGCGACCAGGAGCAGACCCCGGCCCCCTTCGTCGTAGATCCGCGCCCTGCGCAGATGAGGCGAGGTGGAGTTGCCGTCGGAGACCTCGCAGATGAGCGTACGGTCGTGGATCAGGCGGAGTTGGATCGGCTCGGCGCCGTAGCGGATCGCGTTCGTGACGAGTTCGCTGACGACCAGTTCGGTGACGAAGCCCTCCTCGGTCAGTCCCCAGGCGTCCAGTTGGGCGGCGGCGAGTCTTCGGGCCTCGGAGACGACCTCGAAGTCGGCTGCCAGGTCCCAGACTTGGACGTGGTCGGCGTCGAGGGCCTTCGTGCGCGCCAGTACCAGGGCGACGTCGTCGCCCGGGTGCTTCGGCAGCAGGGCGGACAGCACCTGGTCGCAGCGGTCCTCCAGTGTGGACCGCGAGCTCGCGAGCGCCTGTCGCAGCCGGGCGATGCCGACGTCGGGGTCATGGTCGGCGGTCTCCACCAAACCGTCCGTGTACAGGGCGACCAGCGTGTCCTGCGGCAGTTCGATCTCGGTGGTCTCGAAGGGCAGGCCGCCCACTCCCAGGACCGGGCCGACGCTGATGTCGACCAACTTCGTGGTGCCGTCCGGCAGGACGAGGACGGGAGGAGGGTGGCCGGCACTCGCGGCGGTCAGTGTGTGCGAGACGGGGTCGTAGACGGCGTACAGGCAGGTCGACCCGGTCTCACCGGCGCCACCCCGGCCGCCGTTGCCGTCGTCGCCGAGGCGCAGGACCAGGTCGTCGAGGTGCGCGAGGAGTTCGTCGGGTGGAAGGTCGACGTCTGCGAGGGTCTGCACCGCGGTGCGCAGGCGTCCCATGGTCGCGGAGGCCTGGATGCCGTGGCCGACGACGTCGCCGACCACCAGGCCCACCCGCGCGCCGGAGAGCGGGATGACGTCGAACCAGTCCCCGCCGACGCCGGCCCGCGAGTCGGTGGGCAGGTAGCGGCAGGCGACGTCCACCGCGGACTGCGGGGACGTTCCGCGCGGCAGGAGGCTCTCCTGGAGGGTGAGCGCGGTGGTGCGTTCACGGGTGTACCGGCGGGCGTTGTCCACGCAGAGGGCGGCTCGGCCGGCCAGTTCCTTTGCCAGGGCGAAGTCGTCCTGGGTGAAGGTGTCGGGCCGGGTGCGCAGGAGCACGGCGACACCGAGCGTGGTGCCACGGGCGATGAGCGGTACGGCCATCAGTGAGGTGACGACGAAGCCACGCATCTTCTCGGCCCGCGCCGGCACGCTCGCGATCCAGCGGTCGAAGTCCGGGTCCCCGCTCCCGCTGAGCACCGGCCTGCCCGTGTGCAGGGCGCGTGCAGGTGGGGAGTACGGCGGGTACGCGTCGGTGGTGCCCAGGCCGATGACGGCCTCGGGGGTTCCCTGCTCGGTGGACAGATGCGCGACCCGGCGGAGCAGCACGGTCGCGTCCGGGCTGTCGCCGGCGGGTTCCTCGCCGTGCATCACCGCTTCCAGCAGGTCCACGCTCGCGAAGTCGGCGAACCGCGGGACGACCAGCTCGGCGAGTTCCTGCGCGGTGCGGCCGAGGTCGAGGCTCGTGCCGACCGAGACCGCGGCCTCGTCGAGCACCGCCAGGCGCTGCCGCGCCCAGTGCTGCTCGCTGCTGTCGAACCCGGCCATCCCGACCGCGCACACCTCCCCGTGCGCGTCCCGGACCGGCCACAGTTCCAGGTTCCAGGCGTGCTCGCGGATTCCGGACGGAGCGCGGGTGTAGCTCTCGTAGTGCGCGGGCTTGCCCGTCGCCGCCACGTCGCGCAACGCCTGCAGCGTGCCCAGCTGGTCGACGTCCTCCGGCAGCCCGTACGGGAAGGGGTGGCCGCGCAGGGCCTCCTCGCCGAGCCCCATCACCTCGCAGGCAGCCTCGTTGAGCCGCAGATACCGCTGCGCGGCGTCGAACATCGACATCGAGAACGACGCCTGGCGAAACGCACGCTCCACCAGCGCGCGCTCGTCGTCGTCCCCGCGCGAGGGCTCCATGGGATCAGTGTGCTCCCCTGCCCGGACGCCAACAACCGGGCGCCTTGCGTACCGGCGGAGCCCCTGGTGGGCTACGCGGCCGGTGCGGACAAGCGGGGCGCAGTGGGCACGGTGGTGGCGGTGCGCTTCAGCAGTTCAAGGCCGTGGATGACGCGCAGGCTCACGACAGCGGTCGCGGCGAACGCGAGCATTCCGCAGCCGATGGCGACGCCGGCGGACAGCGCCGTCAACCGGTCGAGTCCGAGGCCGTGTTGGAACACCGGGGCGGCGCCGGTCGACAGCACCGGGGCCAGGCACAGGGCCGTCAGATGCAGCCGCCACTCCTCCCTGGCCCAGAGGCGTCCCTGTCTGCCGGCGCGGCGGGCGCAGAGGGCCATCACGGCGTAACCGACCGCGTAGGGAAGGAGATAGGCCCACAGCAGTCGCCGTCCGGTCGCGCCGAGGTCGAGGTAGGAGCGGGCGATCCACACCAGGGCGACCGCTCCGGCGAGGTGCGCCGCGGCGAGCACGGGCAGTGGCACCCAGGACCCCGACACCCCGTCGACCGCCGTACGCCGGTCACGGACACGCGCGGCGATCAGCGCGCCGAAGACGACCACCGAGCCGAGGTGCATGATCGCCACCTGGTTGATCTGCTCCATGGTGAGGCCGGGCAGGAGCCGGGGCAGGAAGCCCCATTCCAGGCGCAGCAGGGGTGCGGTGAGGAGGAATCCGTAGCAGAGCAGCATCCACCGCTGGTGCAGGTCGAGGAGTCCACGGACCGCGGCGAGGATGCCGAGGGTCACGCTGAGGACGGTGCCGACCAGGAGGGTGGCGAGCACGATCCAGAACGCCGGGCCGCTGAACGCGTCCTCGGGGGCCGTGCGCGCCAGGTAGATCCCGGCGCCCGCCATCGAGACGTACACGGTGACGGCGAAGACCACGCCGAGTGCGCGGTGCAGGCGGGTGCGGCGGCGCGAGGCGGTGAGGAGCTGGGCGGGGCCGAGCAGCATGAGCGCGCCGCCGAGCACCGAGTGCACGATCATCGGTACGAGGCTGTGCCGGTAGGGGGCGACCCGGTCGGCGAGGGCGTCGGTGACGTAGCGCGGATTGACGACGCGGCCCATGACCCATTCGCCGAGGGCGGGGGCGCCGGGGCGGGCGTACGGCCACAGTTCGGTCATCGCGATCGGCGCGTACGCCACGCACACGACCGTCACCGCGATCATCGCGCCGCGGCGCCAGGTGCTGTTCGTCGGACGGCGCACTGCGGCCCCCTGCCGGCTCGTGGCCTCGACCCGGCCAGTGATGGTCCCGTTTGGACTATCGAGACCGTAGAGGCCGTCGCCGCCGGGGTCAACGGTCCTGCGTGCGTTCGTCCCGGTGCTGGACCCATCCCCAGAAATCGACCATCATCCGCTCGTACCGGATGCCGAACTCCAGCGCCTCCCGCTGGCCCGGGGTCAGTAACTCGCCCGCGCTGTCGGCGAGTTCCTCGTAGCCGTGCAGGGTCTTCTCGTGCTCGCCGAGCTGGACCGGGGCGAGGACGTCGGGCCGGCCGCCGAACCACAGTTTGAGGATGCCGCGCTCCCTGGCCTCGACCGGCACGAACTCCGGGTCGTCGAGCCAGCGCCCGAGGACGGCCCGGCCCTGGTCGGTGAGCGTCAACACCCGGCGGTTACGGCCGCTTTCCTGCCGTACCTGCGACAACAGCCCGGCCTCCAGCAGCCGGTCGCACTGCGCGTACACCTGGGCGTGCGGCACCGACCAGAACGGCGCGACCGTGCGGGCGGCCTCCACCTTCACGTCGTACGGGCTCGCCTCGCCCAGTCTGTCGATGATGCCGAGGACGAGGAACGAGGGCGTGGTCAGCCGCGCGTCAGCCATGCGCCGACCGTATCGCGGTGTCGAACGAATACTTGAGGGCCGTAAATGCTGTGAACTGCCCCACGACGGGTAGTTCTTAACTCAGCACCTCCTCCGCGTGAACACCTCCACCCAAAGGAACTGTGGCCTTGGCTCTCGCGTACCCTGACGCCCCATCAGCCCGCAGGCCCGGGCGTACCTGGACTATTCGCATCACAGGTCACCGCGACCGTACCGCGTCGGTCAGCTGCTCCTCCGGGTGCGGCATGCCCGCCCGGTCGCGTGACATCGCGGCCCTGCGCCGCTTCGCCGAAGCCCATGCGGCGGCCCATGTCAGAGCGGCGACCGTACGCCCCGACGCGGCCTGCGGCTGCCGTCGGCAGCGGTGCGCGGCGCACGAGGGGACCCGGGTCGACTGCTCGGGCTCGGTGCTCCTCGTGCTGCGGCACGATCCCGCGGTCGGCCAGGTGTGGACCCTGGTCGAGGTCTGTGCGGCCTGCGCCGCGCGGATGACGCACACCCGTGTCGTCGGCCGGCCCCTGCCGCGCACCCGCCCGCCGCGCGAGGAGACGGTCGTCCCCCTGGAGGCTCCCGCCACCACGAGCGCGCGTTCGGTTCCGGCCGGATTCAGTGCGCCCGCGCCCGAGGCGGGCCTCCAGTCCCGGCCGGGCGCCGTGGACGGGCGCCGGCGGCGGTGAGGGCCGGTGGCACACGGACGGGACCCACCCCGAGCGGATGGTGGGCGGGTCCCGTCCGCCCCACCATTCTGCGGACCGGGGCATGTCAAAGGCACGCGTGAAACCCGGCCACCCGGAGTGGACCGATCACACCCCGCGCGTATGCTCACGCGGTATCGCGGGAAATTCGGGCATACGAGACTCTCCGACCCCCGCTCCACCCCCCGCTCGACCCGCCAAGATCTCCCACGGTGATACTGGTGGGCCAGCATCGCTCCCGCCCGCAGATTGGCTTATGTCGAACTCCTCCACAGCTCCGCCCACGATCCCTCACACGGTGTGGCTGGCTCGCGGCCGCCACGTCGGGTCCGAGGACGCCGCGGATGTCGTACGGCGACAGTTGCAGCGACTCAAGGACCGCGAGGTCATCGACGACCACCTGGAACCGGACGAGGACTCCGGTCAGGATCAGGTCCATGCCTCCCGCGAGCCGGTCTTCGAGGCGCGGTGGCGGGTCGAGGGCACGGTCACCGTGCGGGCGCGGCTGACGTTCCCGCCTGCTCCGGAGCCGGGTTCGGGCGCTGCCGGCTCCGTTTCGGCCGAGGGGCGGGAGTGGGTCCTGGTCGCGGAGGCCGAGCGGGTCTGGGATCCTCGGTGGCCCTCCCCCGCGACCATGTTCTGGCCCGAGGACGCGGACACCGGCTGGGACCGTGCGCCGGTCCCGGGTCTGCGCTTCCGGGAGGTCAATCCGCTGCCTTCCGACGAGAAGGAGCTGCGGCGGCTGTTCAGGAGCTGCGCGCAGGACGGCTGGAGCGTGCACGTCGTCGTGCACGAGGCGATGACCCCGGACGCGCACGGTCGGCTGCCCCTGGCCCGGCTGCTGCCCGCGAGTCTCCGGCACCGCGTGGTGGAGCATCGGGCCACGCCGGACCAACTGCGGTCCGTGAACTGGGCGTTGCTGCGCGAGTTCGACTTCCAGGTGCCGCGCGGCGGTGCCGTGGTGCTGCCCACCAACCCCGCGGCGCCCGGCTACGACGTACGCGACTTCTCCGTGCGCAGCGTCTTCCTCGACGGCTCCGAGCCCACCGAACTCGTGGACGTGCTGTGCCGCTACGCCGCCTCGCCGCGCCCGATGCCGGAGGGCGCCGAAGCGGCCGTCACCGCGCTGCGCGAGCAATGGCGCCTGATGACGCTGGAGGAGGAACTGGCCCGGGAGCGCAGGCTCGTGGCCATGTACGCCGAGGCGCTGGAGGCGATGACCAAGTCCCGGGACCTGTACCGGGAGTCCGCGGACCGGGCCAACGAGGCGCTGGCGGCGCTGCGCGAGTCCGGAGGTGCCGCCGTGCCCGGGGAGCCGCCCGAGTCGACCGGGTCGCCGTTCCAGCGGACGTTCGGCCGGTTCAGGAACGCGACGAAGGCGCTGCGTCCCGCGGCACCGGCCCCCGGCGAACGTGATGATCCGCCGCGTGACGGTGGCCGGTCGGCCGAGGAGCGGTAGGCGGTCGCCGCCGAGGCAGCGGATCCGAGGGAAGCATGCGCAACTCCGTGACAAGGCCGAGGCGTTGCGCGCTCCCCCGTCGGCACGCGCGGTCGGCGACCAGGATTCCTTGTCCCCGGACCCGGCTTCCGCCCTCGGCCATGCCGAAGGCCTACGCAGCGCAGTCCCGGTGGTGAAAATGGACCACCAGTGGTGATCACCGCCCACGCGCCCTCCGCACCCGCCGACCTAGCTTGGCGGCATGCCGATGCAACCCTGGTTCCGCGATGCCAAGTTGGGCATCTTCCTCCACTACGGGATCTACGCCGTCGACGGTGTCCCGGAGTCCTGGTCGTTCTACACGGGTCAGGTCCCGCACGACCGGTACATGCGGCAGCTGGACGGATTCACCGCCGCGCACTACGACCCGCGCGCCTGGGCCCGGCTGTTCGCGCGGGCGGGTGCCAGATACGCGGTGCTGACCGCCCGGCACCACGACGGGGTTGCCCTGTGGGACTCGGCCCACGGCGACCTGGACGTGGTCCGCCGCACCCCGGCCGGCCGCGACCTGATCGGGCCCTACGCCGACGCGCTGCGCAAGGAGGGTCTCAAGGTCGGGCTCTACTACTCGCACTCCGACTGGAACCACCCCGACTACGCCAGCACGGTGCACCCGCACCCGCCCGACGAGGAGATACGCGCCAACCCGTACGCCTCCGCACGCCCCGGCCACGAGGACCCGGCCGCCTGGGCCCGCTATCTCGCCTACCGCGACGGACAGGTCGGCGAGTTGGTCGACCGGTTCCGGCCCGACCTGCTGTGGTTCGACGGCGAGTGGGAGCGCAGCGAAGAGCAGTGGGGCATGCGGGAGTTGGCCGAGCTGATTCTCGCCGGGAACCCGGACACCGTCCTCAACGCCCGCATGCTCAGCCACGGCGACTACGCGACACCCGAGCAGGGGGTGCCGTTGCAAGCGCCGGACGGGCCTTGGGAATTGTGCCTGACGGTGAACGACTCGTGGGGTTTCCAGCACGGGGACCAGCACCACAAGTCGGTGCGGCAGCTGGTGCGTTACTTCACGGAGACGATCGGGATGGGCGGCAATCTGCTGCTCGACGTGGGCCCGAGGGAAGACGGGACGATAACGCCCGCGCAGACGGAGCGACTTGAGGGGCTCGGCGCGTGGATCGCCCGGCACTCCGAAGCGGTGTACGGCACGATCGCCGGACTGCCCGCCGGGCACCACTACGGCCCCAGCACCCTCTCCGCCGACCGCCGCACGCTGTACCTGGTGTGCTTCGATCCGCCGCGCGAGTCGGTGTCGGTGCGCGGCCTGCGTACGCCAGTCAGGCGGGTCACGGTTCTCGGCACCGGCGCCGAACTCGGGCACGACGTCATCGGCGGGCTCGGTGACGTGCCGGGCGTGACCTGGATCGACGCCCCGGGCGCGGCAGACGTGGACGAGCGGGCGACAGTCCTGGCGGTCGAGCTGGACGGGGAGTTGGACCTGTACCGGGGCGCGGGCCGGGATTGACGTCCGCGGTGCGGGACCGGCCCGTGGGGGTGCGGGTCCGCTTCACGCGGTGCCGGCGCGAACCGCCCTGGGCGAGGCGCCCAGTTCGCGTCGGCATGTCTTGTTGAAGGCCTGTAGATCGCCGATGCCGACGGCGGCCGCGACCGCGGGGATAGACAGGGTCGACTCCCGCAGCAGATGCCGTGCGCGTTCCATGCGCCGGTGCCGGATGTAGGCGACGACCGTGGTGCCGGTCTCGCTGCGGAACAGGCGGATGAGGTGGTTGTGCGAGACGCCTGCCGCGTGCGCGACTTCGGGCACCGTCAGAGGTGCCGTCAGGTGCGACTCGATGTGCGCGACGGCCAGGGCGAGAGCGGGGTGGGGGCCGGTGGTCCCGTCGGCGGCCGGGGTCGCCAGGTCCGCCACGCGCCACAGCACCGTCCACAACTCCGCGGCGGCACGGGCCGGGTTGCGCGGTGCCGCCGCGACGGCCCGCTGCATGAGGTCGGTCAGCACCGGCGTCTGCGTACCGGCGTCCTGCATCACGGGAACGGTCAACCGCTCACCGGCCGACGGGAGTTCCAGGTGGGCGAAGAGATGCTCGGATCGGCCCCGGTAGTGGAACCGCACCAGCGCGCCGGGCGGCACCAGGCTCACATGGCCGGGTCTGATCTCGTGCGCCACCCCGTCGACGGTCAACTCCGCCTCGTAGCGGTACAGGTGCAACTGCCAGAGGTCCGGCAGCCGGAACACGTCACGCGGGCTCACCGTGCCGTGCACCCCGACGCCGAGGCTCGCCACGCGTGGTGGGGCGTCGAGCCCGATCCGTACGTGGGTTCCCTTCCCGATGGTCGCGCTCACGGTGAAAACGTACCAGTGCCCGGCGGGCGGTCGGCGACTGTCAATACTCTTCCGGGCGTTCGGGTGTGATGTTCCCCTCGTCGGCCATACCGGGGCCGTAACCGGGCATCCGGATAGGGCACATGCCGTGTGGCCGGACCGGGAAAAGGGGCGCCAGTGGACTCGACCACAACCGTGATCGTCATCGCCGCGGTGCTCGCGGCGGTGCTGCTCGCCGTGGCCGTCGGAGTGCTGGTGCGGCTCGTCCGTACGCGGCGCACCATGCGGCGCGCAGGGCTTCCGACCGGCCCCAAATGGGTTTTCTGGGGTGCGGTCCTCTACTTCGTACTGCCGACCGACCTGATGCCCGATCCCGTCTATCTGGACGACATCGCCGTACTTCTCCTCGCTCTTCGCACGATGCGCAACTCCCTCGGCGAGCAGGAGGAGGGCCGGCCGGGCGACCCCGGCTGAGCCCGGCGAGCGTCTTACCTTCCTTACTGTGACTACGCAGAGTAAGGAAACCATTCACTCGTTCGATTCGTATAAGTCTCTGGAAGCAGACGGAAGTCAGCGGGCCAAGCGACCTCGCAGGGTGGCCACCGCTTGCACGAGGCAGTACCGACGAGGGAGAGACGATGCAACCGTTCGCGCTCAACTACGCTCGCCCGGCAGCACAGTTGGAGGTTACCGCTCCGTACAGCTACGACTCCGGACTGCAGTTGAACGTGCTCGCCGACGGACGGGTGGCCGCCCACGATCTCGCCCTGCTGAGGGAATTGGGGACCACGACGTCCACCGCCGGATCGAAGACCCACTTCGACGACTGAACACGGAACGACGAAAATGACCGTGTTGGTCCTTACCTGCGAAGAGGACGTCACGGCGGACATGGTGGTGGTCCACCTGCACGCGTCCGGCGTCCCCGTGGTCCGGATCGATCCCGCCGACCTCACCGGCGGAGTCGCGCTCTCCGGCGAGTACGTCCACGGTGCCTTCCGCGGCCATCTGTCCGCCGGGGGGCGGCTGGTGAGTGTGAGCGGACTGCGGTCCATCTGGGTGCGCAGACCGGGCACCCCGGCGACCCGCGCCCCCCAGCCCTCCGAGTGGCTGACCGAGGAGGCCTCGCAGGCGCTCTACGGCATGCTCCGCGGCTCCGGCGCCCGCTGGATGAACCACCCCGACGCGTCCCGCCGCGCCCGGCACAAGCCCTGGCAGCTGCGTCTCGCCCAACGCAGCGGACTGCCCGTGCCGGCCACCCTCATCACCACGTTCCCGCAGGCCGCCCGCGAGTTCTCGCAGCGCTTCCCGGACCTGGTGGTCAAGCCGGTCTCCGGTGCCCACCCGCAGGATCCGCCCAGGGCCGTGCCGACGAGCCGCGTCGCGCCGGACACCGACTTCTCGGCCGTCGCGTTCGGCCCCACCCTGCTGCAACGCCGGATCGCCAAGCGTGCCGACATCCGCCTCACCGTGGTGGGCGACCGGCTGCTCGCCGCGCGCATGGAGACCGCCCCGGACCCCGACCCCGCCGAGGTCGACGTCCGCTTCGCCACCCCGGCGCAGCCCTGGCGCCCCACCGACGTCCCGCCCCGCATCGCGGACGCCGTCCTGACGTACCTGCGCGACGCCGAACTGGCCTACGGCGCCTTCGACTTCGCCGAGGACCGGGACGGGACCTGGTGGTTCCTGGAGTGCAACCAGTCGGGCCAGTTCGGCTTCGTCGAGGCGGACACCGGCCAGCCGATCGCCCGGACCATAGCGGAGTGGCTGGCCCTGACCGCCACCTCGGAGCGGGAGGGCCTCGTCAACGGGTCGGACAGCGCGGTCACTTGAGGTAGCGGAAACGGTTCACCGGAGTCACAGCTCGCAGCCGTCCTGCCAATCGCACGCACCACAGATGACCAGGCGCAGGGCCCGGTCGTACTGATGGTCGACCGTGACGTACGGGCGCAGCCGTTCGCTGCTCCCGCCGCACCGTGGGCAGGTCGCGAAGAGCCCCAGAGGACCGAAGTCGCTGATCACCAAGGTGCTTTCGGTGGGGTTGCCCCGAACGGGGAGCGGCGGCACGAGGGCCGGGAAGCCGAGGCGCACGACCATCGCCGCCGCCTCGTCCGACACACGACCCCAGCCCTGAGCGAGCCGTACGTGGCGCAGCCCGGCCAGGACGGACGGCAGCGGTGTGTCGTCGAGCCGGACGGGCACGAATGCGCTGGACAGCACGGGTTCCCTCAACGTCCGGTCCCACGCCGCCGACCACAGCAGGACGACGACGGCCTCCTGATCGGGCGCACCGTCCGCGTCCGCCGACCACGCGCCGAGTACGACGTCGGCCCCGGCCCGTCCCAGCGCGTCCGCGAGCGCGAACGCCGCCCGCTCGTCCGGCGGTTGATACAATAGTCGCGTGTGCACGCACTCATGGTGCGGCACACAGGAAACGGGGGCTACGACCCGTACGTTCCCATCAGACTGCACACGGCGTCCTCCTCGACCGCGCGCACCTTGCGCAGCAGTTCCGGGTTCCCCGTCCGGTTCACCTGAGTTGTCAATGAGAAAGTGAGCGAGCGTCGGCCGTCGGGGGTCGCCGCCATCAACTGTGTGTAACCAAGGGTGTTTCCGGTATGTCCGAGAACCACCCCACATCGGGTGTCGTAGCGGAAGAGGGCGAGCCCGGCGCTGTTGCGGCCCGGGCCGGCCGGTTCGGAGGCGCCGGGGATCCAGTGCCGCTGTTCCCGGACGGCCGCCTCCGAGGTGAGGGCTCCGGCGGCGTAGCCGCTGATGAACGCCGTCAGGTCGCGGGGCGAGGAGGTGATGCCGCCCGAGGCCCACACGCCCGACATGCCGATCGCCTCACTGACGTCCTCCGGTCCGGATGGTCCGCCGACGGCGTATCCGTGCATGTACGGCTCCGGCATCCCGTACCCCTGCGGCAGGCTCGTGTCGTGCAGGCCGAGCGGCTTGTACACGTCGTGGCGCAGCAGGTCCTCGTAGCGCGCGCCGGTCGCCGCCTCGGCCATCAGGGCTACGGCGATGTTGTCGGAGTTGGAGTAGCGGTACTGCGAGCCCGGGGTGAAGCGCAGCGGTTCACCGGCCACGAAGTCGAGCAGGCGCCGCGAGTCGAAGTGCCGGCGCGGGTCGGCCGCGATGAGGCTCCGGAACCGTGTGCTCTGGCTGAAGTCCGGGAGGCCGCTGGTGTGTTGGAGCAGCTGGCGCAGGGTCACCGACCGCCAGGCCCGGGGCAGGTGGGGCAGCCGGGCGCCGATCGTGTCGTCGAGGGCGAGCCGGTGCTGTCGTACGAGATGCAGGGCCACCGCCCCGCTGAACGCCTTGCTGGTGCTCGCGGTCCGGGTGTGGTCGCGCGCTTCGAGCGGGCGGCCGGTGGTGATGTCGGCGGTGCCGGCGCGCAGGACGCGCTGTCGGTCGCCGTCGCGGAGCACGACGATCACGCCGGGCGGGCCGTCGGGGGCCGCGACCAGTTCGTCGAGGCCGCGCTGCAGGGAGTGGTCGTCGGCCGCGGCGGGCGACGCGGGCACGAGGGCGCCCATGCAGGTGGCGACCAGGAGGGAGACGAGGCGGAGCGGGAAGGGCATGGAGTGTCCCTGGGGCAGTGGGGGCGGGGGCAGTGGGGGGCACGACCAGAATCCGGGGGCACGTCGGCGCCCGCGCGGGCATGTGCTCCATACGGCCCCCTCCCCCTGTCCCGCCCCGCGGTGTTGCCCCTCGGGGCGGGCTGTGCCGTAATCGGATGACCCGCGGTGCGGATCTTGGCGGTGCCGTGCCGCACCGGAAGGAGCGGCTGGGATGGACGCGTACGGTGCCGGAGACGGCGTCACGGCCGCCCCGGGAGGGCTGCTGGACCTGTTGCAGGTCGCGGCGGTGGTCCTGGACGCCGGCGGGTACATCGCGCTGTGGAGTCCCGAGGCGGAGCAGTTGCTCGGCTACTCCCCCGAGGAGGCGCTGACGCAGCGCGCGGACCGGCTTCTGGTGTCGCCCGACGACCGGGTCAGGGCACGTGAGCTGTTCGCCCAGGTGGGCTCGGGCGCCCGCTGGGCGGGGGTCTTCCCGCTGCTGCACCGGGACGGCACGGAGCGGCCCGTGGAGTTCCGCACGATGCGGCTGCGCGACAGCCACGGTCAGGCGCATCTGCTGGGGCTGGCGGCGGACGCCACGACGGTACGGGGTGTGGAACGGGACCTGGCGCTGTCCCACAGCCTGGTGCGTCAGACGCCGGTGGGCATCGCGGTGTTCGACACCGATCTGCGGTGGGTCGGCGTCAACCCGGCCCTGGAGCGCATCAACGGCGTGCCGGAGGACGAGGTCGTCGGGCGCCGGGTCGGCGAGGTGCTGCCGGGTCTGGACGTGGCCGCCATCGAGTCACGCATGCGGCACGTGCTGATCACCGGCAAGCCGCTGCTCGACCAGCAGACCGTGGGCCGGACGGCGGCCGACGTGGTGGACCGGGCGTACTCGGAGTCGTATCACCGCATCGAGGACGCGCAGGGCCGGGTGCTCGGGCTGGCGATGGCCGTCCTGGACGTGACCGAGCGGGAGCAGGCGGCCTCCGAGGTCGCGCAGGCGCGCCAGCACCTGTCCGTCGTGGCGGAGGCCGGGGTGCGGATCGGGACGACGCTGGACCTCCAGCAGACCGCGCGGGAGCTGACCGAGGTCGCGGTGCCGCATGTGGCCGACCTGGCCGCCGTGGACGTACTGGAATCGGTCGTCACGGACGGCACGATCACTCCGGTGACCGAGGACGCGCAGGTCGAGTTCCGGGCGCTGGCCGTCGCCGCCGGCTACCTCACCGACGCGATCCACGCGGCGGACCCGGTGGGCGAACTGGCCACCTACGGCCCCAACCGCATCATCACCCGGTGCGTCCGCGAGGCCGGGCCGATCCTGGTCGAGCGGGTCGACCCGCCGATGATGCGCCGCATCGCCAGGGACGGGCGCGCCGCGCAGACCCTGCGCATGGCGGGCGTCCACTCCTACCTGGCCGTCCCGCTGATGGCCCGCGGCGAGGTCCTGGGCACGCTGAGCCTCTACCGCACCGTCAACGACCGCCCCTTCGACGAACAGGACCGCGTCCTCGCCTCGGAGCTCGCCGCGCGCGCCGCGATCTGCATCGACAACGCCCGCCTCTACGGCCGCGAACGCACCACCGCGCTGACCCTGCAACGCAGCCTGCTGCCGTCGGCCCCGGCCCGGCAGGAGGGCCTCGACATCGCCGCCCGCTACCTGCCGGCGCTGAGCGAGGTCGGGGGCGACTGGTACGACGTGCTGCCGCTGGGACCGGGCCGGACCGGGCTCGTCGTGGGGGACGTGATGGGCAAGGGTGTGCAAGCCGCCGCCATCATGGGGCAGTTGAGCACCGCGACCCGCGCGCTGGCCCGGCTCGATCTCCCGCCCGCGGAGTTGCTGCATCATCTCGACGACCTCACCGGCTCCCTCGGCGACGCGATCGCCACGTGCGCGTACGGCGTGGTCGACCTCAACCGGGGCACCTGCGCCCTGTCGAGCGCGGGTCATCTGCCGCCCGTGCTGATCGGGCCGGACGGCTCGGCGGAACTCCTCGACATTCCCGGTGGAGTCCCGCTCGGTGTCGGCGGGGTGGACTTCGGGACCGCCGAAGTCCCCTTCACCACGGGCGCGTTGCTCGCCCTGTACTCCGACGGGCTGGTGGAGAACCGCGGCGAGTCGATCGACGTGGGGCTGCACACGCTGACGCGGCTGTTGCAGAGTTCCCGCCGTCCCCTGGAGCAGACGAGCGACATGCTCCTCAACGCGCTGCGCCCGGAGCCCGACGACGACGTCGCGCTTCTGCTGGTCCGCGTCACCGGCTGACCGGTCAGGCGCCCGTGGTCGAACCGGGACGGATGATCATGAGGACGGTGACGGTGGCCCACAGCAGGTTGAAGATGCCGGTGAACACGGCGAGTTGAACGGTCCCCGCACGCTCCACGGGCCGCTGTGCGCCCAGTTCCTCCAGCAGTTCGTCCTGGCGCGGCAGGACGAAGGCGATCAGGATGCCGGCCGCCACCGCGGTGAGGGTGATGGAGGCGATGAGCCAGCCGCTGCCGAGGACACCCATGGCGGAAGCGGTGGCGAAGCCGAACAGGGGCACCGCCAGTCCGACCGCGCCGTAGAGGCGGCAGATGCGGTGCAGCAGTCGTACGGTCGTCACCCCCGCGTCGGGTCCGTCCGCGGCCGTGAGGGCGCGGCGGGCCGCCGGTGGGAACATGCTGGCGGCGACGGTGACGGGACCGACCGCGACGATGGCGGCCAGGACGTGCAGAGTGAGAAGGATCTTGGTCACCGGCCCAGGTTAGGGACGTCCGGCGCGGGAGCACAGAGGCTGGAATGACAGTTTCCAACGGATTCTCGCCAATGCCTCCGACCAGCGGAGTGTGGTGGATGCCCCTGTCACACGCCTGGCGGGAATCCGCCTATCGTGGTGTTCATGCACACCGTCGCGATCCTGGTTCTCGATCATGTGGTGCCGTTCGACATGGCGACACCGATGGAGGTGTTCGGCCGTACCCGGCTGCCCGACGGCCGGAACGCCTACCGGGTGCGGGTGTGCGGCGAGACGCCGGACGTGCGGACGGACGGGTTCGCCCTGCGGGTCGACCACGGCCTCGAAGCGCTGGCGGACGCCGACACCGTCGTCGTCCCGGGCCGCTCCGAGCAGGCCGCGCCGCCCTCCACCCGGGTGCTCGCGGCGCTGCGGGAGGCGGCAGCGGCGGGCACCCGGATCGTGTCCATCTGCGTGGGCGCCTTCGTGCTGGCCGAGGCCGGCCTGCTGGACGGGCTGCGCGCCACCACGCACTGGGTGGCCGCCGATCTGCTGGCCCGCACCTATCCGCTGGTCGAGGTGGAGCCGGACGTGCTGTACGTCGACAACGGGCAGATCCTCACCTCGGCCGGGGCCGCCGCCGGACTGGACCTGTGTCTGCACCTCATCCGGCGGGACTACGGATCGGCGGTCGCCGCGGACGCGGCCCGGCTGTCGGTCATGCCGCTCGAACGGGAGGGCGGGCAGGCCCAGTTCATCGTCCACCGGCACCCGCCGGTCCCCCAGGGCTCGACCCTCGAACCGCTCCTGCACTGGATCGAGGACAACCTCTCCCACGAGGTCACACTCGGGGCGCTGGCGACGCGATCGGGCATGAGCGAGCGGACGTTCAGCCGCCGATTCCGCGAACAGACCGGCAGCACACCTCTTCAGTGGCTGCTGCGGGCCCGCGTACGACGCGCCCAGTACCTCCTGGAGAACAGCGACCACACCGTCGAACGCATCGCCCAGCAGGCCGGGTTCGGCTCCCCCACCGCGTTCCGCGAGCGTTTCCGCCGGGTGGTCGGCACCAGCCCGCAGGCCTACCGTTCGGCGTTCCACGGCAGGACGGTGTCCGAGCCGGCGCTCTCCTGACGGCCTTCGGGTCCGGCACGAGCACGGAGCGCCCCTCTCTCGCTTTTCCCTGCCTGTGCCCAGCCCGCGCCGATCCGACCAACCCGCCGCGAGATCCGGTCAGGCGACCTGCCCGCTGTGCAACGCCGCGTACGCCCCACCCCGGCGCAGGAGTTCGTCGTGCGTGCCGACCTCCAGGATCTCCCCCTCCCCCAGCACCACGATCCGGTCGGCGCCCCGGACGGTGGACAGCCGGTGCGCCACCACGAAGGTCGTACGGCCGCGCAGCAGCCGACCGAGAGCCTGCTGGACGAGGGCCTCCGAGCGGGTGTCCAGGGCCGAGGTCGCCTCGTCCAGGACGAGCACCTTGGGGTCACGGATCAACGCCCTCGCGATGGCGAGGCGTTGGCGCTGGCCGCCGGACAGTCGGGCCCCGCGCTCGCCGACCAGGGTCTCCAGGCCCTGCGGCAACTTCTCCACGAACTCCATGGCGTTGGCGTCGCGCAGTGCCGCCCGCACCGTCTCCTCGTCCGCGTCGTCCATGCCGTAGGCCACGTTGTCGCGGATCGTGCCGTCGAAGAGGATCGACTCCTGGGGGACGACCGAGACGAAGCGGCGGTACGTGCGCAGGTCGAGGGTGTTCATGTCGGTGCCGTCGAGCAGCAGTCGGCCGGAGGTGGGGCGGATGAACCCGATGACGAGGTTGAGGACCGTGGACTTCCCGGCGCCGGACGCGCCGACAAGGGCGACGGTCTCGCCGGGTGTGACGGTGAGCGTGAAGTCGTGGACGGCGGGCCGGAGTTGTTCGTCGTAGGTGTGGCCGACACCGTGGAAGGCGACGGCTCCGCGCACTTCGGTGACCTCCGCCTTGCCCTCGTTGTCCTCCAACTCGGGTGCCTGGAGCACCTCGCCGACCGAACGGACCGATTCCAGGCCCTTGGTGATGACCGGGGCAAGGGTCGTGAGGGTCGTGGTGGAGTTGGTGAGGGTGGTCAGGAAGGCGCTCAGCATGACGACGTCGCCGGCGGTGACTCCCCAGACGCCGTAGTACGACACCAGGGCCGCGCCGGCGAGGACCAGGACGCCGACCACGTTCAGGACGACCCAGGCCAGTGAGCCGAAGCGGCCGTTGAGCAGATCGAGGCGGTTTCCGGAGGTGAGCAGGCGGCGCAGGGTGCCGTCCATGCGGTGCAGGGCCTTGCCCTCCAGGCCGTGGGCGCGGGTGACCGGGATGAGGCGGGTCATCTCCGTCACGCGCGTGGACAGGGTCTCGACCTCGTGGCGGAAGAGCTCGTTGTGGGTGCGAAGGCGTGCCTTCAGCCGGGAGACGAGCAGTGCGGCGACCGGTACGACGACGAGGAAGACGGGCACGAACTCCGGTGTGCGGAAGCCGATGATGACCAGTCCGCCGGTGAGTACGGTGATCGCGCCGAGCCCGGTCTCTGCGGTCTGCTGGACCATCTGCTCGACCGTCTCCACGTCGCGTACGACCTTGGCCTGGAGCACTCCGGCGCTGACCCGGGAGTGGTAGCCGATGGAGAGCTGCTGCATCCGGGTGCACAGTGCCGAGCGCAGGTCGGTGCCCATGCGGCGGACGCTGCCGTAGAGGAGGCGGACGTAGAGCACGTGCAGGGGGTAGTTGATCAGCAGGATGAACAGGATGATGCCGGTGCTCGTCCAGAGCCGGCTGACCGGCTGGTGCTGGACGACGGTGTCGATGATGGACGCGGTGATCAGGGGCAGCAGCCAGATGGGGCTGTGCTTGACCGTGAACACGGCGACGGCCAGGGCCAGTCGCCTGCGGTCGGCCCGGAACAGGTAGGCCAGGGTGCGGATCGGGTGTTCGTCGCGGTAGCGATGGTCGAGCGATTTCTCCGTGGACGACGCCATGAACGGTGATCCTCCCCCGGTGCACGGCCGGCGGGCAAGCGCTTTCCGCCCTTGCCCGCCATGCGCTGCGCCTCCGGCGTCACGGCCTTCTCAGACGGCGTCCAGCTCCGCGATCTCCTCGGCGGAGAGGGTGAGTTCGGGTGCGGCGGCCGAGTCGCGGATCGTCTCGGGGCGGCTGGCACCCGGGATCGGTACGACGACCGGGGACTTGGCGAGCATCCAGGCCAGGCACACGCGCTGCGGGCTGACGCCGTGCTTCTCGGCGATCCGGGCGAACGGCGCGTAGGCGGAGCCGAGTTCACCGGCGCGCGCGATGCCGCCGAGGGGGCTCCAGGGCAGGAACGCGATGCCGAGTTCGTCGCACAGGTCCAGCTCCGGCTCGCTGGAGCGGAAGGCCGGGGAGAACTGGTTCTGCACGGAGACCAGTCGGCCGTCGAGGATCTCGTTCGACAGCCGGATCTGCTCCGGGTTCGCGTTCGAGATGCCGGCCATACGGATCTTGCCCTCGTCGAGCAACTCCCGTATCGCGCCCACCGAGTCCGCGTACGGGACCCTCGGGTCAGGGCGGTGGAACTGGTAGAGCCCGATGGCCTCCACGCCGAGCCGCCGCAGGGATGCCTCGCAGGCCTCCTTCAGGTACGCGGGGCTGCCGTCCAGGGTCCAACTGCCGTCCCCGGGGCGCAGATGGCCGCCCTTGGTGGCGACGAGGACGTCCGCGCCCCGGTCGTGGGAGGCGAGGGCCTTGGCGATCAGGGTCTCGTTGTGTCCGACCTCGTCGGCGAACTGGTGGTAGGCGTCCGCGGTGTCGATCAGCGTCACGCCCGCGTCGAGCGCGGCGTGGATGGTCGCGAGGGAGCGTGCCTCGTCCGGCCGTCCCTCGATCGACATGGGCATTCCGCCCAGGCCGATCGCACTGACCTCGACGTCACCGATACGGCGGGTGTCCATTGCTCGTGCTCCTCTTCGGGTCTTCCGGCTGTCGCGTCTTCCGGTCTTCCGGCTGTCGCGCAGAACCGTGCCGTCCGACGCCGCCGGACGACCGATCGGGTCCCGGCGGACAGGACGCACTCTCCAGCCTCTCCGACCCGGGTCCGCAGGTCCAATAGAAGAAATCGAACGCATCCAGCAGCGGGACTGCTCAATCGGCGAGTCCGGGGAAGGGCTTGCGCACCTGCCCCGTCCGTGTGGCACGCTCACCGGCGACCGGCCGGTCGGATCGACTCCGGTCGTCACCAGGTTCGACCCGTGGAGAGGCAGCGCTATGCGCATCGGACTGCTCGGCACCGGCCCTTGGGCACAGATGGCGCACGCCCCCGCCCTCAGCGGGCACGCGGAGTGGGAGTTCGCGGGCGTGTGGGGCCGCCGCCCGGACGCCGCGAAGGAACTGGCGGACCGGCACGGCGTGCCCGCCTACGACGATGTCGACGCCCTCCTCGCGGACGTGGACGCCGTCGCCGTGGCCCTTCCGCCGTCCGTGCAGGCCGAGTTGGCGGTGCGGGCCGCGCGGGCGGGCCGTCATCTGCTGCTGGACAAGCCTCTCGCGCCGACGGTGGAGCAGGGGCGGGCCGTGGTCGACGCGGTCCAGGAGGCCGGGGTCGCGTCGGTCGTGTTCTTCACCACCCGCTTCCAGCCGGAGACCGACGCGTGGATCACCGAACAGGCCGCCGCGGAGGGCTGGTTCACCGCTCGGGCCGAGTGGCTCGGATCGGTGTTCACCAGCGACAGCCCGTTCGCCGCCTCGCCCTGGCGGCAGGAGAAGGGCGCGCTGTGGGACGTGGGCCCGCACGCCCTGTCCGTGCTGCTGCCGGTGCTCGGTGACGTCCGCCGGGTGGCGGCTGCCGTGCGTGGCCCCCGGGACACGGCGCTGCTGATCCTCGACCACGTCGGCGGTGCGTCGAGCACCCTGACGCTGAGCCTGACCGCGCCGACCGCGGCGGCCGGAGTCGCGGTCGAACTGCGCAGCGAGGCCGGGGTGACCAGCCTTCCGGACAGCTCGGGCGATGCGGTGTCCGCCCTGGTGCGCGCCGCCGACGCGCTGGGCGAGGCCGTCCGCACGGGCCGACCGCATCCGTGCGACGCGGCTTTCGGGCAGCGGGTCACCGAGATCCTGGCCGAGGCCGAAGCGATGGTGGACAGCGGGACCGCCTGAGTCATGCGCTGTCGGCCTCGCTGTCGGACTCGTCGTCGCCGAACGGCTCGTCGCTCCACCGGAACCAGGCCCGGTCGCCCTCGATGTGCAGCAGGAACTCGGGCACGGGCCCGTCCGGCGAGGTCAGCGTCACCTGCCGCCGGATCTCGTCGTAGGCCTCCTCCCAGCGGATCCAGTGCCCGTCGTCGTCCGCATTCGTCAGGGCCAGCTCCCGCGCGAACAGCTCCTCGACCCCGCCGAACGCCGGACCGGCGGTGAACCTGCCCGACAGCCAGGGGAAGTCGGCGTCGTCGATCAGGATGTCCCCGACCGGCTCCTCGCCGCTGCGCACCTGCCAGACCTCGCCCACGAAACCCATCGCGCCTCCGTCCCACCGTGGACCGACCGGCCGTAGATCGACCTGCCGCCAGCATGGCACCCGGCACTGACAGTCGGCCCGGCACGGATCACGGACCGGGCCGACTGTCCCGCAGGTCTACGGGCTGCTACGGCTACTCGACGAACTGGAAGTTGGCGCGCTCGCGGATGACCGGATAGCCGACCGCGGCGAAGTGCGCGGCCATCGGGAAGTTGCCCTGGTCCGTGGCGGCGGCGATGAACTCGGCACCGCGCTCGGCGAGATAGTGGGTGCACTCGGCCAGCAGGTCGCGGGCATAGCCGTGGCCGCGCTGTTCCGGCACGACTCCGATGAAGCCGATACAGGGACCCGAGGGATTGTGGGCCGGGATGTGGATGCCCGCGAGGTCGCCTTCGGGGGTACGGGCGACCTGCCACCACTCACGCGGGGACGGGCACCAGCGGAAGAAGTCGATCTCCTCCTGTGCGGCCTTTTCGACTCCCCCTTGGCGGATGGCCAGTTGGGCGTGGGCGTCGAGGGTGACGGAGTGGATGCGGCGCAGCGCGTCGAAGAACACGGCGTCGTCCGGTTCGGGGGCGAAGACGAGGCGTCCGGGGCGTTGGGGCAGTCCGCACTCCGGGGTCCATCGGTAGATGAAACGCTCGACCAGAAGGTCGTACCCGGCCGCGCGCAGGGCGGTGAAGCGTGTCTCGGCGGCGGCGCGCAGCTCGGGGCTGTCGCGCCAGCCAGTGGGAAGGTTCAGTTCCGCGCCGACGCGCCAGGGTGCGCTGCGCAGGAGTTCGGCCCCCGCCTCCTCCTCTCCCTCGATCACGTCGAAGCAGTCGATGGTGAGGGGTTCGGTGTCGTTCGGGCCGCCCCACCAGGCGCCGCGTGCGACGACCGTGCCGTCGCGCAGGGCCACCCGCTGCCAGTCGGGCCGCCAGGTCGTCAGCCGGTGCGCGGCTCGGGCGCCGAGCGAGTCGGGAAGGGTGTCGAAAAGATGGGTGTCGCTCTCGTCGAGCGAGCGGATGACCAGATCGGTCATGGGTTTCCTCCGGGAGGGGTACCGCGTGGAGCGCTCCCGGTCGGGTCAGTCGTGGCACGCCGGGTCAACGGGGAGGGAGCGCTGGGGTGTTGTGAAGCTCATGGCACTCGCCTCCTTTCGTTGGTCTCAAGGCGTGCACGCACACGCTAGGGGGTTGATCTCCCACCCGTCCAACGTATTTCCGGGCCGGCCCGACGGAGCGGGACTCCGCCGGGCCGGTGCACGTCACTTCGGCAGTTGTCCCGGGTCGGTCGCCCAGCTCGTGTTCGGTTCGGTGGCGAGCCGGAAGTCCAGCCTGCCGCCCTTGAGCGTCAGGCCCGCGCCGGTCCACGAACGGGTCAGGTCGCGGCCGTCGAGGCGTACGGCGTCGACGTACTGGTGGGTGTCGTCGGCGTCGGGTGCGGTGATGACGATGTCCGTGCGGCCCGGCCGGTCCACGACCGCCTTCGGGAAGAGGGGTGCGCCGAGCAGCAGGTCGGCGCTGCCCGGGGTGCGCGGATAGATGCCGAGGGCGGAGAGGACGTACCAGGCGGACATGGTGCCGAGGTCGTCGTTGCCGGGCAGGCCCTTGGGGCCGGTGCCGTAGGCGGTGTCGAGGATCTGGCGGACGGTCGCCTGGGTCTTCCAGGGTTGTCCGAGGGAGTTGTAGAGCCAAGGGGCGTGGATGTCGGGCTCGTTGGTCGGGTCGTAGCGCAGCGCGTCGCCGCCCCGGACCGACCATGCGCCGTCCGCGGTGTGGAAGAAGCCGTCCAGCCGGGTCGCCGTCGTCTCGCGTCCGCCCATCGCCTCGGCCAGTCCCTGCACGTCCTGCGGGACCATCCAGACGTAGGCGGCTGCCGAGCCCTGTGCGAAGCCGAGATCGCTCGCCGGGTTGAACGGGGTCACCCAGGAGCCGTCCAGCTTGCGGGCCTGGATGTAGCCGGTGGCGGGGTTGAAGACATTGCGCCAGTACGCGCCACGCGCGGCGAAGGTCTGCGCCTCCTCGTCCCTGCCCAGCAGCTTCGCCCACTGGCCGAGGGCGGAGTCGGCGACGGCGTCCTCCAGGGTCTCGGCGGCGCCGCCCCAGCAGTGGCAGGCGTCCTGGGCCGCGTAGTGGGAGGCCATGTACTGGGCCAGGTTGGGGCGTTGGCCCACGCACTGGCCGGGGCAGCCGGCGTCCGAGAGTTCGTCCGGGTTGGGGACGGTGGCCTGGTGGGCAAGGGAGTCGAAGGCACCCTCGTAGTCGAAGTTGCGCACGCCCATGGCGTAGAAGGTGGCCAGGGTCGCGGCGGACGGGTCGCCCGTCATGACGTGGGTGGCGCCGCTGATGTGCACCCAGCGGTCCCAGACTCCGCCGTTCTGCTGGGCGAAGTTGTAGAGGGACTGCGCGAAGTCACCGGCGACGGTGGGCTTGAGGAGGGCGAGCAGCTGTATCTGGGCGCGGTACTGGTCCCAGCCGGAGAAGTTGCTGTACTGCGCCCGCTGCCCGCGTGCCAGTCGGTGCACGGCCTGGTCCATGCCCCAGTAGCGGCCGTCCTCGTCGCTGATCAGGTTGGGCTGCATGAGGGCGTGGTACAGCGCCGTGTAGAAGGTCTGGCGGCGGGCGGGGGTACCGCCGTCGACGCGTACGGTGCTCAGTTCGCGGTCCCAGGCGCGGGCACCGGCCTCGGCCACATCGGCCACGCGCGCGTGCGGGGCGATCTCCTGTCGCAGGTTGGACTCGGCTCCTCCGAGGCTGACGTAGGAGATGCCGATCCGCATGCGGACATCGTTGTCAGAGGCGGTGTCGAAGCCGACCCAGCCGCCGGAGCCGCGTCCCGCGCGGTCGGCGCCGGTGGCGTATCCCTCGCCTCCGGAGGCGGTCGTCGACCCGGGTGACACGGTGCTGTCGTGCCAGGTGCCGACCGTGGAGAAGGCGCGGTCGAAGGAGGCGCTGAAGTAGAGCTTGTAGTAGCTCTTGCGGTTGTTGACGCCACCGTTGGCGCGGCGCCCGCAGAAGGCTCCCGTGTACACCCAGCCGGTCACCTTCTGGTGGGCGGCGTCGATGTCGATGTGCGCGTCCTGGCTGCCGTTGAGGGAGTTGGAGACGCGGAAGAGCAGGCTCGCCGGGCGGTCGGCGGGGAAGGTGAAGTCGGCGACTCCGGCGCGCTTGCTGACGGCCAGGTCGGCGGTGGCGCCGGAGGCGAGGCCCAGGGTGTACCGGCCGGGGGTGGCCTTCTCGTCGGCGTGCGAGAAGTTCGACGCGTACACGGCGTCCTTGGTGTCCGCCGACGGTGACGAGGTGACGTCGCCGACGAACGGCATGATCGGTACGTCGCCCGCCGCGCCGGGGTTGCAGCCGGCGCCGTTGACGTGGGTGAGGCTCAGGCCGCGGATGCGGGTGGCGCCGTACTCGTATCCGTTGGCGGCTCCCGTGCTGGTCTGGTCGCCGGTGGTGCTGGTCGGGGACCAGGCGATCATGCCGTACGGGAGGGTGGCGCCGGGGTAGGTGTTGCCGCCGTTGGAGGAGCCGATCAGCGGGTCCACGAGTGCGGACGGCCGGACGGCCGGGCCGCTCACCGCGACGGCGGGGAGCGGGGCGGACGCGGCGAGCGCGGATGTGACCGCCACGGCCGCGACCCTGACGCCGAACCGTCTTGCCGTGCCCAGGAGTTGGTGACGCATGCGTCAAGTCGCCTTTCGGTGAAGGGACATAGGGAAGGGACAGGGGGAACAAAGAGACATGGGTTGTGGCGAGGCTAGAAGGCCGCGTGAGGGGAGGGAAGAGGCTCCCGGGTACGGGTGGTGAAGCAGGGGTGAACGCTTCGCCCTGCGCTTAAGTGGCCCTTAAGCGGCGGTTAAGCCACCCGACTCCCCGCGTCTCCGCAGGTCAGCGCCGC
Organism: Streptomyces sp. NPDC050508; assembly: GCF_040655155.1. Lineage (NCBI taxonomy): Bacteria > Bacillati > Actinomycetota > Actinomycetes > Kitasatosporales > Streptomycetaceae > Streptomyces > Streptomyces sp. NPDC050508. The sequence goes on from NZ_JBFAJJ010000008.1 coordinate 84,366, forward strand.
GGGGACTTCTCGCCGAACCATTGGCCGGGGCGGTCGTCGTGCGTAACATCGGGCCCCGGCGGCGGTGCTGGCGCACGCTGTGAGAGCGCTCTCAATGTGTCGGCACCGTCCGCTCCGAACAGCCCGACTCGCCCGGAGGTCCCCCCACATGACTCCCCGTCACCAGCGCACGCTCGGCCGCCGCAAGCTCCTCTTCGCCCTCGGTGGCGCGGCGGTGGCCGCTCCCGTCGTCGCGGCGCTCGCACCGCATGCCCTCGCGGACACCAAGTCCATGGAGACGAGCGCCGATCAGGCGGGCGCGCTCCCGCTGACGCTCGTCAACAACAGCGGCTCGTTCGACAACGCGAACGTGCACGTGTACATCGTCGGCAACGTGGACGGCAAGCAGGTGCGGGTCGCTCCCGACGGGACGCTCGCGCCGATCGCGCTCTCGGACAACGGCGCGGACGGCTTCACCGACTACGCGATCAGCCTCAACTCCGGTACGGAGACGACGATTTCGCTCCCGTACCTGTCGGGCCGCATCTACGTCTCGCTCGGCGCGAAGCTCAAGTTCAAGGCCGTGGCGGACGGCAACGGCAACCCCGCGTTGCAGTACCCGGCCGGCTGGGTGACGTCCGACCCCAACTACGGGGTGCTGCACGACTGTGCCGAGTTCACGCACAACGCGTCGGGCATGTTCTGCAACACGACGATGGTCGACATGTTCAGCGTGCCGTTGAGCATCCGGCTGACCGGCGCGCAGGACCAGACGACGGGCACGCTGCGCGACGACGGGCGGGCGTCGGTGTTCGACGCCGTACGGAAGGTCGAGGCGTTCGCCCCGCTGATCGTCGGCGACACACGGGTCATCGCGCCGGGGCACGGGCTGGACGCGGGCCTGTTCGCCGCGGACTACTTCGCGCCGTACATCGACGAGGTGTGGAGCACGTACACCGGCAAGGACCTCACCGTCACCACGAACGCGGGTGCCTTCACCGGGCGGGTGCGCGCCGACCGATTCACCTTCACCGGACCGGCCTCGGTCTCGTTCGCCAAGCCGTCGACCCGGGACGTGCTGTTCTGCGACGGCAACCTGGCCGCCCCGAACGACGGCACCACGGGCCCGGTCGCGGCCGTGCTCGGCGCCGGCTTCAACCGCTCGACACTCCTGTCGAACAGCGCCCAGCCGACCACCGACCCGTCGAGCTTCTACGCCACCGACCTCACGAACCACTACGCGAAAGCCGTGCACGCGGCGACCGCCGACGGCAAGGCGTACGGCTTCGCCTTCGACGACGTGGCGGACTTCGCGTCGTACGTCCAGGACACGGCGCCGACGGGGATACGGCTGACGCTCACGCCGTTCTAGGTCGTGTCCGCAAGGTCCCGTCGTCCGCCCGAAGGGCGGGCCCCGCGGCGTCCGGTGCGTGCTCTGGGGGTCCCCCCGGCCGAAGGCTGGGGGAGTGCCGGGCGGGAGCCCTCGTACTGGGCGTACTTGGGCTTTCGCCCGGTGCGGCGAGAGTGCGTGCCGGGCGTCGCGGGGCAGGCGGGACCTTGCGGACACGGCCTAGCTCCAGCCGCTCGGAGTGCGGGTCGGGTCCCGCCGTAGGAGCGTGGTGCTGTGGCGAAGGTGCGCGTTCCGTCGTTCCGCCGGGACCGGGAGCCGGCCCGGCGGGGGTGGCTTCGGGGCGCGCCGGCGCCGCGGTGGGTGCGGGTGCTGCCGGGCGCTCTGGTGGTGGGTGTCGGCGTGGCGACGCTGGTCAGCCCGCACTCGCTCGACATCGGGTTCCTGCTGGGCGCCATCCCGCCGCTGGCCGGGCTGTCCTACGGCCCGCTCGCGACCGCGCTGATGGGCGGCGCCACGGTCGCCCTGCTGACCGTTCCGGCGTTCCATCTCAACGATCCCGGTGAGACCGATCTGCTGACGGTCCTGTTCGTCGCGGTGCTGAGCGTGTTCGTGTCCTTCGTCCGCAGCCGCCGTGATGCCCAGCTCGGCCTGGAGCGCACGGTCGCCGAGGCCGCGCAGCGGGCCGTCGTACCGCCGTTGCCTGAGCGGGTGGGGCCGGTGCGCTGTGCGGGGCTGTACCGGGCGGCACAGCGCGGGACGCTGGTCGGCGGGGACTTCTTCGACGTGCGGGACGGGCCGTACGGCGTGCGGGCGGTCATGGGCGATGTGCAGGGGCACGGGCTGTCGGCCGTGGCGACGGTGGCCTCGCTGCTCGGCGCGTTCCGGGAGGCGGTGCTCGACCTGCCGGACCTGGAGGCGGTCGCGGCACGGCTGGACCGCAGGCTCGTGGTGGACTCCGCGCGGTCGCGGCACGCGGAACTGTTCGCCACGGCCGTGCTGCTGGAGTTCTCGGCGAACGCGCGGGCGGTGCGGATCGTGGCCTGCGGGCATCCGGCTCCGGTGCTGCTGCGCGCGGGGCAGGTGACGGAGATCGGCATCGTGCCGTGGACACCGCTCGGTCTCGGACTGCCCGATTCAGGCCCGCTCGGCGCCGTCACCGTGCCGCTGCTGCCCGGGGACCGGCTGTTCCTGGCGTCCGACGGGGTGTGGGAGGCACGGGACGGGGCCGGCGCCTTCTACCCGTTCACCGGTCGGCTGGCCGTGCTCGCCGAGGGCGACTGCGCCGACCTGGCGGAGCGGGTGTGGGCCGATGTGCTGCGGCACTCCGAAGAGGTCCGGGACGATGTCACGATGCTTGTCCTGACGCCCGATGCCTGACCACTGACGACTGACGACTGACGGTCACGTCGCGTCCTGCTCCCCCTCGGCGTCGATGTGCGGCAGGATCCGGTCCAGGAAGCGGGGTGTCCACCAGGCGTGGCGGCCCAGCAGGGTCATGACCGCGGGCACCATCAGCAGGCGTACGACCGTGGCGTCGATCAGCACGCTGACGGCCAGGCCGAGTCCGAGCATCTTGACCACGATGTTGTCGCTGAGGACGAAGGCCGCGAAGACGCTGACCATGATCAGCGCGGCGCAGGTGATGACGCGTGCGGTGATCTCCAGGGCGTGGGCGACCGAGGCCTCGGCGTCGCCGGTGCGCAGCCAGGCCTCGTGGACGCGGGAGAGCAGGAAGATCTCGTAGTCCATGCTCAGGCCGAAGATGATCGCGAACATCATCATCGGGACGTAGCTCTCGATGGGGACCTTGCCGGAGACACCCAGCGCGGGGCCGCCCCAGCCCCACTGGAAGACGGCGACGACCACGCCGTAGGAGGCCGCGATCGAGAGCACGTTGAGGACGGCGGCCTTGACGGCTACGAGCAGGCCGCGGAACACGGCGAGGATGATCAGGAAGGCCAGGGCGACCACCACACCGATGATCAGGGGCAGCCGGCTCGACACGATGTCGCGGAAGTCGACCTGTGCGGCCGTGGTGCCGGTGACGTAGCCCTTGGCGGAGGTTCCGGAGACCGCGTCGGGCAGGGTGTTGTGGACGAGCCGGTTGGTGAGGTCGGTGGTGTCGGCGCTCTGCGGGGACTGCTTGGAGTAGACGGTGCCGACCAGGACGTCCCCGTCCTTGGTGGTCGTCAGCGGGGTGACCTTGGCGGCGCCCTGCACCCCGTCGAGGGTCTTCTGGGCCTGGCCGGCGAGGGCCGAGCGCTGGGAGGACGGGACGCCTGTCTGGTCGATGACGATGGTGAGCGGGCCGTTGGCACCGGGACCGAAGGCGTCGGTCATCAGGTCGAAGGCGCGTCGGTCCGTGAACGAGGTGGGGTCGGCGCCGTCGCCGATGTGGCCGAGCTGGAGGGAGAACACCGGGATCGCGAGGACGACGACGGCCGCGACGCCCGCCGCGAGGAACGTCCACGGCCGGTATTCCACGCGCTGCGCGTAGCGGTGCCAGGTGCCCGTGGGTTCGGTGCCTGGCGCGGCGTCGGTCTCGGCCACCGGGCGGCGCACCCGGTAGCGGTCGATCCGCTTGCCGAGGAGCCCGAGCAGGGCGGGTACGAGGGTGAGCGCGCCGACGACCGCCGACACCACCGTCACGGCGGCGGCGAGCCCGAGTTTGCCGATGAAGGGCACACCGGACACGAACAGTCCGGCGAGCGCGATGATCACAGTGCAGCCCGAGACGAGCACGGCCCGGCCGCTGGTCGCCGTGGCCTGCCCGGCGGCGCGTACGGGGTCGTCCCCGTTCATGAGGTTCTGCCGGTGACGGGTGATCAGAAAGAGGGCGTAGTCGATACCGACGCCGAGCCCGATCATCGTCGCCAGGGTCGGGGACACCGTCGCGAAAGTGAACGCCGCCGCCAGCAGCCCGAGGCAGGCGAGTCCTCCGATCACACTGATCAGCGCGGTCACCAGCGGCATCGCGGCGGCGATCACACTGCCGAAGCCGATCAGCAGGACGACGATCGCCACGGCGAACCCGATGAGTTCGCTGATCCGGTCGTCGGCGGCGGGCCGGGCGAGTTCGCCGAGCGGTCCGCCGTACTCGACCTGGGCGCCGGCGGCGCGCAGCGGCTTCACAGAGGTGTCCACGCCGTGGAGGTAGCCGTCGCCGAGGGTCGACGGCTGCACGTCGAAGCGGATGGTGATGTACGCGGCCTTCGCGTCGGAGGAGAGGGGGCCGACGTTCGGGCCGGTGGACGTCGGCGTCTGCGTGCCGGGCTGTGGCAGCGGGTTCTGCACCGACAGGACGTGCGGGAGTTTCTGCAGGTCGCCGACCGTCTCGGACATCTGCGAGGTCAGCGAGGTGAGCTGCTTGTCCTTGTCGTGCAGGACGATCTGGCTGCTGTAGCCCCCGGCCGCCGGATCGTGTTCCTTCAGAATCTGCAGACCGTGCCGGGACTGTACGCCGGACAGCGAGAAGTCGTCCGAATAGTCGCCCCCGAAGGACCTGTTGAGGACCTGGAGCGCGGCCAGCGCGACGAGCCAGGCGACGATCACGATCACGAAGTGCCGGGCGCACCACTCCCCCAGCCGCCGCAGCACCCCCTTGGCAGCCGTCCGTCCGTCCCCTGCGCTGGATTCCGTGGGCGCCATGGCCTCGGCCTCTTCCGCCGGGTGACACATCCGACATCCCCATTAGACGCCTACGGGATCACTCCGGCATCTCGGGCATGCCGGGGCTTCGGGCTGGGGTCGGCGTACGCGGGACGGCCCGCCGATCCCATCCACACCCCGACGACTCAACTCCCTTTCCCCACACGCCATTTCAGACACTTGGCACAGAAGCGAACAGAGGCCGGTCAGTTTCGGAGGGAAGTCCTGTTACACCGTGCGAGAGCGGTCGATGACGGTGTGTACTGTGCTCCGGGCGCCCCGCCTCAGGGGCCGAACTCAGCCCTGCCCGACGTCGCTTGGACTCGATTCGATGACCGAATTACCGGACCTGGTGGCCGGTGCGCTCGCCGCCGGCACACTGTCCGCGCTGGCACTCGGCGCCGGATTGCTGCGGTCGCGGCGTCAACGTGCCCTGCAGCGCGCGGAGATCGCCGAGTTGCGAAGCCGACTGGACGGCGTTCAGGCGGCGTTGGTGGCCGAGGCCGAGCATCTGGCGGCACAGCGGATCCCGGCCGCCGCCCGGCAGCTGACGCATTCGCGGCTCGCCGTACCGGGCCCGGCGCAGCCGCAGTTCATCGGTTCACCGCTCGGGATCGCCCTCGAAAGCGTGCTGCACGCGGTGCGGTCGGAACTCGCCGCGCAGCGCACCCGCATCGACGCCGCCGCGCAGGCCGGGATGCGCGGGGCCACCCGCGAGATCCAGGCCGCGCTCTACCGGTTGCAGGACGCCCTGCGCTCCCTCCAACAGCGTTACGACGACCCCGAGTTGGCGCAGACCCTGTTCATGCTGGACCACGAGAACGAGCAGTCGCTGCGCCGTGCTCAGGTCGCGGCCGTCGTGTGCGGGGCATGGGTCGGGCTCGCGCGTGAGGAGTCGCACCTCGTCGAGGCGGTGACCGGCGGGCAGGCCCGGCTCGCCGGCTATCACCGGGTGCGGGTGCACAACCACCTCGAAGCGGGCACCGCGCTCGTCTCGCACGCCGTCGAGCCGGTCGCCGTCATCGTCGCCGAACTCCTCGACAACGCGCTGCGACACTCCGCCCCGGACACCGACGTCGTGGTCAACCTGGAGCACGTCCATCACGGGGCCTGCGTCACCGTCGACGACGCGGGGCTCGGCATGACCCAGGACGAACGCGACCACGCCCGGCGGTTGCTGGCCGGTTCCGACCCGATCCTGCTCACCGACCTGGGCGACCCACCGCGCATGGGGTTCGCCGCGATCGGCCGGCTGACCCGGCAGTTCGACCTGAGCGTCGACGTCTCCTCGCCCTCTCCCTACGGCGGCGTCCGCGCGGTCCTGCGGATCGACAGCCACCTCCTCAGCCGGATCGACCCCGAGCGGCAGCCGCCCGCGGCCAGCGCCCCGCGCTCGACCCGCCGGGCCCCCACACGCACGCGCACGCCGGCACCCGCACCGACCCACTCCTACGGCTCGGAGCGCGACGAGCGGGCCGTGGCCGACGTGCCCGGGCACCAGGCCCTACCCGATGCCGGCGGCCTGCCGCGTCGACGACGGCGCACCCCGGTCGCCGCACCAGCCGCACCGGTCGCGCCGACCGCCCCGCAGACACACCAGCCGGAGCGCCGCCCGGAGCAGGCCGCCGCCGCGCTCGGCGCCCTCCAGTCCGGCACCGCCGCCGCACGCGCCGCGAACGACGACGACGGGACCACCGTAGGAGAGCGCACTGCGGCACCCGGAACAGCGACAGCGCACGACACGCAACAGACCGACTACGAGGGGGGAGCGGCTAGATGACCAGCCGCGATGGGGGCGACACGGCATGGGCGCTCGATGCGATCCTGGAGGTGCCGCATGTGCTGGCCGCGGTGCTGTTGACCCGGGACGGGCTGGTGCGGGGGTACACCGACGCGCTGTCCCAGGCCTCGGGCGAGCGGGTGGCCGCGATCACCAGCACGGTGCAGGGGGCGTGCCGTACGGCCGCGGCGGCCTTCGCCGACCGGGAAGGGGCCGAGATACGGCAGGTGGTCATCGAGTCGGACCACGGCTATGTGCTCATCGTCCCTACGGATCACGGGACTTGTGTGGCGGCCTACGGCGACACCGAGGTGCGGCTGGATCTGCTGGCGCACCGGGTGCACTCGCAGGTGGCGCGGCTGGGTGAGAAGGCGATGGCCGCCGCTCCGCGGGGAGTTGACGGCGGCGCGCCGGCATGACGGGCCGCCGCGGCGGCCGTCCTCTCGTTCCCGCGTATCTGTCGACCGGCGGTGTGGCCCGGCCGAGCCGCCCCCAGTTGGAACGGCTGACAGTGCTCAGCGGCAGCGGCGAGCCCGCCCCGGCCGGTCTGCCCGCGGCCCAACTCGCCCTGCTGGACGCCCTGTACGCCGGTTCACTGACGGTACTGGAGGCGGCGGCCCTGCTGGAGCTGCCGGTTTCCGCGGTGCGGGTCCTGGCCGCCGGTCTCGTCGACCGGAGCCTGGTGCTCGCCCGTGCCCCGATCCCGCCCGCCGAACGCTTCGACCCCGACCTGCTGAAGAGAGTCGCAGATGGCCTACGCGCCCTCAAGCACCACTAGCGGCAGCACCACCGGCGGCCTCCATCTGCCGGACAGCGCCCGCGAGTTGGTCAAGATCCTGATCGCGGGTCCCTTCGGGGTGGGCAAGACGACCCTCATCGACTCCGTGTCGGAGATTCGGCCGCTGCACACCGAGGAGCGGCTCAGCGAGGCGTCTGTCCACGTGGACGATCTCGCCGGGGTGCGGGAGAAGTCGACGACGACCGTCGCCATCGATTTCGGGCGGATCAGCCTGCCGGGCGGGATCGTGCTGTACCTGTTCGGCACACCCGGGCAGGAGCGGTTCCGGGCACTGTGGGAGGACATCGCGTACGGCGCGCTCGGGGCGCTCGTCCTGGTCGACAGCCGTCGTGTCGACGCCTCGTTCGACGTGCTCGGGCTGGTGGAGGAGAGCGGGCTGCCGTACGCCGTCGCCGTCAACACCTTCCCGGACGCGCCCCGGCACCACACCGAGCACCAGCTGCGCGCCGCCCTGGACTTGGAGCCCGGCACGCCGCTGGTGACCTGTGACGCCCGGGACGCGAACTCGTCCCTCGACGCGCTGCTCGCCCTGGTCCAGCATCTGATCGACCGCGACCCTCCGGAGCACCGGTGACCACCACTTCGCCCACCCGACCCGTCCACCTGTGGGAGGACGGCTTCGCGCTGGATCCCTACGGCTACTACGCCGCCCTGCGCGCCCAGGGCCCGGTCGGCTGGGCCGAACTCGCCCCGGGCGTACCGGCGTACGTCGTCACCGAGCGGCGGGCGGCGCTGGAGTTGCTGCGCGACACCGACACGTTCTCGCACGACCCCAGGCCGTGGGAGTCGACGGTCGCCGAGGACTCGCCGGTGCTCGGGATGATGCGCTGGCGGCCCAACTCCCTGTTCGCCGACGGCGCCGCGCATGTCCGCTACCGTGCCTCGCTCATCGACACCTTCGACCGGATCGAGCCGCACGATCTGCGGGCGCGGGTGCACCGGGCCGTGCATGTGCTGGTGAGCCGGATCGGGCCGCGCGGACAGGCCGATCTGGTGGGCGAGTTCGCGCGGCCGTTGATGGCGCTGGTGTTCAACAGCCTGTTCGGGCTGCCCGACAGCCAGAGCGAGCGGCTGGACCGGGCGCTGGGCATGATGATGGAGGGCGGCGCCCAAGCCGCCGAGGGCGAGGCTGAGTTCGGCGGCTACGTCCTCGAACTCATCGCCGCCAAGGCCAAGTCGCGCGGCAACGATCTCCCCAGCTGGCTGCTCGACCATCCGGCCGGGCTCACCCCGGAGGAGGTCACCTGGCAGGTGTTCCTCACCCTGGGCGCGGGCCACGAGCCGACGGCGAACCTGGTGTCCAACGCCCTGTCCCGCATCCTCGGCACCTCGGTCTACTACTCCACTCTGACCAGTGGCGCCCGACCGGTCATGGACGCCGTGGTGGAGGTCCTGCACCACGAGACGCCGCTCGCCAACTACGGCATCCACTACGCCCGTTCACCCGTGACGTTCCACGGCGCGTGGATCAGGCCGGCCGTCCCGGTCGTCGTCTCGTACGGCGCGCTCGCGCACTTCGCCGAGCAGGAGGTCGTCAGCGGCCGGCATCCCAAGGACGCCTCGCACCTGTCGTGGTCGGCGGGCCCGCACGCCTGCCCGGTCAAGCAGCACACCCTGCTCATCGCGACGGAGGCGATCGAGCGGCTCACCCTGTGGCTGCCGGACCTCGAACCCGTCGTACCGCGCGCGGAGTTGAGCTGGCGTCCCGGCCCCTTCCATCGCTCGCTCACCTCGCTGCCCGTCCGGTTCAGCCCCCGCTCCCCCGACCAGCCAGGAGACCCGTCGTGACCGTGTCCGACCGCATCGCCCTCGACCCGTTCGGCGCCGACATGGCCGCCGAGAGCGCCAAGCTGCGTGCCCTCGGCCCGATCGTGCCCGTCGAACTGCCCGGCGGCATCCCCGCCTGGGCCCCCACCGGCTACGACACCCTCAAGGACCTGATCCTCGACCCACAGGTCAGCAAGGACCCCCGGCTGCACTGGAACCTGTGGTCGGAGATCGACGAACACCCCTCCTGGGGCTGGGTGTTGGGCTGGGTCGGCGTGATCAACATGCTCTCGACGTACGGCACCGACCACGCGCGCCTGCGCAAACTCGTGGCGCCCAGTTTCACGCACCGGCGCACCGAGGCGATGCGGGCCCGGGTCGAGGCGATCACGGCCGAGTTGCTCGACGCGGTGGCGGCCGACGACGCCGAGGTGGTCGACATCAGGGCGGCACTCGCCCACCCCCTGCCGATGCGGATCATCTGCGATTTGTTCGGCGTACCGGACGAGTTGGTGGACGACACCGGCCGCCTCATCGCGGCCATCATGGACACCTCGGACCCGTCACCGGAGCACGCGGCGTTCGTGCAGCAGCAGATCGGCACGGTGCTGCCCGCGCTGATCGCCCACCGCAGCGAGCACCCCGGCGACGACCTCACCACCGAACTGATCCGGGTGCGCGACGAGGACGGCGACCGGCTCAGCGACGAGGAACTCCTGTACACACTGCTGCTGGTGATCGGCGCGGGCTTCGAGACGACGGTCAACCTCATCGGGAACGCGATCATCGCCCTGCTCAAGCGTCCCGAGCAGTTGGCGGACGTGCGCGCCAGGAAGATCGGCTGGGACGCGGTCGTCGACGAGACCCTGCGCGTCCACCCGTCCATCGCCTCGCTGCCGCTGCGGTTCGCGGTCACTGACCTCACCGTCGGCGGCGTCACCGTCCCGGCCGGGGACGCCATCATCACGACGTTCGCCGCGGCGGGGCTCGATCCCGCGCACTACGGCCCGGACGCGGACGTCTTCGACGCGGCCCGCGGAGCCGACGACCACCTGTCGTTCGGCATCGGCGTGCACCGCTGCATCGGGGCACCGCTCGCCCGCGTGGAGGCCCTGACCGCGTTGCCCGCGTTCTTCGACCGTTTCCCGGACGCCCGGCTCGCCGTCGACCCGGACGAGTTGCGGCAGGTGCCGTCCTTCATCGCCTTCGGCTGGCAGGAAGTGCCGGTACGGCTGCACGGCTGAGCCGGTCAGCCGGGCAAGCGCGGTGGAACCGCTCCGCCGCGGCCACGGGGGATGGGCCGCGGGCGGAGCAGTCCTGCCCGAGTTCGGGGGAGAGACCCGAGCGCTCTCGTCGGCTTCCCCCGATTCGCCGGGGTACACACCCGCCGGACCGACCACCCTCAGCAGGCCCGCGCGGCGACCCGCGCGGGCACGGCATAAGCTCGGCGGGTGGCCAAGTACTTCGACGTGCACCCCGACAACCCGCAGCCCCGCACCATCACCCAGGTCACGGACAGTGTCCGCTCGGGTGCGCTGATCGCGTACCCGACCGACTCCTGCTACGCGCTGGGCTGCCAGCTGGGCAACCGTGACGGCATGGAGCGGATCCGTACGATCCGGCATCTCAACGACCGGCACCACTTCACGCTGGTGTGCCAGAACTTCGCCCAGCTGGGCCAGTTCGTGCACATCGACAACGACGTGTTCCGCGCCATCAAGGCCTCCACGCCCGGCAGCTACACCTTCATCCTCCCGGCGACGAAGGAGGTGCCGCGCCAGCTGCTGAACACGAAGAAGAAGACCGTGGGCGTGCGCATCCCCGACCACGTCGTCACCCAGGCCCTGCTGGCCGAGCTGGGCGAGCCGCTGCTGTCCAGCACCCTCCTGCTGCCCGACGAGGAGGAGCCGATGACGCAGGGCTGGGAGATCAAGGACCGGCTCGATCACGTGGTGGACGCGGTGGTCGACTCCGGGGACTGCGGTACGGAACCGACGACTGTCATCGACTTCTCGAACGGCGAGGCCGAGATCGTGCGGAAGGGGGCGGGCGACGTCTCCCGCTTCGAGTGACCCCGGCGGAGGGGCCGTGACCGGGCGTGCCACGATGATCGGAACACGCCGCGCCGGGCCGGCAGGTGGTCCGGCGCCGATCCGCACGGAGGCACCCCCCGCCATGACCGTCGTACAGGGCACAGCCGTGGACATCCCCACCGAGGACGGCATCGCCGACGCCTATCTGGCGCATCCCGGCGACGACCTCCCCCGTCCGGCCGTGCTGCTCTACCAGGACGCCTTCGGGCTCCGCCCCCACCTCAAGTCCATGGCCGACCGGCTGGCCGAGGCCGGTTACACGGTCCTGGTGCCGAACGTGTTCTACCGGCACGGTCGCGCGCCGGTGGTCGAGCTGCCGGAGTTCATCGACCCCGAGGCGCGTCCGGACATCTTCCAGAAGGTCGGCCCGCTGATCGGGGGCCTGACCCCCGACCTGGTCGAGCGGGACGCCGGTGCCTACCTCCGCTGGCTGGCCGAGTCCCCGCTGGTCGCGGACGGGCCGGTCGCGGTCACCGGGTACTGCATGGGCGCCCGGCTGGCGCTGTACACCGCCGGCGCCTACCCGGACCGGGTGGCCGCGGCGGCCGGCTTCCACGGCGGGCGACTGGCCACCGACGACCCGACCAGCCCGCACCTGGCCGCCCAACACATCACCGCCGAGCTGTACTTCGGCCACGCCGACCAGGACTCCTCGCTGCCCGAGGAGCAGATCAAGCGGTTCGAGGACGCGCTCACCGCGGCCGGTGTCCGGCACCGCTGCGAGGTCTACCCGGGTGCCCAGCACGGCTACACACAGGCTGACACCTCCTCGTACGACGCGGAGGCCGACGAGCGTCACTGGATCGCGCTGCTCGACCTGCTGGACCGTACGTTCTGATCGACAGACCGCATTCACTGATTCAATCCAGGTGCCCACGGCGCGAGTTGCCGTGGGCACCTTTCGTTCAACTCATTGACATGAACGCGGCTCGGCGCGATTCTGAGAGCGCTCTCACATAGGTACGGACCAATTTTCGTACACCCCCCACACGGAGGTGAGTAGTGCTCGTCAGACTCGCACGTCGACTGGGTGCCGCGACCGCGGTGGCCACGATGCTCGCGCTGGCCACACCGGTGACGGCGGACGCCGCGGTGCCCGCCACGATCCCGCTGAAGATCACCAACAACTCGGGCCGCGGCGACGCGGTCTACATCTACGACCTGGGCACCAACCTGGCCACCGGCCAGCAGGGTTGGGCAGACGCCAACGGCACGTTCCACGCCTGGCCGGCAGGTGGCAACCCGCCCACTCCGGCGCCGGACGCCTCGATCGCGGGCCCGGCGGCCGGGCAGTCCAGCACCATCCGGATCCCCAAGTTCTCCGGCCGCATCTACTTCTCGTACGGCCAGAAGCTGGTGTTCAAGCTGACCACCGGCGGCCTGGTGCAGCCGGCCGTGCAGAACCCGACCGACCCGAACCGCAACATCCTCTTCAACTGGTCCGAGTACACGCTGAACGACTCCGGGCTGTGGATCAACAGCACCCAGGTGGACATGTTCTCCGCGCCGTACGCGGTCGGGGTGCAGCGTTCCGACGGGAGCACGGCAACCACCGGGCATCTCAAGTCGGGTGGCTACACCGGGTTCTTCAACGCGCTGCGCGGGCAGCCCGGCGGCTGGGCCAACCTGATCCAGACCCGGTCCGACGGCACGGTTCTGCGAGCGCTCTCACCGACGTACGGGATCGAGACGGGCGCCCTGCCGAGCACCGTCATGGACGACTACATCAACCGCGTCTGGACGAAGTACGCGTCGTCGACCCTGACCGTGACGCCGTTCGCCGACCAGCCGAACACCAAATACTACGGCCGGGTCTCGGGCAACGTCATGAACTTCACCAACAGCTCCGGCGCGGTCGTCACCACCTTCCAGAAGCCGGACGCGGCCAGCATCTTCGGCTGCTCCAAGTACCTCGACGCCCCCAACGACCTGGTGCGCGGCCCGATTTCACGCACACTGTGCGCGGGCTTCAACCGCTCCACGCTCCTGGTCAACCCCAACCAGCCGGACACCACGACGGCCAACTTCTACCAGGACGTGGTGACCAACCACTACGCCCGCAAGATCCACGCGCAGATGGCCGACGGCAAGGCCTACGCGTTCGCGTTCGACGACGTCGGCGCCCAGGAGTCCCTGGTGAACGACGGCAACCCGCAGCAGGCCTATCTGACGCTGGACCCGCTGAGCTGAGGACACCGGAACACCCCGCACGCCTGGGGCGCGTGCGGGGTGCCGGATGAAACATGGAACAGGGAGAGCGGATCAGCTGGTCGTGACGGCGGTGTCGTCGACGACGAAGCTGGTCTGGAGCGAGGAGTCCTCGACTCCGCTGAACTTCAGCGTGACGGTGGTACCGGCGAAGGCCGAGAGGCTGAAGGACTTCGCGACGTACCCGCTGGCCGCGTTGAGGTTGGAGTAGGTGGCGAGCGTGGTCGATCCGGCGGTGACCGTCAGCTTGTCGTAGGCCGTGCTGGTGGTGGTCTCCGCGGTGTCGACGTGCAGGTAGAAGGTGAACGTCGTGCCCGTGCAGCCGCTCGGGACGGTCACCGACTGGGACAGCGTGTCGGTGTGGGTCGAGCCGTACCCGTCGAGCCACGCGTAGTACGAGCCCGCGTGTGCGGACTCGCTGCTGGAGTTGGTGATGACTCCGCTGGTGGCGGTCCAGGTGGTGCTGCCGGACTCGAAGCCCTGGTTGCCGAGGAGTTGCGTGGAGGTGCAGGTTCCGCCGCCCCCGCTGGTGCTCACGGTCCAGGTGAAGGACGCGGTGCCGGTCGCCCCGGTGCTGTCGGTGACGGTCACGGTGGAGCTGTAGGTGCCCGCAGTCGTCGGGGTGCCGGTGATGGCGCCCGTGGAGCTGCTGATCGACAGGCCGGTGGGCAGTCCGGTCGCGGCGTACGTCAGGGTGCCGCTGTTGGTGCTGCTGGCCGTGATCGCCAGGCTCACCGCGGTGCCGACGGTGGAGGACTGGCTGCCCGGGTTGGTCACCGTGACACCACTGGTCGGTACGGTGATGTGGCTGCCGACGTTGATACCGGCGAAGGCGTTGCCAACTCCCGCGTACTGGGCGGAACTTGTGCCGTACAGCGCGCCGGCGGCACTCAACGCCGCGGTACGGGCCTGGGCGTACGTGGTGCTGGACGTCATGTACGTCGTCAGCGCCTTGTACCAGATCTGCAGGGCCGCGGCCCGGCCGATACCGGCGACGGCGACGCCGTCGGAGGTGGTGCTGGTGTAGCTGACGCCGTTGATGACCTTGGTGCCGCTGCCCTCGGAGAGCAGGTAGAACATGTGGTTGGCCGGGCCCGAGGAGTAGTGGACGTCGAGGTTGCCGACGCCGGAGTACCAACTGTCCGCGGAGCCGCCGTCCTTGCTCGGCTTGTCCATGTAACGCAGCGGCGTGCCGTCGCCGTTGATGTCGATCTTCTCGCCGATGAGGTAGTCGCCCACGTCGGTGGAGTTGTTGGCGTAGAACTCGACACCGGTGCCCATGATGTCCGAGGTGGCCTCGTTGAGGCCGCCGGACTCACCGGTGTATTCGAGCCCGGCGGTGTTCGAGGTGACACCGTGGCTCATCTCGTGACCCGCCACGTCCAGCGAGGTCAGCGCGTGCGTGCTGCTGGTGCCGTCGCCGTACGTCATGCAGAAGCAGCTGTCGTCCCAGAAGGCGTTGACGTACGCCGTGCTGTAGTGGACGCGCGAGTAGGCGGCGACGCCGTCGTTCTTGATGCCGCTGCGGCCGAAGGTGTTCTTGTAGAAGTCCCAGGTCTCCTGGGCGCCGTAGGCGGCGTCCGCGCCGGCGGTCTGGGTGTTGGAGCCGGAGCTGGTGCCCCACACGTCGTCCGAGTCGGTCATCAGCGTGCCGGTGCCCGACGTGCCGTTGTTGAGGCTGTACGTCTTGTGGCCGCCGCGCGTGGTGTCGTACAGCTGGTACGTCGAACCGGACAGCGTGGTGCTCAGGGACACCGTGCCGCTGTACTGGGTGTTGCCGGTGCCCGTCTTGATCGCCTGGTAGCGGTAGAGCTCCTTGCCGCTTGAGGCGTCAGTGATGACGTGCAGCTGGCTCGGCGTGCCGTCGTCCTGGAAGCCACCGACCACGGTCTCCCAGGCCAGCTTCGGGGTGCCGCTGCCGGCCCAGATGACCTTGCGGGCGCTGTCGGCGGCGGGGCTCTTGGCGTCGAGGGCCTTGGCCGTGGTGAGGGCCTTGGTCTCGGCTGCCGCCTTGGTGAAGGACGCGGTGGTGGAGGCGACCGCCATGGTGTGCTTGTTGTTGAACGTGGCGCTCACGGTGCCCGTGGCCACGGTGGCGGGCGGGGTGTGCACGACGAGGTCGCCGCCGAGGACCGGCAGGCCCGCGTAGGTGCGCTCGTAACGGGTGTGCAGCGTGCCGTCGTTGTCCTTGACGACGTCCCGGACTACCAGCTTCTCCTTGGCGCCGAGGCCGAGGGTGCGGGCGGTCGCCGTGGTGTTCTGCGTGGCGCTCTTCACCAGGGCGGAGCGCTGGGCCGGGGTGAGCTTCGCCTCCAGGCTGCCGGTGAGCAGCGGGCTCGGGTGGGGGGAGGCGGGCTTCGCTGTCGCGGGCACCGACTGGATGCCGACGGCCAGGAAGGCGGCGGTGGAGACCAGGGCTCCTACCGCCATCCGCTTGCGGGGGATGCGTCTCACTCTTACTCCTACTGCGACGACCGCGAACGCGGCCGGTGACAGACCGGACAGCCGGGTCTGCTGTCCGGGAAGAGCTGAGCTGTGCGGGGCGTACGGAACTTTGACCGATCCGTGAAGGATCCGTGGGGGTGGCTGGGTGGAGGATGACAGTCTTGACCCGTCCATGTCACCCAGGTCAGGGGCACTCAAGGGTTTTCCCTCTGTCAGGGATTTCGCTACAAGTTCCGAAATTATTCGTGACGGCTGAGCCACGCCGGCGAAACAGACCCTTCCTAACGTCGCAGTCAGCCACAGAGGTCCCATCAGCCGCATTACGGCCGCCGGACCGATAACGCTGCTTTCCCCGAAAATCCCTTCACTGTCCTCAGCGCCCCATGAGACAGGAGCCCCGAGTGTCCGATCCCTCCCGACGCGGCGTCCTCAGACTGTCCGCAGGCACCGCTCTGCTCGGCACCCTCGCCCTCGCGGGCTGTGGGCGCGGCGACACCGCGACCGCTACCGCGAAGGCCACGGCCAAGCCGATCGACGACAAGCCGGCCACCGGCAGCGTCAACGTCTGGGCCGCGCAGGGCGACGCCGACGTCCTCGCCAAGGTGATCAAGCCCTTCAAGGCCGCGAACCCGGACGTCACCGTGAAGTTCACGCTGATACCGAACTCCGAGTACTACACGAAGCTCCAGGCGGCGGTCGCGGCGGGCAAGGGCCCGGATGTGGCCCAGTTCTTCCCCGAGTCGCAGGCGCAGTTCCTCGACCCGTCGATCCTGCGGCCCGTGCCGGACGGGCTCGTCGACTCCGGCGCCTTCTTCAAGAGCCTGTGGGACGCGGGTCTGGTCAAGGACGTGGCCTACACGGTGCCCTGGTACGCCTACACGTACGCGCTCGTCTACCGTGCCGACCTCGCCGAGAAGGCGGGCGTCAAGGCACCCACCACGTGGGCCGAAATGGTGCCGTTCTTCAAGGCGTTGGAGAGTGCCGGCGCCGTGCGCGGGCTCGGGGCGGACAACGGCTGGGACATCTTCAACGGCCAGGACGTCGCGATGTACGCCTGGCAGGCGGGCGGCAACCTGCTCTCGCCCAACGGCAGTTGGACCCTCGACACACCGGCGGTGGTCGACGCCCTCAAGTACAACGCGTCGTTCTTCACCTCGGGTTCCGCCGACACCGCGACCCCCACCTTCCTCGACGCACAGCCGTACTTCGTGTCCGGCAAGACAGCCACGATGATCACGGGCCCATGGGTGCTCGGGCAGCTCGACACCGCCGCGAAGAAGACCGGCTGGACGGCGTCCCATGTCGCCACGGCACCGCTGCCGGCCGGTGCCTCGGGCAGCATCTCCTTCTCCGCCGGAGGCACTTGGGGCGTCCTCGCGGACAGCGGGAACACGGACGCGTCGTGGAAGTTCGTCCGGTACGTCTCGAAGCCGAGCACCCAGGTCGCGCAGTACTCGGCATACGGCTCGCTGCCCGCCGTGATCTCCGCCTGGGACGACCCCGCCGTCAAGAAGCAGCCGCTCCTCGACGCCTTCCTCACTCAGCTGAAGAACACCAAGGCCTTTCCGCAGGTGGGCAGTTGGCAGCAGGTCGCCACCCGGCTGGGCAAGGAGGTGGAGGCCGTCGCCAAGGGCACACAGACCGCGGAGAAGGCCGCCGCGAGCATCCAGGCGTACGCCAAGAGTCTCGGCACGGGCGCGGGGTGAGCGGCGGATGACCAGCACGCTCGTCCCGGGAGCGCGAGGCAGGGCACGCAACTCCCGTCGTACGGCGGTCGCGTGGCTGTTCCTCGCCCCGTTCACCGTCGTGTTCGTCCTCTACACCGCGATTCCCACGGTGGCCGCGCTCGGCTTCAGCCTGACCGACCTGCGCGGCTCGGACCTGCGCCATCCCCTCGCGGTCGACTTCACCGGCCTGGACAACTACCTGCGCCTGTTCCAGGACCCGACCTTCCTGCGCGACATCCTGAACACCGCCGTCTTCGTCGCCGTGGGGGTCCCGTCGACCATGGCGATCGGCTTCGCGCTGGCCGTCGCGCTGAACTCCGGTATCCGGCGGATGCGCGGGGTGTTCCGCACGGTCTTCTTCGCACCGGTCGTCACCAACGTCGTCGCGGTCGCCCTGATCTGGCAGTACGCCTTCAACGCGGGCGGCACCGTCAACAAGGCACTGGCCGCCGTGGGTCTCGCCGGACCGAACTGGCTGGACGACCCGCATCTCGCCATGCCCGTGGTGATCCTGCTCGGCGTCTGGCGCAACTTCGGCACCGCGATGGTCCTGTTCCTCGCCGGGCTTCAGGCCGTCCCGGAGGATGTGTACGAGGCCGCCGCGCTCGACGGGGCGGGCAGGTGGAGGCAGTTGAGGCACATCACCTTGCCGCTGCTGCTCCCGACCACCCTCATGGTGTCGGTGCTGCTGACCGTCTTCTACCTCCAGGTCTTCGACGAGCCCTATCTCCTCACGGACGGCGGTCCGTTGGGGTCGACCGAGTCCGTGTCGCTGTACACCTACCACCAGTTCGGGTCCGGCCAGCTGGGCATGTCCTCGGCCGCGTCCTTCGTGATGCTGCTGCTCGTGCTGCTGGTGAGTGTCGTCCAGTTCCGACTGCTGAGGCCCCGCACATGACCGCCGTAGCCGCGTCGTTGAACGACGCCGACGCCGACGCCGACCTGATCGCCACCGAGGACCGGATCGCCGTACGCACGCGGTCCGTTGGCCGGCCCCTGCTGTACGGGGCGTTGGTGCTGTGCGCGCTGCTCACGCTGCTGCCCTTCTACTGGGTGGTCAGCGGTTCGCTGCGCGGCCTCGACGAGATCCGCTCCGACCCGGGGGCATGGGTGCCGCGGCACGTCACGCTCGACAACTTCGTGCGGTTGTTCCGGACCGAGGGCTTCGGGCGCTTCCTCACCAACAGTGTTCTGGTCGCCCTCATGGTGGTGATCGGCAACGTCGTGGCGGCCTCGGCGGCCGGATACGCGCTCGCCAAGCTGGAGTTCGCGGGCAAACGGCTCGCGTTCGGGGCGGTCATGGCGGCGATGATGGTGCCGTTCACGACGGTGTTCGTCACCCAGTTCGTCATCACCGTCGACATGGGCCTCGCCGACACCCTGACCGGCATCGCGCTGCCCGGCGTGGCGTTGCCGCTGTCGGTGTTCATCATGCGGCAGTACGCGCAGTCGGTCCCCGACGAACTGCTGGAGGCGGCGCGCATCGACGGCGCGGGCGAGTTCCGCATCTTCTTCCGGATCTTCCTTCCGCTGGCCGGTCCTGCGGTCGCCACGATCACGATCATGTCGTTCCTGACCTCGTGGAACAACTTCATCTGGCCGCTCATCGTGGCCCAGAGCACATCGAGTTACACCCTCCCGGTGGGCCTCGCCGCCACCAGCCAGGCAGCCCAGCACGTCACCGACTACGGCCTGGTCCTCGCCGGCGCGATCGTCGTGATGCTGCCGGTCCTCGTGCTCTTCCTGTTCCTCCAGAGGTACTTCGTGCAGGGCATCGCCGGATCGGGAATGCGGTGACCTACATGACGGAGATCGTGCAGACTCCCGTCCCCCGAACCCGGTCCACCCGGCCCTACGACACCTCCCGCCATGGCACCAACGGTGTGTTCGATCCCGTCATGCGGGGCAAGTCCGAGGAGGCGGAGGGGTGTTGATGTCAGGGTTGAACCAGAGTGCCGTGCGGCGCGTCAACACCTCGGTCATCCTGCGGGCGCTCGCGGTGGCCGCGGGGCCGACGACGCTCACCGCGCTCGCCGATCAGGCCGGTCTGTCCCGCCGTACCATCGAGCTGATCCTGGACTCGCTCGTCCAGGCGGGCTGGGTGGCCGAGTTGGAGCGGATACCGACCAGCGGCTCCGCCGGACGCCCCGCCCGGCGGTACGAACTGTGCGCGGAACACGCCCTGTTGGCGGCGGTCTGCATCAACACCGCTGACGCGTCCGCGGTCATCGCCGACGTACGCGGCCGGATCGTCGGCCGGGCGCACCGCCCGCTGCGCGCCTACCAGGACCCGGCGACCACGCTCGACGACGCGGCGGCGCTGGTCCGGGAGGCGCTCGACGACGCGGGCGGGTCTCCGGAGCGGCTGCGCGCCGGTGCGGTGGCGGGCGGCGGCGCCATCGACGACGAGGGAGTCGTACGACGGCTGGTGCACACCACACGCTGGGAAGGAGTGCATCTGCCCGCCGAGCTCGGACGCCGCATCCGGATGCCCTGGTTCGCCGACAACGACTCCAACCTCGGTGCGCTGGCCGAGCGTTGGCGGGGTGTGGCCGGCGACCACGACAACGTCGTATGGGCACACCTCGGCAACCGGACCGGTCTCGGCATCCTGATCCGAGGAGCCGTGCACCGGGGTCTGGACGGTGCGGCAGGCGAGATCGTCGAGGCCCAGTCGATCCCGACCGGCACGATCGCCAACCGCCCGGTGGCGTGGCTGAGTTCACCGGAGGCGACCCAGCGCAAGGTCGCCCTGGAGCGCTTCGCCGCGGCCCGGGCCGGAGACGTGGAAGCGCTCGCCGAGGTCGACGAGTTCGTCGAGAACATCACCTCGATCCTCACCACCCTGTCGTGGACGGTCGCGCCCTCGCTCATCGTGCTCGGCGGCGGTCTGGAGGACGCGGCCGATGTGCTGCTGCCCCGGGTACGCGAGGCGATGCGCGTCGCCCGCACCCCCGCGATCGAGCTGCGCGCCACCGGCCTGGGCCGCGACGCCCCGTTGATCGGCGCGGTGAAGCTGGTGCTCGACCGCATGGACACCGAGCTGTTCGGCCCGCTCGTCCCCGGTGCGTAACTCCCCCCACACCACCCGACTTTGGAGTCTGCCTGTGACCCACACCCCGCACACCGACGTCCTCATCGTGGGCAGCGGCATCATGGGCTCCGGCGTGGCCCGGCTGCTGCGGGACAGCGATCCGGGGCTGGACATCACGATGGTCGACGGCGGCAGCGCGATCGGCAAGGCACCCGGCCTGCATCTGCACGACGTGGCCGACCCGGCCCTCTGGTCGCGGTACAACGAACGGGTCGACACCGGCATCCAGGGCATGTACACCGGCGCCGAGGTGGTGCGCGAGGTCGCGGAGAGCCTCGCCGGGCTGACACCCGGCATGTTCCACGCGCTGGCCTTCGGCGAGGACGCCGAGGCGATGCCCGCGACCGCGCTCGCCTGGAACGCGGGCGGCATGGGCGTGCACTGGACGGCCGCGACCCCGTGGCCCGCCGGACCCGAGGTGTTCGACTTCGGCGACCCGGCCCAGTGGGCGGCCGACCTGGACACCGCGCGTCGTCTGCTCGCCGTCACCCCCTCCCCCATCGGCCCGACCGAGGTCGGCCGGGCCGTACTCGACGTACTGCGCCGCCGCTACGACGCCACCGCACCGGACGACCGACGCCCGCAGCCGATGCCCATGGCCGTCACGGCGACGCCCTCGGGCCCCATGCCACGCACCGCGCCGGGGACGATCTTCCCGGCCATCGCCACGGGCGGCGACCCGGCGTTCACCCTGATGACGGGGACGCTCGCCACCCGGTTGCTCGTCACGGACGGCCGGGTCACCGGCGTCCGGCTGCGCCGCATCACCGACGGCTCGGAGACCGAAGTCCACGCGGACACCGTGGTCGTGTGCGCCGACGCGCTGCGCACCCCGCAACTGCTGTTCGCGTCGGGCATCCGCCCCGAGGCGCTGGGCCGGTATCTGAACGAGCACGCGTTCATCACCGCCCAAGTCCTCCTGGATCCCGACCGGTTCGGCATCGCCCTGGACGACCTGCCGCTCCCCCGCCCCGGCGAGTTCAGCACGGACTCGCTGTGGCTGCCGCAGAACGGTTCGGCGCAGCCGTTCCACGGTCAGATCATGAACCGGACGTACGTCGACGAGCACGGCCGCCCCCTCGCCCACGCCGTGGGCCTCTCGCTCCTCGTCCCTGTCGAGTCGCGCCCCGAACACCGGCTCGTCTTCTCGGAGTCGGAGACCGACCTCGCCGGACTGCCGTGCATCGGCGTCGAGTTCGCCTACTCCGAGGACGACCGCACGCTGATCGACCGGGGACTCGCCGAAGTCCGTTCACTGGCCGAGGAGTTCGGTGCGTTCGACCCCACGACCGAGCTCGCCCTGCTCCCGCCCGGCTCGTCGCTGCATCTGACCGGCACCGTCCGCTCGGGCACCGCCGACGACGGGACGAGCGTCTGCGACCCGGACGGCCGGGTCTGGGGCTTCGACAACCTGTACGTCGCCGGCAACGGCGTGATCCCCACCGCGATGGCCGCCAACGTGACTCTCACGGGCGCGGTGACGGCCGTTCGGGCCGCCCGAGCCGTCGCCACCCGAGCCGTCAGCACCCGCACCGCGTCGCTCGCCGCGCGCCGAGAGGAAGTCCGATCATGATCGCAATCGCCAGGGAATACCGGGTGGCGCTGCCCGCGTGGATCGACGACGAGTTGTCCGACGTGCCCGCCGTCGTCCCCGGCCGCGAGGACCGGATGCGCCTCGTGCACCGGCTCGCGGACCGCAACTGGCGGGAGGGCAACGGCGGTCCGTTCGCGGCTCTCGTCGCCGAGCGCGACACCGGCCGGATCGTCTCGGTCGGTGTGAACGTCGTCCTCGCCTCAGGAGTCTCCAGCGCACACGCCGAGGTCGTGGCGCTCGGTCTGGCCCAAACGGCGACCGGCGGCTGGGACTTGGGCGCCTCCGGCCTCCCGGCCCACGAACTGGTCGTCAACTGGCGCCCCTGCATCCAGTGTTACGGCGCCACCATGTGGTCCGGGGTGCGCGGACTGGTGGTCGCGGGCGAGGGCCCGGAACTGGAGGAGATCACCACGTTCGACGAGGGCCCGCTCGGCGCGGACTGGGCCGAGCAGTTCGAGGCGCGTGGCATCGAGGTCGTAGGGGACGTGCTCCGGGACGAGGCGCTGGCCGTGTTCCGGAACTACCGCAAGGCCGTCGACGGGGCCGACGGCATCGTCGTCTACAACGCCCGCGGAGGTACCGCGTGACCCGGCGCTTCGCCACCGACGTCGTCACCTTCTACCACCCGGAGTTCTGGGGCCTCCCCTCCGCGGACGCGGTACGCGACTGGGCGTCGGCGCACCCCGAGGACTTCTGGGGCCGGGTGATGGACGCACTGGCCGAGGCGGGTGTCACGGGCATCGAACTCACCTTCGCGCCGGGCGACATCGAGTCGGCCCTGCGGGCCTTCGGCAGCGCGCCGGCGTTCCGCCGCGCACTCGCGGCCCGGGGCCTGTCCGTCGTGAGCGCGTTCGTCGCCGGGAGCGACTGCCCCGACTGGCGGGTGGCCGGCAACCTGTCCGCGATCGTCGCCGACGCCGAGCGACGCGCGGCCTTCCTGGCCGACGTGGGGGCGGAACTCCTCGTCACGGGACTGCCCATGCGGACGACTTTCGGTTCGCAGCCGCCCTTCTTCGTCGACGCCGCGTACATGACGCGCATGGCCGACATCGCCCACGCGGTGGGCGAGGCCGTCTCCCGGCAGGGCGTGCGGCTCGCCTTCCACACGGAGTCCAACAGCACGCTCTGGTACGAGCGCGACATCGACCTCTTCATGGCTCTCACCGATCCGCGCTACGTCTGGCTGTGCCCCGACTCCTGCCACATCGCGCTCGGCGGCGGCGACCCGGTGGCCCTGGCCCGCCGTCACTCCCCACGCATCGCTCTGGCGCACTGGAAGGACGCGATCAGGCCCATCGACGTGGAACTCACCATCGACGAGACGGTCTTCGCCCGACAGCAGCCCTACATGACCGAACTGGGCACGGGCATCGTCGACTGGAAGGGCTGGGCCGACGCGATGTCCCGCACTCCGGGCGCGGACACGGTCCTCATCGAACTGGACGAGGCGGCCGATCCGGTCGCCGCGCTGCGGGCGGGGAGGGCGGTGGCTGCGGCGGTGCTCGCGTGATCGGCTTCCCGGCCACCGATGCGTCGCCGACCGGCCAAGTGGCCAACACCCCACGGCGCGACGGCACTTCCTTGATACGGTCCGATCATGGCGCGCCTGGTGGATGTCCCTGGGTACACACGTTTCTGGACCGCCTCCGCGGTCTCGGCATTCGGTTCGCAGATCTCAGGGCTGGCGCTCCAGATCCTCACCGCCGTCACGTTGAGCGCGTCCGCCACCGAGGTGGGTCTGGTCAACGCGGCCCGCTGGGCTCCCTATCTGCTCTTCGGCCTCGTCGCCGGGGTACTGGTGGATCGTTGCCGGCGCAAGCCGGTCATGGTGGCGATGGATTTCGGCAGGGCCGCCCTGCTCGGCGCGATCCCGCTGCTGTACGCCCTGGACCGGCTCGGCATCGCCACCCTGTGCGCGTGCGTCTTCGCCTTCGGCGTGCTGTGTCTGTTCTTCGACGCGGCGAACCACTCCTACGTGCCGCAGCTCGTCCCCAGGGAACTCCTCAACGCGGGCTACGCCCGGGTCGGGCAGGCCGACGCGGCGGCCGGGTCGACCGGGCCGCTGATCGCCGGAGTGCTGATCAGGCTGATCGGCGCGCCACTCGCCGTGCTGGTGGACGCCGTCAGCTATCTGGTGTCCGGCCTGCTGCTCACCTCGGTGCGGGCCCACGATCCCGTCCCCGACCGGGGCGCGCGGCGCAGTCTCCTCACCGAGCTGCGCGAGGGGGTGGCCTGGGTCTACCGTCACCGGATCCTGGCGTCCATCGCCCTGACCTCGCACCTGATGCTCCTCTTCAACACCGTCGTGAGCACTGTCTTCGTGGTCTTCGCGCTGCGTGAGCTGAAGATCGGGGACTTCGGTCTGGGCGTGACGTACGCCTGCGCGGGACTCGGCGGGGTACTCGGCGGCGCGTTCTCCGAACGGGTGGCGCGGAGGTTCGATGTCGGCGTCACCCTGATCGCCGGACGGGTGGTCGCCGCCGTCGGCTGGCTGCCACTGGTCCTCGCCCAGAGCGGGCCGTGGGCCCTGGTCTCGGTGTCGCTGGCCTTCTTCGTCGTCTCCTTGGCGATCTCGGTCGAGAGCCCCGTGGAGATGAGTTACCGCCAGGCGGTCACGCCCGACCGGCTGCGGGGCCGGATGAACGCCACGATCCGCTCGTTCAACTGGGGGATGGTGGCGGTCGGGGCACCGCTGGGCGGACTCCTCGCCGACCGGATCAGCTATCGGTTCGCCTTGTGGGTGGGCCTGTCAGGTGCGGTCCTTCAAGCACTCCTGCTCGCCGGGTCCCGCACACGGAAGGCCCGCGCCACCGATGACTTCGAGCCTCTCGTGCCTGCCTGACCCCGGCCATAAACCCACCGAAATGCGGCACACGGAAAGGCGGGGGATGCTGAGAGGGCCAACGCACGTCCGAAGGAGGACAGCCATGTCGATCATGGACAAGGTCAAGGGAATGCTGGGCCAGCACTCGGACAAGGCCAAGGAGGGCGTGGACCGGGCGGGAGACATGATCGACGAGCGCACGGGCGGCAAGCACGCCAAGCAGGTCGACATGGCGCAGGACAAGGCCAAGGACTTCATCGACCGCGAGAAGCCGCAACAGCCCTGACCGCTTCTGTCCCCGTATCGCCCGCGATACGCCCCAAGTAACGCCCTGAAAGCACAGAGTTAACCAACCACTGTTGTGGAAAGGTTGTGCGGCTGGGCCTCGATCCATACATACTCCCCCCACAAGAAGCCAGAACTCTGGGGGGAGTTGGCTCATGCAAGGCACGATCGACGGATTCCGCTACGGTGCGGTGACCCCGGTGGCGGCCTATCTGATGGCCTGCCTGGGCGGGGCTCTGGGACTGCGCTGCGTGGTGCGGTCCCTGCACAACAGACATTCGTGGAAGGCGGGTTGGCTCGCGCTCGGCGCGACGTCGATCGGCAGCGGCATCTGGACGATGCACTTCATCGCGATGATCGGCTTCCAGGTCGAGGAGACCCGGATCGGCTACGACGTAGGCCTCACGGTGCTGAGTCTGGCCGTGGCCATCGTCGTGGTCGCCATCGGCGTGTTCGCGGTGGGCTATCGCGGCGCGACCGCCGGCACGCTCTCCGCGGCCGGTGTCATCACCGGCCTCGGGGTCGCCGCGATGCACTATCTGGGCATGGCCGCCCTGCAGTTGAACGGCCGGATCGAATACCGGACCAGCACGGTCGCCCTCTCCGTGGTGATCGCGATCGTCGCCGCGACGGCGGCCCTGTGGGCGGCCGTCTCCATCCGGGGCTTCCTGGCGAGCCTGGGCGCCAGCCTCGTGATGGGCGTGGCGGTGTCCGGGATGCACTACACGGCCATGGCCGCCGTGAGCGTCCATCTGCACGGCACCGACGGGGCGTGGACGGGCGACTCGGCCACCTCGTTATTGCTTCCCATGCTCCTGGGGCCGATCGTCTTCCTGCTGCTGGCCGGGGTCGTCGTGATGTTCGACCCGCTGCTGGTGATGGGCGAAGGCAACTGGGACCGTTCCTTCACCCGGCACCCCGTCGGCCCCAAGACCGCAGCCAAGGTGCCGCCGCAGCACCCGGACTCCCTCTTCGACACATCGGACCGCCTGGTAGCCGGTCGCCAGAGCCGATACGAGAACCCGGCCGCCCCACCGGGCAGCCGCCGGACCACACGCCGGAGCCCCACCGCCCCGACACCCGGCCGCCGAACCCCGGAGCGGCCCGGGCAGTGGTGACCACCCGGCGCTCACCCTGACGCCGAGGTGCGAGAAGCGGCCGTACGACATCTGCAGCTACGGCGACCTCAGTTGGGCGCGCCCGGCGGCACCCGGGGCAGTGGATCGACCCGCACCGACCCGGCATCGGCGAGGAAGGCCCGGATCAACTCCCCTGCCTCACCGGCCTGTTCGTCGCCCTGGCACCGCAACTCCGCCGCGAGCCGCCGCACCGCGCCGCGCAACGACATGCGCACCGGCGCGTGGAGAGCGGTGTCGTCGAGCAGGGTCAGCAGATGGTTCAGGAGGGTCCAGTCCGCCGTGTGCTGTACGGCGGCCCCGCCGGGCAGCTCCGTGGGCACCGGGTCGGTTCGGCGCCAGGTCGCGGTGAGGAGCGCGTCGACGATGCCGGCTACTCCGGGCGCGGCGGGGTCGGCTGCGTGCTGCCAGGCCGCCCGGTTGAGCCGGGCCGGATCCAGCAGCTGCTGCGTGACCAGGGCGGTCGCGACCCGGACTGCTTCGAAGGGGTCGAAGAGCCGTCCGGCGCCCGTGTCGAGGTACTGATCCGTCCGGTCGTAGCGGATCGCGGGCGGGGTGAGGGTGTCCAACACCGCGTGCGGCAGGGCGAGTTGCTCGGCGCGCAGCAGCTCGGCCAGTCGGGTCAGCGCCGTGTGCTGGGTGACCGCGTCGACGGCCGGCGCGCCCCGGCCGTCCTCACCCGCGAGGCCGTACGCGTAACGCACCCCACCCACCAGCCGGGCCACGGCTGTCACCTCGTGCCGGTGCAGCAGGTGCAACTGGACGGCCCGTTCCTCCAGTTCGCCGGTCTGCCGGTCGGGCGGCAGCACCCCGCGGGAGAATCCGTCGAGTGCGATGCGGCGGACCCGCAGCATCGTCTCCAGTGCCTGGAGGGCGTCCGGCCCGCTCACCCAAGGCACGGCATCGGCGTGGGCGGCGTTCGGGCCCTGGGCGTCCTCGTCGGAGAGGTAGGTCAGGCCCGACTCGGCGGCCTCGCGGCGCAGTTCGGCGAGTGCGGTCTCCTCGTCCGCGTCGCCGAACCGGCCGTAGGCATGAGCGACCAGGAAGTGGTCCCAGGGCCCAAGTCCCGTGCCGTACGCGGCGGTCAGGTCGAGGGTGCCCTCCTCGGTGACTCGGATGCGCGCGTGCGGGTAGTCCATGACGGACGGCTCGGGGTGCTGCGTACCGGCGAAGTTGTGCATGAAGCCGAGGGCGTGGCCGATCTCGTGCGCGGCGAGTTGGCGCAGTCGGGCGAGCACCAACTCCTCGACGGCGGCGAGGCGTTCGGCCTCGTCCGGGTGGCCGTACGGTGCCAGGAGGGCCTCGCCGAGTGCGCGCACCTGCTCGACGCGCTGGGAGCCGAGCCGTACCCGGGCGTGCAGGATCTCGCCGGTGCGCGGGTCGGTCAGCCCCTGTCCGAGGGACCAGCCGCGGCCGGCCCGGTGCACCCAGACCACACCGTTGACGTCGGGGTCGTACGGGTCGAAGCCGTCGCCGCCGGGCTCGACCCGGTAGGCATCCGGCAGGCCGATCCGGGCGAAGGCCCGCTGCCACCAGTTCCCGCCCGCGACGACCGCCGAGCGGAAGGGTTCGGGGACGGCCGGGTCGACCTGGAAGACGATCGGGTCGCCACCGGGTTCCGCGCGGAAGCGGGGCTGGAACCTGACCTGGGTGCCCGCCCGGCCGACGAGGCCGTGGTCGGCGTAGCCGATGCCGTAGCCGCCCGAGGCGGGGTGGTAGCGCCGTACGGGCAGCGGAGACGCGGGCAGCCGCATCAGGTTCAGCTGCTGGACGACGGTGAGGGCACGCGGGTCGGCGGCGACGGCCCGGACCGCCTGGCCGCGGCCGGGGCCCCGGAAGGTGAGCAGCGCGGGCAGCCGGACGGCACCCGGCCCGGTGCGGCAGTCGGCGACGAGCGGGAGGCTCGCGGACTCGTCGATCGTGTAGTCGCCCTGCTCGTGCGCGTACAGATGCTCGGCCACCCGGTCGTGGTCGGCGAGGACGAGCCCGGTGGCGTCGACGACCGCCGCGCCGTTCTCCTCGCGCAGCACGGGCGCGCTCCACACCACGGACAGCGCGAACGACTCCTCCCCGGCCCGGACCGCGGCCTCGTCGCCGGACGTGAGGAAGTGCTTGTTGCGTACGGCGAACAGGACCCGGTCGCCGACCCGGCGGAACTCCGCCAGCCGCGCCTTGCCCGCCCTGCCCCGGTCCAGCCACAGGTCGCTGGAGCCCAGGCCCTGGGAGAGCGAGACGGTGAGGAGGAAGGGTTCGTCGAAGTGGCGGATGCCCAACAGCAGGCGGTCCGAACGGAGTTCGGGATCGGGGAGCAGGTCGAGGAAGTCGGCTTCGCCGGGCATACGGGGGCCTTTCGGTCGAGCATCGTCGAGTTGATGTTGCCAGGCCCCTGCCGCTCGCCCCGCCATGGCTCGTTGTTACGGTTCACCGGTGTCTGAATCTTCACGCGATACCCCCGAAGGCGCCGGTTGGGGCACCGCGGAACGCGGCGCGTACCAGCAGCTCATGCCGTCCCACGTCCAGAAGGTCTCGTGGCTCAGCCCGAAGACCCTGTGGGCCGCGCGCAACGGCGTGTTGGCCTCCTGGTTCGGGGATCCGACCGGCGACACCCGCGGCCGTTGGGTGGCGCAGCGCACGGCCGCCGGAGCAGCCGCCGACAAGGTGATCCGGCGCGACGATCCGGACACCTTCTCCTTCATGGTCATCGGCGACACGGGCGAGGGCGACGACCCCCAATACGCGGTCGTGCCGGGCTTTCTGAGGGCCAGTCAGGGAACGGACTTCGCCGTCATCGCCAGTGACGTCATCTATCCCGTCGGCACCGCGGACGACTACGAGACGAAGTTCTTCCGCCCGTACGAGGCCTATCCGGCGCCCATCTACGCGATACCCGGCAACCACGACTGGTACGAGGGCCTCGGCGGTTTCATGCGCGTCTTCTGCGACGACGCGCCCGCACTGCCCGCACCCCGGTCGAAGCCGCGCCCGCTGACGCGGGCCTGGTGGCGTTCGCTGCTGTGGCACCACCCCCGCCCGTCCGACGGCCAACACCTGGCCAAGGCACGGGAGTTGCGCTCCTCGCCGGTCCAACAGGCCGTCCAGCCGGGCCCGTACTGGGCGATCGACTCGGGACCGGTGCGGATCATCGGCATCGACACGGGCCTGTTGGGCACGATCGACGCCGAACAGGGCGCCTGGCTGCGTGAGGTGGCGAAGGGCCCCACGCCGAAGATCCTCATCACCGGTTCACCGCTGTACGTGGACGGCGAGCACCACCCCTGCGCCATCGAGGGCGGCGGCACGGTCGACGACATCGTCAGCGATCCCGCCCACCACTTCGTCGCCGCGATAGGTGGCGACATCCACAACTACCAGCGCTATCCGGTCCAGTTGGCGGACGGCCGCACGCTCCAGTACGTCGTCTCGGGCGGCGGCGGCGCGTTCATGCACGCCACCCACACCGTCCCGCGCGTCGACATCGCGCACGTGACCGAGCAGGACTTCCGCTGCTACCCGCTGCGCGGCGACTCCCTGGCCTTCTACAGCCGGCTGTACGGGCGCCGCCTGCACCTGCGCCGCTTCTTCACCCTCACCGAGGCCGAGGCGTCGGCCGTGATCTGCGAGCGCCTCGGCATCCCGCCGACCCGCACCCCGGGCCCGCCCGTCCGGATCACCCGGCGCGTCCGCCTGGTCGCGAGTCTGCTGGGCGCCGGGAGCCGTCCCGACCGCCGCTCGCGCTTCCGCCTCCCGGTGCGCAAGATCTACACCCAGCTCTTCTCGCCGAGCTCGGTGACGTACAGCCCGCCCTTCTTCAAGTGCTTCCTGCGGCTGGACGTCAGCCCGGAGGCGGTCCGCCTGCGCTGTTTCGCGGCCACCGGCAACCACGCCCAGGAGATCGACCCGCCGGTCGAGGACGAGATCACCATCCCGCTGAGCTGATCACACGCCCGCAACGTTCGCCTGCCACAATAGGGACAGAACAGAACTGACGTACGACCGCCGGAGGAGCCCGTGCCGCCCACCTCACGCCCGTTGCGGAAGCTGGGCTTCCTCACGATCGGCCTCTTCGACGAGGCCGATCCGCGCCGGGGCCACGAGTCGACGCTGGAGATCATCGAACTGGGCGAGCGGCTCGGCTTCGACAGTGCGTGGTTGCGCCACCGCCATCTCCAGTACGGCATCTCCTCCCCCGTCGCGGTCATGGCGGCGGCCTCGCAGCGTACGAGCCGTATCGAGCTGGGCACGGCGGTGATCCCGCTCGGCTGGGAGAACCCGCTGCGGCTGGCGGAGGACCTGGCGACCGTCGACATCCTGTCCGGGGGCCGCATCAACCCGGGCGTCAGCGTGGGCCCGCCGATGCACTTCGACCAGCTCAAGGAGGCGCTGTACCCCGACACTGCCGACGTCGAGGACTTCGGCTACGAGCGGGTGCGGCGGCTGCTGGACTTCGTACGCGGCAAGCCGGCCACCGACTTCAGCGGGGTCGAGGGCTTCGAGGTGTTCTCCGACCGGGTCCAGCCGCACTCCCCCGGTCTGGGCCGTCGCCTCTGGTACGGCGGCGGCAGCGCGGGCTCGGCGAAGTGGGCCGGTGAGCACGGTATGAACTTCCTGACGAGCAGTGTCGTCAAGGCCGAAGGGCCGGACGAGTCAAGGGACTTCGCGGAAATCCAGCTCTCCCACATCCGCACGTTCCGCGCCCACCACCCGGATGGGGAGTCGGCCCGCGTCTCCCAGGGGCTGGTGGTCATCCCGACCGACTCCGCGTCGCCCCAACAGCGGGCGAAGTACGAGGAGTTCGCCCGCAAGCGCACTCCCCGGACGACATCACCGCAGGGTCCGGCCCGGCTGATGTTCGCGCCGGACATCGTCGGCACCTCCGACGAGATCGCCGAACTCCTGGACGCGCACGTCGCGTTCAGGGAGATCGACGAGGTGGCGTTCGCGCTGCCGTTCACGTTCGAGCACGAGGACTACGTGC
The DNA here is from genome assembly GCF_040655155.1 of Streptomyces sp. NPDC050508. Classification (NCBI taxonomy): domain Bacteria; kingdom Bacillati; phylum Actinomycetota; class Actinomycetes; order Kitasatosporales; family Streptomycetaceae; genus Streptomyces; species Streptomyces sp. NPDC050508. The sequence goes on from NZ_JBFAJJ010000008.1 coordinate 116,071, forward strand.
AGATCCTCACGGACATGGCGACGAAGCTGGGACCGGCGCTCGGCTGGCAGGCCTCGGCCTGACCGCACTCCTCACCAGCGTCCCGGCTCCGTGCCGACGATCGGCTCGGAGGGCTTGCCGTCCACGCCGACCGGTATGTCGCCGGTCAGCATGACCCGGTGCATGGTCCGGGGGAAGCCGAGCTGGGCGTTGTCGCTGGGGGCGAGGTGGATGGTGGCCCGGTTGTCCCAGAAGGCCACGCTGCCCGGCTCCCAGCGGAAGCGGACCGTGTACTCGGGCCGGGTCGCCTGTGCGAGGAGCATCTCCAGGATCGCGGCGCTCTCCGCGCGGGAGATGTCGGTGATCTGCTCCAGGTAGTAGCCGTTGACGTACAGCACCCGCTCACCGGTCTCGGGGTGCACTCGTACCAGTGGGTGCAGCGAGGCGACCTGGTGGTCCAGGAGGTGGCGGACGTACGCGTCGTCGCCGGGCCGCGGCTGGTAGCCGACGCCGAGCCGGTGCTCGGCCCGCAGCCCGTCCACGAACTCCCGTACCGGCTGCGAGAGTCCGGCGTATGCGGCGGCCAGGTTCGACCACGTGGTGTCGCCGCCGTACGGCGGGACGGTCTCCGCGCGCAGGATGGTCGCGGCGGGCGGGTCGACGCGGGCGCCGTGGTCGCAGTGCCAGCCGCGCAGGAGTGTGTGCCGGCGCCGTTCCAGCCACTCCTCGTGCTCCATGCCGAACCGGCCGCCCAACTCCAGCCGGTCGGCGGTCGTTTCGACCTCGGGGAAGCCGGACGGTGACGCACTGCCGCGCCGCCCGAGCACGACCGGTTGCCCGAAGCGGCGCGCGAAGGCGACATGCCCGGTGTGGTCGAGCCGTTGCCCGCGGAAGAACACGACCTTCCAGCGCAGCACCGCCGCGCGGATCGCGGCGACCACGGCGTCGTCGAGTGCACCGGCCAGGTCGACACCGGTGATCTCGGCCCCGATGTGCCCGGCGGCCGGCCGCACCTCCATGCCGTGCGCCCGCACCGTCTCGTCCGTCGTCGTTCCGCTGCTGTCCGTCGTCATGCCCGCTCCGTCGTCGTACGTGCCCGGCCGGTCGTCCGTACCAGGTCCTCCCTACCGGGTGGTACCCAGGTCGTACGGGTTCCAAGGAAGATCGTGTCAGCGATCCCCGTACAGGGCGACAGGGGTCCTGTTCGCCCATACTGGGTGTGCCGCACAGTCGAGGGAAGGTCCGCCCGTGGTCAGCATCCCGACGCACACGCTCAACGACGGAACGAAGATCCCCGCCATCGGCCTGGGCACCTGGCCGATGGACGACGCGACGGCCGAGGAGTCCGTCGCCGGTGCGTTGCGCATGGGCTATCGCCTGGTGGACACGGCGACGAACTACCGCAACGAGACGGGCGTCGGCCGTGGCATCGCCCGCAGCGGCGTGCCCCGCGACGAGATCCTCGTGACGACGAAGCTGCCGGGCCGCCACCATGGCTACGAGGAGACCCTCGCCTCCTTCGAGGAGTCCCGGGCGCGGCTCGGCGTGGAGTACGTGGACCTGTATCTGATCCACTGGCCGCTGCCCCGCGTCGACAAGTACGTCGACGCGTGGAAGGCGATGATCAAGCTCCGCGAGGATGGTCTCGTCCGGTCGATCGGCGTCTCGAACTTCACGCCCGGGCACATCGAGCGGCTGGAGAAGGAGACCGGCGTGCTGCCCTCCGTGAACCAGATCGAGCTGCATCCGCTGTTCCCGCAGGACGAACTGCGCGCCTTCGATACCGAGAAGGGCGTTCTCACCGAGAGCTGGAGTCCTCTCGGGCGCGGTTCCGAGCTGCTGAACGACCCCACCGTCGTGACGGTCGCCGAGGCCTTCGGCGTGACGCCCGCCCAGGTGGTGCTGCGCTGGCACACCCAGCTCGGGGCCGTCCCGATCCCCAAGTCGGCGGACCCCGACCGGCAGCGCGCGAACCTGGACATCTTCGGCTTCGAACTCGGCCCGGCCCAACTGGCCGCCCTCTCCGAGCACACTCCGAAGCGGCTGGGCGGGGACCCGGAGACGCACGAGGAATTCTGAGCGTCCCGGGGGTGGAAGTTGCGTGTTTCCGCCCCCAACTCGCCTTCCCTGCCTCTATGTTCACGGCGGAGGTTCAAGATCTCACCGGAAGGTTCTCGTATGCGCACCGCGTTCCGTACCGCCGTTACCGGCTCGGTGGCCGCCGCCGCTCTGCTGGTCGGCGGCACCGCCCAGGCGACTCCGGCGGGCCCCGGAGTCACCGCCCGCCTGATCAGCCAGACCACCATCGGCGACACCGACTACACCCTGCGCGAGATCACCATTCCGCCCGGCCAGGCCACCGGCTGGCATTATCACGACGGCCCTCTCTACGGCATCGTCAAGCAGGGCACGCTCAGCCACTTCGACTCCAGCTGCGCCTCCGACGGCGTGTACCGGGCGGGCAGCCGCATCCAGGAGCCGGCCGGTTCGGGCAACGTGCACATCGGCCGCAATCTGGGAAACGTCCCTCTCGTCCTCGACGTGCTGTACGTCCTGCCGCACGGATCGCCGTTCTCGGAGGACGCGCCGAACCCCGGGTGTCCCTTCCAGTAGGCCCGCCGGTCAGTCCGTCGGCAGCGGCTGTTCCGCCCAGATCGTCTTGCCGCTGCCGGTCTGCCGGCTGCCCCAGCGCTGGGTGAGCTGGGCGACGAGGAGGAGTCCGCGTCCGCCCTCGTCGTAGACGTGGGCGCGGCGCAGGTGCGGTGAGGTCGAACTGCCGTCGGAGACCTCGCAGATGAGGGCGCGGTCACGGATCAGGCGGAGCTGGACGGGCGGTTGGCCGTACCGGATGGCGTTGGTGACGAGTTCGCTGACGACGAGTTCGGTGACGAAGGACTCCTCGTCCAGTCCCCAGGCGGCGAGTTGCTCGGTGGCGGCCTGCCGGGCCCCGGCCACATGTGCGGGGTCCGGTTCGATGTCCCAGGTGGCGACCCGGTCGGTGCCCAGCGCACGGGTGCGCACCAGGAGGAGGGCCACGTCGTCGCTGGGTTCCTCGGGCATCACGGCCTTCAGCACCGAGTCGCACAGCGCGTCGAGCGATGCGGCGGACGTGGTGAGGGCGCGGCACAGTTCGGCGGTGGCGTGGTCGACGTCGCGGTCCCGGTCCTCGATCAGACCGTCCGTGTACAGGGCGACGGTGGCGCCCTCGGGCAGCTCCAACTCGACCGCCTCGAAAGGGAGTCCGCCGACGCCGAGAGGTGGTCCCGCGGTCATGGCGACGAGGCTCGCGGTCCCGTCGGGCAGGACGACGGCCGGCGGTGGATGCCCGGCGGTGGCCATGGTGAGGCGGCGCGAGACGGGGTCGTAGACGGCGTAGAGGCAGGTGGCACCGAGTTCCGCGACCTCGTCGCCGGTGTCGTCCGCCGCGAGGTGGGTGACCAAGTCGTCGAGGTGGGTGAGGAGTTCGTCGGGCGGCAGGTCGACGTCGGCGAGGGTGCGGACGGCCGTGCACAGGCGGCCCATGGTCGCCGAGGACGCGATGCCGTGTCCGACGACGTCGCCGACGACCAGGGCCACGCGGCTGCCGGACAGCGGGATCACGTCGAACCAGTCGCCGCCGATTCCCGCGAGCGAGCCGGAGGGCAGATAGCGGTGGGCCACCTCGACGGCCGCCTGTCCGGGCAAGTCCCTCGGGAGCAGGCTGTGTTGGAGGGCGAGTGCGGTGGACCGCTCGCGGGCGAAGCGGCGCGCGTTGTCGATGCAGACGGCGGCCCGGCTGGCGAGTTCCTCGGCGAGGAGGGCGTCGTCGGCGGCGTAGTCGTCCGGGTGGGCCATGCGGACGCCCACCGCCACGCCGAGTGTGGTGCCCCGCGCCCGCAACGGCACCGCGACCATCGAGTGGACGCCCTTGCGGTGCGAACTCCCTTCCGGCGAGCGGGCGTTGCGGTCGTCGACCCAGCGGACGAAGTCGGGTTCGCCCGCCTGACTGCGCACCGCCCGCCCCTCGCGCAGGGCACGCACGGGTGGCGAGAACGGTGGGTAGACGTCCGTCTGCCCCAGGGGTACCGCGGCGTCCGGCGTGCCTTCGGTGACGGAGCCGTGGGCGACGCGCCGCAGCACGATCTCGCCGTCCGGGGCCGGCGGGGGCTCGTCCGCGCCGAGCACCCACGGGAGCAGGTCCACGCTGGCGAAGTCCGCGTAGCGCGGCACGAGGAGTTCCACCAGCTCCTCGGCGGTGCGGACCACGTCGAGGGTCGTACCGATACCGGTCGCCGCCTCGTTCAGCAGGGCCAGTCGCTGTTGGGCGAGGTACTGCTCGGTGCTGTCGAACGCCGCGAGGGCGACCGCGGTCAGCTCACCGGAGGAGTCCCTGAGGGGCCACATCTCGATGCTCCAGGCGTGTTCCCGGTTCAGGGCCGGAGCGCCCGCCCAACTCTCGTAGCGGACCGGTCTGCCCGTCTCGGCGACCAGGCGCAGGTTCCGCAGGAAGCCCTCGCTGTGCTCGGCGTCCTCGACGCTCTTCGGGAAGAACCGGCCGATCAGGACGTCCTCGGGCACGCCCATCACGCGGCAGGCGACGTCGTTGAGGCGGAGGTAGCGCTGTCGGGTGTCGAAGACGGACAGCGCCATCGACGCCTGCTGGAAGGCCTGCTCGGCCAAGGCGGGTGCGGGTGCGGGTGCGGCTTGGGGGTCGGCGGTGAGGACGTATCCGTCCGGTGCGCCGTCCGCGCCGAGCATCGCGCACGCCCGCACGGCGAGCCGGAGCGGGGTTCCGTCCCGGTGCCGTAGAACCAAGGGGCCCGCCAGCGCGGCGACGGCCGCGGTGGACGGGGGTTCGGCGAGCAGTGCCCCCACCGACCGCCCCACGGCCTCCTCGGCCGGGTATCCCGTCAGTGTCCGGGCACCCTCGCTCCACCCTGTCACGATGCCTCGGGCATTGATGACCGCCGTGGCGGAGGCCTGCTCCATATCGTCCAGGATGGTCCCTGTACCGCGTCGCAACAACCGCGCTACGGCATTTGTGGCCCCTGTGTCACTTCCGGTGGGCGCGGAGTGCGGCGAGGGCGCGGTCGGCGTGGGTGTTCATCCGCAGTTCGCTGGAGACGACCTCCAGGATCGTGCGGTCCTCGCCGATGACGAACGTGGCCCGCTTGGTGGGCGCCAGCGAGAACCCGCGCTTCACCCCGAACCGCTCCCGGATCGTGCCGTCGGCGTCCGAGAGGAGCGGCATGCCGAGGGTGTGCTTCCCCGCGAACTCCTGCTGCTTGTCGACGGAGTCGCCGCTGATGCCGACGGGCCGCGCGCCGACGGCCGCGAACTCGGCGGCCAGATCACGGAAGTGGCAGGCCTCGGCGGTGCAGCCGGCGGACAGGGCGGCCGGATAGAAGAACAGCACCACCGGCCCCTCGGTGAGCAGTTCCGTGAGGCTGCGCTCGGCGCCGGTCTCGTCCGGCAGCGTGAAGTCCTCGACCTTGTCGCCGACGTTCAGGCGTCCTGTCATGACTGTCCCTCCCCATTGTTCTTCGCGACACTACGGGCCCACAGCACGAGGGGTATCTGCAGGGGCAGCCGTCCGAGAGCCGCCGCCTTCTGCGGGGCCGGGCGGTCCCGCCAGTCCAGCGCCATCTTGACGTTGGCGGGGAACACGCCCACGAAGAAGGCCGCCGCGGCCAGCGCGGCCGTACGCCGGGTCCGCGGCGCGGCGATCCCCGCGGCCAGCGCCAGTTCGAGGGCCCCGCTCGCGTACGTCCATGCCCGGGGTGTCCCCGGCAGGGCGCTCGGGATCGTCGCGTCGAACTGTTTCGGCGAGGCGAAGTGGGCGACCCCCGCGGTCGCCAGCAGACCGGCGAGCAGCAGCGACGAGCGTTCGGACCGTGGCACGGTTCCTCCTCTGATGGCCTGCCGCGCGATATTACTCGACGGTAGGAGGGCGTGGTGCGGTTGACCTTGTCCAAAGGTGAGGCCCGACAGTCGTGCGGACACGAACGAGAGGAACCCTCATGAACGCGCGCTGTCTGATTCTCGACATCGGCGGAGTCCTGGAGCTCACGCCTCGGACGGGCTGGCTCGCCCGCTGGGACGAGCACCTCGGTCTCCCACCGGGCACGGCGGACCGACGGCTGACCGACGTCTGGGCGGCCGGCGAGGTCGGGGCGATCACCGAGAACGAGGTGCACGAGCAGGTGGCCGCGAGTCAGCAACGCGGGCGCAGCCCCGCCACGTAGTCGATGAGTTCCGTGTTCGGGGTGCCGTGGGTGCACGCGAGTTGGAGACCACGGCGTACGGATTCGACCGGCTGGTCGTCGACGACTTCGCTCCCCGACGAGACGGTCGCGCGGATCAGCTCCTATCTGGACCCTACAGTTTCGGTCTGACCTTTGATATGTTTCGCAATCGGAACCGGAGAAGGGTCCACATTCCATGGACTTTGAGCTGACCGAGGACCAGGAAACGATCCGCAAGTCCGTCGCCGGACTACTGCGCGACTTCGACGACCAGTACTGGATGGAGAAGGACCAGGCGCACGAGTTCCCGACGGAGTTCTACGAGACCGTCGCGGGCGGCGGCTGGCTGGGGATCACGATCCCGGAGGAGTACGGCGGACACGGCCTCGGCATCACCGAGGCCAGCCTGCTGCTGGAAGAGGTGGCACGGTCGGGCGGCGGCATGAACGCGGCCAGCGCCATCCATCTGTCCATCTTCGGCATGCATCCGGTGGTGGTGCACGGCTCCGAGGAGCTGAAGCGCCGCACACTCCCCCGGATCGCCGACGGCGACCTGCACGTCTGTTTCGGCGTCACCGAACCGGGCGCGGGACTCGACACCGCGAGCATCACGACGTACGCACGACGGGACGGCGACCACTACGTCGTCAACGGCCGCAAGGTGTGGATCTCCAAGGCCATGGAGTCGGAGAAGATCCTGCTGCTGACCCGTACCAGCAAGGCCGACGAGGTCGCCAAGAAGACCGACGGGATGACCCTCTTCCTGACGGACATCGACCGCGACCGGATCGACATCCGCCCGATCCCGAAGATGGGCCGCAACGCCGTCACCTCGAGCGAACTCTTCATCGACGACCTGCGCATCCCGGTCGAGGACCGCGTCGGCGAGGAGGGCCAGGGCTTCCGCTACCTCCTCGACGGCCTCAACCCCGAACGCATGCTGATCGCCGCGGAGGCCCTCGGCATCGGCCGGGCCTCGCTCGACAAGGCCGTCCAGTACGGCAAGGAGCGCATCGTCTTCGGCCGCCCGATCGGCATGAACCAGGCCATCCAGTTCCCTCTCGCGGACTCCCTCACCCGCCTCGACGCCGCCGAACTCGTGCTGCGCAAGGCGACCTGGCTGTACGACAACGGGAGGCCCTGCGGGCGGGAGGCGAACACCGCCAAGTACCTGTGCGCGGACGCCGGGTTCACGGCCGCAGACCGGGCCGTGCAGACGCACGGCGGCATGGGCTACTCCGAGGAGTACGCCGTGGCCCGCTACTTCCGCGAGGCCCGCCTCATGCGCATCGCACCGATCAGTCAGGAAATGATCCTGAACTACCTGGGATCACACACGCTGGGACTCCCGAGGAGCTACTGAATGACCGACAGCACAGGCCTGTTCGACCTCACGGGACGGTCGGCGCTGGTCACAGGCGCCGGGGGCGGGATCGGTTCCGCGGTCGCCGAGGCGCTGGCGCGCGCGGGTGCCGCGGTCCTGGTGACCGACGTCGACGAGTCGGCCGCCGCGGCCGTCGCGGGAAAGATCAACGCCGCGGGTCTGACGGCGGACAGCGCCGCACTCGACGTACGGGACCGGTCCGCCGCCGACGCGGCCGTGGCACGCGCGGCGGCGCTCGCCGACGGGACGCTGCACATCCTCGTGAACAACGCCGGGGTCATCGCGCCGGCCATGTTCGACAAGCTGGAGGAGGAGGCGTTCCGGCGTGTCCTCGACATCCATGTGATGGGGACCTTCCACTGCGCGCAGGCCGCGCTGCCGTTCCTGCCGGACGACGGGAAGGGGCGGATCATCAACGTCACCTCGTCCGCGGGCCTGGTCGGCACGCTCGGGCAGGTCAACTACTCGGCCGCCAAGGCGGGCATCATCGGCCTGACGAAGTCCCTGGCCCGCGAACTGGCGCGGCGACGGATACTGGTCAACGCCCTTGCGCCGCTGGCCGCCACGCCCATGACGGAGACCATCCGCACCAACGAGAAGTTCTCGGCCCAGATGCTCGCCCGGATTCCGCTGGGCCGGTGGGCAGAGCCGGCGGAGATCGCGGGCAGTTTCGTGTTCCTCGCTTCCGACGCGGCCTCCTTCATCACCGGTCAGGTGCTGCCGGTGGACGGCGGCATGGTGATTTGAAACCTCCCCCACCTAATGGGTGGGGGATTCCTGGCTCACGTTGGCTGTGGACCGGCGGTCCGGCAGCTCTTACACGATCAACACCAGCCGGGTTGAGACCAGCCCGGACGAGCATCACGCGGGCGGAGTTCTTGTCCCTGGGGGACACGGTTCCGCACGCGGTGCAGGTGTAGGTCCGTTCCGAGAGAGGCAGTGCGTGCTTGGTTCTCGCTCCGCACTGTGCGCAATCCATGGTGGTGTGCGCGGGGTGTACGAGGTGCAGTTCGCGTCCGTATTTGGAGGCCATACGGATCAAGGCCTGCTTGGTCACGCCGATCGCCGCGTCAGCGGCCTTGCGGGCCATGGTGGACTTGGCGAGGAACTTCGGGTGGAAATCCTCTACCGCAAGGCGGTCGTGGTCACGGACCACGCGCTTGGCCCACTTGCGGCCGGTGTCCTCGCGTTGCCGTGCGATCTTCTTGTGGAGTTTCGCGGTCTGACGCTTCGCTTCGCGGTAGCCCTTCGATCCGGCCTGTCCACGATTGGGTTTCCTGCGGGCCATCCTGCGCTGGTAGCAGGCCAGGCGCTGCGCGGCGTTCTTGCCGTGCTGGGCGTGCGGGAGGTCGTGGATGTCCGAGGTTGTGGTCGCGGTCTCCTTGAGACCCCAGTCGATACCGATGTCCCGTCCGGTGGCGGGCAGGGCCTCGGTGGTGGTCGTTACGACGAACGAGGCGTACCAGTGTCCGAGGCTGTCACGATAGACGCGGACGGAGGACGGCGGCTTGGGCAGGTCCCGCGACCACACCACACTCAGCACGATCCCGCCCGCGAGGTGCAGACGCCCGTCCTTGAGGCGGAAGCCGCGCTGCGTGTAGTTCAGCGTCGGGTCGACGGCGTGCTTCTTCTTGCACTTCGGCAACCCGGCCTGCTGGTGCTGCGGCAGCCGTGCCTTGATGTCCTTCAGGGCTTTGGCGCGGGACTTGGCGAAGTCGCGGATGATCTGCTGCTGTGGCACCGAGCTGCCTTCGCGCAGCCACGCGTTCGCGGTGCGGGCCTCGGTCAGCATCTTGTCGAGGCGGGCCGGGCCGCACTTCTCCTTGACTGCGTGCGCCCTCTTGGAGCGGGCGCAGCACTCGTTCCAGATCCACCGGCAGCGCGCCCACTCCGCGTCCAGCGCGGTGCGGGCGGTCGACGACACGCGGAGCCGGTAGGTGTACCGGGCATGCCCGGCATCCTCGGCTTCCTTTAGGGGCGTCATGCCACCACTCTACTACTATGATAGGGGCATGGATGAAGAAACAAAGATCACGCTCAGGCTCCCCACGGAACTCCACCGGTGGCTCACCGCTCAGGCCAAATCCGCCCGCAGGTCTCTCAACTCCGAGATCGTCTACCGACTGGAGGGCGAATGGGACACCGCCGCGAAGGACGCCGAATCGCCCTGAGAGCGAACCTGAAGACCGGGGCTTCCTCAGAGGCACCCGGTGGCAGCCGACGCGCGTGCTGTGTTGAATGGTTCAGCCAAAGAGGCCGAAGAGCACGGCCTGCGACGAGAGGCCTGAACCTGTGCAGAGCGCCGAGCATCCTTCCCGCGCCGTCCGGGGGCGCGCCGCGGCCGGTGAGCCCCGGCCACGCTTCGAAACGCTCTCGGTCCCCAAGGCGTCGGACGTGCTGGCGACCGAGGTGCGCGAGCGGATCCTCTCCGGGGAGTTCACGGAGGGGACCGCGCTGCCGCCGGAACGGCAACTGGTCGAGCAGACGGGGCTGAGCCGGGCGACGGTGCGCGAGGCGCTGCGCATCCTGGAGGTCGAACGGCTCCTGGAGATCAGGCCGGGGCGCGGGGGCGGTGCCTTCGTGCACCGGCCGGGGCGCGAGTCGCTCGCCAACACGGTGCGGTTGGTGATCCGGGGGCAGCGCATTCGCCTGGAGGACCTGCACGAGACCCGGGAGGCGATCGAGCCCGCCTGCGCGGCACTGGCGGCCAGGCGCCGGACGGACGCCGACCTCGCGGAACTGGACGACGCCCACACGGACCTCGTCGCGGCGGGCGAGGACATCCAGCGTTTCCTGCGCGCCAACATCCGCTGGCACAACGCCGTCGCGAGGGCCGGCGAGAACGAGCTTCTCATCGGGTTCATGAGCGCGCTCTCGCAGTCGATCCACGCGGCCACCGACATCGAGCAGTTCATGGACGCGGACATCCGCAAACTCACCGCCCACGCGCACGCACGGATCACCGAGGCGATCCGGGACCGCGACAGCGAGGCGGCGATGCGCCGTATGACGCGCCACGTGTGCGGCTTCGCCCGGGCCGCCGCCGAGGTGGACCGACGGGACGGGGTCGCGCTCACGGATCCGGAGAACTGACCCACCCGAGCGCGAGAATGTGATTCTCTTCTTCGTGCAACACCATTGACAGTTTCGGTCTGACCTTTAATACCATCGCGGTATGAGCAAGGTGAGTCCCGTACTGACCGTGGCCGCCGACGGAGACGTCCGCATCGTCACCCTGAACCGCCCCGACCGGCTGAACGGCGTGTCCGAGGAACTGCACCGCCGACTGTCGGAGGTGTGGCGCGAACTCGCGGACGACACCAAGGCCCGGGCCGTCGTTCTGACGGGCGCGGGACGGGCGTTCAGCGCCGGCGGCGACTTCGACCATCTCCTACGGCACCACACCGACCCGGAGTTGCGGGAGCGGTCCATCCGTCTCGACCGCACCATCCAGACCGAGATGATCCGCTTCCCGCTGCCCGTGGTCGCCGCCGTCAACGGCCCGGCGGTGGGCCTGGGTTGCAGCCTCGCCCTGGCCTGCGACCTCGTGCTGATCTCCGAGGACGCCTACTTCGCGGACCCGCACATCTCGGTGGGCCTGGTGGCCGGCGACGGTGGAGTCACCCTTTGGCCGATGCTCACGAGCCTGCTGCGGGTGAAGGAGTACCTCTTCACCGGGGACCGCATCCCCGCGTCCAAGGCGGTCGAACTCGGCCTCGCCAACCGCACGGTCCCGCCCGACGACCTGATGCGCGAGGCACTCGCCCTGGCCCACCGGCTCGCGGCCCAGCCCGCCGAGGCTCTCCGCGCCACCAAGCTGGCCCTCGCCGCGGTCGTCGAACAGGTCTCGCGCGGCGGCATGGAAGCGGCGCTGATGGCTGAGCGGGCCACGATGACGAGCCCGGACCACATCCGCATCATCACCGAACTCGCAGCCCGCGCCGAACGGCGCGCGAACCCCCCTGAGGAGCGCTGAGCGTGGAGCGCGAGGAGTTCGTCCTGGTCCGCGACATGGTGCGCTCGCTCGCACCCCGGCACGGCGTGACCTCGGCGGACGAGGTCAAGCCGTCGACCCGGGCAGCCGCCCAACAGGCCCTGGACGAACTGGGTTTGACGGACCTACGGCGTTCGTCTCCCCCGGCCGCGACCGCACAGGAGTGCGCGCTGCTCGCGGAGGAACACGGCCGCCACCCGCTCACGACGTCCCTGCTCGGCACCGTCCTGCTGGCTCCCGAGCTGCTCCGCCTCCTCCACGCCGGTCAGGACACACACGCGAACCCCACGGTCGCGCTCACCCGAGAGCTCCGCTTCCCCGGCCGGACACCGACGGATCTCGTCGCCTGGGACTGCGAGGGAGCCGACAGCGCGCTCTGCGTCACCGTCGACGGGACGGTCAGCCGGGTCGAGTTGGGCCCTACGGCACCGAGCACCGACCTCGTGCGCGCAGTGCGTGCGGTGCCGCCGGAGGCTCCCGTAGAGGTCATCGGCCGACTCACCGCACCGGACCAACTCCGTTGGCAGGCCTACGCACTCGTCATCGTCACCGCCGAACTCGTCGGCGCTGCGGGCTCGTTCGTGGAGCAGGCGGTCCAGTACGCCCGCGACCGCCGCCAGTACGGACAAGCCATCGGCTCCTTCCAGGCCGTACAGCATCTCCTCGCGGACGCGACGGTCCTGGTGGAGGCGTGTACCAGCGTCACGCGCTACGCGGCCTGGTGTCTCGACAACGAACCCCCGGAGCGGGCCCTTGCGGCAGCACGTGTCGCCAAAGCGGAGGCCAACTCCTCGGCGCTGGAGGCGGCGTACGCCGGGATGCAGGTCTTCGGCGGTATCGCGCAGACATGGGAGCACGTCGCGCACCTGTATCTGCGCAAAGTGCGCCTGGGCGCGACGTTGCTCGCCACGACGGACGACCTGCTCTCCGCGCTGGCCGTACCGGAGGCGGCGCGATGACCGACACCCCGCTGGACTTCGGCAACCCGGCCGAACTGGACCGGCTGCGGCAGGAGTTCCGTGCCTGGCTGGCCGAACACCCGCTCCCTGAGCGGCAGTCGGGCGAACCGGTACCGGTCTTCCTGCGCCGCTGGCACCAGCTGCTGCACTCGGGCGGCTGGGTCGGCCTGGACGTCCCCGAGCGCTACGGCGGCCGGGGCCTGACCGCGCTGCACCAGGTCGCGATCAGTGACGAACTGGGCGCCTGCCGCGCCCCGGGCGTCCCCCGGATCGGCTATCTCGCCCACGCCCTCCTGGAGTTCGGCTCGGAGGAACAGCGACTGCGCTTCCTGCCACGGATGTTGGCCGGTGACGAGGTGTGGTGCCAGGGCTTCAGCGAGCCGGGTGCCGGTTCGGACCTAGCGGGCATGAGCACGTTCGCCGAACGGCACGACGACCACTACACGGTGCGCGGGCAGAAGCTCTGGACGAGCTACGCCCAGCACTCCGGCCTGTGCCTGCTGCTGGCCCGCACCGACCGCTCGACACCGGCCCACAAGTCGATCTCGGCGTTCGTCCTGCCCCTGGACCGTCCCGGCGTGACGGTACGACCGCTGCGCGCGGCCAACGGCGACGACGAGTTCTGCGAGCTGTTCCTGGACGACGTCCGCATCGAGGAGTCCGAGCGCATCGGCGCCGAGGGCGTCGGCTGGGCGCTGGCGATGACGACGGTGTCGTACGAGCGCAACGCCCTCGACACCGGGCACATCTCGAAGTACGGGCTGCTCGTCGAGCGGCTGCGGCGTCATGCCGCCGAGCAGCGCGGCAGCCTGCCCGACGGGCTGCTGTCCCGGATCGGCCGCTGTGTCGTGGACTACGAGGTCCTGGTCGCGCACGCCCGCCGCCGCACCGCCGAACGCCTGGCCGGGCAGGTCGCCGGCCCGGAGTCGTCCGTGGACAAGCTGCTGATGACGAGAACCGAACAGCGGCTCTACGACACGGCACTTGAGGTATTCCCGGTCGAACTTGCGCGGGAGGGCGGCGAGCTGTTCGGCGACTACCTCTACTCCCGTGCGGCCTCCGTCTACGGCGGTACCTCCCAGATCCAGCGGAACATCATCGCCAAGCGGATCCTGCATCTCCCCTCGAACGGCTAGCCCTGGAGCCAACTGATGCGCTACGACGACGAATTCCTGAGCATCCCGAACGTCATCAGGCTCGCGGCCAGGCGTTTCGGGGACGCCACGGCGCTCATCGACGGTGACCGCCGGTGGACGTTCCGGGAGCTGGAAGTGCAGATGGTCGCATCGGTCCGCGCCACCATGGCACTCGGCATCAAGCCGGGCGACCGGGTCGGGCTGTGCGCCCCCAACTCGGCGGAGTGGATCTTCGCCGCGCTGGGCATCCACGGTGCCGGGGCGATATTGGTTCCGCTCAACACGCGGTTCAAGGCGCAGGAGCTCTCGTACATCCTGCGGAAGTCGGAGGCGGCGGCCGTCTTCGCCTCGCCCTTCCTGGGCAGCGACTACATCGGCGAACTCCGGAATGCCGATCCGGAACTGCCGGCCCTGCAGAAGACGGTGTCCGTGCTCGGCCCGCAAGGGGCTGCCGAACTGACCTGGAACGACTTTCTCGGCGCCGGAGAGGGCGTTTCCGCGTCCGCGGCACATGAGTCGATCGACCGGTTGACGCCGGAAGACGTGTCCGACGTGATGTTCACCTCCGGCACGACCGGCCATCCGAAGGGCGTGATGCTCTCGCACGGCCAATCCCTGCGCGCCTACGGGTGGATGGCGAAGCAGTACACCTTCGAGGCCTCCGACACCTTCCTGGTGATCCCGCCCTTCTTCCACTGCTTCGGATACAAGGCCGGCTGGCTGGCCTCGCTCATGCACGGAGTGACCGTCATCCCCATGCCGGTCTTCGACGCAGGACGCGCGCTGGACCTCATCGCGAGAGAGCGGGTGAGCATTCTCCTCGGGCCGCCGACCATCTTCCACGACCTGGTCAACCACCCGGACCGCGCCACGCACGACCTGTCGTCGCTACGGGTCTCCATGACGGGCGGTACGACGATTCCGGAATCGCTGATCCGCGCCATGAAAACGGAGTTGTCGTTCGACATCGTGATGAGCGCCTACGGCCTGACCGAGTCGACGGCGCTGGTGACCACGACCCGCGTCGGCGACTCCGAGGAAACGGTCGCCCACACCACGGGAAGTGCCATTCCCGGTGTCCAGGTCCGGATCGTCGCCGCCGACGGTCTCGACGTCCCGATCGGTCTCGACGGGGAGATCCTCGTCCGCGGCTTCAACGTCACCCGGGGCTACTGGGACGACCCCGACGCCACCGCGGCGACGATCGACGCCGGGGGCTGGCTGCACACCGGGGACATCGGGCGGCTCGACGACGACGGCAACCTCGCCATCGTCGACCGCAAGAAGGAGCTGTACATCGTCGGGGGCTTCAACGCCTATCCGGCGGAGATAGAGAAGCTGCTTCTCGGTTGTTCGTCCGTCCAACAGGTCGCTGTGATCGGGGTTCCCGACGAGCGGCTCGGCGAGGTCGGCTGCGCCTTCGTCGTCGCGCCACCGGGGCACGCGCCGACCGAGACGGACGTCATCGCCTGGGCCCGCGAGCACATGGCCAACTTCAAGGTCCCCCGGCATGTCCGCTTCGTCGACCAACTCCCGCGCAACGCAAGCCAGAAGGTACTGAAGGACGAACTCCGTGCCACTTTCACCGCAGCGAGCTGACATGACAACGACCGGGCCGCTGGCCGGAATCACCGTGGTGGCGCTGGAGCAGGCGATCTCGGCGCCCATGTGCACCCGGACGCTCGGCGACTTCGGCGCCCGCGTGATCAAGGTGGAGAACCCCCAGGGCGGCGACTTCGCCCGCCACTTCGACGACGTGGTCAAGGGGTTGGGCGCGCACTTCGTCTGGGTCAACCGGGGCAAGGAGTCGGTGGCGGTGGACCTGAAGACACCCGGCGGCATGAGTGTGCTGCACCGTCTGCTGGAGCGCGCCGACGTCCTCGTCTCCAACCTCACGCCCGGCATCACGGCCAAACTCGGCATCTCCCCCGAGGACTTGAGGACCCGTCACCCCGATCTCGTCGCCGTCGAGATCGACGGCTACGGCCCCGGCGGCCCGCTCTCCCACAAGCGCGCCTACGACCTCCTCGTACAGGCCGAATCAGGTGCCTGTGCGGTGACGGGCCATCCCGGAGCACCGGCCAAGCCGGGACCTCCGGTGGCCGACGTGTGCAGCGGCCTGTACGCCGCCCTGTCGGTCGTCGCGCTGCTGTGCGGCAGGGAACGCGGGGTGGGGCCCGCGGCCTCGTCCGTCGCGGTGAGCCTGTTCGACACGATGACGGAACTCATGGGGTATCCGCTCACCTACACCCGTCACTCCGGCATCGACCAACAGCCGCTCGGCATGAGCTCCCCCGCCGTCGCACCGTACGGCGCCCATCGCACCGCCGACGGGCACACCGTGGTCCTCGGCACGACGAACGACCCTGAATGGCAGCGCCTGGCACGGGAGTTGATCGACCGACCCGACCTGGCGGACGACCCGCGCTTCCGAAGCAACGCCGGACGGGTGGAACACCGTGCCGTGCTGGAGCCGGAGATCTCCGCCTGGTGCGCCCGCCACGACCTCGCCGAGGTGCAGCAGCGCGCGGACGCGGCCGGGATCGGCAACTCCCGCTACAACACGCCCAGCGACGTCATCGCCCACCCTCATCTGCGGGCCCGCGACCGGTGGCGCGAGATCGGCACGCCGTCCGGTCCGGTCCCGGCGCTGCTGCCGCCCCCGGTCATCGCCGGGTACGACCCACCGATGGGCGCGATTCCCGCTCTCGGTCAGCACACCGACGCCGTACTCGCCGAACTCGGCCTCGCCGAAGAGGAGATCGCCCTTCTCCGGGCGCAGGGGGCGGTGCGATGAGTGAGCGGCCGGTTCATCCGGTTCTCCTGACGAGCGACACCGACGGCGTTCGGACCCTCACCCTGAACCGGCCGCACCGCAAGAACGCGATCGACGCAGAGCTGTGGGACGCCCTGCGCACGGCACTCTCCGCGGCGGGCGGCGACCGTACGGTGCGCGCGCTGGTCCTGACCGGTGCCGACGGTGCGTTCTGCTCCGGGGCCGACATCCGCAAGGGTGTCAGCAGCGAACATCCCCTGTATCGGATGCGGACCCTGAGCGAGGTCACGCTGCTGCTGCACGAGTTGCCGATCCCCACCATCGCCAAGGTGAACGGGGTGGCGGTCGGCGCGGGTTGGAACCTCGCTCTGGGCTGCGACTTCGTCGTGGCCACTCCGGAAACCACGTTCTCGCAGATCTTCGCGCGCCGCGCCCTGTCCCTGGACTGCGGCGGCTCGTGGCTGTTGCCGAAGCTGGTCGGGTTGCAGCAGGCCAAGCGGCTCGTACTGCTGGCCGAGACGATCGACGCCGAGGAGGCACGGGCACTGAACCTGGTGACGTGGGTCGTGGACGCCGACAAGATCGACGGCTTCGTGGACGACCTGGCCGCCCGGCTGGTGGACGGAGCGCCTGTCGCGCTCGCCCAGAACAAGGCACTCCTCAATGAGAACGCCGATCGCACCCTGCGCGAGGCCCTTGCCGGCGAGGCGCGGGCACAGGCCATGAACTTCGCCACGGCAGACGTCCCGGAGGCGTATGCCGCCTTCGTGGAGAAGCGCCCGCCTCGCTACACGGGGCGTTGGACGGTGCCGGGAACAGCGGTGCCAGGAACGGCCGCGCCGAAAGCTACGGAGGACATGTGATACGTGAGGCAGTGGTGGTGGAGGCGGTCCGCACCGCCGTCGGCAAACGGAACGGCGGGCTGGCAGGTGTGCACGCGGCCGACCTCTCCGCCGTCGTCCTGAACGCCCTCGTCGACCGCACGGGTCTTGACCCCGAGGTGGTCGACGACGTGGTGTGGGGCTGCGTGGGCCAGCTGGGCGACCAGTCGAGCAACATCGGCCGCTACGCGGTACTGGCCGCGGGCTGGCCCGAGACCATCCCCGGAACCACGGTCAACCGCGCCTGCGGGTCGAGCCAGCAGGCGCTGGACTTCGCCGCCCAGGCGGTCATGTCCGGTCAGCAGGACGTCGTGGTGGCGGGCGGCGTCGAGGTGATGAGCCGGGTGCCGCTCGGGGCGGCGCGGACCGGCGGGACGCCGTACGGCCCCCAAGTACTCGCCCGTTATGGGGGTTTCTCCTTCAACCAGGGTGTCTCGGCCGAGAAGATCGCGCAGAAGTGGGGGCTGGGTCGGGGTGTGCTCGACGAGTTCGCGGCGCTGTCGCACGAGCGGGCGGCGGTCGCACAGGACGGCGGGGCGTTCGACGCGCAGATCGTGCCGGTGACCGACGGCACGAACACGGTGACCGCAGACGAGGGCATACGGCGCGGTACGAGCGTCGACACTCTCGCGAAGCTCAAACCATCCTTCCAGGAGGACGGGGTGATCCACGCGGGCAACTCCTCCCAGATCTCCGACGGTGCGGCGGCCCTGCTGGTGACGACCCCGGAGAAGGCCCGTGAGCTGGGGCTGACGCCGATCGTGCGCTATCGGGCGGGCGTGGTCACCGGTTCCGATCCGGTCCTCATGCTGACCGGGCCGATCCCGGCGACCGAGAAGGTGCTCCGCAAGGCGGGAGTGGGACTCTCCGAGGTCGGCGTCTTCGAGGTCAACGAGGCCTTCGCGCCGATCCCGCTCGCCTGGCTGGCCGAGACCGGCGCGGACCCGGCGCTGCTCAACCCGCTCGGCAGCGCCATCGCGCTCGGGCATCCGCTCGGCGCGTCGGGTGCCGTCCTGATGACACGGATGATCCACCACATGCGGGACCACGGGATCCGCTACGGCCTGCAGACCATGTGCGAGGGCGGCGGCACCGCCAACGCCACCGTCGTCGAACTCGCTTCCTGACAGGGGATGTTGTGCGCCGAGACGTCTTCACCGACGACCACGAGGAGTTCCGCCGGCTCGCGCGGGACTTCATCGCCAAAGAGGTGGTCCCCCACTACGCCGAGTGGGAGGAGACCGGCCGACTCCCTCGCGCGCTCTTCGAACAGCTGGGCTCGCTGGGCCTGTTGGGCATGGCGGTCCCCGAGGAGTACGGCGGTACGGGTCTCGCCGACTACCGCTACAACGTCGTCCTCCAGGAGGAGTCGGCCCGCGCCCTGGTGACGCTGGGCACGGTGCGCACTCAACTCGACGTCGTCCTGCCGTACTTCCTCACGTACGCCGACCGGGATCAGCGCGAGCGCTGGTTCCCCGGCCTGGCGTCCGGGAAGCTGCTGACCGCCATCGCGATGACCGAGCCGGGCACCGGATCCGATCTCGCCGGGATCCGTACGACCGCCGTGCGCGACGGGGATGCGTATGTTCTCAACGGCGCGAAGACCTTCATCACCGGCGGCCTGCTCGCCGACCTGGTCATCGTCGTGGCCCGTACGTCGGCCGACCCGGACAACCGCCGCGCCGGGCTCACCCTGCTGGTCGTCGAGGACGGCATGCCCGGCTTCACGCGCGGCCGGGTGCTGCACAAGCTGGGCATCAAGGCGCAGGACACGGTGGAGTTGGCCTTCGACGACGTACGGGTCCCGGTCGCCAACCGGCTCGGCGAGGAGGGCGCCGCCTTCGGCTACCTGGGCAACAACCTGCCGCAGGAGCGCATGACCGTCGCGGTCGGCTCGGTCGCGCAGGCACGGGCGGCCATGGACACGACGATCGCGTACGTCAAGGAGCGCAAGGCGTTCGGGAAGACGGTCGCGTCCTTCCAGAACACCAAGTTCGAACTCGCCGCGGTGGCCGCCGAGATCGAGGCCGCGCAGGCGATGCTGGACCGGGCGGTGCTCGAACTCGTCGCCGGGGAACTGAGCGGTCCCGACGCCGCGAAGGTCAAGCTGTTCTGTACCGAGATGCAGGCCCGGGCGGTCGACCGCTGCCTGCAACTGTTCGGCGGCTACGGCTACATGCTGGAATACCCCATCGCCCGGCTCTATGCGGACGCACGCATCACCCGCATCTATGCCGGGACCAGCGAGGTCATGAAGGTCATCATCGCCAAGTCCCTCGGATTGTGAGGCGGTCACGGTGCCGGACTTCTCCAGCAGACCAGGTGTCGCGTTCGTGGCGGGCGGCTCGGGCGGTATCGGTGCGACGATCGTCCGACTCCTCGCCGAGCGGGGCAGCGACATCGTCCTCACCTACCGCGCCAACCAGGAGGCGGCCGACGCGGTGGCCGCCGAGGTCACGAAGCTGGGCCGTCAAGTGCGTTCGCTACGACTGGACTTGACCGACGAGTCCGCCACGGCCGAGGCGGTGTCCGAGACGGCCGGTGGCATCCACACGCTGGTGTACGCGGCGGGCCCGCACGTACCGATGAGACACCTGAGCAAGGTGTCGCCGAGCGAGTACCGCGCCCAACTCGAAGGCGACGCCGTGGCGTTCTTCAACCTGGTGCATCCCGCACTGCCGTTGCTGCGCGAGAGCCGGGGCAGCATCGTCGCCGTGACGACCGTCGCCACCCGCCGCTTCCCGGTACGGGACGGACTCTCGTCGGGTGCGAAGGGCGCGGTCGAGGCGGTCGCCCGGGCGCTGGCCGCCGAGGAGGGCCGGTACGGCGTCCGCGTGAACTGCGTGGCACCCGGCATGCTCAACGACGGTATCGCCGGCCGTCTGATCAGCTCCGGCGAGCTGGACGAGGCCGCGCTCGCCGTCACCCGGCGCAACATCCCGCTGCGCCGTTTCGGCGATGCGAGCGACATCGCGGAGGCGGTCGCGTTCCTCGCCTCGGACCGGGCCGGGTTCATCACCGGGCAGGCGTTGGGAGTTGACGGCGGATACAGCGTGTAGGTCACCAGGGGCTGATGCGTCGGCCGGCCACGTAGGCGGTACGGACCAGTTCCCCGGACAGTGCGTGGAGAGCCTCTCGGAGCGGTACGTGGAGCAGGCACAGATCGGCGGCCGACCCGACCGTCAACCGGCGTGTCCGCGCCGGGTGTTGTGGCTCACCGGTGAACAGCCGTAGCGCCGCCCGGGGTTGGAGTCGTTCCGCGTCATCGCGTTCGGTGGCGGCCCGCATGACCGCCCAGGGGTCCGAGGTGCCGTACGGCGCGTCGGTGCCGGCGGCGAGCGGAACTCCCGCCTCGATGAGAGTCCGGCAACGGTAGAGGTGAGGGCGGTCGTCGGCGTCCACGTCGGTGGCGTACGCAGCGCCCCGCTCCACCGGGAAGTGCGGCTGGGTCACGACCGTCACCCCGAGCCGCCGCAGCCACGGGATCGTCTCGGGCGGGATCACGGACCCGTGCTCGATCCGGTCACCGTCGGCCGGTCCCACCTCGTCCAGGGCGAGCAGCGTCACGAGCAGCTGCACCCGGGTCACGCAGTGCACCGCGACCGGCCGGGGTCTGATCTCCCATATGGTGCGGGCGAGTTGGGCGGGGGTGGGGAGTGTCGGGTCGTCGAGCATCAACTTCACGGGCTCGTCGACGCCCATCACCAGGAGCCGTTGCGGGAGGACGGACAGCATCTGGGTGAGCCCGCTCGCGGGATGCGGGTCGGCGTTGGTGAACCCGGTGACGCCGAGCGCCGCCGCCCGCCGCCCAACACCCTCCAGATCCAACCGAATTGGCGGCACGAACCCGCGCAGCCGCTCGTCCTCACGCCAGAACCGCCCGTCGCCCTCCAGCCCGGCCGCCCGGAGCGCGGCACTGTTCCACACCCACAGCGCACCGGTGCGATGTTGCACCCGCACCGGGCAATCGGGCGCGAGCGCGTCGAGCACCCATCGGTCCAACTCCCCCGCGACGCTCTCGTGGTAGCCGACGGCCCGCACCCACTCCCCCGGCGGTCCACCGGCCAAGGCCGCCGCAAGCGCCGTACGGCCTCGCAGGTCCTTCGGTCCGACGCGCACGGAGGCGGCTTCGGCGGCCAGCGCCGCGAGGTGAACGTGGTGGTCGTGCAGGCCCGGCAACAACGCACCGCCCCGACCGTCCACATCACTCGGCCCCGTCAGCCCGGGGCCGATCTCGGTGATCCGCCCGCCGTCGATCCGTACGTCCACCACCGCTCCGTGGCCCTCCACCTCCACGTTTCTGATCAGCACGGCCGGTGGGTCCCGGTACGGGCGTCCGCGAGTGTCGCGGCACAGGCCGCCATGGAGACGCAGAGCAGTTCTCCGCCTCCCTCGGCAAGGGAACGGGCCGCTGCGTGGGCGGCGAAAACGCCGGTGACGGGATCGGCGAGCGCGTCACCGAGAAAGACGGGGTCGCCGTTCGGGTCGGCGCCGGTCAGACCGCCGGCCACGGCAGCGTCGTCTCCGAAGGCGATACGGTCGTTCTCGCGTCCGTATCCGGTGATGCCGACCCAAACCCGGCCGGGCCGGGCGGCGAGGAACTCCTCGGCGCGAAGGCCAAGGCGGCGCAACGCACGCGGTCGCGACGCCTCGATGACGACGTCGGCCTCCGCGACGAGCTCGTCCAGCGCGCCGGGAGCGAAATCCACGACCACGTTGTCGTGCTCGTCGTGCAGCCAGCGGTAGAAGGCGGGCGTCCCGAAGCGCGCGCCGTCCGGTCTCGTAGCGCTTTCCACCTTCACCACCCGTGCACCCGCCAGCCCGAGCAGCCGCGCGCACAGCGGTCCCGCCCAGAGCGCGGAGAAGTCGACGATCCGTATGTCGGCCATCGCGCGGACCCGCCGTTCACCCCACCGCTCGGCGCGAACCGCAGGCCGTACACCTCGGGCCGATCCCCGTACCGCGGCGGCGATGCCGAGCAACTGCGCGGCATCGGCCAGTTCCGCCGCTGTGACCCCTCGTGCCGCCGCATGCAGACCCCCGCTGTCCCCCGGTGAGCCGAGGAGCGCCAGCAGTGCGGGTACGGCGGCCAGGTCGTCGGGGCGGGCCAAGTTCACGGCGGCCCACCCGTCGGCGGTGTGGAGGAGGTGACAGGAGCCGTTGGCCGATGTCCTTCCCGGGCGTTCCAGACCGGCCAGTCGGGCCCGTAGAAACAGAGCGCTCGGCAGGTCGACCGGCACGCCCGTCAGGTCGGTGAAGGAGCCGGCGACCTCGGCGAGGGGGGCCAGGACCGGATCTACGGAGTCCATCCAGGATTGGAGAGCGACATTCTCCATGAGCCGAACCCCCTTCTCTCCAAAGGCGATCTCAAATTACACTCCGGTTCACTCCTGGAGGGAGATCACAGTGGAGTCGCTCTTCGTGATCGTCGACCTCGACCACGCCCCCGCGTCCGCGTCCGCGTCCGAAGCGGAGGTACACGATCGTGACCGTGTCGTGGTCGGCGTGGCCGCGGAACCCAAGGATGCGGTCGAGGGGTTCGACATCCTGCTCACCGGTGTCCCCGATCCGCCCGGGCCGTGGGTGGGGTGCGCGGATCCGCATGCCACAGCCCGGCAGCTGGGTCACATCGTCGAGACTCGGCCCGCCGCGTCCGCCGCGCTGATCCAGGTGCTGCGCATGGGCGCCGGGCTCTCGATCCCCGACAGGCTGATTCTCGAATCCCTCGCGTACTCGACACTTCAGGGTGGAGCGGGCTTCCGGGCTTGGCTGGCCACTGCTCCCCGACGCACACCCCGCCCGGCCGAGACCCCCGTACGGCTCGACCGCGAGGGCCCCCGGTTGTCCATCACCCTCGACCGGCCCTGGGTGCGCAACGCGTTCGACGCGGCGACGCGGGACGCGCTGTGCGAGGCGCTCCAGGTGGCCGTGGCCGACCCGTCGATCGGCCGAGTCGATCTGTACGGCAACGGTCCTGCCTTCTGCGGCGGAGGCGACCTCGCCGAGTTCGGTACGTCGCGTGATCCGGCGCAGGCCCATCTGGTGCGGGTCCAACGCAGTCCGGGCGCGCTGCTGCACCGTTGTGCTCCCCGGGTGACCGCGCATCTGCACGGTGCGTGTGTCGGCGCGGGGATCGAGCTCGCGGCCTTCGCGGGGCGTGTGGTCGCCGCGCCGGACACGGTGATCCGGTTGCCGGAGATCGGGATGGGGCTGATTCCGGGTGCGGGTGGCACGGCGAGCATTCCGGTTCGGGTCGGTCGGGAGCGGACGGCGTATCTCGCCCTGTCCGGGGTGGAGTTGAGCGTCAGGGAGGCATTGCACTGGGGGCTCGTCGACGCGATCAGTGAGGTGGACGACGTGACTTCGGATCCTCAGGAAGCCCTCCGGCACTGAGCACGACGATCCTCACCAGAGCACGGCGATCCTCACTCCGGTGTCCCCGGGAACAGCCCCTGGCCCCGGGGGCACTGCGGAGTTCCGTCACTTCCCCGTCCACACCGGCGCACGGCGTTCGGCGAAGGCCCGTGCTCCCTCGGCCGCGTCGGCGCTCCTGAACACCGACTCGACCTCCGCCGGTTCGGCCCAACGGCGTTCTCGCATCAGCTTCTTCGTCATCGCGACGCCGAGAGGACCGTTCTCGGCGATACGTGCGGCCAGGGTCAGTGCCGCCTCCCGCACCTGCCCTGCCGGAACGGCGCGATTGACCAGGCCGAACTGCTTCGCGTCCGCGGCGGTGACGAGGTCGCCGGTCAGCCCCATCTCCAGGGCGACGGCCAGCGGCACCCGGTCGGCGAGGGTCGTACCGCCTCCGGCTGCGAACAGACCCCGCTTGACCTCCGCGATCCCCAGCTCGGCGTCCTCCGCCGCGACCACCAGGTCGCAGGCCAGGGCGAGTTCGAAGCCGCCGGCGAGTGCCGAGCCGTTGAGGGCGGCGATCACGGGTGTGGCGATGCCCTCGCGGAAGAACCACACCAGGCCGTCGAACTTGCCGCCGCCCTTCGCGAACGCCTTGAGGTCCATGCCGGCGCAGAAGACCGTTCCGGCGCCCGTGAGGACGATCGCTCGGACCGCCGGGTCGGCGTCCGCTTCCCGGAGCACGGCTGACAGTTCGTCGATCAGCTCCGGGTTGAGGGCGTTTCGGGCCTCCGGACGGTTCAGGGTCGCCACGAGGACGGCCCCTGTCCGTTCCGTCAGGACCAGGTCGCTCATCGGGCCGCCGCCACGGCAGCCCGGGCCTTGGAACGGAAGGCCTCCAACTTCTCGGCGGGCTCGATGAGTTGGTGGCTGCGGGAGCGCGTGCTCACGTCGTGGCCCTCGGCCGCCTTGCGCAGCGCGCCCACGGTGGCCTGCTCGCGCGGGATGTGGGCGAAGGGGTCGAAGGAGTACCAGCGCATCGCGTTCTCGTAGGTGATCTTCCGGGCGTCCTCGTCGGGGACGTCGCAGCTCGACAGCACGTCGTGCAGCTGCTCGGGGGCGTCCGGCCACAGGGAGTCGCTGTGCGGGTAGTCGCCCTCCCAGCAGATGTTGTCGATGCCGATGTCGTGGCGCAGTCGTACGCCCAGCTTGTCGGTGATGAAGCAGGTCAGGAAGTGCTCACGGAAGACCTCGGAGGGCAGCTTGCCGCCGAAGTCCTGGAGGGTCCAGGTGGAGTGCATCTCGTAGGTGCGGTCGAGGCGCTCCAGGAAGTACGGGATCCAGCCCGTTCCGCCTTCCGAGAGGGCGATTTTCAGGTTCGGGAACTGTTTGATCGGGGGCGACCAGAGCAGGTCGGCCGCGGCCGAGACGATGTTCATCGGCTGGAGCGTGATCATCACGTCGGGCGGCGAGTCGGCGGCCGGGACGGCGAGCCTGCCGGAGGAGCCGATGTGTACCGACATGACGGTGTCCGTGTCGGACAGCGCGCGCCACAGCGGGTTCCAGTACGGGTCGTGGAAGCTCGGGTAGCCGAGGACGGCGGGGTTCTCGGTGAAGGTGAGCGAGTGAACGCCCTTCTCGGCGACCCGGCGCACCTCGGCCGCGCACAGCTCCGCGTCCCAGATGGCGGGCAGGGCCATCGGGATGAAGCGTCCCGGGTAGGCGGCGCACCACTCGTCGATGTGCCAGTCGTTGTACGCCCGCACGAGTGCGAGGGAGAAGTCCACGTCCTTGGTGGCGAACAGGCGGGCCGAGAAGCCGGGGAAGGACGGGAAGTTCATCTGCGCGAGAATGCCGCCCGCGTTCATGTCCTTGATCCGCTCGTGCACGTCGTAACAGCCGGGGCGGATCTCGTCGAGGCCCTGCGGTTCGACGCCGTACTCCTCCTTGGGCCGGCCGGCGACCGCGTTGAGCGCCGAGTTGGTGATGGTGGCGCCGCCGAACTGCCACACGTCGGTTCCGTCGTCCCGGTGCACCAGTTGGGGCGCGTCCTTCTTGTAGCGCTCGGGGAGGTGGTTCACGAACATGTCGGGGGGTTCGATGATGTGGTCGTCGACGCTGATGAGGATGAGGTCGTCGCGGTCCATGACGGCTCCTTTCGGGGGTGGGTCGGTCAGTCGGAGGCGGGCAGCGGCTTGGCCGCCTTCAGGGTCATGGGGGCGCCGTCACAGGTGAGTTCGCCCGCGCCGGAGGCGGTGCAGAGGAGTTCGAGCGTCCCGGTGGCGTCGACGTACCGCTTGCCGATGAGGGTGGTGGTGCCGGCCGGTCCGGGCTTCGCCGGGGGCGCGTCGGCGACGGGCACCAACGGGCTGCCGCCACAGGCCAGTTGGGGCTGTGGCTGGGCGGCGGCGGGTGCACGGATGACGACGACGCGGGTGCCGCAGACGGTGCTGGCGAGTTGGTCACCGGGGTGCAGCGTCGGTGCCGGTGGGGTCATGGCGGAGTTCCCTTTCGAGCAGGCGGTCGGCGAGGAGTTCCACGTCGTAGGACTGACGTGCCATCCAGTACCGCAGGAAGCCGGTGAGCGAGTACCGCAGGAAGAGTGCGGAACCGACGACGCTTCCGGCGACCGCGGCCAGGCCGAGCGTGAGAGCGTCGTTCTGCACCAGCGGATCGCTGGTGTTGTGCGAGATGAAGTAGGCGCACACGCCGAGGACGACGCCGATCGTCATCAGGGCGGCGCCCGCGCGCAGCCAGAGAGCGGCCCTTCCGGCGGCGGGGTCGGGGATTTTCAGGACGGTGAGTTCGCGGACGAAGCGGTCCGCTCGCGTCTCGGTGGACGTCATGTGGAACTCCCCAGGTAGAGAGCGGACAGTTCGGCACGCAAGCCGCCGTCGGGGTGGCCCTGCCGTTCGACCCTGCCGCGTACGAGGACGGCGGCGTGGTCGCAGATGTCGAGGACTGCGGCGGCGAACTGCTCGACGACCAGCACGGCGACGCCCTGCCTGGCGATTTCGCCGACCTGCTCGTAGAGCCGGCCGACGACCAACGGGGCGAGGCCCATGGAGAGTTCGTCGAGGAGCAGTACGGCGGGGTCGGTGGCGAGGCCGCGGGCGAGGGCGAGCATCTGCTGTTCGCCGCCGGAGAGGGTGCCTGCCGCCTGTCCGGCGCGCTTGGCGAGGACGGGGAAGCGGGCGAACGCGAACTCCTCGATCTCGTCTCGGCTGCGGCCGGTGAAGGTCATCATGAGGAGGTTGTCGCGGACGGACAGGTTCGGGAAGACGCCTCGTCCTTCGGGGATGAGGCAGACTCCGGCACGGGCCAGGTCGCGGGGAGCGGCGCCGGTCATGTCCCGTCCGCCGAGCACGAGTTGGCCCGATTCGACGGGGTGGACTCCGGCGGCGACGCGCAGGGTGGTGGTCTTTCCTGCGCCGTTCGGGCCGAGCAGGGCGACCACCTGTCCGGCGGCGACGTCGAGGTCGACGCCGTGCAGGACGGTGATGCGTTCGTGGGCGGCGCGGATGCCGCGCAGTTCAAGAAGTGCGCTCACGCGTCCCCCAGGTAGGCGGCGAGAACCGTTTCGTCGCTGCGGATCACCTCGGGCGGGCCGACGGCGATGATCTTGCCGAGGTCGAGGACGTACACCTCGTCGCAGACGGCCATCACGAGGCTCATGTCGTGCTCGACGAGGACGACGGCGGTTCCGTCCTCGGTGAGGGCGCGCAGGAGTTCCGCGAAGCGTTCGGTCTCCTCCGCGTCCTGTCCGGCGGCGGGTTCGTCGAGGAGAAGCACCTTCGGCCGGATCGCGAGCGCTCTTCCCACCTCGACGAGACGGCCGACTCCGGTAGGGAGGGCATCGGGTGACGTGTCGGCAAGGCCGGTGAGCCCCAGGCGGTGCAGGATCTCGGTGACGACCCGCTCGGCCCGGCGGCGTTCGGGTCCGAGTTCCGCAGCGACGAGCAGGTTGTCGCGCACGCTGAGCCGGCCGAACAGTTCCAGGCGCTGGAAGGTGCGGGCCAGTCCGTGCCGGGCTCGCGCGGAGGGCCTGGCCCTGGTGACGTCCCGGCCGTCCAGCCGGACCTGTCCCGAGGAGGGCCTGCGCAGTCCGGAGGCGACGTCGAACAGGGTGCTCTTGCCTGCCCCGTTGGGTCCGATGAGTCCGGTGACCCTGCCTGCCTCGGCGGTCAGGGCGACCCCGTCGAGAGCGCGGTTTCCGCCGAAGGAGACGGTCACTCCGCTAACCTGCAGCGACGCCACGGGCCAGCACCTCCTCGTCCTCGGGGCGCCAGTCGCGCCGTAGTCCCCACCACTCGACGGGGATCTCCGGCTCGCCCGGTTCGGCCTGCCGGGCGTCAGCCCAGGCGCGGAGTGCCAGGGCGAGAAGCAGTGAACCGCCGTAGTACGTCCAGTCGTTGATCACGTCGGTGAAGCGCAGTGCCCAGGCCAGTGCCAGGGCGCAGAGCAGGGCGGGCAGGGCGATGCGGTCGCGGGCGAGGGGCTCCCACTGGCGGCGGAAGCGGGAGACGATGCCGTCGGGGTTGTGGCCGAGTCCGACACCGGCGAGGCCGGGGAGCAGGGCGACCAGGTTCGCGGTGCCGGGGGCGATGGCGATCAGGGCGTTCGTCGGGGCGACGAAGGCGGTGCCGGCGAAGAGCCCGTTGCCGACTGCGCCGAGTCCGCCGATCACGGCGACGAGGAAGATGGGCAGGCCGGCGATGAGGCTGAACTGGTCGGCGGTGACGGTGCGTTGCTGCATTCCGTACAGTGCTCCGCCGAGTCCGGCGATGCCGGAGGCGAGGGCGAACACGGCGACCTTGGCGACCAGCAGGTTGCCGCCGAGGGTGGCGTACGCGGCCTCGCTGTCGCGCAGGGCGATCAGTCGCCGTCCGAAGCGGCTGCGGCGCAGGGTCGCCACACCGATGGAGGCGAGGGCGAGGCAGACGGCGGCGAACACCATCAACTCCCGCCCGCTGTCGAGACGTAGGCCGAAGAGGTGGGGACCGGAGACGTCGACCGAGCCCTGGTCGAACAGGGCGATCCGCAGGCCGAAGACGTGGAACGCCGGGATGGTGAAGATCCACCGGTCGAGGATCACGGCGAACGCGGCTGTCCCCAGGGCGAGATACACGCCGGAGAGTCGCAGTGCGGGCAGTGCGACCAGCGCTCCGGCCGCCGCCGAGACGAGGATCGCAGCGCCGAGGGCCCACAGCTGGCCGTGGGCACCGAGGTGTCCCCAGACGACCGCGCCGATGCCGGCCATGCTCAGCTGGCACAGGGAGACCTGTCCGGCGTACCCCGCGAGCGGGACGTACGAGAGTGCCACCACGCCCAGCGAGAAGATCGCTCCGTAGGTGATCAGGTCGGCTTCTCCGAGCAGGGAGGCCAGTACCGCGCCGAAGGCGATGACGACCGCGGCGAACACGAGTGTGCCGCGCGCGCTCGGTACCGGGACGCGGGCCAGCCGTCGTTCACGCCCGCGCAGGCGTCGGTGCGGGAAGACCAGGAGGGCGAGGAAGAGCAGCAGGGCGGGGGCGGCGAGCCGTAGTCCGGGGAGGTACTCGTTCTGCGGCAGGTAGCCGGTGAGATAGCTCTCCATGCAGCCGACGACGACGGCGCCGAGGAAGGTGAGCGGCAGGCTGCGCAGCCTGCCGAAGACGGCCGCGGTGTAGGCGCTGACGATCAGCAGGGACAGCTGGGCGGCGTCCAGGGTGACGGTCGGGGCGATCAAGATGCCGCCGATCGCGGCCAGTTGGGTGCCGAGGATCCAGGAGACCCGGCCTGCCCGGACCGGATCGGCGCCGGTGAGGCCGACGAGTGCCCGGTCGTCGACGGCAGCGCGCATCTCGGCTCCGGCGCGGGTCCGGTAGAGCAGGATGCGCAGGCCGACGGCGACGGCGACGGCCACCGCCATGGTGATGGCCTGGTGCCAGGTGATGACGGCCGGGCCGAGGTGGATGGGCTTGCGGGCGGCGAAGAACATCGGCAGGGGCCGCGCCACGTTCGGGTCCCAGATCCAGCGCGCGGCCGCGATGAGTCCGCTGAGCAGCGCGACCGTCATGACGAGCCGTTCGGCTTCGCCGAGGGCCTGGACGGGTCGTAGGACGAACCGCTCCACGAGCAGCCCGAAGCCCGGGGCGAGCACGAGCAGCACCACGGCCAGGGCGACCGGAACGGGCCAGCCCCAGCCGACGGTCAGCTGCCAGTACATGAACGCGGACAGCATGCCGGCCGCGCCGTGCGCGAAGTTGAACACGCCGGTGGTGGTGTAGGTGAGCACGAGCCCACTGCCGATGACGGCATAGATCGCGGCCGTGCTCAGGCCGACGATCCCGAAGGTGAGGAACTGGTCCATCGTGTCGGATCTCCCCTCTCCATCGCTGGAAACTAGCTTCTCATCTACGGAGAATCAACCATTCAGACAGAGACTGTTGACGTCGCCTCACCCACCATGGAAATCTGCCACTCATCTGAGAGAATGCCATTCTCACTCATGGTGAAGGGTGGAAAGTCCTTGTCCTCCTTGCCCGTTCCGGCTCCTCCCCCTGGTCCGACCGACGACCTGATGGAGATCCAGCAGCTCCTCGCCCGCTACGCGGTGTGCATGACCCGCGGTGACCTGGACGGGGTGCTGGCGGTCTTCACGCCCGACGGCACGTACAGCGCCTTCGGGGACTCCTACGGCCTCGACGAGTTCCCGGCGCTCGTGGCCGCCGCACCCAAAGGGCTGTTCCTCACGGGGACGCCCGCCGTCGACCTGTCCGGCGACACGGCGACCGGCAGCCAGCCGCTCTGCTTCGTCGACCACTCCACGCACGACCTGCGGATCGGCTACTACAACGACACCTACGTCCGCACGGACGAGGGCTGGCGGCTGCGCACGCGGGCCATGACGTTCATCCGCCGCAGCGGAGCACACGACTCCGGCCGCCCGCACGCCTATCAGCGCCCAGGTACATGAACGTCGCCTCAGCGGCCGGGAACATGAACGTCGCCGACTTCCGCTCGGGCCTGCGCGCCTGGCTGGACGAGCACGACCTGTCCCCCGGCCCCGACCACTCCCTGGACGCCCAGGTCGCCCAACTGGCCCGGGTTCGCCGGGCGTTGTTCGACGCGGACTGGATGCGGTACGGCTGGCCCGCCGAGGTGAGGGGGCTCGGCGGGCCCGCGGTGCTGAGGGCGGTGCTCGGTGAGGAGGTCGCCACAAGGGAGTTGGCCGAGCCGGGGATCTACTCGATGATCGAGGTCCTCGCCCCGACGATGATCTCGTACGCCCCTCCCGCGCTGGCCGCCGAGATGGTCCCGCGGTTGCTGAGCGGGCGCGAGCAGTGGTGCCAGGGCTTCTCCGAGCCGGGTTCGGGCAGCGACCTCGCCTCCCTCACCACCCGGGCCGTGCCGCGCGGCGACCACTGGGAGATCAGCGGCCAGAAGGTGTGGACGAGCCTCGCCCAATTCGCGGCCCGCTGTGTCCTGTTGACCCGCACCGCGCCGGGCCACAACGGGATCACCGCGTTCTTCGTCGACATGGACACCCCCGGCATCACCGTCCGGCCGCTGCGCACGATGCACGGCGTGGACGAGTTCGCCGAGGTGTTCTTCGACGATGTGATGGTGCCCGCCGAGCGGATGCTCGGCCGCCCCGGCGACGGCTGGCAGTTGGCGATGGACCTGCTCCCGCACGAGCGCTCCTCCTGCTTCTGGCACCGGATCGCCCATCTCTACACGCGACTTGACCGCCTGCTGGCCGAGACGAACATCCCGGACGACGCCGAACTCGGCGCCGCCTACCTGGCGTTGCACACCGTCCGCTGCCGCTCCCACGCCACCCAGCGACGCCTGGCCGCGGGTGAGCGCCTGGGCGCGGAGACATCGGTCGACAAGGTCCTGCTGGCCACGGCCGAGCAGCAACTCTTCGAGACCGTACGGAATCTGCTGCCCGGCGTACTGGAGTTGACGGACACGCCGTGGCGCTCGGAGTACCTGTACGCGCGGGCCGCGACCATCTACGGCGGTACGGCCGAGATCCAGCGGAACATCATCGCGCGCCGACTGCTCGACCTGGGGAGGGAGTAGCCGTGGACGCCGCCGAACGGCATCTGCTCGCCGAGACGCTGCGCAAGACGATGACGGCGGCGTCGGGGCAGGCGCTGAATGCCGCCCTGACCGACCTGGGCTGGGCCGAACTGCTCGCCGAGCAACCGGACATCGCCGTGCCTCTCACCTTCCGCCTGCTCGGCGAGACGGGCGCCCACGCGCCGCTCCTGAACGACGTCCTGCTCAGCGCGGCGGGCCGTCCGGTCGGCGGCACACTGCCGCTGCCGTTCACGGGTGGTTCGTGGGTCGTCTGGGAGCGCGGTGACGGTGCCGCCGGCACGACGCTGGACGCCGAACTGCCCTTGCACACCGGGCCCGTCGGAGCTCCCGTCCCCCTCGCCGCCGGCCGTGTCGCGCTCGCCTGGTGGCTGGTCGGGACCGGCCGCGCCATGCTCGCGCTGGCTCGCCAACACGCCGTGGACCGCGTGCAGTTCGGCCGCCCCCTCGCCTCCTTCCAGGCCGTACGGCACCGGCTCGCCGAGACCCTCGTGGCGCTGGACGGCGCCGAGGCGACCCTGGTGGCCGCCACGGACGAGCTGGGCGCGCTGCTGGCCAAGGCTGCGGCCGGGCAGGCGGCGCTGACAGCGGCCCGGCACTGCCAGCAGGTGCTCGGCGGGATCGGATTCACCGCCGAACACGATCTGCACCGGCACGTCCGGCGGGCCATGGTGCTGGACGGACTGCTGGGCAGCGCACGGGAGTTGACGCACGAGGCGGGGGCCCTGCTGCGGGCCGGCGGGTCCGCGCCACGGCTCGTCCACCTGTGATCGACCGAGGAGTGACATCAGTGACCGATCTGTGGAGCGACCTGCTCTCCTGCCTGGACCTCGACACCCTGCCGGACTCCGTGTTCGAGGGCCGCAACCAACAACTCGGCTATCACCGCATCTTCGGCGGGCAGTTGCTCGCCCAGAGCGTCCGCGCCGCCCAACTGGCCTGCCCCGACAAGGCGGTCAAGAGCCTTCATGTGCAGTTCGCGCGTGCGGGACGGCCTCAGGAGTCGGTGCGGTACGAGGTGACGCGTCATCATGAAGGCGGTTCCTTCGCCACGTTGACGGTCGTGGCGCGGCAGACGCAGGGCGTCGCGGCCGTAGCGGCTGTGTCGCTGCACTCCCGCGAGGAGGGCCCGGACCAGCAGATCGCGTTTCCGATGCCCTCGGTACCGGGAGCGGAACACGACGTGGATCTCTCGCTGCTTCCCTGGGACACCCGGGCCACCGTGGACGTGGATTCGCCGAAGTCGGAGCCGCCCGAGTACGACCTGTGGATGCGCACACCGACCGTCGCTCCGGAGCTGGCCCCGGCGTTGACGGCGTACGCGAGCGATCTGAATCTGATCGGTACAGCGCTTCGACCACTCGAAGGAGTCACCCAGCACGAGTCGGGAACGGCGTTCACCTCTGCCGTCACCGCTCACACGGTGTGGTTCCACCGCCCCTTCACGACGGACGACTGGCTTCTGCTGCGCCACCGGAGCCCGCTGCTCGCCCACGGCCGCTGCTACGGCCGGGGCGATGTGCTCACCGCTCAGGGGTCCTTGGTCGCCTCGTTCGCGCAGGAGGCGCTGCTGCGCTTCCGTGCGATCGCGTGACGGGCCGTGTCCGCGAGGGCCCTCGGCGCACAACGACCCGTCTCCGCCCGGTACTTGGCGTATGACGGGCCGTCCCCGCAGCGCGTTCAGCGCATCACGGTGCCGCCGTCGACGTTGATGACCTGGCCATTGATCCAGGCCCCGTCGGCGGACATGAGGTGGGCCACCATGCCGGCGACATCGTCGGCACGGCCGTGGCGGGTGCTGCGGGTGCGGGCGAGCAGCACCTCCAACAGGTCTGGCGCGGCGCCGTCTTGGATGGCCTGCGTCAGAATCAGGCCCGGTGCGACCGCGTTGGCGCGGATGCCCTCCCTGCCCCAACGGGAGGCGACATGGCGGGCGAGTGCGTTGATGCCCGCCTTTGTCGCCGAGTACGCGGGGCGCGCGGCCTCCCCGGTGAAGGCCGCGATGGACGAGGTGTAGACGATCGCCCCGCCGCCCCGGGCCAGCAGCTCGGGAACGGCGTACCGGGTGACGAGCATATGGCCCCGCAGATTGACGGCGAAGGTCCGGTCCCACACCGCGAGGTCCATGTCGACTACATCGGTGTCCTGGGAGACCGCGCCCATGTCGCCCGCGTTGATGTGCACGGCGTCCAGACCGCCGTACGTCCGCACGGTGGTCGTCACCAGTTCGCCCACCGAGGCTTCGTCGGCGATGTCGAAGCCCACCGCGACCGCCTGGCCACCGGCGTCACCGATGGCCTCGGCGGTCCGCCGGGCTCCGTCGAGGTCCAGGTCCCCGACGACCACTCTGGCGCCCTCGTCGGCCAGCCGCCGGGCGGAGGCGGCCCCCAGCCCGGTGGCCGCGCCGGCGACGAGAACAATCTTCTCCTTCAAGCCCTCCACGCTGCTCCCTTTACGTCGTCGACGCTCTCCACCAACGGACCCAACCGATCGCTGACGGACTACGGCGCCAGTACCTCGATGACCGTGGCCGAGCCCATACCGCCGCCCGCGCACATCGCGGCGACGCCGATGCCGCCACCGCGGCGACGCAGTTCGTGCACGAGCGTGACGAGCATCCGGGCGCCGGTCGCGGCCACCGGGTGGCCGAGGGAGCAGCCGCTGCCGTTGACGTTCACGCGGTCGGGGTCGAGGCCGAGTAGTTTCACCGCGGCGACGGGCACGGCGGCGAAGGCCTCGTTGATCTCGAAGAGGTCGACGTCGGACGTCGAGAGTCCCGCGCGGGCAAGGGCTTTGGGGATCACCTTCACCGGGGTGAGGCCCGTCTCGGCGGGGTCGGCGCCGACCGACGCCCACGAGCGGACGACGGCGAGTGCGGGCAGGCCCAGCCGGTCGCTGGCCACCACCAGGGCGGCGGCACCGTCGTTGGCTCCGCCCGCGTTGCCGGCCGTGATGGAGAAGCCGTCTATCTCCGGGTGGAGCGGCTTGAGCGAGGCGAGCTTCTCCAGGCTCGTGGTGCGACGGGGGTGTTCGTCGACGGAGAACAGGCCGTGCGGTGTGTCGATGGGCACCAGCTCCGCGTCGAAACGGCCTTCGTCGATGGCGCGAATGGCGTTCTGGTGCGAGCGCAACGCCCATGCGTCCATGTCGGCGCGGCTGAGGCCGGCCCGCACGGCGGTGTTCCAGCCGACGGTGATCGACATGTCCAGGTTCGGGGCGTCGGGCCGGTCGGGGTGCGTGGGCGGGCTCCAGGGTTCGACCCACTCGCCGTCGACGCGGAAACGCTGTTTCGGGGAGGTGGAAGCCGAGTTGACGCCACCGGCGATGACGAGTTCGTCCATGCCCGCGCGGATGCTCGCCGCCGCGCTCTGCACGGCGGCGAGTCCGGCGGCGCAGTGGCGGTTGTG
Source organism: Streptomyces sp. NPDC050508 (assembly GCF_040655155.1). Classification (NCBI taxonomy): domain Bacteria; kingdom Bacillati; phylum Actinomycetota; class Actinomycetes; order Kitasatosporales; family Streptomycetaceae; genus Streptomyces; species Streptomyces sp. NPDC050508. The sequence continues at coordinate 151,253 of NZ_JBFAJJ010000008.1, forward strand.
GGCGAGGCCCGGTACGGAGGTGAGGCCGACGGTCAGTGCCGCGTGCCGGGCCACGACCCCGCCGCCGTACAGGCCCTCGCCGAGGATCACGTCGTCGACCGCGTCCGGGTCGAGGCCGTCCGTGGCCGCCGCGGCGGCGACGATGTGGTGGGCCAGGTCGAACGCGGTGGTGTCGCGCAGGGTGCCCTTGACGGCGGTGCCGACGGGGGTGCGCAGGGCGGACACGAGGACTGCTTCAGGCATGGGTGGTCTCCAACTCGGCCAGCAGGGTGCGGCGCAGCAGCTTTCCGGTCTCGGTCTTGGGGAGTTCGGCGCGAAAGACGATGGTGTCGGGCGTCTTGGAGGAGCGCAGTCGGTCCTTGACCCATTGGCGGACCTCCGCCGGATCGCCCTCGCCGACGACGACGGCCACGATCCGTTGCCCCCACTCGGGGTCGGGCACGCCGATCACCACGGCCTCCACGATCCCGGGGTGGGCGACGAGAACGTCCTCTATCTCGGCGGGAGCGATGTTCTCGCCGCCGCGAATGATGGTGTCGTCGGCGCGTCCTTCGATGAACAGATAGCCGTCGGCGTCCAGTCGGCCCCGGTCCCGGGTCGGGAACCAGCCGTCCGCGTCCAGGGCGCTGCGCCCGCCGTACTCGCCAGAGATCTGCTCCCCGCGCACGAACACCAGCCCGGTCTCCCCGGCACGGGCCGGCTTTCCGCCGTCGTCACGGATCTCGATCTCGACACCGGGCAACGACCGTCCCACGGAGCCGAGTCGTTCCCGTACGGCCGGGTCGAATGCGGCGAGGGCCTCGCGGTGGTCGTCGGGCCCGAGGACCGCGACCGAGGAGGCCGTCTCCGTCAGGCCGTACGCGTTCACGAACCCCGTGCCGGGGAAGATCTCCAACGCCCGCTCCACCACGGGCCGCGGGGTTCTCGCGCCGCCGTAAGCGAGGCTCCGGAGCATGGGCGTCCCGGCGTCGTCCGACCGGACCTCCGCGACGATGCGGGCCAGCATGGTGGGCACGACCAGCGCGTGCGTGACCTGCTCGCGGCGCGCGGTCTCCAGCCACTCCCCCGCGTCGAAGGCGGACAGGTATACGAGGCGGCGGCCCGAGTAGAGGTTCGTCAGCAGGTTCATCAACCCCGCCACGTGGTACGGCGGAACGGCCACCAGTGCCGCGTCGCCCTCCTCGGCGGAGGCGAACTCCTGGGTGTTCAGGACGTATGCCATCAGGTGCCGGTGGCGCAGCAGTGCCGCCTTGGGCTCGGCGGTCGTGCCGCTCGTGTAGAGGACCACCGCGACGTCATCCTGGTCCGCGGTCGCCTCGGGCACCTCGGCGCCCTCCTCGGCGCTCAGCAGCGGGTCGAGGTCGGCGGGGCGCAGCACGAGCGCGCCGGGGTGGCGAGCCAGGAGGCGGGTCAACTGGTGTTCGCCGAGGCGGTAGTTGAGGGGGATGAACGGGATACCCGCCAGGGCCGCGCCGAACAGGGCGACCGGGTAGGCGAGATGACTGGGGCTCAGATACAGCACGGCAGAGTGCCCCTGGAAGCGGTGCGCGGCGGCACGGGCGCGGGCGAGCAGGTCCGAGGCGGTCAGGGAGCGGCCGTTCGCCGTGACCACCGGTCGGTCGCCGCCCGAGGCCACCATCTCCAGAATCATGGTTATATTCATGAGAATGCTATTCTCGTCTCACTAGAGCGCTGTTCGCAAGAGAGGAAATCCTTGATGCAGATCAGTGGGAGCTCCGCGGTGGTCGTCGGCGGGGCGGGCGGCCTGGGCGAGGCCACCGTCCGTCGACTGCACGCGGCGGGAGCGAAGGTCGTCGTCGCCGATCTGGCCGACGAGAAGGGCAAGGCCCTGGAGCAGGAACTCGGTGTCCGCTACGTGCGCACCGACGCCACCTCCGAGGAGGACGTCCAAGCGGCGCTGGCCGAGGCGGAGTCGGCGGGACCGCTCCGCATCTCGGTGGACGCGCACGGCGGTCCGGCGAGCGGTGGCCGGCTCGTCGGCAAGGACGGCTCGCCCCTCGACCTCGCGGGCTTCCGTACGACGATCGACGTGTATCTCACCGGCGTGTTCAACGTGATGCGCCTGGCCGCGGCCGCCATCGCCCGCCAGGAGCCCGCCGAGGGCGGCCGGGGTGTCATCGTCAGCACGGCCTCGATCGCCGCGTACGAGGGCCAGATCGGCCAACTCCCTTACGCAGCGGCCAAGGGCGGGGTCGTCAGCATGACCCTGGTCGCCGCCCGCGACCTGTCCCCGCTCGGCATCCGGGTCGTCACGATCGCGCCGGGCACCTTCAACACACCGGCCTACGGCAAGGCGGGCGACCAGCTGGAGGCCTACTGGGGGCCGCAGATCCCGTACCCGAAGCGCATGGGGCTGCCGGTCGAGTACGCGGGTCTCGTGCAGCACATCGTCGAGAACGACTATCTCAACGGCGAGGTCGTCCGTCTCGACGGCGCCCTCCGGTTCCCTCCGAAGTGAGTGCGCAGTGAGTGAAGTGACCGACGTGAGCGGCCCGTTGAAGGGCAAGGTCGCGTTCGTGGCGGGCGCCAGCCGCGGTATCGGCCGTACGGTCGCGCTGGCGCTCGCCGAGGCCGGGGCGGCGGTCGCCGTGGCCGCGCGCTCCGAGCAGGAGGGGCGGCTGCCCGGGACGATCCACTCGGTCGCGGACCGGATCACCGCGGCGGGCGGACGCGCCCTGCCGGTGCCCTGTGACGTGAGCGACGAGGCCTCGGTCGACGCGGCCGTCGCCGCCACGGTCGCGGAGTTCGGCGGAATCGACATTCTCATCGCCAATGCCGGGGTGCTGTGGCTCGGCCCGGTCGAGTCGACGCCGCTGAAGCGCTGGCAGCTTTCCCTGGACGTCAATCTGACCGGGGTGTTCCTGGTGACCCGCGCGGTGATTCCGCACGTACGGGCGCGTGGCGGTGGCTCGTTGGTGGCCGTGACGACCGGCGGGGTGGGCATGACGGACCGGGGGGCGAACGCGTACTGGGTGTCCAAGGCGGCGGTCGAGCGTCTCTACCTGGGCCTCGCCGCCGATCTGAGGAAGGACAACATCGCGGTCAACTGCCTTGCTCCGTCACGGGTGGTGCTCACAGAGGGCTGGCAGGCGGGTGGCGGGGGCCGGGAGATTCCGCCGGAGATGGTGGAGCCGCCGGAGGCGATGGCGCGGGCCGCCGTCCTCCTCGCGGGCCAGGACGCGACCGGTCTCACGGGGACCGTCCAGCGCTCGGAATCCCTTGCGTGAAAGGCAGTTGGCCTGCACGCCACGCGGGATCCCCATGACTGTTCGGCATCATCCGGGGCACTCGGGAGACAACGGCGCAGCCACCGGGATCACCGGTGGCTCGCCGTCTATCCGTAGGGGTCAACAGATGCTCGCATTCGTGGCGGCAGCGCTCTTCTTCATCGCCTTCATCATCCGTGTCACCGAGACGTCGACCCAGATCGTCTTCAGTTCGACGAGCCTCATGCTTCTCGGGCTCGCCTTCCTCGCCGCGCATTCGGCCGGCATGGGGTCCGGCTGGTCCGCCCGGCGCAGCAGCGGACGTCGGCGCTGAGGAAGCGGCGCGCTCCCTCCGTGGCACGCCGCCTCCATACCCCCTGACCGGTCACCGTCCGGCGCGTTCTCGCACCGCCGCGCAGACCCCACCGTCGACGAGAACGTCGATTCCGGAAATGAATGCGGCCTCGTCCGACAGCAGGAATGCCACCGCCGCCGCGACGTCCTCGGCCCGGCCCACCCGTCCGAGTGGCGTCTGCTCCACCAGAGCCGCCATGGCGGGCTGGGCCGAGGCCTCCTGTTGCCCCTGAGGGGTGTCGATGACGCCCGGCGACACGGAACACACCCGGGCGCCGTACGGCCCGAGCCGCACCGCCTCCCGCCGTACGAACCGGTGCACTCCGTGCTTGGCCCACGCGTACGCGAGACCCGTGTTCTCGACGGCCGGCCCGAGGGCCTCACGGAGTCGGTCGAGGAAGTCGTCCCGGAGTGGATCGTCGAGGATCGCCGCCACGGTCGGATCGGCTTCCAGGTTGCCGAGGAGCGGTGCCATCGAGGCGAAGCACACCAGTGCCGTCTCCTCGGTGGCGAGGGGGCGGAGTGCCTCGGCGAGCCGTGCGGTGCCGACCAGGTCGACCTCGAAGATGCGCCGCCAGTCGGCCATGGTGGGCGAGATCCCGGCGGCGTGGGAGACGGCCCTGAGGGTACCCAACTCGGCCGCACGGGTGGCGAGTCGGGCCAGTCCGGCGGTGTCGGTGATGTCGAGGACGAAGGGTTCGACCTCGATCTCCTCGTCCGCGGCTGCCAGTTCCTTCGCGGCGGTGGTCACGGCCGGCTCGTCGCGGTCCACCAGCAGCAGCGTGTCCACCAGGTCGGTGAGCCGCCGCGCGCAGGCCAGCCCCATGCCCCGCCCGGCCCCGGTCGCGATGCCTACGGTCGTCATACGTGCCCTCCTTCATGACCCCAGACCTTCTCCAGTCCCGGCTGCGCCACCCGGTCCACGAGTTCCACGAGCAGACCGCTCGGACCGCGCAGGAAGGCGAAGGGCGCGCCGCCGGAGCCGGCCCGGCGCGCCTCGGTCACGAAGCCCTGCCGGGTCAGTTCGGCCACGTCCGCGGCGACGTCGTCGGACCAGTAGCCGACGTGATGCACACCGCCGCCGACCACCGGTTCCCACAGGGTGCCCGGGACACGGCGGACGATCTCCAGTCGGGGCAGCGTCCGGGAGTAGACGCAACTGATGTCGAGAACGGCGTTTCCGGTCGGAAGCGTCAGCGGAACCGCCCCGCCGATCTCGGCGCACCACTCGTATCCGAACGCGGCCGAGAACTCGGCCAGCGTGGCCTCGCAGTCCTCGACGACAAGCCCGAGATGGAACTGGTCCTCGGCCCTCATGACTCGGCCACCGCCCCGGAAGCGTCATGCTCGCCCAGGCGGGGCGGCGGCCCGTAGGCGGGCTCGTATCCCGCGACCAGGACGGGACTGCGGACCAGTTGGAAGTCCCCGGCCGTCACCACGGCTTCCGGTGTCGCCGCCAGTGCCTGCGGCAGCGTCCGTACGGCGGCGGCCGGTACCCCGAGCGGGCGCAGCCGCGCCTCCCAGGCCGCGGCGGTGTCGCCGGCGAGGGCATCCGTCACGGCGGTGAGTACTTCCTCGCGGCGCTCCGCACGTTCGGCCATGGTGGGAAATCCTCGGACGCCGGCTTCGGCGGCGAAGGACTTCCAGAAGCCGTCGTGGGTGATGAAGAGCGCCAAGTAGCCCTCGGCGGTGGGAAAGAGCTGGGCCGGCACGTAGTAGGAGTGCGCGCCGAGCGGTAGCCGACGTGGTTCGACTCCCTCGTTGAGGTAGGCGGAGGCACGGTAGTTGAGCTGGGACAGCATCACGTCCCGCAACGACACCTCTACTTGGCCACCGCGCCCGGAGACGATCTGCGCGAGAAGTCCCAACGCGGCTGTCAGGCCTGAGGAGTTGTCGGCCGAAGAGTAACCGGGCAGGGTCGGTGGCGCCTCCGGGTCGCCGGTGAGGGCGGCGACTCCCGTGGCCGCCTGGACGACGTAGTCGAAGGCGGGCTCGTCGCCCGCCTCCAGTCCGTATCCGGTGAGCGCGACGCACACGATCCGCTCGTTCCACTTGCGCAGCACGTCGTACGTCAGCCCCAGCCGGTGGATGGCCGACGGTTTGAGATTGACGAGCAACGCGTGGGCGTCGGCGGCGAGTTCACCGAGTCGGGCCTGTCCGTCGTCGGTCGTGAGGTCGAGGCGGACGCTGCGCTTGCCGCGGTTGAGGCTGGCGAAGTAGGCGGCGCTCACCTGGCGCGAGATGTCCCCGCCCGGCGGCTCGATCTTGGTGACCTCGGCGCCGAGGTCGGCGAGCATCATCGTGGCGTAGGGGCCGGCCAGCATGTGGCCGACCTCCAGGATGCGGATGCCCTTCAGCGGTCCGGTGGTCATCGCAGGTCCGCTGCGAGGGCGGCGAGCGTGTCGCGGGTGCGGTACTTGGAGGCGACCAGTTCGTCATGGTTGTCGCCGATGGGCAGCAGCCGTACGGAAAGATCGGTCACCCCGGCGTCCGCGAACCGCTTGAAGCGGGCGGCAATGGCGTTCTCGTCACCTGCCGCGCACAGGTCGCCGACGTCGCGGGCGTCGCCGTAGTCCAGCAGGCGTTGGTAGTTGGGCGAGATCTCGGCCTCGCCGAGGATCCGGTTGGCGCGCTCGCGGGCCTCGTCGACCTGGTCCGGGCGGCACAGGCAGACCGGGATGCCCGCCACGATCCGGGGTGCCGGGCGTCCGGCGCTCTCGGCGGCCTTGGTGATGCGGGGGACGACGTGTTCGGCGACGGCGCGTTCGTCGGCCATCCACAGCACGGTCCCGTCGGCCCGTTCCCCGGCGAGGCGCAGCATGACCGGGCCGAGGGCCGCGATCAGGACCGGCAGGGGGGAGACGGGGGCGAGGGTGAGCGGGTTGTGGACGGTGAAAGTGTCGTTCTCGACTTCGACAGCGCCCGTTCCGTCGAACGCGGCGTCCAGGACGTCCAGGTAGTCGCGGGTGAAAGCGGCCGGTTTCTCGTACGGCAGCCCCAGCATGTCCCGGATGATCCAGTGGTGGGACGGTCCGAGGCCAAGGGCGAGGCGTCCGCCCGTCGCGGCCTGGGCCGAAATGGCTTGCCTGGCAAGGGCGATGGGGTGCTGGGCCTGCAACGGCACGACAGCGGTGCCCAGTTCGATCCGCTCGGTCCGCGCGCCCATGAGCGCGATCGCGGTGAGCGCGTCGAAGTCGGTCGGGATCTGCGGCACCCACACGGTGTCGAAGCCGGCCTTCTCGGCCCATGTCACGTCGTCGATCATCCGCGTGACCTTGCGGACCGAATCCCCGCGCTCGGGTCCGATCATCACTCCGATACGCACGTTGCCTCCAGGTATTCGGGTCGCCGCCGGCTCATGGCGCGTTGACGGATGTCAGGGCGCGCATCTTGGTGACGAGGGCGTCGAGCGGTGTGCCCGTGGGGAAGACCGCGGCGGCTCCCGCCGTGAGCAGTTTCGGTACGTCGGCCGGTGGGATGGTGCCGCCCACCACCACGGCGATGTCCTCGGCCCCGGTGGCACGCAGCGCCTTGATCACGCGGGTGGTCAGCGCGAGGTGCGCGCCGGAGAGGATGCTGAGGCCGACGACGGCCACGTCCTCCTGGACGGCGACGGCGACGATGTCGTCGACGCGTTGCCGGATCCCGGTGAAGATGACCTCGAAGCCCGCGTCGCGCAGTGTCCGCGCGACGATCTTGGCCCCGCGGTCGTGTCCATCGAGCCCTGGCTTGGCGACCAGTACGCGGGATTTCATCAGAACACCACCGGTTGCTGGAACTCGCCCCAGACCGCCTTGAGCGCGGCGACCATCTCGCCGACCGTGCAGTAGGCGTTGGCGCAGTCGATCAGGATGGGCATGAGGTTCTCGGTACCTTCCGCCGCGCGGGCCAGTTCGGCGAGGCGTTGCCGTACGAGAGCCGCGTCTCGGGTGGCCTTGACGTCGGCGAGCCGTTTCAGCTGCCGGTCGCGGCCCTCCGCGTCGAGTTCGTACGTGGCGAGGTCGGGCGGGGATTCGTCCGCGACGAAGCGGTTGACGCCGACGACCGGACGGGTGCCGGCCTCGACCTCGCGGTGCAACTGGTAGGCCTCGTCGGCGATGAGGGTCTGCAGATAGCCGTCCTCGATGGCCCGGACCATGCCGCCGTAGCGCTCCAGGTCGTCCATGATCTCGACGATGCGGGCCTCGGTGGCGTCGGTGAGCGCCTCGACGAAGTACGAGCCGCCGAGCGGGTCCGCGACCCGGGTGACGCCGGTCTCGTGGGCGAGGATCTGCTGGGTGCGCAGGGCGAGTGTCGCCGACTCCTCGCTGGGCAGGGCGAACGGTTCGTCCCAGGCGGCCGTGAACATCGACTGAACGCCGCCGAGGACGGAGGCGAGCGCCTCGTAGGCCACCCGTACGGTGTTGTTCTGCGCCTGGGGCGCGTACAGGGAGGCGCCTCCGGCGACGCAGCCGAAGCGGAACATGGCGGCCTTGTCGCTGTCCGCCCCGTACCGCTCGCGCACGATGGTGGCCCAACGCCTGCGTCCGGCACGGTACTTGGCGATCTCCTCGAAGAAGTCGCCGTGCGTGTAGAAGAAGAAGGAGACCTGCGGGGCGAACTGATCGATCGTCATACGGCCGCGGGCCAGCACCGTGTCGCAGTAGGTGACCCCGTCGGCGAGCGTGAACGCCATCTCCTGTACAGCGTTGGCGCCGGCGTCGCGGAAGTGCGAGCCCGCGACCGAGATCGCGTTGAAGCGGGGTACTTCGGCCGCGCAGAACTCGATGGTGTCGGCGATGAGCCGGAGGGAGGGTTCGGCCGGCCAGATCCAAGTGCCCCTGGAGGCATACTCCTTGAGGATGTCGTTCTGGATCGTCCCGGTGAGTTTCGCCCGAGGTACGCCCGCCCGTTCGGCGGCGGCGACGTAGAAGGCGAGCAGGATCGCGGCCGTGCCGTTGATGGTGAAGCTGGTGCTGATCTTGTCCAACGGGATGCCCTGGAAGAGGACTTCGGCATCGGCGAGCGTGTCGACGGCCACGCCGACCCGGCCGACCTCTTCGCCCACTTCGGGGTCGTCGGAGTCGTAACCGCACTGGGTGGGCAGGTCGAGCGCCACCGAGAGTCCGGTGCCGCCCTGTTGGAGGAGGTAGTGGTAGCGGAGGTTGGACGATTCGGCGGTGCCGAAGCCGGAGTACTGGCGCAGCGTCCACAGCCGTCCCCGGTAGCCGGTGGCGTAATTGCCGCGCGTGAAGGGGAAGTTGCCCGGCGCGGGTGGCGCGGCGTCGACGTCGTCGGGGCCGTAGACCGGTTTGAGGGGCAGGCCGGACGCGGTCCGGACGAGGTCGTCGCCCTGGGGCGGTGTGGGAGGCGTCATCGCAGGAGGTCCTTCATCACCTTTCCGGTGGCGTTCAGCGGTAGTTCCGTGAGGAACTCCACGGTCCGGGGCACCTTGAACCCGGCCATCCGGAGCCGGCTCCACTCGATCAACTCGTCGGCGGTCAGCGGCTCTCGGAGGACGACGAAGGCCTTGCCGACCTGCCCCATGCGTTCGTCGGGGACGCCGATCACGGCGGCCTGGGCGACCGCGGGGTGTTCCATCAGGAAGCCCTCGATCTCGGCCGGGTAGGCGTTGAAGCCGCCGACGATGAACATGTCCTTCTTGCGTCCCACGATCCTCAGGTAGCCGCGCTCGTCGAGCGTGCCGAGGTCTCCGGTGTGCAACCAGCCGTCCTGGTCGATGGCTTCGGCGGTGGCTTCGGGGTCGTTGAAGTAGCCGCGCATCACGCTGTAGCCGCGGACCAACACCTCGCCGTCGTCGGCGATTTCGACCTCGACGCCGTCGCAGGGGGTGCCGACGGTGGTGGCGATGTCCTCGAAGGAGTCGCCGGGGCGGGTGGCGGTGGCGGTGCCCGCCTCGGTCAGGCCGTAGCCGGTCATGATCGAGGTGAAGGGCAGTTCGGTCATCACGCGGCGGATCAGTTCGACGGGGATGTCGGCGGCGCCGGTCACCGCAACTCGCAGTGAGGAGAGGTCCCTTGTGCCCCGGTCGGTCAGCAACGAGTGGTACAGCGTGGGCGGGCCGGGCAGGACGGTCACCTTCTCGCGCTCGACCAGGTCGAGGACGGTGTCCACGTCGAAGACGGGCACGGGGAGGATGGTCATGCCGCGGATGAGCGACGCGACCATGCCCGCCTTGAAGCCGAAGATGTGGAAGAACGGGTTGACGATCAGATAGCGGTCGCCCTCCCTGACCCCTGCCAGGTCGCACCACTCCGCGTACAGCCGGAGCGTCTGGGCGTGGGTCATCAGGACGCCCTTGGGCCGGCCGGTCGTGCCCGAGGTGAACACGATGTCGCTGACCTGGTCGCCGGTCACCTTCCGCTCGAAGGGTGAACCGCTGGCCAGGAAGCCGGACTTGAGGTCGATGACCGGCACCCCGGGCGGTGCCTTGAAGTCCAGGCCGAGGAAGCCTTCCTGGACGAGAACGGCCTTCGCCCCGCTGCGGACGATGATGTCGTGCGCCTCGTCCGCCTTGAAGCGGGTGTTCACCGGCACCACCACACCGCCCGCGGTCATGAGACCGAAGGCGGCGACGATCCACTCGGCGGAGTTGGGCGCCCAGATCGCGACGCGGTCGCCCTGCTCCACCCCGGCCGACGCGAACGCACCCGCAGCCACACGCACCCGCTCGACCAGCTCGGCGAACGTGAGGCGGAGCGGGCCGTCCACCACGGCTTCGGCATCACCGAAGCGGTCGGCCGCGCTCAGCACCATCTGCGGGATGCTCTCCCAGGTCATACGCCGATCAACCGGGCGAGGTTGCCGCCCATGATCTTGGCCTGATCGGCCTCCTTCATGCCCTGGAGCGCGTCGATGTAGGACACCGGGTCGGCCAGACCCTCGGGGTGCGGATAGTCGGACCCGAACAGGACGCGCTCGACTCCGACGACCTCGGAGAGCGCGGCCATGTCCTCCTCCCAGAACGGGCTGATGTGGATCCGCTTCCTGACCTCTTCGACCGGGTCGCCCAGGAAGCCCTTCGGCTGCTTCTTGTAGGTGCTGCCCAGTTGGTCGAGGAGCGGCAGCAGCCAGGAAGAGCCGTTCTCGATGACCGAGACCTTCAGTTCCGGGAAGCGGAACAGGGCTCCGTGGCAGACCCAGGACGCGACCGCGTCGGTGACGGGCCGCCACTCGGACATCATCCGGAAGACCTGCGCCTGGAACGGCGTCATCTCCTGGCTCTTGCCCTCCCAGTCGCTGGAGTAGCGCGAGTAGCCGCTGTCGGAGGAGTGCATGGCCACGAGCACGCCCGCCTCCTCGACCCGCTTCCAGAACGGGTCGAACTCCGGCAGTGCGAAGGACCGCGAGCCCCCGTAGCCAGGGACCGGGGCGGGCCTGATGAGAATCGCCCTCGCGCCCCGCTCCAGGCACCACTCCAGTTCGGCGATGGCCTTGTCCAGGATCGGCAGGCTGATCACCGGGGTGGTGAAAATGCGGTTCTTGTAGTTGAACTGCCAGGTCTCGTGCAGCCACTGGTTGAGGGCGTGGACGACGACGTGGATCAACTCCGGGTCGTCCCGCATCCGTTCCTCGACCAGGCTGGCGAGTGTCGGGAACATCAGGGTCTGCTGGATGCCCAGGTCGTCCATGAGCGCCAGGCGTGGGCCGGGCTCGCGGAACGCCGGGATCGACCGCATCGGCTCGCCGAACAGCTCCCGGTGGGACTTGCCCTCCGGGTTCCCCTCGCGGAAGTAGTCCTCCCACGCGCCGGGCCGGGCGACGACCTCGAACGTGGGGTTGGGGATGTAGTCGCTGATCTGACCGCGGATGGCGATCTTCGTACGGCCCTTGACCTGCACGTACTGGATGGCGCTCGCGTACTGCTTGGGCAGGTACCGAGTGAGCGCATCCTCCGTCTCATACAGGTGGTTGTCCGCGTCGAACAGTGGATACGGCGGCACGCGCGATGGCATGAGATCCTCCTTCGCAGATTGCGAGAATCCTATTCTCACTCTTGATGGGCGGCAATATCCTTGCGGAGAACGAACTTCTGGACCTTGCCGCTGGCGGTGCGTGGGAAGTCCTCGACGATGTGCAGTTCCTCCGGCCACTTCTGACGGGCCAGACCCGCCGCGGCGAAGTGGGCGCACAGGTCGTCGAGGGTGGGGTCGGGGTGGCCGGGTCGTAGTCGTACGACGGCTGCCGCGTGCTCTCCCAGGCGGGCGTCCGGCGCGGCCACGACCGCGGCCTCGGCGACTGCCGGCAGGGCGAGGAGAACCTCCTCCACCTCCAGCGCGCCGATGTTCTCGCCGCCGCGGATGATGATGTCCGCCTTGCGGCCGGTGATGGTGAGGTAGCCGTCCTCGTCGAGTTCACCGATGTCGCCGGTGCGGTACCAGCCGTCCTCGTCGAAGGCCCGCTCGGTGAGGGCCGGGTCGGTGTATCCGAGGCACAGGTCCGGGCCGCGGCTGAGGATCTCGCCGTCGTCGGCCAGCCGGATCTCCACCCCGGCCAGCGCGTCTCCGTCGGTGTAGAGCCGCTTGCCCTCGGGCGCGGTGTGGGCCGAGGCGGTGATCGAGGGGTGCTCGGTGCTGCCGTAGGCGCGGAAGACCGTGATGCCGAGGTCGGCGAGGCGTCTGGTCACCACGTTCGGTACGGCCGCGCCGCCGAGGCCCGCGTATTTCATGCGCGTGAGGTGGCCGAGCGTGAAGTCGGGGTGGTCGAGGAGGCTCGTCATGTAGTAGGCGGCGCCGCCTCCGACGGTCAGGCCGTCGCGGGCCATCAACTCCAGGGCGAGGCCCGGGTCCCAGGTGTCGGCGAGGTTCACCGGGCTGCCGTCGAGGACGGGGATCAGGAAGGCGTTCACCATCCCGATGAAGTGGCCGACGGGCGCGGAGGTGAGCTGGTCGCCGCGGTCGGGCGGGTAGCGGCCGGCGAGTTGACGGGTCTCGAAGCCCAGGGTGCGGTGGCTGTGCACAACTCCCTTGGGGTCTCGGGTCGTTCCGGAGGTGAAGGCGATCAGCGCGGGTCCGGACGGGTCCGTCGGTACGACGCCGGACAGCGGTTCGTCGGCGAGCAGTTCGTCGAAGTCCCGTCCCACGACGCCGACCACGGGGACCTTCGCGCTCAGCTCGGGGTCGTAGCGCAGATGTCCGAATCGTTCGGCGGTGACGAAGACCTTCGGCTGGACCGTGTCCAGGATGTAGCCGACTTCCTTGCGGCCGTAGAAGTGGACGATCGGCACCACGACCGCGCCGAGGAAGGCCGACGCCCAGAAGACCGCCGCCGCCTCCATCCAGTTGGGCAGTTGCAGCGCCACGGCATCGCCGGGGCCGACGCCCCGCTCGCGCAGTCCGGCGGCAAGGCGGCGGGCCGTCAGTTCGACCTCGCCGAAGGTCCCTTCCCAGGGCCGTACCGCTGAGTGGACCCTGAACGCGACCTCCGGGGCGGCCGTCAGTCCCCGCGCCAGTAGGTCACCGATCGTCTCACTGGTCCACCAGCCCTCCGCCTCGTAGCGGTCGACCAGTTCAGCGGGGATCGTTCGCACGACAGGAACTTCCTCTCGTCATTGAGAATTGCACTCTCTCAGAGCGAGAAGGTAAATTCCATACATGGGACGAGACCACGGGTTCCACCCGGTGCGGATCACACGGATCATCCAGGAGACGCCCGACACACGGACGTACGTACTCGACGCGCCCTTCCCGTACCGGGCGGGCCAGTTCGTGACGATCAAGGCCTGTGGCACGCTGCGCAGTTACTCCATGTCCAGTTCGCCGGAGACCGACGCCGAGTTGATGACGACGGTGAAGCGGGTTCCGGGGGGCCTGGTGTCCAACTGGATGCACGACCACCTCGCGCCCGGCGATGTCGTCGAAACCACGCTTCCAGCAGGGGTGTTCTGTCTGCGGGAGGGCGCCGAGGCGGGCGAGATCCGCGAGATCGTCGCTCCGGTGGTGGCGTTCTGCGGGGGCAGCGGGATCACGCCGATCCTGTCGCTCGCCAAGTCGGCACTGGCCGGCACCGGGCGCCCGGTGCGGGTCCTGGCCGCCGACCGGGACGCCGGGGCCGTCATCTTCGCCGCCGCGCTGGGCGAGTTGACCGAGCGGTATCCGGACCGGTTCGAGGTCCGGCGCCACCTCGACGACCGGCAGGGGTTCGTCACCGCGGACCAGGTACGGGAGTTCGCGGGCGGCGACACGGGCGCGGATTTCTACCTCTGCGGGCCCGCGCCCTTCATGGAGCTGGTGGAGAACGCCCTTCTCGCCCACGGGGTCACCCCGGAGCAGATCTTCGTCGAGCGATTCGCGCAGGCCGCCGACCCCGTGGTCCAGGGGAACCCCGAGCAGGAACGCGAGGAGCCCTCCGAACAGGACGGCACCCTCACGCTCGTGCTCTCCGGCAAGAGGCACACGCTCGCGCAGCGCTCCGGCGAGACGTTCCTGGAGAGCGCGCGTCGGGCTGGTCTGGCCCCGCCGTTCTCCTGCGAGGCGGGCAACTGCGCCACCTGTATCGCCCAAGTCACCGAAGGCGAGGCCAAGATGCGCGTCAACAACGCGCTCGACGAGGACGAGATCGCCGAGGGCTGGGTCCTGACCTGCCAGGGCGAGCCGACCACACCGCACGTCACTGTCGAATACGAGGACTGAGGCCATGGACGTAGATCTCGAACTCGACGAGGGCCTGGCGGTCGTCACCATCGACCGCCCGCATGCCCGCAACGCCATTGCTCCGACCACGATGGACGAACTGGACAAGGCGCTCGACGCGGCCGTGGGCGCCAAGGCCCTGGTCATCACGGGGGCCGGGGACCGGGCGTTCGTCTCGGGCGGGGACCTGAAGCAGCTGAGTGCGATCCGGACCGAGGAGGACGCGATGGCCATGGCCCTGCGGATGAGGGGGATCTGTGATCGCATCGCGGCCTTCCCGGGACCGGTGATCGCCGCGTTGAACGGGCACGCGTTCGGCGGCGGCGCCGAGGTCGCGGTGGCCGCCGACATCCGGGTGGCCGCCGACGACATCAGGATCGGCTTCAACCAGGTGGCGCTGGCCATCATGCCCGCGTGGGGCGGTGCCGAGCGGCTCGCCCAACTGGTCGGCAAGGGGCGGGCGTTGATGCTGGCCGGTGCCGGGACGGTTCTCGACGCGGCCGAGGCCCAGCGCGTCGGACTGCTCGAACTGGTGCTGCCCCGCGCCGAATTCGCCGAGGGCTGGCGCACCCTGGCCAGATCCCTCGCGACCAATCCGGCGCGGGAGATCAAACGCGTGATGAGCGGAGCCGTCCCGGAGGAGGAGGCGGCGCGCGCCTTCGCCCGCCTCTGGGTGGCCGACGAGCACTGGCAGGCAGCGGAAAGGGTGATGTCCCGTGGGTGACACACGAGTTGGGGCGAGCGGAGCCGACACCGACCTGGGCAGCGCCGACCTGGCCGACGTACGGGCGGACACGGACCGTGCGGCGGCCGGCGACGGTCGGGTGCGGGTCGAGTCGAGTCCGGTCGGGCCGATCGTCCGGCCGCCGGACGCGACCGATCTCGTCATCCTGTATCTGCACGGGGACCGGCAGTTGTCGGGCTCCTCGGACTCGGCGGTGGACCTGGCTGAGCGGCTCGCGCTGCGGACGGGGGCAGTTGTGGTGTGCCCGCGCTATCGGTCGTCGTTCCCGGGGGCGTTGGACGACGTGCACGCCGTATACAGCTCGTGCCAGGCCCGTGGCCCGGTCGCGCTGGCCGGTGAGCGGCTGGGGGCCGGACTCGCGGCCTCGCTGCTGGTGCGGCTGCGGGACATGGGGGCGCCGGAGCCGGACTGCGCGGTGCTGAGTTCGGCGTTGCTCGACCTCACGCTGGACGCGCCGAGTCTGCTGTTCAACGCGGCGGCCGATCCCGGCTTCGACATCGACGAACTCCGGTTGCACGCGGCCCGGTTCGCGGCCGGCACCGACCGTACGAACCCGCTGTTGAGCCCGCTGTACGCCAACCTGCACGGCCTGCCGCCGATCCAACTGCTGGTGGCGGGAACCGACCCACTGCTGGACGACTCGCTGTCGTTCGCCGCACGTGCGGCCCACTCCGGTGTCACGGTGGATCTTCGGGTACGGCCGGACGCGGTGAGTCTGCATCCCGAGAGCGTCACGGCCATGGCCGATTTCATACAGGCGTGGGCCCGAGCAGCACGCCCATGACATCGCGGATGATCTCGGGGTAGTCGGTCTGCTCCTCGTCGAGCATCCACTGCTGCTGGACCCCTTCGAGCATCGCCACCACGGCGGTGGCGGCGGCTCGGGGGGTCAGGCCGCTGGGTACGCGGTCGCCGTAGAGCGCGGTGAGGTGCTCGACGGTGTGGTCCTGGATCGACCGGTAGTAGTCGTGGCAGAACCGCTGTGCCTCGTCGCTGCCGGTGACGCCCTCGGCCACGAGAACGCTGTGTATCTGGGCGAGACCGGGATTCTTGTGGTCGTAGGTGATGACCTCGGCGAGCAGTCCGGGCAGGTCCTCGCCGGCGTCCGCGTGCAGGGCGGCCAGGTGTTCGCGGGCGAGGTCCTCGCGGAGCTGGACGAGGGCGAGGAGAAGCCGCTTCTTGCTCGGGAAGTAGTGCAGTACGCCCTGTCTGGTCAGGCCGGCGCGCTCGGCCACGGCGTCGATGGATGCCTTCTTGTAACCTCGCTCGGCGAACACCCCCAGCGCGGCGACAAGGATCTCCTCGTATCGGGCCGTCGTCATTGAGCACCCCTTCCACCACGGCAACACCCAGGTGACATTACGGTTGCCGTCGCGATCGGGCGACCCTTCCGGCCATTGCGGAACCATTGACCGTACGGCGGCGCCGGGGCCGGTCGTCGCGGCCTGAGGGTGTCGGGGGGGCGGGTGTACGCGGACCGGGCCGCCGGCAGCAGCAGCCGGGGCCCGGTGACAACACTCCGGACAGTGCCCTCTCACTCACCCCGGGACGGCGGCTCGAAGCCCGCGATGATCACGACGTTCGTGTCGGCCGCGGCCTGCCGCAAGGGCTTCGCCCGCTCGTACGCCTCCGACTCGTACCACGCACGCGCGGCTTCGGCGCTCTCAAATTCGAGAACGACGGTCCGGTCGCCGTGCCACTCGCCTTCGAGGAGCTCCGGCCGGCCGTCGACCGCGAGGACGGAGGCGCCGCCCTCGGCCATCGACGGACCGGCCGCCCGGCTGTAGGCGTCCATCCCGGCCGGGTCGTTGATGCACTCGGTCAGGATGACGTACCCCTTGGGCATCCGGTTCTCCTCAGCTCACTGTGATCGCGCGCTCGGGACAGCTGCCGATGGCCGTGCGGACCTGGTCCTCGTACTCGGCGGGGACCTCGGGGGTCAGCACCTCGGCGTACCCGTCGTCGGTCAGGTCGAACACCTCGGGGCAGATCGACCAGCAGATTCCGTGGCCTCGGCACCGATCCGTGTCGACGACGGCTTTCATCGGGCGGACTCCTCGGACTTCTCGGGCTCCTCGGCGAGCGTGAACTCCAGGTTGAGATGGGTGAGTCCGCGCAGGATGTACGTCGGCAGGTAGCGGAAGTTCCGCGCGTCGGAAGGGCCGTGCACGCTCTCCGAGATCCTGATGTCCGTCGTACGGTCGAGCATGCGCTCGATGCCGACCCTGCCCTCGGCGCGGGCCAGCGGGGCGCCCGGGCAGGTGTGGGGACCGCGGCCGAAGGCGAGGTGGTGGCGGGCGTTGGCGCGGGCCGGGTCGAAGGTCTCGGGGTCCTCGAAGTGGCGCGGATCGCGGTTCGCGGCGCCGTTGAGGACCATGAGGGTGGTGCCGGCGGGGATGTCGACGCCGCCCACCGTGGACGGTACGCGGGACAGCCGGAAGTCGCCCTTGATGGGGCTCTCCGTGCGCAGCACCTCTTCGACGAAGTTCGGGATGCGGTCGCGCTCGGTGCGCAACAGGTGCTGCAGATCGGGGTCTTCGGCGATCATCTTGAGCGCGTTGCTCAGCAGCCGGACGGTGGTCTCCTGGCCGGCCGCGAAGAGGTTGGTGGCGACGCGGGCCACGTCGGAGACGTCAGGGGTCGAGCCGTCGGAGAACTTCGCGGTGGCGAGACCCGTGATCACGTCCTCGCGGGGTTCGCGGCGGCGTTCCTCGACATAGGCCGAGAACTGCCCGTACAGGTACTCCAGTGGCGAGTACGCCACCTCGCCGTCCGTGCTCCCGATGCCGCCCCGCGGCTGGTGCTCCAGGCCCTCCACGAACGTGTTGCGGTCCTCGTCGGGCACGCCGAGCAGATCGGCGATGACCCGCAGGGTGAAGGGGCCGGCGAACCCGCTGATGAAGTCGCCCTCGCCGGCGGCGAGATACGCGTCCAGCTGGGCGTCGGCGAGGTGCCACATCGACGCCTCGTTCTCCTTCAGGCGCCGCGGGGTGATCAACCGCATCAGCAGTCCGCGGTGATCCGTGTGCATGGGCGGGTCGAGCGTCGGCAACTGGTCGCTCATCGGGAGCTGGTCGCGGTACTGCTCGATCAGTGCGCTCACGTCGTCGCCTTCGAGCGGGACCGGGAACCCGGGGAAGGGGCCGGTCACCGAGAGGCAGGACGAGAACGTCTCGGAGTCGTTGAGGACCTGTATCGCCTCGTCGTACCCCGTCACCATCGTCACGTCATGGTGGCTCTCGCGATGCACCGGGCACTTCCCGCGCAGGGCCGCCAAGTAGGGATAGGGGTCCGCGACGACTTCGTCGTCCTGGAAAAAGTCGATCGCCTCGAAGTCCTTCACGGTGTGTACGGTTCCCTTCCGTCACCAGTCTGACGACGAGCGACGATATCAATGTTCTCCGGGGGCGAGAAGGTCGTTTTCACTTTCCTGGAGCGGGAGTTGCGGGTGCCGTCAGGCGCCCTTGGCCCATGTGGTCGAGGGCCGCGTCGGCCGCCGTCAGTACGGTGCCCGTCGGGGCGCCCACCGTGTCGGCGAGGTCGGCCAACAGCCTCACGTCCTTACGGAGCAGTGGTCCGGCGCGTTCAGCGAGCCGGTCGAGTGTGCCGCCGGCGGCCCTCACCCGGTCGAGCGCGAAGCTCGCTCCGCTGCCGTGGAGGACGACTTCGGCGAGGGCGCCCCGGTCGATGCCGAACTCCGGTGCAAGGGCCAGTGTGTCGGCCGCGGTCGCCAGGTTGGCGGTGAAGAGGAGATTGTTGAGGAGTTTGGCGATCTGTCCCGAGCCGAGCGGGCCCATGTGGACGACGGGATCGCCGAACGTCTCGAACACCTTGCGGCAGTATGCGACCGTGCCGGACTCGCCGCCGGCCATCACCAGCAGGCGGCCCTCGGCCGCCGCCTTTCCGCCGCCGCTGACGGGTGCGTCGACCACGGAGACGCCGTGTACCTCGGCGCGTTCGGCGAGCCGCCTGCAGGTGTCGGGGTGGACGGTGCTGTGTACGGCGATCACACCGCCCCGGCGCAGTCCTCTCAGCACGCCCTGTTCGCCCGTGACGACCTGTTCGACGTCTGCGTCGTCGACGACGCAGACGCACACCAGGTCGCTGGCCGCGGCCAGTTCGACGGGCGAGGTCGCCCGCTGCGCCACCGTGTCCGCGAACGCGGCGAGGGTGGCCGGGCGGCGCGCCCAGAGCGTGGTGGCGAAGCCCGCCTCGACTGTTCGACGTGCCATGGGAGCGCCCTGGCTGCCCAGCCCGATGAATCCGACGCGCATCAGCGGGCCTCCTGATCGACCGACTCGGGGGTGTTCTCGGACTCCGGCTCGGCGTCAGCCCTGTTCTCGGCGGCAGCCTCGGGCTCCGGTCGCCAGAACGTGCCCAACAAGCCCGCGGTCGCCACCACGGCCACACCCAGCGCGGTTCCGCCGCCGGTCCAGCCGGTCAGGTCGATGCCTGCCGCGTGGTCGACGGACCAACGGCCGGGGCCCAGTACCGCGAGTGCCAGGGCGACGACGGCGAGCGTGAGGACGTACTCGTAGCCGTCCTTGAAGACGAAGAACCCGTTGGGCCGGTGGGCCAGCAGCCCCGCGACCAGCATCACGGAGATCACCGCCGCGCAGGCCGGCGGGGTGAGCAGGCCGAGGACGAGCAGGACGCCCGCGCCGACCTCGGTGAGCACGCTCGCCCAGGCCTGCAACACGCCCTGTCTCAGGCCGAGTCCGGTGAACCAGCGGGCCGTGCCCTCGATGCGACCGCCGCCCCGCCAGTGATTGAGCCCGTGCATGATCATGATCAGTCCTACGACCACGCGTACGAGCAGCAGTACCGCGCTGTCGGCGTCACTCATCCGGCCCTCCTCGGCAGACGGTCGATCGCGTCGTTGTCGTAACCGTCGTTGTCGTATCCACCGTTCTCGTATCCGAGAACGCACTCCTCGACGAACGAGAGGATCTTCAGGTGGTATCCGGTCGCGGTGTGTCCAATGCTCAAGTTGTGCCCGCTGTCGGCCTGTTCGTCGGTGACGACCCGCGGGGAGGCGGTGAACAGGCTCGCGATGTCGGCCATGGCCTCGGGTCCGGAGCTCCACACGCGTTCGTGGTCGCCGAGCGTGTAGTGGACGGGAATCCGTACACGGGCGGCGACTTCGGGGAACTCCAGTGGCCAGCGGCGGGCGACGGTCGACTCGTACGGCGGGCCCGGTGACTGGATGCGGGGGGCGCCGATGATCTCGTCCGGGTACAGGCGGGACGGTTCCCACAGCAGGTCGCGCAGGCCGGATCCGGAGCGTCTGGGCACGGCCGGGTCACGCCGTCGGAAGTCGAGGATCTCGACGGCGCCGGGAGCGTGATGGCGTCCCGTACCGGCGATCTCCAGGCCGAGAAGGTCGTTCCGGCGTTCGTCGCCGGCCATGTGCACACCCAGCGCGCAGCCGATCGAGTGCGCCCAGAGGAACAGTCCCGCTCCGCGTGGACGCGAGGCGAGCAGCTTGTCCACCGCTCCGTAGGCGAGGTCGACGCGTCGTGCGGGGGACGCCATGGTCTCGCTGTGCGGAGCCGAACTGCCGTATCCCGGGCGGTCGATGGCGACGACGGTGAAGTCAAGTGCCGCCGCGGTGCGCAGGAGGGACAGGCGGGGCTGGTCGGGGTAGTCGAAGTAGCTCGACGTCACCGCTCCCCCGTGCAGCGCGACGACGACCGCGCGCGGGTTGCGGACCTCGCACAGCAGCCCCGACATGGGGATGCCGTCGACGTCGACGACGCGGGAAACGACCTCCGTGGTCCGGGAGTTCATCCGTCCGCCCGGAAGAGGATCACGCCGCTCGGGGTGAGTCCGCCGCTGCTCGCCACCGCGACTCGCGCGCCGGCTATCTGGCGTGCCCCGGCCGCGCCGCGCAGTTGGGTGATCGCCTCGTGGACCAACCCCATGCCGTGGGTGCGGCCGTGGGAGAGCTGTCCGCCGTGGGTGTTCAGGGGCAGTACGCCGTCCCGTGCGATGTTCTTGCCTCCGTCCAGGAAGTCCTTGGCCTCGCCGATGCCGCAGAACCCCAGTCCCTCAAGCCAGGAAAGGCAGTTGAAGGTGAAGCCGTCGTACAGTTCGGCGACGTCGACGTCTTCGGGGCGCAGCGCGGTGCGTGACCACAAGTGGGCGGACTGGCCGAGGACTTGGGGTTCGTGGGTGAGGGTGCTCTGGTCCCATTCGAGCCGTTCCAGGATCTGGGTGCCCACTGCCTCGACGTAGACGGGGGGTTGTGCGAGGTCCCGGGCCGCGTCCACGGCCGACACGATGACGGCGACCGCTCCGTCGCAGGGCACGTCACAGTCGTAGAGGCCGAACGGAGTGGTGATCGGGCGGGCGTTGAGATAGTCGTCCATGGTCATCGGGTCGCGGTAGACCGCGGTGGGGTTGAGTGCCGCGTTGGCCCGCTGGTTGAGGGCGATCCAGCCGAGGGTCTCGCGGGTGGTGCCGTAGCGGTGGAAGTGGCGTTGGGCGTTCTGGGCGAGGGTGTGGGCGGCCGAGATCGCTCCGAACGGCTTCATCCAGCCGTCCAGCTTGCGCGGCGGTTCCTGGGCGATCCGGCCGCGGCGCACGAGTTCGCCGTACGACGCCTCCCAGACCGTACGGAAGCACAGCACGTGGCGGGCCAGGCCGCCCGCGACGGCGAGCATCGCGGAGATGAGTGAACCGCCGGGGCCGAAGGTCTCTCCGCCGCCGTTGTACCAGGTCGGTTCCAGGCCGAGGGCGGACTCCAGGGCGGTCACTCCGCCTTCGCCGAAGCCGCCGTAGGGGCCGGCGCCGGGGTAGGTGGCCAGGCCGTCGATGTCGTCGGCGGTGAGGCCGGCGTCGGCGATCGCGCGTTCGCAGGCCTGGACTGTCAGGGACACCGGTGGGACCAGGAGGCGGCGGCCGATCTCCGACATTCCGATGCCGGTGATCGCGACCTTGTCCTCGAACTTCTCCGTCGTCACCATCGGCCGTACACGGCGGGCGAGTTGGTGGGCCTCGACCTCGGCGAGCGGCAGGGGGTCGGTGGCCGGGCGGTCGCGGGCCGGGCGGAACAGGGGCAACCAGGCGTCCTCGACCTGTTCGAAGACGACCTCCATCCGCATGCCCAACTCCAGCTCGTCCGGGGTGCATTGGACGGCGTTGGTGGTGAGCCGGACTCTCGGGTCCTCCTCGATGGCGACCTGCGCCACGACGTAGGGAGCAGGCAGTCCGGGCAGGGCGAAGCGGTGGTTGACGGTGAAGCCGATCAGCGTCGCGCGGCCGGAGACGGCCCGGACGCCGATGTCGTGCCCGTGGCAGTACCGGCAGACCGGCTGCGGCGGATGGATGAGGGCCGCGCAGGACCCGCACTCCGCCAGCCGCAGCCGGCCGTCCGCGCCGGAGGTCCAGAAGAACTCGTTCTCCTCCGTGACCACCGGCCCGGGTCGCTGACGTTCCGTCATGTGTCGATCCGCGCCTTGGACTTGCGGACGGTGACCGGTTCGGCGAGCCGCTGTTCGTCGCAGACCTTCTGCAGTTCGGCGAGCGTCTCGTCGAGTCCGGCGCCGAGCCGCCTGCCCGGGGTGAAGGTCGCCGGGAGGTGACGCATGCCCTGGATGACGCCAATGGTCTCGTAGTGCACGGCGCCTTCGGGATCGCACGCGTAGTCGGGCATCCGGTCGAGTACGGCCGTCACCATCCGCTTGAACACAGTTCGGGCCACGTTGGAGCCGATGCAGCGGTGGATGCCGAGGCCGAAGCTGCTGTGCCGGTTGCCCTTGCGTTCCATGTCGATCGTGTCCGGGTCGGGGAAGACCGACGGGTCCCGGTTGGCCATCGCCCAGGAGAGCCACAGGCGTTCGCCCTCCTTGAACTCGGTGCCGGCGATCTCGCAGTCGGCGGAGAAGGTACGTCCGTCGCCGGGGGCCGGGGTGTAGAAGCGCAGGAACTCCTCGGTGGCGGAGTCCAGCAGGTTCTTCCGGTCCCGGCTGAGCCGGTCGCGTTCCTCCGGGTGCTGTGAGAGCCATTCGAGGGAGTGGGCGGTGAGCGCGGTCGTGGTGTCGAAGCCGCCGCCGATCAACAGGGCCAGTACACCGAGGAGTTCGCCGTCGTCCGGGTTGCGGCCGTTGATGTCGGCGCGGACCAGCGCGTCCACCAGGCCCGGCCGGGGCTTGTTGCGGATCTCCATGAGCTGGCCCATCAGATCCATGCCCATCTTGCGGCTGAGGTCCAACACCCGTTCCCTGTCGGGTGAGTTGGGGGGTGTGTAGACGGAGGCGTGGGCCGGCTCGTTGTAGATGGTCCAGCGTTCCACCGGGATGCCCATCATCGCCAGGGTGAGCACGGCCGGGACGATGTTGGCGAGGTCGTCGACGAAGTCGATGTGCCCGGACTCGATCTTCTCGTCGATGCTGGCACGCACGATCTCGTCGACGAACGGGATCCAGCGCTGGATGGCCGCCGGTGACAGATACGGGTTGAGTGTCTGCCGGTAGTAGCGCTGCTCGGGCGGGTCCATCTCCAGGAAGCCGCCCTGGGCCTCGCTGGCGCGGGGCGGAGGGGGGATGGAGATGCCCTTGTAGCCGCGCCGCTCCCCCTTCACGTCATGGTCGTTGGAGAGGAACTCGGCGGACCTCGCGAGTTCGAACACCTCACGGTTGCCGCTGGCGACCCAGTGGCCGCCGTGGCTCTCCGTCCAGGCGATCGGGCACTGCCCGTGCAGCTCGTGGGTGATGTCCTCGAACCGGTCGCGGTAGTCGGGTGTGTGCCGGTCGAAGTGCACCTGGGGGTGCTTGCGGCCACCGTCGTCGACGGCCGCGTCTTCCGTGGTCATGCGGAGTCCTCTCCTGCTCGGTGGATGAGGTGGGGGTCAGGAGATCAGGGAGATCGCCCGCTCCGGACAGGACAGGACCGCCTCGCGGACGGCCGCCTCCTGGTCGGCGGGGACTTCCTCCTGGACGACCGAGGAGTGCCCGTCGATCTCACTGAGTTCGAAGGTGTCCGGAGCGCGCATCGCGCAGAGCGTGTGGCCCTGACAGCGCTCCGGGTCGACTCGTACCTTCACGGTCCTTCCTTCCTGCCGTGGTGAACGCCGTGGTGAACGGGGGTCCTGGTGTGGCTACTTGAGGTCGGCGAGCGACTTGCCGACGTCGGCCAGTGTCGGCGGCTTGCCGTAGTTGCCCTTGTACTTGTAGACGGGTGCGTCGCAGCGGTAGGCGCCGTCGGTCGGCTTGAAATCGGCGGGCACCCAGCCTGTGGTGGTGGCCTTCTCGACGTTGAAGCACTTCACGGCCTCGTCGGGCGAGGACAGGTTCACCGGGGCCTGGAGCCCTCCCCCGGTCCACTCGGTCTGCTTCTTGGCGTTGGCCAGGACACAACTCCTCGTCAGTTCCGCGCAGTCGGCGGCCGAGGTGGCGAACAGCAGCCAGGCGGAGAAGGCGTGCACGGCGGGCAGGGTGATCTGCGCGTCGGGCGCGTACTTCTTGAACAGGGCGACCATTTCCTTCGTCGCCGGGTTGTCGTCCGCCTTCTCCAGCGGGTAAGTCCCGTCGATGCTCGCGAAGTTGGTCTGGGAGCTCAACGCGGTGTCGGCCAGCTTGAGGAACGCGGGGCCGTAGGCGTTGTTGTTGGCGTCGACCCAGTCGAGCTTGTAGTCGATGTTGGTGAGCGCCTGCTCCAGCTTCGCCAACTGGGTGAAGTCCCCCAGGAAGACGAGGCCCTTGACCTTCTTCGTCTTGATGGACTGGGCGTACGGCGTCCAGTCGGAGACGCCCTGCGCGGGGTAGAGGTCGAAGTAGTTGACCTTGCCGCCCAGCGCCGTGAGGACTTCCTTGTCCTGGGCGCCGATGCCCTTGGTGACGGCCACGTCTCCGGCGATGATGCCGACGCCGCTCGCCGACGACGGGTACGCCTCCTTGAGCAGCCAGGAGTAGTAGCCGGCGTAGGGCGCGTACCCGGACGAGGCGCCCTGCGTCAGCACCTGGAGGTCGGCGCCGGCCTCGGAGGTGACCTGGGCCGGGAACTCGGGGAGCAGGCACTTCAGTCGGGTCTTGACGCCGAGGCCGTCGAGGGCGGCGCCGCCGCCGACCTCGAAGAAGTCGGTGCGGCAGGCCGAGATCATCTGCTGGTTGACCTGCATGAGTTGGGCGTCGTGCGACACGGGCGTGATCTTGCGTCCGTTGATGCCGCCGGCAGCATTGCACCAGGAGGTGAAGACCTTCGACGCGTTCTCGAACTCCGGGTTCTTGGTGAAGCCGACGTCGGTGAAGACGCCGACCTTGATCTCGGAGCTGGTGACGCCCTGACTGGTGACGGACTTGGCCGTCCCCTTGCCGCACACGGACTTCAGCGTGCCGAAGTCAGCGGTGGCCGTGTCGGCGGCTCCGGTGGTGGAAGGGCTGCTGGTGTCCGCGGACTTGGTGCGGCCGGAGCATCCGGCCGCGGCCGCGAGGGCCAGAACTAGCGCGGGGACGAGCAAGCGTCTCATCGGTTCTCCTCGTTGAGAATGAATCCCGCCGGCAGGTGATCAGGTGACCGCGCCCGCCGCCTTGAGCGCGATGATGCGGTCCCAGTCCAGGCCCAGTTCGAGGAGGATCTCCTCGGTCTGGGCGGCGAACTCGGGTGCGGGCCCGAGTTGTGGGGCGTGCACGTCGAACTGCACGGGGCTGGCGACCAGTTCGAGTTCTCCTGCCTGCAGGAGGTACTCGTTCGCTCTGATCTGCGGGTCGTCGCCCACTTGCAGGGAGTCCTGCACCGGAGCCCACGGCCCGGCCAGGGTGGCAAAGCGCCTGCTCCACTCCGCGAGGGTGCGGGTGGCGATGACCTCGCGCAGGATCTTGACGGCCTCCGCCGTGTTGGCCGCGATGTTCTCGGCCGTGTCGAAGCGGGGGTCGTCGGCGAGTTCGGGCCGGTCTATGTGCCGGCACACGTCGGCCCAGAACTTGCCGGGCTGCATCATGACGAACGCCAGATGGTGGCCGTCGGAGGTCTCGTACAGCCCGGACAAGGGGTTGGTGACAGAGCCGTGGGTGCCGACGGGCGGCGGGATCCAGGGCTTGCCGAGGTGCAGGGAGAGCGCGGTGGCGTGGCCCATCGCCCAGAGTCCGCTGCCGAGCAACGAGACGTCCACGACCGACGGTTCACCGGTGCGCTCTCGTTTCAGGAGCGCGGCTGCGATGCCGCCGGCGAGGTTGGTGCCGGAGATGGTGTCGCCGTAGGCCGGTGAAGGCGGGTTGATGATGCCGTCGGTGCCCTCGGGGGTGATGCTCGCGGCGGTGCCGGCGCGGGACCAGAACGCCGTCATGTCGTAGCCGCCCTTGCGCGCTTCCGCTCCGCGCGGTCCGAAGGCGCTGCCCCGGGCGTAGATGATGCGGGGATTGACGGCACGGATGTCGTCGACGTCGATACCGAACCGCTCCCGGTGCCCGGGCAGGAAGCTGGTCAGGAACACGTCCGCGCGGCGGGCGAGGTCGTAGAGAACGTCCTTCCCCTCGGGGCGGGAGATGTCGAGGCCGAGGCTGCGCTTGCCGCGGTTGGCATGTTCGACGTTTGGGTTGGGGTCGCCCTCGACGCGCATCGTGCCGGTCTGGCGCAGGCCGCGCTGCGGGTCGCCGGTAACGGCGTGCTCGACCTTGATGACGTCCGCTCCCCAGTCGGAGAGGACGGCTCCCGCCGAGGGCACGAAGCCGTACATGGCGACTTCGAGGACGCGGATGCCTTCGAGCGGCATCATGACCGGACCACGACCGCGAACGCCTTGTACTCCAGGAACTCCTCCAGACCGGCCACACCGCTCTCGCGGCCGATGCCCGACTGCTTGTAGCCGCCGAACGGCACGTCGGCCGCGAAGTAGTTGCCGCCGTTGATGCTGAAGGTGCCGGTGCGGATCCGGCGGGCGAGAGCGATGGCCCGCTCGTCGTCGGCGCTCTGGATGCCACCGGAGAGGCCGAAGATGGAGTTGTTGGCGATGCGGACGGCGTCGTCATCGTCGTCGTACGGAATCACCACGAGCACCGGGCCGAAGACCTCGTCCTGGGCGATCTCGCTGTCCGGGTCGACGTTGCTGAGGAGGGTCGGCTGGTAGAAGAACCCGGGATCGATCTTCTCGCCTCCGGTAACGAGGTTCGCACCGGCGGCTACGGCCCTCTCGACCATGCCGTCGACCTTCTCGCGCTGGCGCTCGCTGATGAGCGGGCCCGCGAAGGTCTTGGGGTCGGCGGGGTCGCCGAGCGGGATGCGGCCGAGGCCTGCCGCGACCTTCTCGACGATCTCGTCGTGGTGCTCCCTGGGCACGAGCAGCCGGGAGGTGAGCGCGCACCCCTGCCCGGAGTGGGAGCAGATGGTGCCGGCCGCGAACATGGCGGCGGTGGCGAAGTCGGCGTCGTCGAGGATGATCATGGCGGACTTGCCGCCGAGTTCCAGGAAGACCTTCTTCACCGTGCGGCTCGCGGCCTCCATGATGCGGCGGCCGGTCGCGGTGGAACCGGTGAAGGTGATCATGTCGACGTCGGGGTGCGTGGTGAGCACCTCGCCGACGTCGGCACCGGAGGAGGTGAGGACGTTGACCACGCCCGGCGGTATGTCCGTGTGCTCGGCGATGAGTTGGCCGAGGAACAGGGTGGTCAGCGGGGTGTCCGGGGCGCCCTTGAGGACGACCGTGCAGCCGGCAGCGAGCGCGGGGGCGAGCTTGGCCAGGGCCAGTTGGTTCGGGTAGTTGTAGGCGATGATCGCCGCGACGACCCCGGCGGCCTCCTTCTCCACCCAGCGCCGGTGACGCTGGCCGCGGCTCTCGGACTCGCCCAGCTCTTCCGTCAGCGGGTACTTGCGCAGCAGGTCCGCGTAGTAGCGCACCAGCTTGACGGGGTCGTCGAGTTGGGGGCCGTAGGTGAGCATGCGGGGCGCGCCGACCTCGGCGATGGTCAGCTCGCGCAGTTCCTCGACGTGGTCGGTGAGTGCCTGGTGCAGCTGGTCGAGACAGCGGATGCGCAGCTGTACGTCGGTGGACCAGGCGGTGGTGTCGAAGGCGGTGCGGGCCGCTGCTACGGCCGCTTCGGCCTGGGCGGTGGTGGCGTCCGGGGCGTGGCCGTAGACCTCGCCGGTCGCGGGGTTGAGGGAGGGGAACGTCCGCTCCCCGTCGACGAGTTGGCCGTCGATGAGCAGGCGGGTCACAGCCGCACCACCTGTCCGCCGTCCACGCTGATGGTCTGGCCGGTGAGCCAGCCCGCGTCGTCGGAGAGCAGGAACAGCACGGTGGGGGTCAAGTCGCCTGGGGTGCCCATCCGTTTGAGGGCCAGGGCCTGGGTCATCCGCTCCTGGAACTCGACCGGTACGACGGTGGCCGTGGCCTCGGTGTCGGTGGGGCCGGGGGCGATGCCGTTGACGCGGATGCCCCGGCCGCCGAGTTCGGCGGCGAGGGACGCGGTGAGGTGGTTGATGCCGATCTTGGCGAGTCCGTAGTAGCCGCTGGCCATGTAGGCGGCGGCGGAGGACTGGTTGACGATCGCGGCGCCCTCGGTCAGGTGCGGGACGACGGCCCGGGTGACGTACAGGGCGCCCATCAGGTTCACCTGGATGAAGCGGTTGAGGTAGTCGAGGTCGACGGTGGTCAGGCCCTCGCGCCGCATGCTGTGGTAGATCGCGGCGTTGTTGATCAGGTAGTCGATGCGGCCGAATTCGGCGACGGTGGTGGCGGCCAGCGCGTCGGCCGAGGCGGGGTCTCCGACGTCGACCTTGACGAAGAGCGCGGAGTCCAGTTCCTTGGCGACCCGCTGTCCCTGCTCCTCGTTGATGTCGGCGACCACGACCCGTGCTCCCTCGGCGGCCAGCGCCCGGGCGTAGTCCTCGCCGATTCCCTGTCCCGCTCCGGTGACGATCGCCACCTTGTCCTGGAACCGCATCCTGTTCTCCTCGCATGGATGGGCGGCTTGCTCCAATGAAGCGGAAACTACATTCTCCTTATACGCGAATCAACCATCCGGCAGCGAGAATGTGATCCTGACCGGTTGCTGACAGGCCCACGGACCTTGACGAACAGCCCCCGCCTGCGCGGGACTTCCGGAAGCACTGGAGACGAGAATACGCTTCTCAGATCCGGAAGGGAGATTTTCATGATCGAGACGAAGGGGGTTCCGGCATGAGGACAGCTCTCGTCACAGGCGGCGGCTCCGGCATCGGACAAGCCATCGCACAGCGCCTGGAGGCCGACGGTCTCCAGGTCGCCACCCTCGACCTCAATCCGTCCGACAGGGGCTTCTCCCGGAAGGCCGACGTCTCCGACCGGGCCCAGGTGGACGAGGCTCTGACCGAGATCCGGGAGCAGCTCGGCCCGGTCACGGTCCTGGTCAACGCGGCCGGCATGGAGGGCTACAAGCGCTTCGCCAACCTCACCTTCGAGGCCTGGCAGCGGGTCATCGACGTCAATCTCCACGGCGTCTTCCACTGCGTCCAGGCCGTCCTGCCGGACATGGTGGAGGCCGGCTGGGGCCGGATCGTCAACATCTCCTCCTCCAGCGCGCAGTCCGGCCAGCAGTTCATGACGCACTACGTGGCCGCCAAGTCGGCGGTCAACGGGCTGACCAAGTCGCTGGCCCTGGAGCTGGGTCCGCAGGGCATCACCGTCAACGCGGTTCCGCCCGGCTTCATCGACACGCCCATGTTGCGCCGCTCGGAGGAGCGCCAACTGCTCGGCGGGACGGTCGAGGAGCACATCCAGCGCACTCCGGTACGGCGAGTCGGGCGCCCGGAGGACATCGCCGCGGCCTGCGCCTTCCTCGCCTCCGAGGAGGCCGGCTACATCACCGGCCAGATCCTGGGCGTGAACGGCGGGCGGAACACGTGACCGAGCACAGCGGGCACGAGGGGACCGCCGGCGAGAACGCCGTCCGCATCCCCCCGGTGCCGTACGACGACTGGGACCACGACGTGTTCTCGGTCATCAACCCCAACCGGAAGCTGCCGCAGGCCAACGTCCTGGGGATCTTCCAGCGGCATCCGGCGTTGGCCCGGGCGTTCCTGACGTTCAACATGCACCTCAACACCACGACCCTGCCGGTGCGCGTCCGCGAGCTGGCGGTCCTGCGTGTGGCGTGGCGGCGGGGCAGCAGGTACGAGTGGGCGAGTCACGTCCTGATCAGCCGGAAAGCCGGGGTGACCGAGGCCGAGATCGACGAAGTCCGCACGGGCGCCGACACGTTGCTCAACCGGGCGGTGGACGAACTGGACACCGACTCGGGTCTGTCGGACGCGACCTACGCGGCGCTCGCCGTCGACCTGGACGAACACCAGCTGATGGACCTGGTGTTCACCATCGGCGCCTACACGATGCTCACGATGGCCCTCAACACCTTCGGCGTGGAACTCGACCCCGTGATCTCGGAAGAGAACTTCAGTTTCCCAAAACGAGAATGGTATTCTCACAAACGAGAGGGGTGATCCCATGCCACACTTCACCAAGCCCGAGGCCGGGAGCTGGACCGAGAACTACCCCGAGCTGGGCACAAGCCCGGTGAACTACGAGGACTCCATCGACCCCGCGTACTACGAGGCCGAGAAGGAAGCGATCTTCAAGAAGACCTGGCTGAACGTCGGCCGGGTCGAGCAAGTGCCCAAGGTCGGGAGCTACTTCACGAAGGAGCTGGCCGTCGCCGACACCTCACTGGTGATCGTGCGGGGCAAGGACAAGGAGATCCGAGCCTTCCACAACGTCTGCCGCCACCGCGGCAACAAGCTCGTGTGGAACGACTACCCGGGCGAGGAGGTCAAGGGCACCTGCCGCCAGTTCACCTGCAAGTACCACGCCTGGCGCTACAGCCTCGACGGCGATCTGACCTTCGTCCAGCAGGAGCAGGAGTTCTTCGACCTGGACAAGGCGGACTACGGCCTCAAGCTGGTCCGCTGCGAGGTCTGGGAGGGGTTCATCTTCGTCAACCTCGACCCCGACGCCCAGCCGCTGAAGGAGTATCTCGGCGAGTTCGCCAAGGGACTTGAGGGCTACCCCTTCCACGAGATGACCGAGGTCTTCACGTACAAGGCCGAGATCGGCAGCAACTGGAAGCTGTTCATCGACGCGTTCGCGGAGTTCTACCACGCGCCCGTCCTGCACATGAAGCAGGCCGTCAAGGACGAGGCCGACAAGCTCTTCAACGTCGGGTACGAGGCGCTGCACTACGAGATCCACTCCCCGCACTCGATGATCTCCTCCTGGGGAGGCATGTCCCCGCCCAAGGACCTGAGCATCGTCAAGCCCATCGAACGCGCCCTGCGCAGCGGCCTGTTCGGGCCGTGGGAGGCGCCCGACATCGAGGGCCTGGACAACCTGCCGACGGGCCTGAACCCGGGCCGGCACCGCGCGTGGGGCAACGACTCCTTCGAGTTCTTCCCCAACATGACCCTGCTGATCTGGAAGCCCGGCTGGTACCTGACATACCACTACTGGCCGACGGCGGTGGACAAGCACCTCTTCGAGGCCAACCTGTACTTCGTGCCCGCCAAGACGGCGCGCGAGCGGCTGAAGCAGGAGCTGGCGGCGGTGACGTTCAAGGAGTACGCCCTCCAGGACGGCAACACCCTCGAAGCCACCCAGACGATGCTCAAGAGCCGGGTCGTCACCGACTTCCCGCTCTGCGACCAGGAGTTGCTGCTCCGCCACCTGCACAAGACGGTCGCCGACTACGTCAAGGAGCACACCGATGCTGCCCAGTGAGTTCGCGGCACTTGAGCCGTTCAGCGAGTGGGTCCTGGAGTCCGAGCGCGACCGGTACAGCAAGCGCCTGGCCAGCTCCATGGACGACATGCAGGCCTTCTACGACGCCGCGTTCCCGCTCCTGGAACAGGCCTCCGACCACCTCGACAAGTTCCCGCTCACCGAACTCCCGGAGCAGGAGCGCAACTTGCTGCTCCTGATGTTCTCCCTGGTGAACGTGTCGTTCCCGGTCGAGGTCTGGAAGCAGGCCCGGGTACCGGACAGCGGGGCCGCCTACATGGACCTCGTCGTCGAGCCGAAGGTCTGACCCGTCGTGCTCACGCTCAAAGCAGCGCGTGTACTGCATGTGGAAACGGGTGAGTTCGAGGAACCGGGCCTGGTCACGGTCGACGGCGACCGTATCGTGCACGGCCGCGCCACCGGCGACAGCGAGATTCTCGATCTCGGTGACGTGACTCTCCTGCCCGGTCTCATGGACATGGAGGTCAACCTCCTGATGGGTGGCCGGGGAGAGACACTCGCGCTCTCCCCCGTCCAGGACGATCCCCCGCTGCGGATGCTCCGTGCGGTGGGCAACGCCCGGCGGACCCTGCGCGCGGGGTTCACCACCGTCCGGAATCTCGGCCTGTTCGTGAAGACGGGCGGCTATCTGCTGGACGTCGCGCTGGCGAAGGCCATCGACGCCGGCTGGATAGACGGCCCGCGCATCGTGCCGGCCGGACACGCCATCACACCCACCGGCGGCCACCTCGACCCCACGATGTTCGCCGCGTACGCCCCCGGAATCATGCCTCTCTCCCTGGAAGAGGGCATTGCCAACGGTGTCGACGAGGTGCGCAAGGCCGTCCGCTACCAGATCAAGCACGGGGCACGGCTCATCAAGGTCTGCGCGTCCGGGGGCGTCATGTCCCACACCGGCACCCCCGGCGCGCAGCACTACTCCGACGAGGAACTGCGCGCCATCGTCGACGAGGCCCATCGGCGCGGACTGAAGGTGGCGGCCCACACCCATGGGGCCGACGCCGTCCGCTCGGCCGTGGAGGCGGGCATCGACTGCATCGAGCACGGCTTCCTGCTGGACGACGACACGATCGCGCTCATGGCGGAGAGGGGCACTTTCCTGGTGCCGACCACCGCTCTCATCGAGGGAATGGACATGTCCCATGCGGCGCCCGAGCTGAAGGAGAAGGCCGCCGAGATCTTCCCCCGGGCGAAGACCGTGGTGGCCAGGGCCGGAAAGGCGGGTGTCCGGATGGCTCTGGGCACCGACGCGCCGGCGATCCCGCACGGCCGCGGTGCCCAGGAGCTGATCGCCCTGGTCGACCGCGGGATGACTCCTCTGGAGGCGCTCCAGGCGGCGACCGTCAACGCGGCCGAGCTGATCGACGCCGACGACCGGGGCCGTGTCGCGGAGGGACTGCTCGCCGACCTGATCGCGGTGCCGGGCAATCCCCTGGAGGACGTCACCGTGATGGCGGACGTCCGGTTCGTGATGAAGGGCGGGAAGGTGTTCCGCGACGAGCGCCGCTGACACCAACGCCCGGGCCAGACACGGGAGTTGATCACACCGGCCCGTCGAGGGGCCGTAGCATCCGCAGGATCATGTCGACCGTGCGCTCGACGGGACGGTTGCGGGCCGTGACCGTGGACAGGAGGGTGCGGGTCAGTACGGCGCCGAGGAGCATGTCGAAGACATCGTCCGGATCCACGGCGGGGTCGACGCTCCCGGTCGGCGCGGCGCGCAGGATGTCCTGGAACTGCGGTCGCGCCGACACGCGCAGCAGCATCTCCGGCGGCCGGGGCGCGTTCGACGTCCGGGAGTGCGCGAAGAGACCGGCCGCGGCGGCACGAGCCGCGGGCGCGCCGAAGGCCGCCAAGTACGCGCGGATGAACCGCCGTAGATCGCGGCGCAGGTCTCCCGTCGGTCGGACGCTCAGCGGGCTGAGTCCCGGGAAAGTGGCCTCCTCGATCAGTTCGATCCGGGACGGCCAGCGGCGGTAGATGGCGGAGGCGTGCACGCCCGAGTGTTCCGCGACCGCCTGGATCGTCGTCGCGTCGAAGCCGCGCTGGACGAGCAGTTCGCGCGTGGCCGCGAGGGCCCGTTCGTTGATGCTCGTGTCCCGTGGACGGCCCGGGGCGCGGCGTGGATCTGCCATGCCGGTGATTGTAGTGACCGGGCCATGTTCCCTTAATTATAGGAGACCGTCTTCTGTAATTCCCTTTGTGTGGCTACAGTCCCGAAGGGGACGGCTTCGGAGATCGGAGGAGAGTCTGATGCGTGCTGCTGTACTCCGGGGCGGGACGGTCGAGACGCGGATCGTCGATGATCCGGTCCCCGGACCGGGCCAGCTCCTTGTCCGCTCGCTGGCGTGCGGGATCTGCGCGTCGGATCTGCACTTCATGGACCATCCGGAGGCGGGCGCCGACGACGACAGCGGGATGTCGACGTACGACCAGGACGTCGACATCGTGATGGGTCACGAGTACTGCGCCGAGGTCGTGGACTACGGCCCCGGCACCGAGCGGCGGATCCCGGTCGGGACGCGGGTGAGTTCGCTGCCCGTCCTGGCCACTCCGGCCGGCCGCAGGATCATCGGGCAGAACCCGGACTCGCCCGGCGGGTTCGGTGAGTTGTTTCTGCTGACCGAGGCCATCACCCGGGTCGTGGTGTCGGATCTGCCGAGCGAGATTGTGTGTGTCGCCGACGCGATCTCGGTCGGCTGGTCGACCGCGTCCCGCGCCCAACTGACCGTGAACGAAGCAGCGTTGGTCATCGGCTGCGGCGCCATCGCCCTCTCGGCGATCGGCCGGCTCAAGGACCTCGGCGTCGGCCCGATCGTGGCGGCCGACCTCGTGGCGTCGCGTCGCGCGACCGCGCTGGCCATGGGCGCCGACGTGGTCGTCGACCCGGCCGAGGTCTCGCCGTACGAGGCGTGGCGCAACGCGGCCGGTAGCCGGGCGAGTTGTGTCGTGTTCGAGTGCGTCGGCGTTCCAGGCGTTCTCGACTCGATCATCAAGGGGTGTGAGCGCGGGACACGGATCTTCTCCGTCGGCGGTCCGCCGGAGGGCGACCATCTGCACACCCTGACCGCCAAGCGGAAGGGCATCAGCATCCAGTTCGGGGGCGGCCCGTCGATGGACCACTGGGACGAGGCGTTCCGGGCGGTCTGCTCCGGCGGCCTCGATGTCGGGCCGATGCTCGGCCACACCGTCGGGCTCGACGGGGTGCCGGCCGCGCTCGACGCCGCACGGGACGCCAACGGGCCGGCCCGCATCATCGTCGTACCAGGGAGCTGATCACTCATGAGCGAGGCCGATGAACTTGCCCAACTGCGCGCCACCGTCGAATCGTTGGCGGCGAAGGTGCGCGCCTTGGAGGACCAGGTCGAGATCACGCAGCTCGTCGCCCAGTACGGGCCCGCGGTCGACAGTGGTTCGGGAGACGCCGCGGCGGGGCTGTGGACCGAGGACGGCGTCTTCGACGCGGTCCCCCATCTGCGGATGGAGGGCCGGGACGGCATCGCCGGCATGGTCCACGGCCCCAACCACCAGAGCGTGATCCACAACGGCTGCGGTCATGTGCTGACCGCGCCGCACGTCGTCGTCGACGGCGACCACGCCACCGGCCGCAGCCACGCGCTGCACCTGCGCTGGGACGCCGACGCCGGCCGGTTCTGGGTGTTCCAGGTCTCCGCGAACACCTGGCGCTGGGTGCGTACTTCGGAGGGCTGGCGTATCGCCGAGCGGGTCAACGCCAACCTCGACGGCACCGAGGGCCCCCGAGCGATGCTGGCGCCGTCTTCCACCTCACTGTCCTTGGAGGAGAGTTGAGGATCGGGTTCATCGGGTCCGGTCGTATGGGGCAGCCGATCGTCGAGCGTCTCGTGGCCGCGGGGCATGATGTCACCGTCCACTCGCGCAGGCCGGAGGCGCGCGCCACCGCCCGTGCGGACGGGCCGAGTTGGGCCGAGACGGTCGAGGCGACCGTGCGCGATGCCGACGTGGTGTTCGTCGTCGTACTGACGGACGAGCAGGTGCGGTCGGTGTGCCTCGGCCCGGACGGTGCCATCGCGGCCATGACGGCGGGGACGACGCTAGTCCAGCACACCACTTCCGACCCCGGGACCGCCCGTCTGCTCTTCGAGGCGGGCGCGGAGCGCGGTGTCGGGGTGTTGGACGCCGCGCTCTCGGGCGGCCCGCACGACATCGCGGCGGGCCGTCTCACCCTGTGGGTCGGCGGGGACGAGGCCCTCCTGGAGGAGACGCGCCCGCTGTTGGAGACGTACGCCTCGCCGGTCATGTCCGTGGGACCGGTCGGCAACGGTCAGCGGGTCAAGCTCGTCAACAACGCCCTCTTCGTGGCGCAGGTCGGTCTCGCGGTCGACGCGGTGCGGGTGGCGGGGTCGCTGGGGATCGACGAGAAGGCGATTCTCGCGGCTCTGCAGCACGGCAGCGGTGCCAGTCGGGCGCTGGGTGTCGTCGCCAGTGGGGGCTCGGTCGACTCGGTCGCGGTGCGGCTGGCGGACCTGATGAGCAAGGACGTCCGCGTGGTGCGCGAGGTGGCGCGCAGCACCGGCGCCGACCTCGGGATCATCGGGACCGTGCTGTCGTCGGACGCGGTAGAGAAGAAGGTTCTCCAACGGCCGTCGCCGTGACGCCGACCCGTGAACTCCGCCCCCACGCAGCCCTGTTGACGTATTCATCGCGATTACCTGGATCTGGACGAGGAGTGCGAAGTGGCTGAATCTCTCACGAGCAAGTACGGGCCGTGGGGTGTCGTCGCGGGCGGGTCGGACGGGGTGGGTGCCGCGTTCGCCCACCGGTTGGCCGCGCAGGGGATGAACGTCGTGCTGGTGGCCCGGCGCCTGCCCGTGCTGGAGGCGTCCGCCGACGAGATCCGCGCCCGGTACGGCGTCGAGGTCCGCTCAGTCGCGCTCGATCTCAGCTCCCCGGGCGCCCTGTCGGAGCTGGAGC
This sequence comes from Streptomyces sp. NPDC050508, assembly GCF_040655155.1. NCBI lineage: Bacteria > Bacillati > Actinomycetota > Actinomycetes > Kitasatosporales > Streptomycetaceae > Streptomyces > Streptomyces sp. NPDC050508. The sequence goes on from NZ_JBFAJJ010000008.1 coordinate 187,865, forward strand.
AGGCGACCGCCGGTCTGGAGGTGGGTCTGTTCGTGTACAACGCGGGCAGCGACGACCGCAGCGTCCCGTTCCTCGACAAGGACCTCGACACCCACCTCGGGCTGGTGCGGCGCAACTGCACGGCCGTACTCGAAGCGGCCTACCGTTTCGGTGGCCCGATGGTGGCGCGGAAGCGGGGAGCCGTGGTCCTGGTGACCTCGGGGGCGGCGTGGGCGGGTGGCGCCACGCTCGCCGCCTACGGTGCGTCGAAGGCGTTCGACCTCATCCTGGCCGAGAGCCTGTGGGCGGAGTGGCAGGGCAGTGGGGTGGACGTCCTGGGGCTGGTGCTCGGCAGGACCGACACCCCGTCCCTGCGCCGGACCGAAGGCGCCCAAGGGGGGTCCTACGGCGGCGACTTGGCCGATCCGGACGAGGTGGCCGCCGAGGCGCTCGACCATCTCTCCGATGGTCCGACCTGGATCTGCGGCAGTCCCACGCCGACCGGCGGTTCACCGTTCGGGGCGTTGAGCCGCCGCGACGCGGTGCTGGCGATGAGCCGGGGCGCGACCTCGCACAAGGAGCAGTGACGGTCCCGGTCCGGCCCATCGAACCGGCGCGGCCTACTGCCCCTTGATGCGCTCCTTCATGGCGTCGAGCTGCGTGAGAATGGGATATCCGCTCACGCTCAGCGCGTTTCCGTGTCCTGTCTCGTGGATGTCGAACACGGACTGGATGGCGGCGTAGAAGCCCTGGACGTCGAGGCTCTGGTTGACGGCCCGCTTCGCCTGACGCAGGCCGAAGGATGGCATCCGGGCGATCTGGTGGGCCAACTCCAGTGCCTCGGTGCCCAGTTGGTCCAGCGGGACGACCTTGTTCACCATGCCGACCTTCTCCGCCTCCTCGGCGGTGACGGCACGCCCGGTGAAGAGGATCTCCTTCGCCTTGCGTGGGCCCAACTCCCAGGTGTGACCGTGGTATTCGACTCCCCCGATACCCATGTGCACCACGGGGTCGGAGAATTCGGCGTTCTCGGCGGCCACGATCAGGTCGCAGGGCCAGCACAGCATCAGCCCGCCCGCGATGCACTTGCCCTGCACGGCGGCGATCGTCGGCTTGGGCACGTTGCGCCAGCGCAGGGTGTACTCCAGGTACCGGCGGGTCTCGGCGCTGTAGATCCACTCCAGGGTGATCTCCTTCGGCGCCGGCCAGCGGTCCTTCAGGTCGTGTCCCGCCGAGAAGTGCTTGCCGTTGGCCTTCAGGAGAACGACCTTCACGTCCTCGTCGGCCGCGGCCCGGCTCCAGGCCGCGTCGAGGGCGTCGAGAAGCACGCTGTTCTGCGCGTTGGCGACCTCCGGCCGGTTGAGGGTGATGATCCCCACCCGGCCGTCGACCTCGTACAGGATCTCGTCCATGCGTTTCGTCCTCTGTCGGCTCTGGGATGTCGGCTCGCTGGGCCGGCGGGTCTAGGTCGTGTCCGCGAAGTCCCGCCGTCCGCCCGAAGGGCGGGCCGGGATTTTGCGGACACGGCCTAGCGGGGCAGGCCGAGGATGCGCTCGGCGATGATGTTGCGCTGGATCTCGGACGTGCCGCCGGCGATGGTCCCGCCGAAGCTGCGCGCGTACCGCTCGAACCAACTGGCGTTGAACGTCTCCAGGTTCATATGGGTGTATGGCCCCGTCTGCACCGGATGCAACAGTGACTCGGCTCCGTGCTGTTCGAGGGCGTGCAGTTCGGCGTTCTGCGCGGCCTCGGAGCCGAGCAGCTTGAGCACCGAGATCTCCACGGGGTTCCGGTCGGGGCCGAGCAGCCGGTAGCCAAGCAACCGCAGTGCCTGGACGTCCATTTGGAGGGTCGCGTACCACTCCTCGTCGCAGGCCGCGTCATTGATCAGGGCGTCCATCCGCTCGGCGTAGTGCACCCACAGCAGGGTGCGTTCGTGGCCGAGCGAGCCGTTGGCGACGCGCCAGCCCTCGTTGAGGGGGCCGACGAGGTTCTCCTTCGGGACGTGGACGTCGGTGAAGAAGACCTCGTTGAAGTCGAGGTCGTCGGGCGCGGCGATCGATCCGAACGGCCGCCGGACCAGGCCCTCGGAGTCGGTGGGGATGAGCAGGACGCTGATCCCCTTGTGCTTGGGGGCCTCGGGGTCGGTGCGGACGAAGGTGAGCAGGACGTCGGCGTCGTGCGCGCCCGAGGTCCACACCTTCTGCCCGTTGACGACGAAGTGGTCGCCTTCGAGGACCGCGCGGGTGCGCAGCCCGGCCAGGTCGGAGCCGGCTCCGGGCTCGCTCATACCGAGCGACGCGGTGATCTCGGCGCGCAGCAGGGGTATGGCCCAGTCACGTTTCTGTTCCTCGGTGCCGAAGGTCAGCAGCGAGGCCGCGATGATGTTGAGGCCCTGCGGGTTGAAGCTGTGGTAGATGCGACGCCGGGACAACTCCTCAAGGTGGGCTACCACTTGGGGCAGGGTGGCGTTGCGACCGCCGTACTCGGGCGGCCGGGCGGGCAGCAGCCAGCCCTCGTCGAAGAGCTTGCGCTGCCAGCGCCGGGCCCAATCCGGTATGTCCGCACTGGACTTGGAGCGGACCGTGGCCTCTTCGCGAGCGGGCAGGTGCGCGTCGAGGAAGGCGCTGAAATCGGCGCGGAACCTCTCGACCTCGGGGTCGGGGGCCAGCTTCATACCAGCAGCGCCTTCCTGTGCTCGGACGCCGTACCGAGGAGCAGGTCCCCGGCCTTGGCCCGCTTGAGGTGGATCTGCAGCTCGTTCTCCCACGTGTAGCCCATGGCCCCGAACAGCTGGAACCCGTTGCGGAAACAGACCCGTTGGCAGTCTCCGGCGGCGGCCTTGGCCATCGCGGCGGCCCGGCCGCGGCGCGGGTCGTCCTCGGCGATGGTGAGTGCGGAGTAGTAGGCGAGGACCTTGGCGCGTTCGATGGCGACGTACATGTCGGCGGCCTTGTGCTTCACGGCCTGGAACGAGCCGATGGGAACACCGAATTGGTGCCGCTGCTTCACATGGGCGACGACCAGGTCGAGGATGCGCCGGCAACTGCCGACGGTGGTGACCGCGAGGCCCATCAGGGCCAGGTCCGGTACACCGGCGACCAGGTCGGGGATGTCCACCCGGGCGATGTGCAGGGTCGGGTCGAAGACGGACAGCCGCTCGGCCGCCAGCTCCTTTCCGTCCCGTACGACGACGCCGTCGGAGGTGAGAAGAGCGATCTCGTCCGCACGGTCGGCGTCGAGGACGAACCGTCCCTCCCCGTCGAAGACCCCGGTGCCGGAGCCGCGTGGCAGCCGCCCGGCCAGCGGCGCGAACCAGGTGGCCGTGGCGAGGAAGGGCGTCGGATCGGCGGCGTAGCCCAACTCCTCCAGAACGATGGCCAGTTCGACCGGAGGGGCTTCGAGCCAGCCCAACTCCAGGTAGGTGTCCCAGAGTTGTTTCTCGGGCAGTGACCGTGACTTGGTGACCGTCTCGCGGACCACTCGCTGGAGCAGCCGCTGGTCGTCGTCGAACTCAAACTCCATGCGCGACCTCCAGAAGGACTTTGCCGATGGCGCGGCGCCCCAGGCTGAGGGCATCGGCGACTTCGGCGAGCGGATACACGGCGTGGACGCGGGGCCGGATCTTCCCGGCGGCGAACAGTCCGTGGAGTTCGGTGCGGGCGGCGACCAGGTCGTCCCGCTGATGCCGCGCCCAGCCGCCGAGGTCGAAGCCGTGCAGGCTGACCCCTTTGAGCATCGGGAGGTTGAGCGGGATACGCGGGATCTCCCCGCTCGCGAACCCCACACTCACGAACCGTCCGCCCCAGCGCATGGCCCGCAACGCCTCTTCCGCGTAGGGCCCGCCGACGGGGTCGATCACGACATCGGCGCCGCCCGCGTCCCGCAGGGTCCGCTTCAGATCGTCGTACGGCAGGGTCAGGCGCGCGCCCTGCTCGGCGCACACCGTCCGTTTCTCCTCCGTCGAGGCGACGGCGACGACCTCCGCGCCGAGCAGCGCGGCGAGTTCGACGGCCGCGAGGCCGACGCCACCGGCCGCGCCGAGGACGGCGACCCGCTCGCCGGGGCGTACGTCGGCGACCAGGCGGAGTGCGTCGAAGGCGGTGGCGTGGCTGACCCCGAAGGCCGCCGCGCGCTCGGTGGGAATGCCGTCGGGGATGCGGCTCAGGCCGGCCGGGCGGGCGGTGACGCGTTCGGCGAAGGCGCCGACGAACATCGAGCCGAAGACCCGCTCGCCCTTCTCGAATCCGCTCGCGGAGGCGGCGACGACGCCGGCGAACTCGCTGCCGGGGGTGAAGGGCGGTTCCGCCTTCACCTGATAGGCGCCGTCGATCACGAGAACGTCGGCGAAGTTGACGGCGGCGTAGTGCACGTCGACCGGAATGCCGTTCTCTTCCTCGGTGAACTCCGGTCCGGGGAGGGCCGGTTCGGGGATGTCCTCGACGACGACCGGGCCGCCGACGGTGTTGCAGCGGGCGGCTCTCATAGCCGGGTCGTCGCGGCGAGTTCGGCCGCCTGGGCGGCCATCTGCAGGACGACGTCGCCGTAGTGGGCCATCTTCGGGTTGCCGCCCTCGCCCCTCACATGCCGGGCGTAGCCGCCTTCGAGGACCACGGCCATCTTGAACCGGGCGAGGATCACGTAGTAGTCGATCTCGCTGACGTCGCGACCGCTGACCTTGGCGTAGTGCTCCAGCAGATCGGCGCGGTCGGGCATGCCGGTGTAGTCGACGTACCCCTTCTGGGTCCGGTCCTCGTCGGCGTCCGGCCAGCCCATGACGACCCAGCCGAGGTCGAGCAACGGGTCGCCGACGGTGGCCATTTCGAAGTCGACCAGGGCGGCGAGCTCGGCGGGTGCGCCGTGGTGGAACATGACGTTGGCGAACTGGTAGTCGCCGTGGATGATGCCGGGTTCCCAGTGGGCGGGACGGTGTTCTCGCAGCCAGGCTGCGGCGTTCTCCAGGCCGGGTATCTCGCGGAACTTGAACTTGGCGAGGTGGGCGAGCCAGCGGTCGACCTGCCGGTCGTGGAAGCCGTCGGGGCGGCCGAAGCCCTCCAGTGCCTGGGCCCGCCAGTCCACGTTGCCCAACTTGGCGATGCCTTCGACGAGTTGGTACGCGAGGCCGGGACGCAGCGACAGGTCACTGAGGAAGGGCTCGGGCCAGCCGTCGGAGTTCATCGGCGACCAGCCGTCGACGTGCGCCATGAGATAGAAGCAGGAGCCGAGCACGCTCGTGTCGTCGCAGACGGCGATCGCCTCGGGGTGCGGGACGTCCGTGCCGTTGAGGGCTTTGAGAACGCGGTATTCACGCAGCATGGTCTCGTTGCGCCCCGGCGGAACCTTCTCCGGCGGTTTGCGCAGCACCATGCTCATCTCGCCGCGCCGGATGCCGTAGATCTCGTTGGAGGTGCCTCCGGAGATGTACGACGTCTCGACGGGTTCGCCGGAGGCGATGCCCCGGTCGTCCAGCCAGCGGGCGAGCAATTCCGTGTTGGCGAGCGTCACAGCAGGTCCTCCAACTGCTTCCGGGCCCATTCGCGGCGGGTGGGCAGGTGCTGGGTGGGCCACAGGCCGGGGGCCGCTTCGTAACCGCGCAGCACGTCACGGGCGACCGTGATCTTGTGGACCTCGGTGGGGCCGTCGACGACCGCCATGACGGCAGCGCCGTTCCACATGTCGGCGAACGGCATTTCGTTCGACACGCCGAGGGCGCCGTGCAGATGCATCGAGCGGTACACGATGTCGTGCAACACCTTCGGGGTGAGGAACTTGATGGCGGCGATGTCCTTCCGGACCCGCTTGTAGTCCTGGTAGCGGTCGATCTGCCAGGCGGTGTAGAGGACGAACAGCCGGAACTGGGCGAGTTGGGCGTAGGAGTCGGCGAGGTCGGCGCGCACGAGTTGCTTGTCCGCGAGCCGCTCGCCCTGGGTCTCGCGTGACAGGGCCCGCTCGGCCATCATGTCGAGCGCCTTCTGGCTCTGGCCCACGACCCGCATCGCGTGGTGGACGCGGCCACCGCCGAGCCGGGTCTGGGCTATCGCGAAGGCCTGGCCCTCGCCGCCGAGCAGTGCGTCGGCGGGGACGCGGACGCCGTCGTAGGCGATGAGGGCGTGCATTCCCTCGTCGGTGGCCTCGCCCATGATGCCGAGGTGGCGCTCGATGCGGACGCCGGGGGTGTCGCTGGGCACGAGGAACATCGACATGCCCTTGTAGGGGCTGACGTCGGGGTTCGTCACGGCCATTACGATGACGAACTTCGAGGTGCGGGCGTTGGAGGAGAAGAACTTGCGGCCGGTGATGACCCAGTCTCCCCCACTCTCGGCTCCGCTCGAGCGGGAGGTGCCCCCACCGTCGCGCACGGCGCGGGTGGTGAACATCGTGGGGTCGGCGCCGGCCTGCGGCTCGGTCATGGAGAAGCAGGAGAAGCACTCACCCTCCAGTAGCGGCTGGAGGTAGCGCTCCTTCTGTTCGTCGGTGCCGTAACGGGCGATAATTTCGGCGTTTCCGGTGTCGGGTGCGGCCGTGCCGAAGATGACGGGGGCCCAACTCGACTGGCCCAGGATCTCGTTGATGAGCGCCAGCTTGACCTGGCCGAAGCCGCGCCCGCCGAGCTCGGGGCCGAGGTGCGGTGCCCACAGGCCCTCGTCGCGGACCTGTTGCTTCAATGCCCGGACAATCGGGCCGAGTTCGTCGTCGAGGGGGTGGTAGGCCCGGTCCGGATACAGCAGGTCCAGTGGCTCCACACGCTCGGAGCGGAACTGCCTGATCCACTCCAGCTTCTCCTCGAACTCCGGCTCGGTGGAAAAGTCCCATGCCATGTCAGACGAACCTCCTGCCAACCCGGACGGATGCCGATGAGAATATCATTCTCATCTCACGCAAGTAAGGGTCTCGAAACCTGCAGTGTGGGCTTCGGTAGGGGAAGCCGAGGTGTTACCGCTGAAGTGGAGTATCGTTCTTCATGTGACAGCTGTCCCCGAAGAACAACCAGCCTGGCGCCAGCGCGCCGTTGAGCGTTCCACCCGCGCCGCCAAGCTCCGCGCCGAACAACGTGTGCAGCGCTTCCTGGACGCGGCGCAGGAACTCATCGCGGAGAAGCGGACGACGGACTTCACCGTCCAGGAGGTCGTGGACCGCTCCAAACAGTCACTCCGCAGCTTCTATCAGCACTTCGACGGCAAACACGAGCTGCTGCTCGCCCTGTTCGAGGATGCGTTGTCCAAGTCGGCGGCCGAGATCCGCGAAGCCGCCGGCGCCCAGTCGGATCCGCTCCAGGCGCTGCGGCTCGCCGTGACGATGCTCTTCGAGCAGTCGCTGTCCAACCCCGGTGTGGAGCGCCCGCTGTTCAGCGACTTCGCACTCCAACTCCTCGTGAAGCACCCCGCACAGGTGGCGACCGCTCATCTCCCCCTGCACCAGGTGTTCACGGAGTTGGTCGAGCAGGCCGAGGACGCCGGTGTCATCCCCGCCGGGAAGCCTCGCCGTCAGGCCTCGATCCTGATGCAGACGGTCATGTTCGTCGCGCAGGGCAACGGCGTTCCGGCCGGCAGCCACGCGGCGGCGGTCAACGCCGAGGAGGTCTGGCAGTTCTGTCTCGGCGGCCTCTCGGGCGTCCCGGTGCGCAGTTGACGGTCCCCGGTACGTAGTTGAGGGTTCCCCTGCGTAATTGACGCTCCCCATAGCGGAGAGTACGGTTCTCGCCCACCGAAACGGGAGGTGGGCGATGACCGAGCCGCTACGGCGTGACGTGCAGCGCTACCGGGTCGTGCAGTGGGCCACGGGGAACATCGGTGCCCGCACCCTGCGTGCAGTACTGGAGCATCCGAACCTGACCTTGGCCGGTGTGTATGTCCATGCACCGGCCAAGGCGGGCCTGGACGCGGGCGAGTTGAGCGGGGGCGGGCTCGGCACGACCGGAGTCGTAGCCACCCACGACGTCGACGAGATCCTCGCGCTCGGCGCCGACTGTGTCCTTTACACCCCGCGCAGCTGTGATTTCGACGAGGTGTGCACGCTGCTCTCGTCAGGTGTGAACGTAGTGTCGACGCGGGCCGAGTTCCATCACGCGCCCAGTCTCGAACCGGCCACGCGGAAGCGGATCGAGGACGCGTGCGAGCGCGGCGGGACCTCGGTCCACAGCACGGGCAGCAGCCCCGGATTCATCACGGAGGCCCTGCCTCTCGCGCTCACCTCGATCCAGCGGCGGCTCGACGCGCTGACGATCGACGAGTTCGCGGACCTCTCCCAACGGGACTCCCCCGGGCTGCTGTTCGAGGTGATGGGCTTCGGACAGCCCCCTACCGCATTCGGTGAGCAGCGGCTGGCGGGACTGCGTGACAGCTTCGGCCCGTCGTTGCGTCTGCTCGCCGAGGCGCTCAGGACACCGCTCGACTCGGTGGAGGCGATCGGCGAGGTCGCGACCGCCCGGCACACCACCCGCATCGCCGCGGGCACACTGCCGGTGGGCACGGTGGCCGCGCAGCGGATCACGGTCTCCGGACTGCGGAAAGGCCAGCCCCTGCTGCGGTTCCGGGCCAACTGGTACTGCACCACGGACCTCGACCCCGCCTGGAACCTCCGTGCCACCGGCTGGCATGTCGCAGTAGAAGGGGACGCACCACTCGACATCGACCTGCGCTTCCCCGTGCCCCTCGACCGGATGGCCGCGATGTCCCCGTCCTACACCGCGAACCGCGCGGTGAACGCCGTACCGTTCGTCTGCGCGGCACCCCCCGGAATCCGTACCACGGCCGACCTTCCCCAGATCGTCGCCGACCTCGAATGAAGCCGGCCCGACCCGTACCCGACACTCAGGCGGTGCCGGCCGGCGCTGCGACCTCCGGCTCGCCGTCCTCGTCGATCGCGTAGTTCAGGAAGTCGTCGACCATGCGGTGGAACAGCGTGGCCAGTTGCTGCAGTTCGTCCGTCGACCACTCCGAGAGGGCCATCTGCATTCCGCGCGCACCGGCGTCCCGCACACTGTCGACGGCCTTCTGTCCGGCCTGGGTCAGCTCGATCCGCTGGGCACGGCGGTCGTCGGGGTCGGGCACTCGGGTGACGTAGCCGGACTTCTGGAGCTGCTGCACCGTCCGGGTCACATGCGAGGCCTCGACCCCGAGGCGGTTGGCCAGTTCCCCTGGGCGCAGCGGCTCGGAGTCGGCGACCTGCCGCAGCAACGCCACCGCCGCACGGTCCAGGGGCACACCGGCGAGGGCCATGAGCCGGTCGTGCTGGCGGGCTCGGGTGCTCAGGTAGGTGATCCGAGTGAGGGCTCGCTCGATCTCGGTCACCTCCGGGGAGGCGGGGGTGGTGGGGACCGATGGTGTGGGCATGGAACCCACTTTACCATATTGTTGCGTAACTCAAGTAAGTTACTGCCGACGTTTACCACGCCTACTGCCGACAGCCTACGTCCTCCGGTCACCAAGGCTTCTGGCTCGCGAAGAACCGTTCGAAGAAGTCCACCTTGGTCGCGTCCGCGAGGGACAGCGGGCCGAACCGGTCGCCGAGTTCCATCGTGGTCGCGAAGCGGTGGTTCGCCGCGGGCCAGCGGGTGAGGCCGGGGCCGTTGGGGTCGCCGTGGGTCACGAAGTTCACCACGTAGTCGGACAGGGTGTCGGCCACCATGCGGTCCGCGTCGGTCCAGGGCAGGTTCGTGGCGTAGAGGTTGTCGAAGACGTAGTTGATCTCCGAACCGTGGTAGGCGCCACGGGAGTTGGCGCCGGTCGCAGTCGGCGGGACGTGCTCCCAGTAGTACGTGAAGACCGGGCTCTTCGCCGTCTTCGCCCACTCCGCCGCCCACAGGTTCGCGGAGACGCGTGAGCCCTCGCGGGCGGAGGCGTTGCGGGCCTGGCCCGCCTCCGTGTCGGTGGTGGCGGGGTAGAGCTTCAGGAACTCGTCGGCGAGAGTGCCATACTCCTTCTCCGCGACGCTCTCGTAGTCCGCGAGCTTCACGGTCGGGCTCGGGGAGGCGCCGTTCTCGTCCTTGTTCCCGCCGGCCAGGACGGGCACGTCGTTCAAGTGGCCACCCGCCAGGGCCTGTTCGTAGGTCCACGGCTTGACCCAGCCGTCGAGGACCGGGCGGAACTCCGGCGGGTTGCCGTTCACCGGTCCGCCGACCGTGGTGTCGTTGGCGTTCTGACCCGCCATCAACTTGGCGCTGTCCAGGGCCCGGAGAGCGGTCAGCGAGGTGGCCCCGAGTGCTTCGGCGTACGCGGTGCCCTGGCTCTCGGCTGTTTCCAGCGTGCGGTACGACGCTGCCAGCGCGGCGATTTCGGGGTCACCGGTGGCGCGGGCGCCGGCACTCTCGGAGATCGCACCCTGGAACAGGCCCTTGGCGAGCGGGGAGTAGATGAGGTGCATCACCGAGGCGCCGCCCGCCGACTGGCCGGCGATGGTCACGCGGTCCGGGTCGCCGCCGAACGAGGCGATGTTGCGGCGTACCCAGTGCAGGGCCGAAATCTGGTCGAGGAGACCGTAGTTGCCGGATGCCCGGTGGCCGGACTCCGCGCTGAGTTCGGGCGTGGAGAGGAAACCGAACACGCCGGTGCGGTAGTTGAGGGTCACCACGACCAGGCCCTTGGCGGCGAGGCCCGCGCCGTCGAAGCCGGGGTCGGAGGCGTAGCCGCCGGTGAACCGGCCGCCGTAGATCCAGACCAGGATCGGGCGCTTCTCCCGTGAACTCGCCGCTCCGGTCCAGACGTTGAGGTTGAGGCAGTCCTCGCTCATGGTGACCGAGGCCGAACCCATCATCTGCTGCGGGCAGATGTCTCCGAAGGTGTCCGCGACGCGCACGCCCGTCCAGGACTTGGCCCGCTGCGGCGGGCGCCAGCGGTTGTCGCCCGCTGTGTTCGCCGCGTACGGCAGTCCCTTGAACACGGTGACGCCGGAGACCAGGGAGGCCACACCGGACACTCGGCCGGTGTCGATCCGGAGCGGGCCGGTGAGTGGGGTTCCGGAGGTCTTGCGATCCGCCGCGTCGGCGCTCGTTCCTGCGCCGACGAGTGCGGCCGTCGCGGCGACGGTCAGCGACCCGTTGAGGAAGGTGCGGCGGTTCATGGCGTTCGACAGCATGGGGGGCTCCCTGGTCTAGGTACTTGCGAACGTAAATTCCGCCGACCAGGAGTGCCAACAATATTGTGAACTTCAGAGCAGATCCACAGCATGCTCCCGCAGTGGCCCCACCGACAGCCCGCGCATCGCGCAGGTGTCGAGGATGCGGGGCACGGCGCCGAGGGTGGCGCGCCAGGAGCCGGGTGCCGAGGTGCAGTCGGAGTCGTGGAGCAGGACGGTGCCGCCGCCGCGCAGGTCCGCGGTGACCGTCCGGTGGACGGACTCCGGTGTGGCGCGGGCCCTCCAGTCCTCGCCCCAGGCCGTCCACAGCACCGGGGTGAGGTCCAGGCGGCGGGCGGCGAGGTGGGCGGCGGTCGACATCACGCCGTAGGGCGGGCGGAAGAGTTGTGGTGTGCGTCCGGTGAGGTCGCCGACCGTGTCGCGGGCGCGGGCCAGGTCGTCGTGGGTGGCGCGGGGGCCGCGCAGCAGCAGCGGGCGGTGGAGCCAGCCGTGGACGGCGATCTCATGTCCGGCGGCGGCGATCTCGCGGACCAGGCCCGGGGCGCGTACGGCCTGGTTGCCGAGGAGGAAGAAGGTGGCGTGCACCCGGCGCTCGTCGAGCAGGCGCAGGAACAGCGGGGTGGACAGCGGGTCCGGGCCGTCGTCGAAGGTGAGCGCCACGTGGTCTGTCCGGCCGCGGCCGGAGAGGCGGGGCATGACGCGGTTGCGGAGCGGCCCGTAGGTGGAGAGGACGGGGGCGGCGTACACGGCGGCGAGTACGGGGAGCGCGGGGAGCGCGACGCGGGCGGTTGCGCGGAGGAGGCGTACGGCGGTCATGAGCGGCGGCCCTTCGCAAAGCCCGCGACGGATGCGACGGACTCGACGGACGCGGTGTGCGCGGCGGCTGGGACCGGCAGCGCGACGCAGGCGGTCGTAGAGGGAAGGGGAAGGCGTACGGCCGTCACTGGTGGCCGCCCTTCGCATAGCCCGCGTGAGCCACGTGGAACGCGTGACCCTCATGGTGTCCGTGGCCCAGGTCGTCGAGGTCGAGGCCCTGTCCTATGACGTGTATCAGGTGCGGGGCGCCGTCGGTCGTGGCCACCGCCGTGCCGACCGCGCCTGCCCAGACCGCGCAGGCCAGGGCGGTGGTGGTCGCGAGCCGTCGGGCGGCCGGGCGGGCGACCCGCCGGGCGGCGGCTGGTGGGGTGGGGCCGACGCCCGCCCGGCAGACCCGGGCGGTCTCGGCGGCCGGGCCGCGGTCCGAGCCGACGGGCTCGCCCACGAACAGGGCGAGGCCCGCCTCCCGCTGCAACAGCCCACGCGGGCCGTCTATCAACTCGCTCAGCACGTACTTGAGTTGGGCCGGATCACGGATCCACGCGGCCACGCCCGCCTCGTCCAGGGCAGCCGCGTTGGTGAGTCCGTGGCCGGGTATGCAGCCGTAGCTGGCGACGGGCAGGCCCGCGGCGAAGGCCTCCAGTGAGGTCAGTCCGCCGGCGTTCTGGACCAGGACATCGGCGGCGTGCATCAGGCCGGGCATGTCGTCGACCCAGCCGTAGACGTGCTCGACGCCGTCCGCGCGGAGCTGGTCGGCCAGCGCCTCGTTGCGGCCGCAGACCACGACCGGTACGGCCGCACCGCAGTCGCGCAGGTCACGGGCCACCTGCCGGACCGGGCCCACGCCCCAGGAGCCGGCGACCAGCAGGGCCAGCGGGGCGTTCGCGGGCAGACCGAAGCGGGCGCGGGCGGCGCCGCGCTGTGTCGCGTCCACCGGGTGGAAGCGCGGGTCGGCCACCGGGCCGCACACCCGGACGTCGTGCGCGCCGGCGGCCCGGGCCTGCGTGGCGGGCACGGCGTGCAGCGCGAGGTGGATGTCGACGCCGTCGGCCACCCACAGCGGGTGCACCGAGAAGTCGGTCAGGTAGGTGAGGACGGGGACGGTCAGCCGGCCCGAGAGGCGGAGGTTGCCCAGGACCCGGCTCGCGCCCGGGTAGGTCGAGACGACGACGCCCGTGTCGGCGGGCAGCGCGCGGAGCAGCCGTTCCTCGGCCGAGCGCAGCAACGCCCGCGCGACGGGGCCGCCGCCACCGGCGCGTTCCGTGCTGCTGTAGATCCGCTGGTAGGCCCACGGCGCCCGGACGAGCAGGCGGTGGTAGCCGTCCCGTACGAGCCGGCCGAGCCGCGCGGGCAGTACGTCCAGCAGGTCGAACCTGTCGACCGTGAGTCCGGCCGCCACCAGGCGCCGTTCCAACTCGGCGGCGGCGCCGTCGTGACCGGCTCCGACGCTCGCCGAGACGATCACGACACGCTCGGCCGCCGACGGGCGGCTGGGCGGGATCGTCTGCTTGGGGCGCAGGGTGGCGGCCGCGAGGGCGCGCAGATGCACCGTGCTTCCGAGGTAGGGCATGGGCTTTTTCCTCCGCAGGTGGAGTGGAGCGGCGAAACTCTACAACATGTAGTAGGTAAGGTCGTACAACATGTAGTAGGTCGCGTTCGCAAAGCCCTTGACCAGCCCCTCGACCGATCCCTTCGAGCCCTTGGCGCACTTCCTACAGGGCGTAGTAGGTCGGCGGGTAGGCTGTGACGCCGAGCGGTGAAAGGCGGTGGGGTGAACAGTGCACGACCGGACGAGCGACGAACCCGGCTCGACATCGGGCAGGCGGGCGCGCGGCGAGCTGGAGAGCGGTGTTCTCGCCGCGCTCTACGACTCCGACGAGCCGCAGACCGCACGCCAGGTCAGGGACCGGCTGCCGGGAGACCTCGCCTACACCACCGTGCTCACGATCCTGTCGCGCCTCTACGACAAGGGCATGCTCGTCCGGCACCACGCGGGCCGCGGCTACGCGTACGCGCCGGCCCGGGACGAGGCCACCCACACCGCGGAGCGGATGCGCTCGCTGCTGGAGCACGGCACCGACCGCGAGGCGGTGCTCACCCGCTTCGTCTCCGAACTGTCCGAACAGGACGAGCAGTTGCTGCAGCGACTGCTCTCCGGCCGCACCGACGAAGGACCGTGAGCCGGTGCTGATCAGTGTGTACGTCCCCCTCCTGATCACCATGGTCGTCGCGGTGTTCGCGCCCCGCGCCTCCCGTCGACTGGCCCCGCGCCCGGCCGCCCGGTCGCTGGCCTCCGCCGCGCTGGTGGCGTCGCTGGGCTGGCTGGGCTCGTTGGCGCTGCTGGCCTTCGCCGGGCTGGCGCAGATCCCCCAGGTCGCCGAGGAGGGCCGGTGGTCGGTCGCCGCCGTGCGCGCCTCCGACCCGGTGTACCTCACGGTCGCCGGGGTCGCCGCACTCGCCCTCCTCGCGTCCCTCACGGGCCTCGCCGTCGCCGCGACACGTCAGCTACAACACCTGCGCTGGGCCCGCCGCGAATGCCGACTGCTGCCCGGCGACACGGAGTTGGCCGTCCTGGACATGGAGTTGCCGGAGGCGTTCGCGCTGCCCGGGGCGCCGGGGCGGATCGTGGTGTCACGCGGGATGCTGCGCTGCCTCGGCGACCGCGAACGCGAGGCGCTTCTCGCCCACGAGCGGGCGCATCTGCGCGGTCGGCACCATCTCTTCCAGACCCTCTGGCGGCTCTCCGCCGCCGTGAATCCGCTGCTACGACCGCTGTCCGACGCCGGCGGCTTCGCCCTGGAGCGCTGGGCCGACGAGGAGGCCGCGGTGCGCGTCGGCGATCGTACGGTCGTCGCCCGCGCCGTGGGCCGGGCCGCCCTCGCCACTTCGGCGAACCGCTCCCGTCCGGCGCTGGCCGCGACCGGCGGGGCGGTGCCGCAGCGGGTACGGGCGCTGCTGGCGCCCCCTCCCCCGCGCCGGGCCCTGCCGTTCGTCGCGGGCGCGGCCCTGCTCGTCGTGTGCTGCGCGAGCCTGGCCGACGCCGCGAACGACAGCGAGCAGATGATCGAGACGGCCCAGCATGCGGCGTGCGAAGCGGCGGAGGCCACGGCCGTGTCGGCGTCGTCGGTCCCGTCGCACGGGCTGTGCTGTGAACACGGACCACCGGACGGGCCCCTCCAGCGGCGCTGACCAGCAGGCCGACCCCACGACTGCATCGCCGGGCGAATCCCCCAACACCCCTGAACAGCGCCGATCACGGAATCCACCCCACATGCACCCGTGTTATCGTCGCCCTACCCATCGCCAGGATTCCTGTTGATTGACCCTGGTGATCGGAAGGGAACCCCCGTCGCGCGCACTCCACGAATGGAGCGGCATGTCTGTTCTGGCCCGGCCGGCGGTGGCCGCCCTCGCCGCCAAGTCCTTCCAGCGTCTCGCCGTGATGGCCGACCGGCGCCCGAGCGGGCGCGGCTCCGCCGCGTCCTCGCATCAGCGGCTGCCTGAATTTCCGCGCCGGACACGGGAGTTGACGATCCCGACGAGCATCGCCCCGGCGCGCGTCACCGTGTACCTGCCCGCCGGCGAGGGCCCGCCTCCGCCGGTGCACGTGAACTTCCACGGCGGCGGCTATGTCGTGCCGCTGACCGAACTGGACGACCCGCTGTGCCGCTTCCTCGCCGCGGAGGCGGGCGTCGTGGTCGTCAACGTCGACTACGTCGTCGCACCGCAGCACCCGTTCCCCGCGCCGCCCCGGCAGGCCTTCGAAGTGGTCCGGTGGATCGCGGAGCACGGCGGTGAGCAGGGCTGGGACGGCGACCGGCTCACCGTGGGCGGGCAGAGTGCCGGAGGTGGACTCGCTGCGGCGGTGGCCCGGCAGGCGCTGGAAGAGGGCGGTCCCTCCATCGCGCTCCAAGTGCTGCACTATCCGCCGCTGGACCTCGCGACCAGCGCCAAGGACAAGCAGGCCGCCATCGCCAAGCCCGTGTTGCGGCCCTGGATGGCCGAGGTCTTCGACACGTCGTACGTCCCGGATCCCAAGGTGCGCGGCGACCGGCTGGTGTCGCCCGCCCATCCGTCGGACACCGCGGACCTGAAGGGCATCGCTCCGGCTCTGGTCGTCACGGCCGAGTACGACCTGCTCAAGGCGGAGGGCGTGCGCTATGCCGACCGGCTGCGTACGGCCGGGGCCCTGGTGGAGTACGTCGACGTCGCCGGAGCCGACCACGGCTACGACGGCAAGGACGACGAACGGGCCCTGCGGACCTACTCCCTGATTGCCCGTCAGATACGGGAAGCCGTGGGCACCGCCTGAACTCCCTTCCCGGACAACGCACTTCGCCGGCCATCCCCCTCGGACGGTCGGCGAAGTGCTGCTGGGTCACGCCGACGGCACCGGCTCCGGCGGCGTGAGGCCGAACTTCCCTGCGGCCTCGGTCAGTTCACGCCACACTTTGGGCGCCACGGGAATACCCTTCGCGCCGCGCCCCTCGGCCACCGCCGCGCTGCGCTCGCCGGGGTAGAAGACTCCCTCCGCGCCGTCCGCCGGCGGCAGTTGCTTGAGGGTGTCCAGTGTTTCGTCGACCGCCCGGGTGAAGGCGGCCGGGTCGCCGAAGGCCGCCGGATCCAGGGCGATGAGCAGGGCGTTCTGGCGGTGCTTGCGGCCCTGGGGGTCGTCCGAGTGGAACGCGGCGAAGATCGGCGCACCGACCAGCACGCTGGTGAGCAGCTCGAAGGCGAGGGACATCCCGGAGCCCTTGGCACCGCCCAACGGCAGTGGCATGACGGCCTGTTCGGGGTCGGTGGTCGGGGTGCCGTCCGCGGTGGCCGCCGCGCCCTCGGGCAGTGGGGTGCCGCTCGCCTTCGCCTGGCGGATCTTGCCCAGGGCGATGGTGGCGGTGGCCATGTCGAGGAGCAGCGGTGCGTGCGATGCGGCCGGTACGGCGATGGCCAGTGGGCTGGTGGCCACGGCGGCGCCCTTGACGCCGGTGTAGCCCATGTTGGGCATCCCGGCGACGTAACCGATGCCGACGAGGCCCTGCTCGGCGATCTTCGACACGTAGTAGCCGATGGCACCGGTGTGGACGGTACGGCGGACTCCGACGGCGGCGACGCCGCTGATCCTGGCCCGGGTGACGGCCTCGTCGGCGGCGGCGCTGAGGGCCACCGGGCCGGGGGCGCGGTCGGCGTCAAGGACGGCTGCGGCCGGGGCGGTGGACTCGATCTTGATGTCGGCGTCGGCGTTGGCCACGCCCTTGGCCAGCAGCTCCAGGTAGGCGGGGACGCGGGCGATGCCGTGCGAGTCGACGCCGCGCAGCGCGGCCCACACGAACACGTCGGCGGTGGTGCGCGCCTGCTCGGCGTTCAGGCCGCCCTTCTCCAGGAGTGCGGCGGAGAAGGTGCGCAGATCGTCGGCGGCGACAAGGACCTTGCCCGGCTTGGGCGTTGCGGTGTCGGACATGGTGGCGGGTGCCTTCCTGGTTCAGCGGGTGACGAGGACGTCGACGACGGCGGTGGTGCCCTCGGCCACGGCCTTGAGCGCTCGCTCCAGCGCGGGGGCGAGGGCCTCGGGTGCGTCGACGGTCTCGGTGTGCATCCCGAACGGCTCGGCGAACGCGGCGAGTCGGGGCAGCCGGTGCAGATCGGTGCCGAGCCACTCGCCGGTGTCGGCGGCGGCGCCCTCGGGGTAGAACCTGCGGTGGTTGAGGTTCATCGACTTGTAGACGCGGTTGTTGAACACCACGATCAGCAACGGGAGTTCGTAGGCGTTGGACGCGTCGTACGACGGGATCACCGGGTTGTACGTGAACGCGCCGTCGCCGATGGTGAGCACCACCGGGCGTTCCTGGGCGGCGAGTTTGACGCCGAGGGCGACGGCGATGCCCTGGCCGAGGCCGCCCTGTACGTAGAAGTACGAGTCGGGGTCGGCGGTTTGGACGTGGCGCTTGACGACGCGGCTGTGGGTGATGGTCTCGTCGACGACGATTCCGCCGCGGCCTTCCAGGAGCCCTCGCAGGGTCGCGGCGACGAGGACCGGGTCGATGCCCTCGGTCTCCCTCGCCTTGGCCTCGGCGGTGGCGATGGCGGCCTGTTCGTCGGCGTGCCGCTGCTCCTGGGCCGTACGGCGTACGGCGACTGCCTCCGCGTCCAGGTCCTTCGCCCGCTTGGCCAGCTGGCGCAGGGTGTTGGTGACGTTGCCTTCCAAGTACCTGTCGGCGAAAAGGACTTGGTAGACGACGTGCGGGCGCTGCGGTACCTCGTCGATGACGACGATCGTCGCCTTGGAGGGGCGGCGCGAGGGCGGGTAGAAGGGTGCGCGGCAGTTGACGAGGAGGATGAGGTCCGCCTCGTCCATCCATGGGCCGATGTCGCTGCCGGCGTGCAGCGGGTGGGTGCGCGGGAAGTTGCTGCACACTGCCGAGTCGGGCTCGACGACGGGGATGTTCCACGCCTCGGCGAAGGCGACGAGCGCCTCGAAGCCGCCTGCCTCGCGGCCCGCTGTCTCCGTGACGATGACGGGGTTGGCCGCCTCGCGGATCAACTGGGCCACCGGGTCGACCTCTTCGGGCGAGCTGTGCGTGGAGCCGGGCTGCACAATGGGCTTGGCTTCACGCCCGTCCCATTCCTCCAGCAGGATCTCCAGCGGAATGTTGAGGTACGCCGGTCCCGCCGGGGCCCGCCAGGCCAGTTCCGCCGCCCGCGTCACCATCGTGGGAAGGGTGTGGACGCTGGCGGCCTCGTTGGACCACTTGGTGAAGGGCTGTGCGATCTGGTGCGGGCCGCCGACGACGGACAGGTTGCGGTACCACTGGCCGCCCGGGTCCTGGCCGGGGCCGTCGCCGTAGGTGGTCGACTCGGAGGAGCTGACCACCATCGGGACGCCCGCGAGCAGCGCCCCGTGTACGGCCATCGAGCCCTGGAGCAGACCGGGGGCCGCGTGCAGGAGCACGCCCTGCGGCCGGCGCTCGATGAGTCCGTAGCCGGTGGCCATGCCGACGGCGACGGTCTCGTGGGTCAGGTCCAGGTACCGCGGGCAGGGCAGTCCGTCGCGGTGGCGGCGGGCGAGGGACTCCCAGACGGGGGCCCACTCTGAGCCCGACGAGCAGAAGATGTAGTCGGCGCCGACGGCGTTGAAGGCGGTAACGAGAGCATCGCCGCCGTCGGCGCCCGGGGTGTTGGTCGTGTCGGTCATCTCTCGTGTTTCCTCAGCCCTCGATCGGCCAGTTCAGGACCTCGGAGATACCGCGGCCCATGATCCATTCAAGCTCCTCGGGCGTGAACTCCCAGTGCTTGGTGAACTGCTCGATCGTGTCGGTGTAGGTAATGCCGTGCCCGAGCAGCCGGGTGATGTCGGTGCCGTAGAAGCAGCGCTGCGGGCCCATCTTGTCGACCATCTCGCGCACGTACTTCTGGATGTTGTTGTTCGGGAACGGCTGCGTGGAGTAGCCCGGGAGCGCCGAGAGCTTCACGTAGATGTTCGGGTGGGCGGCCAGGTCGGCGGTCTCCGCGACCCAGTAGCCGATCGAGTCGTCCACGCAGCGGGCCATGATGCCCATGTGGTCGATGATGATCTTCAGCTCGGGGTGCTTGGCGGCGATCTCGCCCAACTCCCGCTTCCAGATGGGCGCGTGGACCATGGTCGGAACGCGCAGCTCCTCGGCGATCGGCCAGTACCAGTCGTTGGTGCCGTCGATCATCCAGTTGCGGTCCTGCGGCCGGTGGAAGGTGAGGCGCGTGCCCTTCACATGCGGGTTCTGCGCGAAGTCCGTCAGCATGGCCTTGCCCTCTTCGGGCTTGTTCTGCGGAATGCGCGCCATGATCCCGAAGCGGTCCGGGTGCGCCTCGCAGGCCTCCAGGGCGTAGTCGATACGGTCGCCCTCCCAGGACGGCGGCAGGATCAGGGCCCGGTTGACGCCGGCCTCGTCCATCAGCTCCAGGGCCTCCTCGTACGAGAAGGGGTCCTCGCGGTGTCCGTTGAGGCGGATGCGCTCCCGCGCGCCCGGGACCCAGGGGCGGTCCGGGGTCTCTTCCTTCCAGATGTGGATCTGCGTGTCGACAACGAACATGTCCTGAGCTCTTTCTCTCGAAGGTCCATCGAAGGTCTTTGGAAGGTCTGGGGAAGGGGGTCGTGCGGTGGTGTTGCGGAAGGAACGCTAGGCGGGCCGCGGGGCCTTGCCGAGCCCCGGGAGCGCAAGCACTAGTTGCGCGAAACACCGCTGTACGCAGGGCATTCTCAGTTTGCGGACGGAGTGTCGAACACCGCGCCGACGATGTGTTCGGCGATCGCCATGGAGGCCGTGGCGGCCGGCGAGGGCGCGTTGCGGACGGCGGTGATCCGGCCCACCTGATGGATGCGGAAGTCGTCCACGAGCGTGCCGTCGGGATCGAGTGCCTGGGCGCGGACGCCCGCTCCGCCGCGTACGACGTCGGAGGCGCCGACTCCGGGGACGTAGAGCTTCGCGTCCTTCATGAAGGCCGTCGCGGACAGCGAGCCGCGGTACTCCTTGATGCCGGTCCGCCAGTGCTGGGCGGCCATCCTCCAGGAGCCGGGGTACGCGGCGAGTCCGGCGAGGTCCTTCAGGGAGACGCGGCCGAGCCGGTAGCCCTCCCTGGCGAGGGCCAGGACGGCGTTCGGGCCGACCTCGACGCTGCCGTCGACACGTGGGGTGAAGTGCACGCCGAGGAAGGGGTAACGGGGGTCCGGCACCGGGTAGATGAGCCCGCGCACCAGGTTCGTGCGGTCCGGTTTCAGGAGCATGTACTCGCCCCGGAACGGGATGATCTTCGGTTCCCTCTTGTCCTGCGCGAGCTTCGCCACGGCGTCCGAGTGGAGGCCCGCGCAGAGGATCAACCGGTCGACACGGACGCGTACTTGGCCCGAGGCGACCTCGATACCGCCCGGCACATTGGTGATGGACGTGACCGGGAAACCGAGCCGCACCTCTCCGCCGGAGGCCTCGATGTCCTTGGCGAACTCCCGGGCGATCGCCGGGTAGTCGGTGATCGCGGTCCGCGGTGAGTGCAGGGCCGCGATGCCGCCCGCGTGGGGCTCCAGCTCCTTGATCTCCTCCTGGGAGATCTTCCGGAGTTCGGGCACGTGGTTGTTCCTGGCCCGCTCGTAGAGGCTCTCCATCCGGCCCAGCTCGTCCGGGCGCACCGTCACGACGAGCTTCCCGATCTCCTCGTACGGCAGCCCGCGGTCCTGGCAGTACTCGCGCAGGATCGATACGCCCCGTACGCACAGGTCGGCCTTCAGGCTGCCCGGCGCGTAGTAGATGCCGGCGTGCACGACGCCGGAGTTGTGGCCGGTCTGGTGGACGGCGACCTCGTGTTCCTTCTCAAGGACCACGACCCGGGTACCGGGGCGGCGCAGGGCGATCTCACGGGCGGTGGCGAGTCCCACGATGCCGGCGCCGACGATGCCGATCGTCTCGTCAGCCATCGGCATCCTCCTCTCTGTCGTACCGAATCTCTGTCGTACCGACTTGCTCAGGCGCCGAAGTGGATGGCAACGGTCTTGACGCGGGTGGAGAAGCGCAGGACCTCGTCACCCTGCTCCTTGTAGCCCGTGCCGGAGTCGTGGAACCCGCCGAAGGGCAGGTGCACGTCCCAGCCGGGGGTGGTGGCGTTGACAGCGATCTGCCCGCACTCGGCCTCGTCCGCGAAGCGGTAGGCGGAGGCGAGGTCGCGGGTGAACACGGCGGCGGCGAGGCCGAATTGAGAGTCGTTGACCGCGACGACGGCCTGCGTGAAGTCGTCCACGGCGCGCACGGCGAGGACCGGTCCGAACACCTCCTCGCGCCAGATCGCCGTCTCGGCGGTGACGTCGGCCAGCACGGTCGGCTGGACGAAGCAGCCGTGCGCGTGGTCGCCCTCGGTGTCCGCGCTGCCGCCGGTGAGGACGGTGGCGCCTTGTTCCACGGCTCCTGCGAGGTGGGCGAGGACGCTGTCGCGTTGCTTCGGGCTGGAGAGCGGGCAGAGGGTGGTCGCCGGGTCGCTGCCCGGGCCGATCTTCAGCGCCTCGACCTCGGCGACCAGGAGCCGGGTGAACTCGTCGTACACGGGCCGCTCGACGACGACACGGCTGGTGGCGGTGCAGCGCTGTCCGGCCTGGCCGAAGGAGGCGGCCACGACGGTCTTCGCGGCGAACGGAAGGTCGGCGTCCGCCAGGACCACGGAGGCGTTCTTGCCGCCGAGTTCGCCCTGGAAGCGGACGTTGCGGTCGGCGAGGCGGCGGCGGATGCGGTTGCCGATCTCGTTGGAGCCGGTGAAGGTGATGCCGACGATCCGCGGGTCGTCGAGGAGGGCTTCCTCGATCTCGGCGGTGCGGCCGGTGACGACGTTCAGGACACCGGCGGGGAGGCCCGCGTCGTGCAGGGCGCGGGCGAAGTGCAGGCCCGACAACGGTGTCTCGGTGGCCGGCTTGAACACGGCCGCGTTGCCGGTGGCGAGCAGCGGGGCGAGCTTGCGGGCCGGGGTGATCAGAGGGTCGTTCCAGGGGCTGATCACGAGGATCACGCCGATCGGCTCGCGCTGGGTGTGGACGCGGGTGTCGGGGCGGGCGTCGTGCAGGAGGGTGCCGTAGCCCTGGCGGGCCAGGCCGGCGTAGTAGTCGAGGAAGTCGGCGGCCTTCAGGGTCTCGCCGCGGGCCTCGGCGCCGGTCTTGCCGTTCTCGGCGGTGACGTCGGCCGCGATCTCGTCCACCCGGTCGCGGATCAGCCTGGCGGCCTCGGTGAAGACACGGGCACGCTCGAAGGGGCTGGTGCGCTTCCATACGGCGAAGCCGCGTTCGGCGTGGTCGTAGGCGCGGGTGACGTCCTTGGCGGCGAGGGCGGGGATGCGCGCGAGGGGGGTGCGGACGTCGGCGGGGTTGTGCACCTCGATCCACTCGCCGGTCGTCACCCACTCTCCACCGGAGAGGGTTTCCAGGCTTCGCATGAAGATCACTTCCTTCGTCCGCCGCGGTGCGGGTCCGCGGTCTGCACAGTCAGCGGCCGCAGTGGGCCGGATGCGACAACACACCATGTGGGGGCCGTGCCACCAGCCCTGCGGAGGCAGGCATTGCTTGCGCCGCGCGCAGGTCGGCGGAGGGTTGATCCGTGCTGGAATCGCCAGGCCGGACGGCATGTGACACGCCGCCGGGAGCCGAGGATCCGCTGAGGATCCGATCGAGGATTCGTCGAGGAGAGACACGACATGGCCTACGCAGTCATCGCCCACTACTTCTGCGAGCCCGCCGACGAGGCCACGGTGCGCGCCGCGTTGCTGAAGGTGCGCGAGCACACCCGTGCCGAGCCGGCGAACCTGGCGTACGAGGTGCACGCCGAGACGGAGGCACCGGGGAGTTTCGTGCTGTACGAGCAGTACGCCGACCGGGCCGGTTTCGACGCGCACAAGGCGGCCGAGCACTTCAACGAGCTGATCGTGCAGACGATCTGGCCGCTGCTGACCGATCGCAGGGTGACGTTCGCCGAGGTCCTCTGACGGATCCCGCCGGGAAGCACGTCGCAGCGCTTCCCGGCTCGTCGGTCTTCGTCAGAACTCGTTGCCCCAGACGTACCGGGCGATCGTCTCCACCAGCTCGATCTTCCGGCGCTGTTCCTCGGTGGTCAGCAGCGGCCTGCTCGCCACGTCCGCAAAACCTCGGGACGGTGCTACGGCCCCGTCCTCCAGGTCCTTGAACTCCCCCACCGCGTCGAGCCTCGCCATCACCGTGTCGATGTCCTCCAGCGCGGCCACGGTCGCGTCGACGACACCCAGGCAGAAGTCACGGTCCTCGGGCAGGGCCTTGACCAGGGCGAGTTCGGCCGGGGTGCCCTGGTCGAAGGGCAGGATCCAGCGGTCGGCGCCGATCCCGCCGTAGAGCTTCTCGGCGCGGGACCAGTCCACGGCGGCGGGAGCGACCGGGCCGGGGGCGAGACCGATCCGTACGCCCTCGGGGCGCTCGTCCAGGCGTACCGCGAGGGCGTCGACGGCGAGTGCGTCCTCGAAGGAGAGGGCGCCGGGGTCGGCCGGGTCGGTGGCCAACTGGCCCAGCAGAAGGGGGTTGTTGAGCTGGATCAGGCGTACGCCCCTGGAGACCAGCAGCTCTGTCTCGGCGCGGACGATCTCCGCGAGCGCCTCCCCCAACTCCCGTGCGGAGGAGGGGCCGTGGCCGGGCTGGAAGGTGGTCGCCGCGAGGTACGCGGGCGAGGGAAGCGAGGCCTTCGGGGCGATCACTGTCAGTTCGGTGAGCCGTGCGGCCCAGTCCGCGAGCAGCGGGCCGTTCGCCTTGGGGAGGGACTCCGCGACCCAGCGCACCAGGCCGTCGGCGTCGGTCTCGTCAGTGCGCCGGAAACCTGACACTCCGTCAAGAATCGCGCTGCGGAAGTCTTCTCGGGGGAAGTCGCCGTCGGTGACGACGGTGGAGCGCAGCTTGCGCTGGAAGACGACCGCGTCCTTGACCGCCTGGAGTTCCGCCTCCTTCAGTGCCTCGGGGTCTCCGGCGGCCCGGGCGGCGGTCAGCTCGACGGGGCGGACCAGGCTGCCCTGGTGGTCGATGCGGTAGTTGAACGTGTCCGCCATGAGTTATGCGTCCTTTCCGGACGAGGACGAGGGCGAGGCCGGCTTGCCCGCGACGCCCCAGGCGGCGAACTCCAGTTCGTAGCCGAGGGAGGCGAGGACCTCCTCGGCGATCTGCTGGTCCTCGTCCGCGGTGCCGCCCGCGATACCGAGGCCGCCGATGATCTCGCCGTCCTTCTTGATGGTGAGGCTGCCTTCGGTGGCCATGATCGGCATGGCGGCGCCGGGGAGTTGGGACAGCTGGGAGAAGAAGACCGGCTGGCTCTCCTGCCATTTCTTCAGCATCTTGCCGGGCCGCTGCATGATGGCCGCCGTGTACGCCTTGGCGCGGGCGATGTCCGGGGTGAGCGGGCGGGCGCCGTCCGGGCGGCGGATGGCGATCGGGAAGCCGCCGGCGTCCACGACGGCGACGCTCACCGCTTTCCCTATCGACTGGGCGCGCTTGTGGGCGGCGTCGATGATCTCCTCGGCGGCGTCCAGGGTGAGGCTGCTCATGCTGCTTCCTTCGGTGCGGTGAGGGTGCGGCGCAGGTGGGCGACGGCGGCGTTGTACTTCGCGGGCGTCTCCCAGTACATGGAGTGCGGGGCGTCCGGGACGATCTCCAGGTGCGAGCCGGGCAGCAGTTCGTGGGCGCGGGTCACGGTCTTCACGCTGAGCACCGCGTCCTTCTCGCCGGCCAGGAACGCGACCTTCACGCCGGAGTTCTGGATGTCGTCCAGGGTCGGACCGTCGGTGTCGAGGTTGCGCAGGTCCTGCATCTTGGCGACGTTGAACGTGCCCATCTGCTGGAAGAGGAAGGTGAGATCGGCCCGTTCCTGCTGGAACCGCTTCGTCAACAGGCGGTCGATCACCGGCAGTTTGACGGCCTCGGCGCGGTCGGCGGCGGCGAGTTCCTTCAGCTCGGGGTGGCTGATGCCGCCCAGCGAGTGGCCGAGGACGACGGAGCCGACGCGCTCGGGGCGGAGCAGTCCGGCGCGCAGGGCGGCGACGGAGCCGATGGACTGGCCGACCAGCATGGCGTCGGTCAGGTTCTCTTGGTCCAGTACGGCGACCACGTCACCGGGGAAGTCCTGGCCGTCGAACTCGGGCATGGACGAGTCGGACTTGCCGAAGCCGCGCAGGTCCACGGTCACGACCGTGAACTCCTCGCGCAGCGCCGCCACTTGCTGCCACCAGGCGGCGTGGTGGCCGCCGCTGCCGTGCACGAACAGGATCACCGGACCGCTGCCGTGGCGCTCGTAGTAGATGGAGGTGCCGTCGGAGTCGGCGAGGGGCATGGGGGTGAACTCCTGTACGCGCGTGGCTAGTTGGGGCGGCGGCCGTGGAAGACGAGCTCGATCATGGTGTGGTCGGGGTCGTGGATGTAGCAGAACTTCGACTGGTTCTCGGGGCGTTCGATCGGCCTGGTGTGCCGGATACCCAGGTCCGTGATGTGGGCGAGGAACTCGTCCCAGTCGTCGACCTCGACGGCGAAGTGATAGGGCGCCATGCGCTCCATCTCCTCGACCGGCGTGAAGTGGAGGTCGAAGTTGCCGCGGGTCATCAGCACCACACGGGAGTTGGACTTGGGCATGATGCGCTTCATCCCGAAGACCTTCGTGTACCACTCGGCGGTCCGGTCAGGGTCGGTGGTGGGGAAGTTGACGTGGTGGATGTAGCGGGGTGCGCTGCTCATGACGGATTCCCTTCGCTGTGTACGGGGTTGGACAGGACGCCGATGCCGCTGATCTCGATGTCCACGGTGTCCCCGGGTTCGAGTTGGCAGGTGGACTCGGCGCCCATCCACAGCACGTCCCCCGGGTGCATGGTGATGTGCTTGGTGAGTTCGACGATGTGGTCAAAGGGGTCGAAGACCATGTCGCCGGTGGCGAACGAGGCGCGGACCTCCCCGTTCACACGGAGTGTCGTGGTCTGCGCGAGCGCGTCGACGTCGGTCTCTATCCAGGGGCCCATCGGCTTGAACGTGTCGCTGTTCTTGCTGCGCCAGAAAGAGCGGTCCTGGTGCTGCCAGGTGCGGGCGCTCACGTCGTTGCCGATCGTCCAGCCGAAGACCGACTTGCGGGCCTCGTCGTAGGAGGCGTGCTTCAGGGTGCGGCCGATGACCGCGACGAGTTCCGGCTCCGCCTCGAAGCGGCCCTCGACCTCGGCCGGTTTGACGATGGGTGAACGGTGGCCGGTGAGCGCGTTGTTGGCCCGGTAGCCGACCTCGGGGCGGGTGGGAGTCTCGGCGTGCACGTGCGCGATGTGCCGCGGGTAGTTCATGCCGACGGCGTAGAACACGGGCGGCACGACGACGGGCAGCCAGTGGGCGTCGGCCATCGCCACCATGCCGATCACGGACGGGTCACCGTCGATCGGGGACTCGGACAGCAGCTCGATGTCCTCCTCCCCCACGCGGCCCCAGACCGCCCGGCCGCCGACCGCAACGCGCGTGTACCTCATGGCGGTTCAGCCCGCCAGCTGGTGCGAGACGCGCTTGGTGATCAGGTAGGCGTCGAGGGCTTCGGGGCCGCCCTCCCTGCCGTAGCCGCTCTCCTTGACACCGCCGGAGGGGGCCTCGGCGACAGAGCCGCCGCAGTGGTTGATGGAGAGGATGCCGGCCTCCAGCGTGCCGGAGAGCTTCTCGGCGGTGGCGGCGGACTCGGTGAAGCCGTAGGCGGCGAGGCCGTAGGCAAGGGAGTTGGCGATGGCGAGGGTCTCTTCGAGGTCGGTGAAGGGCACGATCGGGGCGAGCGGGCCGAAGGGTTCCTCGTGCATCAGCTTCGCGTCGGCCGGTACGTCGGTGAGGACGGTCGGGGCGTAGAAGTAGCCGTCGCGGCTTGGGCGTTGGCCGCCGGTGAGCACCTTGGCGCCGCGCTCGACGGCGTCGGCGACCAGGGTCTCCATGGCTTGCAGCCGGCGCTCGTTGGCGAGCGGGCCCATGGTGGTGTCGGCGTCGAGGCCGTCTCCTACGGTGATCTCCTGGGCGGCCTTCACGAACTCGGCGGTGAAGTCCTCGACGATGCTCGCGTGGACGAAGAAGCGGCTCGGGGAGGTGCACACCTGGCCGGCGTTGAAGAACTTCGCCTGGGCCGCCTTGCGGGCGGACTTCACGGGGTCGGCGTCGGCGCAGACGATGACCGGGGCGTGGCCGCCGAGTTCCATCAGGGTGGGCTTCATGACCTCGCCGGCCTGGGCGGCGAGGAGCTTGCCGACGGGGACCGAGCCGGTGAAGGCGACCAGGCGGATCTTCGGTGAGGGGATCAAGTGGGCGGAGACCTCGGCCGGTTCACCGAAGACGAGGTTGAGGACACCGGCCGGGAGTCCGGCGTCGGCGTAGCAGGCGACCAGCGCGGCAGCCGTGCCCGGGGTCTCCTCGGACGCCTTGATGACGATCGAGCAGCCTGCGGACAGGGCGGAGGAGAGCTTGCGGTTGGGGCCGCCGACGGGGAAGTTCCAGGGCACGAACGCGGCGACGGGGCCGACCGGTTCGCGGCGGACGGTGAGGACGGTGCCGGGTGCGGACGGGATGATCCGGCCGTAGGCGCGGCGGGCGTCCTCGATGTGCCAGCGCAGGGTGTCGGCGGTGCGCAGGGCCTCGGTGGTGCCCTCGCGGAGGGGCTTGCCCTGTTCCTGGGCCATGATCCGGCCGATGTCGGGGGCGCGTTCGGTGATCAGGTCGGCGGCGGCGTGCAGGATCGCGGAGCGCTTGGCGATCGGGGTGGCGCGCCAGGTGCGGAAGCCCTCGGTGGCCGCGTCGAGGGCGCGGTCGAGGTCGGCGGTGGTGGCGAGGGGTACTTCGCCGATCACCTTCTCGGTGGCCGGGTTCACGATCGGGGCGGTCCGTCCGGTGCCGCCCTGGCACCACTCGCCGGCGATGTACATGCGGACGGCGGGGTAGCCGTGGTCGGAGGTCATGAGTGGGTGCCCTCTCAGGCTGGAAAGGCGGGAGGAGAGTCAGTTGGCGGGGGCGTCCTGCTGGTCGCGGTTGGAGCGCAGCGCCCAGATGTGGTGGGGCGGGGTGGTCTCGTGGACGCGGGTCTCGTAGGTGCCGTCGACCCGGTCCATGTCCGCCGCGTACTCGACGCGGCCTCCGCACGGGGCGTGGACGAAGCGGAAGACGTTCGAGCCGACGGTGTGGCGGCCGAGCTTGCGGGCCTCCCGCCAGCCGCGCTCGATCATGTAGTTGCCGCCCTCGATGACGTCGTCGAAGCCGGGGACCTCGTAGGCGATGTGGTTGACGCCGGCGCGGTCGGGGCGGTGGCACAGCAGCATGGTGTGCTGGTCGTCGTCGCCGGGTGCCTGCATGAACACGCCCATCGGTTCGACGATGTCGGTGGGCCGGAAGCCGAGCCGCTCGGTGTAGAACGCGACGGCTTCCTCGCGGCCCTCCTTGACGATGTTCAGTGCGACATGGCACATGCGCAGCGGGAAGGCCCGGGTGAGTGGTTCCAGCGCGGTGTTCCAGCGGTCGACACTGCCGCGTGCGTTGGCGGGGCGCGGGGTGACGTCCGCGTCCTTCGGGCGGGCCAGGGTGAGTCCGACGCCGAAGCCGCTCTCGTCCACGGTGTGGTGGACGCCGTCGGCGCTCTCGTGGACCTTGCGGTCGCGGCCCGCGGCGGTGACCAGCCGGGCCAGTTCCTCCGGGGTGTCGACGCCCCACACGACCTCGCGGATCGTCGGCCCGGCCTCCACCGGCGGCGGCAGCAGGGGGCCGGGCACGGTGTCCAGGTGGAGGGTCTGCCCGGTGAGCGTCTCGAAGACCGCGTGCTCCTCGGTCCGCTCCAGCAGGAACAGCCCGAAGTCGCCGAAGAAACGGACACATTCGTCTACGTCGTCGATCCCGTAGGTGACGGATTCGATTCTCTGGATTCCCATGGATGCCTCGTTTCGCGGGTCGCCCGGCGAGCCTAGATTTCGGGTCGTGAAGCGTTCAATGGTCCGGGCTCGTCTTAATTCGCAATCGTTTCTTGCGACCTGATCCGCCGGACGGGCCCTACGACTCGATGGCCGGAATGGGATTCTGTGAGAACCATTCGGAGAGGAAGTCCAGGAACACGCTGACCTTTCGCGGGGTCGCCTGGCCGGGGCCGTAGATCGCGAACAGGGGGCGGTCGGGGACCGCGAGTTCGGGGAGCAGGACCTGGAGGGCGCCGGTCATCAGGTCGTCGTAGGCCGGGCGTTGGGGCAGCAGGGCGATGCCTCGGCCGTGGACGGCGGCCTTCTGGAGGGCGATGTACGAGTTGGACGAGAAGGCGATGTTGCGGATCTTGTGCAGGGTGGAGGCGTGTCCGTGGCCGATGCGCCAGACCGGGTCGTTGACGTGGACGAGGCAGTCGTGGTGGGCGAGGCCGTTGGGCTCGGTGAGCGGGCCGCCGCGCTCCAGGTACTTCTCGGAGGCGCACAGCACGAAGGGCAGCGAGGCGATCTTCTTGAGGCGGACGCTGGAGTCGCGCAGGTCGCGGGTGTGGAAGGCGACGTCGAAGCCGCTGTCCAGGAAGTCGTACGTCCGGTCGGACATGCCGCCGAGCTCGAAGCGGACGTGGATCTTGGGGTGGGCGGCGGAGAAGGCGGCGATCGCGTCTCCGAGGTCCAGGCTGCCTATCCACTTCGGGCAGATGATGCTGAGGGTGCCTTCGGCGCGGTCGTGGAGGTGCGAGATGACGGCGTCCTCGGCCTCGATCTCGTCGAGGATGCGGGCCGCGAACTCGGCGTACTTCAGCCCCGGTTCGGTGAGGCTGACCGAGCGGGCGGTGCGGTTGACCAGGCGGACACCCACCTGTCGCTCCAGCTCGGCGACGTGCCGCGACACCAGCGAGCCCGACGAGCCCAGCTTCTTCGCCGCGCCGCTGAAGCTCCCGGCCTGCGCGACGGTGACGAAGCTGTGCATGAGGAGCAGTCGATCCATGATTCCTCCGGAGGCCCACGTATGCCAGGGGTGGGCCCCGGCGGCGGTGCCGGTCGTACTGATGGGTCCGACCCCTGCCGGGATGTCCTTGTAGCGGCTCCACTTGGACATTCCGGCGATGTGGCGGACAGGCGGCTCGGTCAACAATGAGGCAGGTGTCGCACCCGGCACCGGACTCCGTCTACTTCGGGCAGTACTGGGGGGCCTTGCTCAGGTTGTCCTTGGTCACCAACAAAAGAGGAATGTTGGCAATTTTGTCAACCTTTTTCTTGGCCAACAGGCCGACCGCGTTCTTCACCGCGGTCTGGCCGATCAACATGGCCGAGTTCGCCACGGTGGCGGAGAGTCGGCCGTCCTTGACGGCGGCCAGGCCCTCGTCCGTGCCGTTGGCGGTGACGATCTTCACGTCCTTCTTGCCGGCCGCGTCGAACGCCTTACGGGCGGCGAGGGCCATGTCCTCGGAGGCCACGAACGCGTACTGCAGGTCGGGATGCGCCTGGATCATGTTCTCCGCCACGTCCTGCGCCTTCACGGGGTTGAACATCCCCGGCTGGTTCGCGACCACCTTCGCGGTGCTCGGCAACGCCTTCGTGAAGCCGCCCACCATCAGGTCGGAGGCGGCACCGGGCGCACCCGCGATGACGCCGACCTGGACGCTCTTGCCGCCCGCGTCCTGCGCGATCCAGCCCGCGTCCAGGGCGCCGAGCTTCCCCAGGTCGACGACGGCCGCGCCGAGGATGTCGTTCACGTCGCTGGTGGCCACGGAGGTCAGATAGATCGGTATGTTCGCGGCCTTCGCCTTGGCGATGTCGGTCTTCAAGGCGTCCACGTTGACCGTCTGCACGATCAGCGCGCTCACGTTGCGCGAGGTCATGTCCTCGATGTTGGACAGCTCGGTGGTGGAATTCTGGTGCGAGTCGGCGGTGAAGATCTTGGCGTTCTCCGTCTTCGCCTCCTGCTCGACCGCTTTCTGGAGACAGCTGTGGAACTCGGTGTCACCACCGTTGACGAACCCAAGGGTGACATCGCCGGAACTCCCGCTGTCGTCGCTCGTTCCGCAACCGCTCAGTACGAGAGTGGTACCGGCGAGCGCGGCGAGCATGGCTCCGCGGGAACGGACCGAAATTCTCATGGTGAACCGCCATTCAAGGAGGAAGTGAGTAAGGAAGAAGTGAGCAGGGCCGGTCAGTGCCGTGCGGAACGTGCCTTGTGCATCTCGTTGGCGATGGCCGCGATGAGCAGCACCGCGCCGACGGAGACCGACTGGTAGTTGCTGGAGACCTGGAGCAGGTTCAGCGCGTTGGCGACCACGCCGAGAAGGACCACTCCGAGCGCGGTGCCGATGACCGTGCCGTAGCCTCCGGCCAGTGCGGTGCCGCCGATGACGACCGCGGCGACCGCCTGGAGCTGGAGCGAGAGTCCGCCGGTGCCGGGGCTGCTGCCGCTGAGCCGGGACAGCAGCATCAGGCCGGCCAGGCCGGAGAGGGCGCCGGTGAGGGCGTAGAGCGAGAGCTTGCGGGCTGTGACGTTGATGCCGCTGAGCCGGGCGACGTGCTCGTTGCCGCCGATGGCGAAGGCATCGCGGCCGAACACGGTGAACCGCATGACCAGGGCGGTCGCCACCAGTACGAGGATCGCCACGACCAGCAGGTACGGCACCCCGAGGATCTTGTTGTTGCCGAGGGCGAACATCTTGGTGCCGATGGACACGCTGACGCTGTTGAGGACGAGCAGGGCGACACCGTCGAGCAGGGTGGCCGACGCCAGGGTCGCGACGAAGGGGGCCACGTTCGTGAACGTCACGACCACGCCGTTGACCAGACCGATCAGCGTGGCCAGCACCAGGGAGACGACGACGGTGAACGGGGTGGAGTGGCCGTGGGCCAGCAGCTGCGCCCCGACCGCGGTCGTCACACCGACGTTGCTGCCCATGGAGAAGTCCATGCCGCCCGCGGTCATCAGCAGCGTGAGGCCGGCCGCGATCACGGCGACGACGCTGACCTGGCGCAGGATGTTGATCACGTTCGTGTCGGTGGCGAACGAGTCGGTCTGCATCGAGGTCGCGACGATCACCACGATGAGGACGGCGATCAGGCCGGTGTGCGGGGCGCCGCGCAGCGCGGCCAACGAGAGGCGGGGGCGCGCCTTCTCGGGCGGGTCCGAGACGCCGGGGGCGTCGGGAAGTGTCTTGACGCTCACTGCGGTTGACCTCCGAGGGCGGTGGCGACGAGTTCGTCGTGGGTGATGGCGTCGATGTCGTGCTCGGCGACCGTCCGGCCGGCGCTGACGACGACGACCCGGTCGGCGAGGCGCATGACCTCCTCGGCGGACGAGGAGGCCAGCAGTACGGCGACGCCGCGCGAGGCGAGGTCGTCGACGAGGGCGTGGATGTCGGCCATGGCCGCGATGTCGACCCCGTTGGTGGGGTCCTCCAGGAAGCAGGCGACCGGCTCGGTCTGCAGCCACTTGGCGAGCAGCACCTTCTGCTGGTTGCCGCCGGACAGCGCGCCCACGGGCGGGTTCCCGGCGAGTGAGACCACGCCGTAGCTGCGACGCAACGGGGCTGCCCGGCGGGCGAGTTGGGCGCGTCGGTGCGTGCGGCGGCGGGCGAAGCGGTCGTCGGCCAGCATCAGGTTCTCGTCCAGGGACAACTCCGGGACCAGGCCCAGGGCGCGGCGGTCGCCGGTGACGCAGCGCAGGCCGCTGGAGAGCGAGGCGTGGACCCGGCCGAAGGCCACCGGGGCGCCGTCCACGGCGAGTTGACCGGTGTCGGGGCGGCGACGGCCGGAGAGCAGGTCGAAGAGGCGTGACT
Source organism: Streptomyces sp. NPDC050508 (assembly GCF_040655155.1). Classification (NCBI taxonomy): domain Bacteria; kingdom Bacillati; phylum Actinomycetota; class Actinomycetes; order Kitasatosporales; family Streptomycetaceae; genus Streptomyces; species Streptomyces sp. NPDC050508. Next base: position 220,990 of record NZ_JBFAJJ010000008.1, read on the forward strand.
GCGCGTCCCCGGCCGGTCCGAGCACGGCGACGATCTCGCCCTTGTGCACGTCGACGGTGAAGTCCCGTACGGCCCGGCCGTCGGTGAGGCCGCGCACGGTGAGCCCGATCTCGTCCTTGGGGGCGGGCCGTTGGGACCTTTGCGATACGACGTCCCGGCCGACCATGCTGCGCACCAGACCGGGGGCGTCGAACTCGGCGGCCGGGGCGCTGCGTACGACCGCTCCGTCGCGGAGCACCGTGATCCGGTCGGCGACGGCCAGCACCTCGTCGATGTAGTGCGAGATGTAGACGACGGCCACGCCCTCGTCACGCAGGGTGCGGACCAACTCCCTTATCTGATGGGCCGCTTCGGCGCTCAGACAGGCGGTCGGTTCGTCGAGGACGAGGATGCGGCCGCCGCGGCGGACCTCGCGGGCCACCTCGACCATGGTCTGTTCGGCGACGGTGAGCGAACCCGCGGTCCGTTTCACGTCGATGTCGATGCCGAGCCCCTCCAGGGCCTTGCGGGCCTCGGAGTTGACCGCCTTCCAGCGCACGGCGCCGCCGCGGGTCGGCAGGTCGCCCAGCATCACGTTCTCGGCGACGGTGAGCCCCATCGCCAGCTCCCGGCGCTGGGGTACCGACGCGATGCCGAGCCGGCGTGCCTTGCGGACCGTAAGTCCGTGCTGCGCCTGCCCGTTGACCTCGACGGTGCCGGCGTCGGACTGGTGGACCCCCGAAAGGACCTGCACCAGCGTGGACTTGCCGGCCCCGTTCATGCCCATCAGCGCGTGGACCTCGCCCGGGAACAGATCGAGGTCCACGCCCTTGAGCGCAGCCGCGCCACCGAAGCTCTTGGTGACCCCTCGGACGCGAAGTACCGCGTCCTGCCCCGGGGTTGTCACGGGCGCGGCCCGGAACCGACGGAACCGTCCGGGGAGACCCGGCCGTAGCCGCGGATGTCCGGGAACGGGGGTTCCTTGTCGGCCTGGAGGTCCACCTGGAAGGTGTTCAGGCACATGCCGAGCATGGTGAAGTTGCCGAGTGCGCCGATGGTGTCGACCAGGCCCTTGGAGCCGAAGTGCGCCAGTGCGTCGGCGAAGGTCTCGTCGGTGACGAAGTGCTCGTCGAGGATCTCCCGGCAGAACCGGTAGAAGGCCTGGTCCGCCTCGTTGTCGAAGACGGCGTCGCGCTTCTCGGCGATCGCCTTGACGGCGGCCTCCGGGATGCCGGCCTCGATCGCCTGGTGCACATGGGCGTTCCAGGAGTACTGCGCGTCCCAGTTGCGGGCGGCCATCAGCAGGGTGAGTTCCCGCAGGTGCTTGGGGAGGCTGCAGTCGAAGCGGGCGAACGCGCCGAGGGATTCGGCTCGTTCGCACATCTCGGGGCTGTGCAGCCAGACCCGGAAGGGTCCGCGGACGGCACCGCGCCGGCCGGCGATACGGGCGGCCAGTTCCTGCTGGCGCGGGTCCATTTCCTCTTCGGTGAGAACGGGGAGCCTCATGGGGCCTGTACCTGCCTTTTCTTTCCGGCGCGTTACGTGCACGGTTCGTGAATCCGTGCGATGCGTGCCGACGCTACATCCGCGTTCGGGAAGCTCACCCCTCCTGAAATGCAAGGTAAAACTGCACGCCAGAGGGCACCCATTCCCGCGCGCGGCGCCTAACGTCGTGCGACGCAGAAGCGTGTAAGTGGAAAGGAACACCGGATGACCACGATCATCAAGGTCGCGTCCGTGCCCGTGCTCGACCGGGGCGGTGCCGTCGTCACGACACCCCTCGTCACGACGCCGTCGGCGGGCGGGGAGAACCGGATCACCAGCGGGATGAGCGTGTATCCGGTGGGCTCCGGAGCGCCGTTGCACTCGCACAACTGCGACGAGCACGTGACGATCCTGGAGGGCCGGGCGGAGGTGGTGGTCGACGGTGAGGTGACGAAGCTGGAGCAGTACGACACCACGTACGTCCCCTCGCCGATCCCGCACCTGTTCCGGAACATCGGCGACACCCCGCTGCGCATCCTGTGGGTGTACTCGTCGGGGTATGTGACCCGGACGTTCACCGAGACGGGGAAGACGGTGGAACACCTGTCGGCGGAGGACCAGATGGGCAAGGACTGACCCACGGCACACCAGCGCCCGCGCCCCTCGACGCGGGCGCTTTCGTGTGTCACGACAGACCGACGCCGGCCCCCGCATCCCCTGCGGTGGCCGGCGTCCGGTCCTGCCCCCGCGCACGCGGGACGAGCGTCCTGCCTCAGTGGCTGGCGACCAACTCCTGCTCCACGCCGGTCCGTTCGGCCTGCTTGGAGCTGCGCAGTGCCGCAATGCCGATGAACACCATCGACGACAGACCGGCGATGGCGAAGGAGGTGAAGCCCCAGTCGCCGTTGCCCGAGGCCAGCAGCTGGCCGCCCAGCCACGGGCCGAAGACGGCGCCGAAGCGGCCCATGCCGGAGGTCCAGCCGACCGCGGTGGCACGGTTGTCCGGGGTGGAGCGGATGGAGACGGTCGCGTAGATCATCGTCTGGGCGCTGTTGAGGAAGACGCCGGTGAGGAAGACGACCAGCATCGTCACGGCCTGGTTCATGTGGACACCGAGCAGGAAGACTCCGACGGCGGTGAGCGCGAACCAGATCGACGAGATGCGCGGGGCGCCGAAGCGGTCGGCGGCGCGGCCGGCGGCGAGCATGCCCACGATGCCGCCGAGGTTGAAGACGACGACGAAGGTGAGGGCGTCGGCGAGCGCGTAGCCCTCGGAACGCATCAGGGTGGGCAGCCAGGTGGCGACACCGTAGACGAGGAGCAGGCCACCAAAGGAGGCGAACCAGTACAGCAGGGTCTGGAGCCACTCGCCGCCGCGGAAGAGGCCGAGCAGGGCGTCCCAGCGGTCGGCCGCCGTCTTCTTGCCTGCCGCGGCGGGCAGTTGGACCTCGAAGCGCTCGGCGAGGGCGTGGGCCTCGTCGGTGCGGCCCTTGGCGACCAGGAAGCTCAGCGACTCGGGCAGGAACTTCAGCAGCACCGGGACGAAGACCAGCGGGAGGACGCAGACCCAGAAGGCGGCGCGCCAACCGACCGGGTCCACCAGCCACTTGGCCACATAGGCGGAGAGGATGCCGCCGGCGTGGTGGGCGGTCATCAGCATGCCGATGGTGAGGGCGGTACGGCCGCGCGGGGCGTAGTCGGAGACCATGCTGATCGCGGTGGGCAGCAGACCGCCGAGGCCGACTCCGGCGAGGGTGCGGCCGAGGCCGAAGACCTCGACGCTGCCCGAGACCGCGCAGATGCCGGAGGCGAGCGAGAACAGCGTCACGCAGCCGATCATCAGCTGCTTGCGGCCGATCCGGTCCGCGACCGTGCCCGCGGTCAGGGCGCCGACCAGCATGCCGAAGGTGGCGTAGCTGCCGAGGTCACCGGCCTGGTCGGCGGTGAGACCGAAGGTCTTCGTCTCCAGCAGGTGCGGCAGCACCGAGCCGTAGATGAACATGTCGAGGCCGTCGAAGAGGACGGCCAGCCAGCACAGACCGATGACCAGGAGGGCCAGTCTGCTGGCGCGCGCCGACAGGGCGGGCGACGGGGATGAGGAGGGGGAGGAAGACATCGTTGGTTACCTCTCGTGCTTGGTGCGCTAGACGCTAAGGAGCCACCCCCTGGATAGTCAACGTTTTTGTCAACAATCTCATCGACAATCGCGTGAGGGTGGCTCCGGTGGGCCCTGCGCGTCGCTCAGGCGACCGGCGGAGTCCCGTGGGTGTGGAAGGACTCGATGGTCTTCAGGCCCCAGGCCTGCCCCTTCTGCCGCTCGTCCTCGGTCCAGGTGATCAGCGGCCAGTCGGGCGCCAGGACGAGTCGGGTGAGCGGGTTGCACAGTTCGATGCGGTTGCCGCCGGGCTCGTAGACGTAGAGGAAGAACGTCTGCTGGATGGCGTGCTTGTGCGGGCCCGTCTCGATGAACACACCGGTGTCGATGGCGAGATCGGCGGCGCGCAGGATGTCCTCGCGGGTGTCGGTCGCGAAGGCGATGTGGTGCAGCCGCCCGGTCGAACCGGTCCAGTCCTCGGTGTAGACGACGTCGTACGACTTGTTGGTGTACGTCAGCCAACGCGCCGCGATCCGGCCGCTGTTGAGCTGGATCTGCTCCGTCGGCCGGGCACCCAGCACCTGTTGCTGGAACTCGGCACTGGAAAGCACGTCCGCGGCAAGGAAGTTGATGTGGTCCAGACGCCGAACTCCGACGCCCCGGTTGGGCTTGGCCTGCGGCTGGTTCTTCAGGGCCGGCTTCAGTTCGTCGGGGGCCTGGTAGTACTCGCTCTCCCAGTACAGGGCGTGCTCGTGGCCGTCCGGGTCGGTGGTGACGTAGAGCTTGCCGAGGCCGGGTTCGTCCTCGACCCACTTGCCGGTGCCGCCTGCCTCCTCGACCGCCTTGATACGGCGCTGGAGGGCCTCCTCGCTGGAGGTGCGCAGGGCGAGGCGGCCGAGGCCGGGCTGTTCGCGGGCGGTGAGGACCAGGCTGTGGTGCTCGTAGTCGTCGTAGGTCCGCAGGTGGACGGTGTCACCGTCCTGGCCGTTGACGGTGAGACCCAGGTAGTCGGTGAAGAAGGCGACACTGGCGTCCAGGTCCGGGGTGAAGAGCTGGGCGTGGCCGATATGGGCGATGTCACCGAGCGGCGGAGCCATCGTTGCCTCCAAGGGGTCGTACGAGTGCGGGTGTGGGGGCGGGGTCGGCAGACCTGGGGAAGACCGTGCCGTCGAAGATCTTGCGTGCGGTGCGCACCACGGCGGTGCCGCGGACCACAGGAGCCGAACCTTCGGCTCCGGCGCTCACGCTAGTTTCGATGTCTAGGAATCCGCTGGGATGCTCGATGCGAATTCGGTCACTTTGTGCGGGAAGCTCCGCGATGCCCTCCCCCACCCCGCCGGGCAGGAGCAGTCCCGCCGCCACGCTCGCGGCGCCGAGGACGCCGATCGAGGTGTGGCAGCGCACGGGGATGAAGGTGCGGGTCATCACCGCGCCGCCGTCCCTGGGGGGTGCCAGCAGGGTGAGCTTGGGCACGGTGGTGCCCTCGACGTCGCCGAGGCCCATCAGCTTGCCTGCCTCCAGGCGGATCTCCCGGAGCCGGTCGGCGAGAGCGAGGTTCTCTTCCAGGTCCTTGGGGTTCTCGTAGCCGGTGATGTCCAGTGCGGCGGCCGGGATCAGGACGACCGGCATGCCGTTGTCGACGCAGGTGACCTCGGTGCCGGCGATCACGTCACGGACGCGGCCGGTCGGCAGCAACGGGTTTCCGCCCTGCGGGAATTCGATCACCACGGGTGCGGCGGTGCCGGGCACGCCGGATATCTCGGCGGTACCGGTGTAGTCGACGCGCCCGCCCGGGGTGGGGAAGCTCGCTACCGCCAGTTCCCCGGTGTTGAGCATCCGGATCCGGACGGACGTCTCGCCGTCACCGGGGGCCACGAGCCCCCGCTCCACGGCGAACGGGCCGATGCCGGCGAGGATGTTCCCGCAGTTCTGACGATCCGTCACCTCGGGCCGGTCGACCGCGACTTGCAGGAACAGGTAGTCGACGTCGGCCTCGGGATCGTCCGAGGCGGCGACCACGGCCACCTTGCTGGTCAGGGGGTGGGCGCCGCCCAGGCCGTCGATCTGGCGCGGGTCGGGGCTGCCCATGACACGCAGCAGCAGGTCGTCGCGTGCGGCGGGGTCGGTGGGGAGGTCCTCGGCCAGGAAGTAGGCGCCCTTGGAGGTGCCGCCGCGCATCAGCATGCAGCGCACCTCCGCGGGCCCGGTCACGACCCGGCTCCGGTGTACTCCTCGTACGACCGGTACTCGACGCCGAGTTGCTTGAGGGTGTCGCGCAACCCGTAGCGGTCCAGGCCGAGTTGGCCCTCCAGGAAGGCGGCGCGGGTGGCCGCTTCCTTGGCCTCGCGAGCCTCCGACTTCTCGGCGGTCTCGCGGGCCTTCTCGCGCGGTACGACCACCACACCGTCGTCGTCGGCGACGATCACGTCACCGGGGCGGACGACCTGGCCGTCGATGGCGACCGGCACGTTGACCGATCCGCCGGTGGCCTTGACGGTGCCCTGGGAGGAGACGGCGCGGGACCAGGCGGCGAAGCCCATGTCGCGCAGTTCCTGGGTGTCGCGGATGCCGGTGTTGAGGACGACTCCGCGCACCCCGCGCTTCTGGAGCGCGGTGGCGAAGAGTTCGCCGAAGAGGCCGTCCGTGCACGGGGAGGTGGTGGTGACGACCAGGATGTCGCCCTCGCCGCACTGCTCGACGGCCGCGTGGATCATGAGGTTGTCGCCGGGCCAGCTGAGCACGGTGACGGCGGTGCCGGCGACCCGAACTCCCTGTTGGACAGGGCGGATTGACGGGCCGAGCAGACCGGTGCGGCCCATGGCCTCGCTGACGGTGGCCACACCGAAGGCCGCCAGCGCCTCGACGTCCTTGGCGTCCGCCTTCGGGGGGTTGGTGACGATCACGCCGCCCATGGTTATGCCAGCTCCTTCGCGATCTGCGGGTACGGGCGCATGTACGCCTCGGCCATCGTCTTGTGGGCCAGGCCCAGGTTCGGGCCGGCGTTGCGCTTGAGCTGGACGCCGCGGCGGACGGCCAGGTCGGTGTAGTAGTCCCACAGGTGCTGCTGGGCGCCGAGGCACTCCATCGCCTTGCGCTTGGTGTCCCAGACCTCGGTGATGTCGAGGAGGACCTCGGGCTTGAAGCCGCTCATCTCGGGCTGGTGCGGCTCGAAGTAGAACACCGGCGGGGCGCCGATGATCTCGCCCTCGCCGGGGTAGCCGATGGCCTGGGCGAGGACGCGGGCCTCCAGCGCCATCCGGTTGGCGGCCGGGTGGTCGCCGTTGTACGGGTCCTCGGTGGGGTGGGTGAGCACTACGTCCGGCTGGGTGGCGCGGTAGACCTCGACGAGCTTGTCGGTCAGCTCGGCGGTGGCGACCAGGGGGTAGTCGCCGGCGTCGTAGAAGAGGACCTCGGCGCCGAGGGTGGCCGCGGCGCGCTCGGCCTCGTCCCGGCGGATCGCCTTGATCTCGTCCAACTGCTTGCCCTCACGCCAGGCCTTGGCGGACTCGCCGCGTTCGCCGAAGGTCAGACAGGCGATGGTGACCTTCTCGCCGCGGGCGGCGGCGAGGGCGATGGCTCCGCCCGCCCGCCAGACGAAGTCCCCGGCGTGCGCCGTGACGACGAGTGTCGATCGTGGGGTGGCGGGCGCGTTGCCGTGCGTCATGACTGGAATCTCCTTGGTGGACAGGTGTGCGCCCGCCCCAGGTGCGCCGATCGGCCGCGCGTCAGTCGCGCAACGCCTCGATCACACTGGTGAGATGGGCGCGGACGGCCGCCTCGGCCGCCTGCGGGTCCCTGGCCGTGATCGCCTCGATCATCGCCAGATGCTCGCTCAGGGACTGCTGCGGACGCCCCGGCCGGAGCGCCAACTGGAAGCGGTGCCGCACCAGTTGGGCGTTGAGCCGCTCCAGCAGGGCCACGGCCGTCTGCTGGCCGGAGAACTCCCGCACCTTGTCGTGCAGTTCGTGGTTGAGCTCGGAGTAGGTCACCGGCTCGCCGTCGGCCACGGCCTTGGTCATGGCCCGGCCCAGGTCCGCCAGTTCGGTCAGCTGGTCGTCGCCGGCCGCGACGGCCGCCTTGGCCGCGCACAGTCCCTCCAGGACCATGCGGCACTCCGTGATGGCGACCGCTTCCTCCACGGTCACCACCCGCACCCGGGAACCCCGGTTGCGGATCCGCTCGACCAGTCCTTCGGCCGCCAGATCGATCAACGCCGCGCGGATGCTGGCCCGCGTCACATCGAGTTGCTCGGCGAGCTCGTTCTCCACCAGCCGCTGTGCCGGTGCCATGTCGCCGTGCAGGATCGCTTGCCGCAGCTGCGTGAGCGCATGCTGCTTGGCCTGCTCCCCGGTGCTCGGACGGGCTTCTTTCGGCATCGTTGCCCTCCCTGAGTGAGTGCCTGTCGAACCTAAATCTAGCCAAACAAGATTGTCAACAATTTTGTCCGCCGTATTGCAGGCATGCTTCCGCCCATACTTACCCCAGACATGCCGCCGCCCGCCCATGGACCGGCCATGGACGGGCGGTGAACCCGCTTCTTCTACGGCTTGTGACGGGTGCAACTCATCGACTTGCCGTCCTTCGTCCCGCACCACTCCTGGTAGCCGGAGGTGAAGGATCCGGCCCAATTGTAATGATCGTCGGAGAGCTTGTCGGGCGTGTAGGCACGGTAGTTGGCCGCGTCCTTCTTGTCGCCGGAGCCGTCGTAGGCGACCAGTTGCGGGTAGGGGTAGACGGGCCGCGTGTACTCGACGGTGGGCGCGCTGCTGCTCGCGGAGGCCTTCGTGTCGCCACCGCCGAGCTGACCGCCCGCCGGTCCCCCGGGCCCGGTGCCGCCGCTGGTCTTCGACGCGATGACGGCGCCCGGTACCTTCCCGGTCTCCCGCCAGTCGATCAGCTTGCTCAGCAGGTCGAAGCTGTCGGGCCCGTCACCACCACCGCAGTGGTTGACGCCGGGGAACAGGTACAGGCGGTAGAAGTCGTCGACCTTGTCCTGCCCCATGCTGTCGATCATGGCCTGGCGATAGACGCGGGTACCGGTGGGCGGGATGTTGGGGTCGGTCAGCCCGTGCCACTGGACGATCCTGCCGCCGGCCTCGTGGAACTTGGTGAGGTCGGGGTCGGTGGCGTCGTAGATCCCGGAGACCTCCCGCTGGTAGGCCTTGAAGGTGTCCACGGTGAACAGCGACGCGTCGAGCTTCAGCGTGGGATCGGCCTCCCACTTCCCGACCCAGCGCAGGAACCCGAGCCCGATCCCGTACAGCTGGACCGAACTCTGCCCCTGACCGGCCTTCGGGATGAACAGGCCTTCCCAGGCGGTCTCGGAGCCGTAGGGCTGCCCGCCGGTGTAGAGGTGGGTGCCGTCCGGGGCGGTCACACCCGCGTACGCCTTTCGTACGACGTCGACCTGCTCGGAGGTCAGACAGCTCGAACTGTCCTTGTTGTCGCCGCACTTGAGGCTCGCCGGGTCGAAGGCGCAGGTCGCCGGATCCTGGATGAGGTCGTTGTTCAGCTTAAGGTCGGCGCACTTCGCGAGGACGGCCTTGTGGAGCATCCCGAGCTTCGAGGCGGGCAGGATCGTCGAGCCGTCCGCACGGAAGTCGATCGTCGAGAGGTACGCCTCTTGCATCGCGTTGAGCGCGGTCTGGTTGAAGGCCGGGGCGCCGACCAGGGCGGCACTGAAGTCGCCGGGGTAGCGCTGGACCTCCATCAGCGTCTCGCGTCCGCCGTCCGAGCAGCCGTCGTAGTAGGAGTACGTCGGCTCGGCGCCGTAGAACGTCTTGGTGATCGCCTTGGCGGCGGTGGCGAAGGCGTGCTCGGAGCGGTAGCCGAAGTCCACCTTGAGCTGTGGGTCGGTCGCCCAGACCTCGGCGGAACCGCCGCCCATGCCGGAGGTGGAGACGTGGCCCTGGTTGTCCTGGCCGAGGGCGAAGGACCCGTCGGTGACGGGGGCGCAGCCGGTGGAGGCGGCGGGCTGGGCGCTGACGCCGACCATGCCGCAGTAGCCGCCGCAGCCCTCCTGGAGGTAGCGCTGCCGGTACGTCTGGGTCGGCAGCCGCAGCTCGAACTGGATCTGCGGGGCGACGGTGCCCTTGACGTCGCAGTACTCGTACGCGTTCGCGTCGCCCTTCGCCACCACGCTCGCCGAGGCGACGGACGTCGCCGCGTCGTCGAGGCCGCCGAAGTCCTTCTGGAGCAGGTCGGCGCAGGAGATCCTCGGTTTGGTGACCGGCAGGTTCTTGCCCACGTCTCCTGCGGCAGTGTGGCCGATGGACACCTTTGTTACGTTCGCGCCGGCGTCCGCCGAGAACGTGTCGGGCAGCAGCGCGAGGCCGGTGACGAGGGCCGCGGCGACGACGGCCACCAGGATGACGATCCTCGTCCGCTTCGACGAGCGGGCATGACCAGAGCTCATGGCCTCAGCGTCGAGTCGGCCCCGGCGGGAGGCCACCGCCGTGGGCCGAGTGGGTGACGTCGGTCAGGCCTCGCGGTAGAGCGCGGTGAGCAGTTCCAGTACGGCCTGGGTGGCGGGGTGCGGGTCGTCCTTCCACCAGGCGAGCCGTACGGCGACGGGCTCGCCGTCGCGCACCGGCCGGTAGACGACCCCGGGCCGTGGGTACTGGTTGGCGGTCGACTCCGCGGTCATACCGACGCTGCGGCCGGTGGCGATCACGGTGAGCCAGTCGTCCACGTCGTGGGTGTCCTCGGTGGCCGGGCGGGAGTCGGGCGGCCACAGGTCGGCGGTCGTGGTGCCGGTACGGCGGTCGACGAGAAGCGTGCGCCCGGCGAGGTCGGCCAGCCGGACCGATCGGCGCCGGGCGAGGGGATCGTCGGAGGCCATGGCGCACAACCGCCGCTCCAGCCCGACGATGGCCGACTCGAACCGCCGGTCGTCCAACGGCCTGCGGACTACGGCGAGTTCGCAGGCGCCTTCGCCGAGTCCTGCGGTGGCCGAGTTGACGCGGACCAGGTGCAGGTCGGTCTCCGGGTGCGCCCTGCCCCAACGGCGCTGGAAGGGGAGCGTGTGCCGACCGAGCGCCGACCAGGCGTAGCCGATGCGCAGATGAGCGTGGCCCGAGGTGGCGTCCCGGACCAGTTCGTCGACCTCGGCCAGGACCCGCCGGGCGTGGGCGACCACCCGCAGTCCGGTGCTCGTCGGGGTCACCGATCGGGAGGTGCGCCTCAACAGCCTTACTCCCAGGGCCTGTTCGAGCGAGGCGAGGGTGCGGGAGACGGCCGCCTGGGAGACGCCGAGCGCGACGGCGGCGTCGGTGAAGGTGCCCTCGTCGACGATCGCGACGAGACACCGCAACTGCCTCAGCTCCATATCCATGACTCAAGCGTATGGATCGTCCCACTGTTGCATTTTGCGCAAGTGCGGGCGGGGAGCACGATCGGACCATGCCTGGAGCTTCAGCGACCACAACTCCCTTGCCCACCACGTCACATGGCACCCCGCGCCAGTCCCGGGTGGGACTCACCGGGATCGCCACCATGGCCGGCAGCGGGCTGTCCAACCAGACCGGTGCGGCGATCGGCTCCCTCGCCTTCCCCGTGATCGGGCCGGTGGGAGTCGTCGCGGTACGCCAGTACGTCGCCGCCGCCGTCCTGTTCGCCGTGGGCAGGCCACGGCTGCGGGAGTTCGTCTGGCGGCAGTGGTGGCCGGTGCTGCTGCTGGCCGTGGTGTTCGGGACGATGAACCTGTCCCTGTACACGGCGATAGACCGCGTCGGCCTCGGTCTTGCGGTGACGCTGGAGTTCCTGGGGCCGCTGTCCATCGCCCTGGCGGCGACCCGGCGCCGCGTGGACGCCTGCTGCGCCCTGATCGCGGCGGCGGGCGTGGTGACGCTGATGCGGCCACGCCCCTCGGCCGACTATCCGGGCATGGGGCTCGGGCTGCTGGCCGCCGCCTGCTGGGCCTCGTACATCCTGCTCAACCGGACCGTCGGCCGGCGCATCCCCGGGGCGCAGGGTCCGGCAGCAGCGGCCGGAGTGTCCGCGCTGATGTTCCTGCCGGTCGGGATCGTCGTCGCGGTCCGCCACCCGCCGACCCTCACGGCGGCCGGGTGCGCCGTGGCAGCCGGGGTGCTCTCCTCCGCGGTGCCGTATCTGGCCGATCTGTTCACGCTGCGCCGGGTGCCGGCTCCGGCGTTCGGGCTGTTCATGAGCGTCAACCCCGTGCTCGCCGCCGTGGTCGGGTGGATCGGCCTCGGGCAGCGGCTGGGCTGGGCGGAGTGGGCGGGCATCGGTGCCGTCGTGGCCGCGAACGCGCTGAGCATCCTCACGACGCGGGACTGAACTGCGGAAGCCCGCCCACCCTTTCACTCGGCGAGGATGTCGCCCATGTCGCTGTTCTCCCGCCACTGCCTGAGCAGCGCGTGGAACTCGATGGGACCACCGCCGTACGACTCGCTGCGCTCGGACGGCTTGCCCTCGTTGTTGTAGTACCCGGGCGTGCACTCGGCGAGGAACGCGTAGGTGTCCGGCGCCTTTTCACGGATCGTGGCGATCCAGGCCGCCTCCGCGTCGGCCGTCGGCTCGACGTACCGTGCCTGGCGCTTGCGGGCCTCGGCGACGACCCCGGCGACATGTGTGGCGCGTTCGTCGAGGATGTGAACCATGTTCACCGCGGAGGCGCCCTGCACCGCGCCGAACTGGAACAGGTTCGGGAAGCCGTGCACGGTCACCCCGTGCAGCGTCCGCGGCCCGTCCACCCACCGCTCGGCGAGGGACACCCCGCCCCGGCCCCGGATGCCGATGCCCATGCGCTGGGCGGACCCGACGCTGAGGTCGAAGCCGGTGGCGAAGATCAGGCAGTCCACCTCGTGCGCCACTCCGCCCACCACGACGGCGTTCTCGGTGACCTTCTCGACGCCGCCCTGGTCGGCCGTGTCGACCAGCGTGACGTTGGGCCGGTTGAAGGTCTGCAGGTAACTGTCGCTGAACGTGGGCCTCTTGCACATGTACCGGTACCAGGGCTTGAGCGCCTCGGCCGTCGCCGGGTCCTCGACGAGCGCGTCCACCCGGGCGCGCAGTTCGTTCATCTTCCGGAAGTCGGCGACCTCGGCCGTCTCTCCCGCAACGACTGTGCCACTGCCCGGCAGAAATGTCCGCAGCAGGGCGGCACTTGTGGTCCAGCCGTCGTCGATCAGGTCCTCGGCCGCGCCCCCACCGGCCACGTGGGCAAGGAAGTTGTCCCTACGACGCTGCTGCCAGCCGGGGCTGAGCGCCTCGGCCCACTGGGGATCGGTGGGCCGGTTGCCGCGTACGTCGACGGAGGACGGGGTGCGCTGGAACACGTACAACTGCTGGGCGTCGCGCCCGAGATGAGGTACGACCTGGATGGCGGTCGCGCCGGTGCCGATGAGCCCGACGCGCTTGTCGGCGAGCCCGGTCAGACCGCCGTTCGCGTCGCCGCCGGTGTAGTCGTAGTCCCAGCGGCTGGTGTGGAAGGTGTGGCCCCGGAAGGTCTCCATCCCCGGGATGCCGGGCAGTTTCGGACGACTGAGCGTGCCGAGCGCGACGACGACGTACCGGGCCCTGATGCGGTCGCCCCGCTCGGTCGCGACGACCCACTCCAACTCGTCCTCGTCCCAGGTGAGTTCAGTGACCTGGGTCTGGAAGCAGGCGTCCCGGTAGAGGTCGAAGTGGCGCCCGACGGCCCGCGCGTGCTGCCGGATCTCCTCTCCCGGCGCGTATTTCCACTCGGGGACGTGGCCGACTTCCTCCAGCAGCGGCATGTAGATGTACGACTCGATGTCGCAGTGGATGCCGGGGTAGCGGTTCCAGTACCAAGTGCCCCCGAAATCCCCGCCCTTCTCGATCACCCGGATGTCCTGGACTCCGGCCTGGCGCAGCCGTGCGGCGGCGAGCAGTCCGCCGAAGCCGCCGCCGACGATAGCGACCTCGACGCGGTCGTCGAGCGGTTCACGGGTGAGCGCGGTGCCGGCGTAGGGGTCGTCCGCGTAGTAGCCGAACTCACCGGTGGCGCCCCGGTATTGGGCGCTTCCGTCCGGTCGGATACGGCGGTCCCGCTCGGCCCGGTACTTGGCACGCAGCGTCTCCGGGTCGAAGCCGAGGTCGGTGTGGGGGGTGACGGACATGCTGGTCCTCTCTGCAGTCGTCTCTGCGGTCGTCGAGAGATGTGATGCGGTACGACAGGCCCGGACGCCGGTGTCCGTGGGGTGGCCGGCGTCCGGGGCGGGGACGTCAGTGCCGCATGTGCCGGCGGACCCAGGCGGCCTGCCCGCCGTCGACGAGCAGATCGGTGCCGGTGATGAACTGCGCCTGCGGGCCGGTCAGGAAGGCCACCGCGTCGGCGATCTCGCCCGGTGTCCCGGTGCGTCCCGAACCGCAGTCGTCGAGCATCTTGAGCATGTGCCCGCCGTGCGGCGACTCGGCCTCGGCCTTCGACATCGCGGTCGAAATGACGCCGGGGCTCACGGTGTTGATGCGGGCGCCACGCAGGTTCCAGGCGAGCGCGGCGGCCTCCACGCGCACGTGGTTGGCGCGCTTGGCGACCATGTAGGCGCGCAGTGAGTCGTCCCCCACGGCCTTGACGACGTCCAGGGAGAGGAGTTCCTCCGCCGGGGCGCTCGCCAGGGCGGCCTCGTCCTCGGGGCTGAGTGAGGCGTAGTGCCCGGCCATGCTGGAGACGGCGACCAGCGCGGTGCCGCGCCCCGCCACCGGCTCGAAGGCGTCGATCACATGGACCGTGCCCAGCAGGTCGACCTCCAGGATCGTCCGCGCCGAGGCGATCGAGGCGGAGACCCCGGCCGTGTGCGCAACGGCGACGATCCGGCCCTCGCCGGCCGCCGTCCGCGCGAGCTTGTCGACGGCCGCGCGGTCGGAGATGTCGGTGAGGACGCCGTGCGCCGGGTAGCCCTCGGCGGTCAACGCGGCCACGGTGCGGTCGAGTTGGCCGCGTGAGGCGTCGGCGAGGAACAGGGTCCGGCCGCTGCCGATACGGCGTGCGATCGCCGTGCCCATGCCTCCGGCGCCGGTGACCACGACGACGTCGCGGGGTTCCTCAGACGGTCGTTGCGCCATGGACGGCCTCCTGCCAACTCGCTCCGGCCACGATGGCCTGTCGCCATACGCGGATCGCCTTGGGCGGCATGCCGACCGCGAGGGCACCGGTGAGCCGGTCGCCGGTGCGGTAGGCGGCCACGAACCGCCGCTCGCCCAAGTCCCCGTCCACCATGGCGACTTCGTCGTGGCCGCGCAGATAGCCGTAGGCCTGGATCTTCATGTCGTACTGGTCGGACCAGAAGTAGGGCACGGGTGCGAACGCCTTGCGCGCCTCGGAGTTCAGGAGGTTGCGTGCGGCGGCCATGCCCTGTTCGGCGGCGTTGGTGCGGTGCTCGATGCGCATCGAGGTGCTGAACAGCGGGTTGTACCAGCGGGCGACGTCACCGGCCGCGTATACGTTCTTCGCGGCCTCGCAGTACTCGTCGCACACCACGCCGTCACCGACGGAGAGTCCGCTGTCGGCGAGCCACTCGGTGTTCGGCAGCGAGCCGATCGCGACGAGCACCTCGTCGGCCTCGATCTCCTCGCCGGTCCCGAGCCGTACGCCCTCGTCGGTCACCTCGGTGACGGAGACGCCGGTGCGCAGGTTCACGCCGTGGTCCACGTGCGCCTGCGCCAGTACCCGCCCGACCTGCTCGCCGACGGCGTGCGCCAGGGGCACGGGCGCCGGTTCCAGCAGGGTCACTTCAGCACCCAGGCGCCAGGCCACGGCGGCGGCCTCCGCGCCGAGGAACCCGGCGCCGACCACCACCAACTTCCGCCCGGGACCGAGCCGTTCGCGCAGGGTGAGCGCGTCGTCGAGCGTGCGCAGCACATGCGCGCCCTCGCCCGGCAGCCGCCGGGGCCGCACCCCGGTGGCGATGACGAGCCGGTCGTACGACACCCGTACGCCGCCCGACAGCCACACCTCCTGCGCGGCGAGGTCCAGCGCGGTCGCGGCGACACCGAGACGCAGGTCGAGGTCGAGCCCGGTCAGGTCGGCCGGGGTGCGCAGGGCCACCCGGTCGGGTTCCCACTCGGCGGCGAGGACCTGCTTGGACAGCGGCGGCCTGTCGTAGGGCGCGTGAGGTTCGTCCCCTACGAGGGTGAGCGTGCCGGTGTAGCCCTCGCGGCGGAGGGTCTCGGCCGCCGCGAGTCCGGCGGCCGAGGCTCCGACGACGACGATCCGGGTCACTGCTCCACCAGTCGGATCGCTGCGGCCGGGCAGACCGCCACGGCTTCCCGTACGTCGTCGAGGAGTTCGGCGCCGGGCTGTTCCTCCAGGAGGATCGCCACGCCGTCGTCGTCACGCTGGTCGAAGACGTCGGGGGCGGCGACCACGCACTGCCCGGAGGCGACGCATTTCGGTTCGTCGAGTTCGACCTTCATGGCTGTGTCCTCTGCTCTCTGTTCGTTCGTGTTCGTTCGTGAGGGGGTGGTCACCAGGCGACGGGCAGGCAGGCCACGCCGTAGGTCGTGCCGGTGCGGTCGAAGGCCAACTGCTCGACGGGGGCGGCCAGTCGGAGGGTCGGGATGCGGCGGTAGAGGGTGCCGTAGACGACCTGGAGTTCGAGGCGGGCGAGGTTCTGCCCGAGGCACTGGTGGGGGCCGTAGCCGAAGCCCTGGTGCTGGCGGGCGGAGCGGGTGATGTCGAGGCGGTCGGCCTCGGGGAACGCCTCGGGGTCCCAGTTCGCGGCGTGCAGGTCGAAGATCATGCCCTCGCCGGCGCGGATGGTGACGCCGCCGATCTCGATGTCCTCCTTGGCGACGCGGCGGACGCCGGTCTGCACGATGGTGAGGTAGCGGAGCAGTTCGTCGACCGCGCCGCCGATGACCTTGGGGTCGTCTGTGTCGCGCACCAGGGCGAGTTGGTCGGGGTTCTGGAGCAGGGCGAGCGTGCCGAGGCTGATCATCGTGGCGGTGGTCTCGTGCCCGGCGATGAGCATGGCGACGCCCATGTGGACGGCCTCGGTGCGGGTCATCTCACCGTTGTTGACCCGCCCGGCCATCTCGGACAGCACGCCCTCGGCCGGGTTCTCCAGCCTGAGCCCGATGAGCTTGTCCAGATAGGCGGCCAGCGCGCCGCTCGCCGCCCGTGCCTCCTCGGGCGACGCGGCGCTGTCGAGCGCGATGCTGCTGTTGCGCTGGAAGAAGTCGTGGTCCTCGTACGGCACTCCGAGCAGTTCGGCGATGACCAGCGAGGGGACGGGCAGGGCGAGCGCGGTGAGCAGGTCGGCGGGGTTGGGGCCGGCCAGCATGTCGTCGATCAGCTCGTCGACGATCTTCTGGACGGGGGCCCGCATGGCCTCGATCCGCTTGACGACGAACGGCGCGTTGACCGTGCGGCGCAGCCGGGTGTGCTCGGGCGCGTCGGTGTTGGTGATCATCCGCGGGGTGTGCGGGGCGATGTCGGCGCGGTGCGCGTTGACGTAGGGGAAGCCGGCTTCCAGGTCGTCGTCGCTGACGCGGGGGTCGGTGAGCAGGGCGCGCTGGTCGGCGTGGCGGGTGATCAGCCAAGGCGTGCTGCCGTTCCAGATGCGGACCCGGCCGATCGGTTTCCCGTCGCGCAGCCCGTGCACGGCGGGCGGCGGGGCGAGGGGGCAGCGCGCGTCCCGCTGCATCGGGTATTCGGGGACCGCCGTCGCCGTGTCGGGCGCGGTGTCGGTCGGGGTGTCGGCCATGTCTCTCCTCGGTGGTGGGGGGCTCTGCGTGGGGGCGGAGCGCCGGGGTACTGGGATCGAGGCCTCGATGAGCACATGCAAACAGAGCGGGCTGACTCCTTCCGGTCGGTTTCCTGACAACAACCTGACGTGGCTCAGATCACATGTCGACGCTGTTGCCATGAACCGGACAGAGATGCCAGGGAGGGTCAACTCAGGTGAATTACAAGCGAGTTGACCGACAGGGACGTGACGCCACCGACTCGCGAACGCAACAAAAGAAGGGCGGCACCACGTCACCGTGACACCGCCCCACACCCCGCTTCACAGGGTGCACATATTTGCTCCGCGAATCCCTTGCAACTCCCCCGGCGGGCACTAGCGCGCTCACACCTCATTGGCCGCCCGCCCGAGCCAGTAGCCGAAGCCCCGGCGCGTATGAATGAGCGCCGCGCCTTCCTGGTCCACCTTGCGCCGGAGGCGGGAGACGAGCTGCTCCATCGCGTTGTCACCGCGGAAGTCGCCCCAGACATACCGGCTGATCTGCTCCTTGGACAGCACCTTGTGCGCGTTGACGAGGAGGTGGCGCAGCAGCCGGTACTCCGCGGGCGTGAGGTCGAGGGTGCGCCGTCCGCGCCGCGCCTGGCAGGTGGTGTCGTCCAGGACGAGGTCGGCGTAGTGCAGCGCGCCGTCGCGTCCGCCGCCCCGGCCGCGCAGCAACACCTGGATACGGGCGAGCACTTCGGCGATCCGGAAGGGCTTGGTGACGTAGTCCCGCTCCCCCGCGCCCAGTTCGGGCAGCAGCTTGTCGAGGGCGTCCCAGCCGGTGAGCAGAAGGACGGGCGGGCGGTGCGTGACGAGTCGGCGGCCCTGCGCGAGGGCGTCCATCTCGGGCAACTCCGCGTCGATGACGACCAGTTCGAACCGCTGCTCCGCGAGCCGTGACACCACCTCGGTGCCGTTGCCGGCCGTCCTGATGTGGTAGCCCGCCAACTCCAGTGTCGTGGAGAGGAGTTCGGCGTTGTCCGGCTCGTCCACGGCGACGAGCAGGTGCTGCCCGCCACCGCGGGCGAGCGAGCGTGTCTCACCGATGCTGCCGTACGTGGACATGAGCGTCACCCTACCGTCCTGCTTGCCTGACTCAAGCAATATACATTCGATTGCTTGACTCAAGTAAGTCAGATACGCTTGCCTAACTCAAGGAAGCTCGCCCTGAGGACGGGCCGCCAGGAGTCAGGAGCACAGCTGAGCCTCTCGCTCACCAGAGCCGGGGTCGCCTTGAGCGGAAGGCGACTCCCGCGCCGAACCCGTGGGGACGGGGGTCGGCGCTGTCCCGGACCCGGCCGCCGGCCACTCCCCCGGATCGGCGCCGGGTCCGTGGACAAACCCCGTTCCCGCGCCCGGCGTGCGGGTCGCGCACCCGGAGAACCTTGGAGACGGCGTGGACACCGAGCTCGGCGAACAGCCGCTCTGCCGTGGTGAGGATCAACTCCCGGGTACTGCCGACCTGTTCGGCCTGTGCTGTCGCCTTGTCCGTCATCGCCGTTCTCCCGGACACGGACTCCAGGCAAACGGAATACCTCATTCAGGTCGAGCAGCTGACTTAAACATCGTCGCGTTCCGGCCACGTACCGCCCCGCCGGGCAGGCGACCGTCAGGCCGTCCGCCTGCGGGTCCGGTACAGGCTTACGCCCGCCCCGATCGCGACGGTACCCATGCCCACGGCGGTCAGGACGGCCTGCGCGCCGTCGGCGACGAAGGGCGCGGCCACAGCGACGAGCAGGTTGAACAGGAACAGGAACCACAGCACGGGTCTCGACGCGAGCAGCGGCGTCATGGGTGGTTCCTCCGGATCGAGAAGACTTGGATCTTGGCTGACGTGTTGCCTCAACGATTCCGTCGTCCGCCCGACGCCACGAGGGAGCGATCTCCCGGACCCGTGGTGGAGCGGGCTACACCCGTGCCGGGCGGTCCGCTCCCCCACACCCGGACAGATGCGCCTAACCTGATCTTCATGCGCGCCACCGTGCGGCAGGCCGCCCGGGCGACAGTCCAGCTGGTCGTCTCCGCCGCGATGACCTTCGGGTCGTACATCTTCGTCACCGTGCTCCTGATCACCGCGATCGCCACGGCCGCGGTGGTCGGCGCCTTCATGCTGCCCGAGACGGTGCTGCTGATACGGCGGATCGCCGGGGCCAAGCGGCAGCAGGCGGGCGCGTGGACGGGCCGGAAGATCCCGGAGGCGTACCAGCCGCTCACCGGCACCGTGCGGGAGCGGGTGCGCACCGCGGTCCGCGACCCGGGCACGCTCACCGACTTCCGTTGGATGATCGCCTACTACGCCTACGGCACGCTGCCTGTGCTGATGCTGCCCTTGTGGCCGCTGGGTCTGGTCGTCGACGGTGTGTGGTGCGGGCTGCTGCGCCGCCGGGCCGTCGTCCTGCCGTTGATCAGCCGGCTCGCGGACCTCGACGCGCACTGGTCCACCGTCCTGCTGAAACCCTCACCCAAGGCCCAACTGGCCGTACGGGTCGAGGAGTTGGTGCAGACCCGGGCGGGCGCCATCGCCGCGCACGAGGCCGAACTGCGCCGGATCGAACGCGACCTGCACGACGGCACCCAGGCCCGGCTGGTCTCACTCTCCATGCGTATCGGTCTCGCCAAGCGGGCCTACGACCAGGACCCGACGGCGGCGCGCAGGATGCTCGACGACGCGCAGACGCTGGCCGAGGAGGCGCTGACGGATCTGCGGCATGTCGTACGCGCCATCCATCCGCCGATCCTCACCGACCGCGGCCTGGTCGGCGCGGTCCGCGCGCTCGCCGCCAGCAGCGCGCTCTCCGTCACCGTGACCGTGGACGGGCTGACCGACGGACACCACGGGCCGCGCGCCCCGGCGGCGGTGGAGGCTGCCGCCTACTTCGTGATCGCCGAGTCGCTGACCAACGCGGCCAAGTACAGCGGCGCCGACCGCGCCGACGTCCATCTCGCCCGCGCCCGCACCGGACTGCACGTCCGGGTGCGCGACGAGGGGCGGGGCGGAGCTGGGGGCCCCTCCCAGGCTATTGGCTCTGGGGGAGAGGCGGGCGGATCGGGGCTGCTCGGTATGCGGCGCCGGGTGGCCGCGCTCGACGGCAGTGTGACTGTGACCAGCCCCGTGGGGGGACCTACCGTGATCGAAGTGGAGCTGCCGTGCGTCTGGTGAGCGTAGTTGAGGCGGAACTGTCGTGAGAGTGCTGCTCGCCGAGGACAACGCCCTGCTCAGGGAGGGTCTGGTCCTCCTGTTGACATCAGCGGGGCACGAGGTGGTGGCCGTCGTCGGCAGCGGACCCGAGGTGCTGCCCGCGCTGCTCCAACACCGGCCGGACGTGGCCGTGCTCGACGTGCGAATGCCGCCGGGCTTCCGCGACGAGGGCCTGCGGGCCGCGCTCGAAGCGCGAGAGCGCATCCCGGGGCTGCCGGTGCTGGTGCTGTCGCAGTACGTCGAGGAGTCGTACGCCGCCGAGCTGTTGGGGGTCGGGGCGAGCGGGGTCGGCTATCTCCTCAAGGACCGGATCGGGCGCGTGGACGAGTTCCTCGACGCGCTGGACCGGGTGGCCGCCGGCGGTACGGCGCTCGACCCCGAGGTGGTGACCGAGCTGCTCACCCGGCGCCGTAACTCACCGCTGGACTCGCTGACCCCGCGCGAGCGCGAGGTGCTGAAGCTGATGGCGGAGGGCCACGACAACACGACGATCGCCAAGACCCTGGTCGTCACGGAACGCGCGGTCAGCAAGCACATCGGCAACGTGTTCCTGAAGCTGAGCCTGCCGCCGAGCGACAGCGGGCACCGCCGGGTGCTGGCCGTGCTGGCGTATCTGCAGAACGTGTGACACGCGCACCGCCGGTCGTACTCAGGGATGACACGACCTGCGGTGCGTACCGCGTTCTCAGTAGTCGCGATTGTCGGCAGCCGTACGACGACGGGACGGGGGTCCGCACGGGAGTCTGGGGCGGTCCCCGAGAGCAGCCGCAGATGTGGAGTACTCGGTCCCGTGGCCACTTCCCTCGATTGACCGGGCCTCATCGGAGACAACCATGAACGACAGCTGGCAGCGCTACGCGGACGAGCACATCCGCACCGTCGACACCATGTCGGCCGTCCTGCTGTTCGCCATGTTCCTCTTCGGCAGCGAGCTGGGCATCCCCGACGGTCCCCGGCCGGACGCGGTGGGCCCCACGATCGCGCTCGCCGCGGTGTCCTGCGCGGCCCTGTTCTGGCAGCGGAGCCGTCCTCGTACGGTCGTCACGGTCACGGCGTCGGCCGCCGCATGGGCCGGCGCGCTGGGCCACCTGCTCACCCCGCTGATGCTGGGGCCGCTGATGCTGGCCCTGTACCGGCTGGCCGTTCACACCGGTCGCGGAACGGCCCGCCGCTACTTCTTCGCCTCGGTCGTGCTGGTGGTGACCACGGCCACGGCGGTGGACCCGGCGCATCACCCCTGGCCGTTCAGGACCGTCGGCCCGGCGGCCTGGCTGCTGTTGCCGGTCGTCGCCGGGAACGCGGTCCGGCTGCGGGACGCCTATCTGGAGGCGGTGCAGGCGCGGGCCGAGTACGCCGAGCGCAGCCGGGAGGAGGAGGCACGGCACCGGGTGGCCGAGGAACGGATGCGTATCGCCCGGGAGTTGCACGATGTCGTCGCCCACCATCTGGCCCTGGCCCACGCCCAGGTCGGTACCGCGGCCCACCTCGCGCGCACGCACCCCGACCATGTGCAGAGGATCCTGACGGAACTCGCCGGTACGACGTCCTCCGCACTGTGCGAGATGAAGGGCACGGTCGGTCTGCTGCGCCAGTCCGACGACCCCGGCACACCTCTCGCCCCGAGCCCCGGGCTGGCCCAACTCGCCGAACTCACCGGCGCGTTCGCAGCCGCCGGTCTCACGGTCACCGTGACGACGGAGGGCGAGAAGCGCCCGCTCTCACCCGGGGTGGACCTGACGGCGTACCGGATCGTGCAGGAGGCCCTCACCAATGTCAGCAAGCACGCCACGACCCGGTCGGCGCACGTGCGGCTGCGCTACGCCTACGACCGGCTGACCGTCACCGTGACCGACGACGGGGCGAGCACGGCGCCGGCGGTCAACCCGACCCCTGCCCCCACCCCGGGCCACGGCTTCGGCCTGATCGGGATGCGCGAGCGCGCCCGGTCGGTCGGCGGCGCCCTCCGGGCCGGGCACCGTGTCGAGGGCGGCTTCGAAGTCACCACCGATCTGCCGCTGTACCCCAGCGCCCCGCAACCGCAAGAAAGAACCCCATGACCATCCGCGTACTGCTCGCCGACGACCAGGCCCTCCTGCGGGCCACCTTCCGGATCCTGATCGACACCTGCGAGGACATGGAGGTGGTCGCCGAGGCGGCCGACGGCGCCGAGGCGATCCTGCTGGCCGGTGAACACCGCCCCGACCTCGTCCTGATGGACATCCGCATGCCCGGCACCGACGGCCTGACCGCCACGACCGCCATCTGCGCCGACCCGGCGCTGTCCGACACGCGCGTCCTCATCCTGACCACCTTCGAGATCGACGAGTACGTGGCGCAGGCACTGCGGGCGGGCGCGAGCGGCTTCCTCGGCAAGGACGTCACCGCCGAGGCCCTGCTGTCCGGCATCCGCACCGTCGCCTCCGGCGAGTCGCTCCTCTCCCCACTCGCCACCCGCACCCTGATCACCCGCTTCCTGGCCACGCCCGCACAGGGCGCCCGGCTGGCCGCGCCCGAGCGGCTCGGCCTCCTCACCGCCCGGGAGCGCGAGATCATGGCCATGGCCGCCGAGGGCCACTCCAACGACGAGATCGCCGAGAAGCTGTACGTCAGCCCGCTGACCGTACGCACCCACGTGCACCGCGCCATGACAAAACTCGACGCCCGCGACCGCGCCCAACTCGTCGTGATGGCCTACCAGACGGGGCTGGTGCAGGCACCGCCCACACCCGTCCCCGAGTTCTGAGCCGACGGCCACCCATGGGGATCGCGGCCGTTCAGGCGAACCCGCCCCGAACCACGCGTGCCACCGCCCGACCTCGTCGACATCTCTGCCGTGACCCCACCACCGCCCCTCCCCCACATCCCACCCATGCTCGCCACCCCCGGCGCTCTCCCGCCCGCCGCGCACGACTCCCAGTGGGCCTACGAGACCAAGCAGGACGGCCAGCGTGTGCTGGCGTACCTCCCCGGCGACGGCAGTGTGCGGCTGCTCGCCCGCTCCGGCGAGGACATCACCGGCGCCTATCCCGAACTGCGGCCCCTGGGCGGCGAGTTGGGCACCACTGCGGCGATCCTGGACGGCGAGGTGCTGGCCCTGGACGAACAGGGGCGCGCCGACTTCCAGTTGCTGCAGGGCCGGATGGGCCTGGCCCGGTCGCCCGCGCTGGCGGCACGCCGAGCCGCCGACACGCCCGTTCATCTCGTGCTGTTCGACATTCCCCACCTCGGACGGCCGCTCCTCGCCCTCCCGTACGCCCGCCGACGCGCCGCGCTGGAACAGCTCGGTCTGGACGGCCCGTACTGGTCGACTCCCGCCGCACTCACCGGACATGGCGCCGAGGCGCTGCGGGCAACCCGCGAGCACGGACTGGAGGGCCTGGTCTGCAAGCGGCTGGACTCGGTGTACGAGCCCGGGGTGCGTTCCCGCGCCTGGATCAAGATCCGCAACCTGCGCAGCGAGGACGTGCTGGTCGGCGGCTGGGTGCCCGGCAAGGGGCGCCTCACGGGCCTGCCGGGCGCGGTGCTGGTGGGGCAGCGCGCGGCGGGGCGGCTGCGGTACGTCGGCAATGTGGGCACCGGCTGGAGCGAGGCCGAGCGCGCCGAACTCGCCGTACTGCTGCGGGCCGCCGGGACCGACGTGTGCCCCTTCGATCCGGTGCCGCCGGTGGCCGAGGCCCGCTGGGTGGTGCCCCGGCTGGTCGGCGAGGTCCGTTACAGCACCCGTACCCGGGCCGGGATGCTGCGCCAGCCGTCCTGGCTGCGGCTGCGGCCGGACCTCGCGCCGGAGGAGTCGGCGGCGGACGTACCGGAGGACATGCCGGAGAACTGAGGAAGTTGCGTAGATCAAGTATTGGGTGATCCGTTACCGGAGTGACACCCCACCCCCTTGGCGCGTACATGGAAAGTCGGCACCATGAAAGCCCTTTCCCCCCACAGCCGTCGGGCTGCGCCCGAGAGGAGGACGCATTGTCGTCCCCGAAGTCCCGAACCCGCCGTACAAGGTGGTTCGCCGGTCTCGGCGGTGCCGCCGCCCTGGTCATCGCCTTTCCCAGCGCCGCCTTCGCCGCCCCGCCCACGGCGCTGCCCGCGAACGCCGAAGCGGCGGAGCAGACGTATCTGCCCGCCTTCGACTACGACACGGACGGCTGCTACCCGACGCCGGCGATCGGCCCCGACGGGACGATCAACGGCGGTCTCAACCCGACGGGTTCGCTCAGCGGCGAGTGCCATGACGCCTCGGACCTCGACAACACCAACAGCTACTCGCGCTACAAGTGCAACAACGGCTGGTGCGCGTACATGTACGGCCTGTACTTCGAGAAGGACCAGGCCGTCGCCAACTCCAGCATCGGCGGGCACCGCAACGACTGGGAACACGTCGTGGTGTGGGTGCAGAACGGCACGATCCAGTACGTGTCGACGTCCAACCACGGTTCGTTCACCGTGCACGCGGCGTCCGACGTCCGCTTCGACGGCACGCACGCCAAGATCGTCTACCACAAGGACGGCATCGGCACGCACGACTTCCGCCTCGCGAACGCCAATGACGAGCCGCCGGAGAACGACAAGCACACCTGGCAGTACCCGCCGCTCGTCGGCTGGAACGGCTACCCGGCGGGCCTGCGCGACAAGTTGAGCGCCTACGACTTCGGCAGCGCCAACTTCGGACTCAAGGACGCGAACTTCGTGGCACACCTCACGTCGGCCGAGCCGTCCGGAATCACGTTCGACCCGGCCGCCTGACCGAACCGTCCAGGGGGCACCATCGTTCTCAGGGCTCCCGGAGTCATCTCGACCCCGGGAGCCGAGAGGACGGAACGTGGCAGCTGAACGCGGGATCTCGCGCAGGGCTCTGCTCATCGCCCTGGGTATCGCCGGGGCGACGGCCATCCCGGCGGGTGCGCAGGGCCCGGCACCCGGGAACGGATACACCATGCCCACCCTCGATTTCGACGACCAGGCCGTCCAACGCCGCCTCGGCAGCGTCTACGCGTCCGCGCTCGGATCCGTGTCCGGCGCCAACACCATCGGCGCCGACCGCTCGGTGTACGACAAGGCGGGCCTGCTCAGCTACCCGCCCGGCACCGTCGTCCGGGCGGGCGGCGGCTATCCCGCGCCGCAGCGCTGGACACGGGACGCGGCCGTCAACGCGTGGAGCGGGGTCAGCCTGCTGGCGCCGGACGTCGGCCGCAACACCCTGTGGTCCGTGGTCGACCGCGAGCAGGGCGGGCTCGTCGTCCAGCAGGACAACCAGTGGTGGGACCAGATCGTGTGGGTCCTGGCCGCCCACCACCACTACCTGGTCACCGGCGACCGGCACTTCCTCACCCAGGCCTACGACACCTCCGCGCACACCCTCGCAGCGCGCCGGGCCGAGCACTTCAACCCGTCGTTCGGCCTCTTCGAAGGGCCGGGCTTCATGAACGACGGCATCTCCGGCTACCCGAGCCCGCCCGCCTCGACGTCCGTCCACTCCTCCTTCGTCCTCGACCACCCGCACACCGACAAGCTGATGTGCCTGTCGACCAACTGCCTCTACTACGGCGCCCATCTCGCCCTCGCAGCCATGTCCGAGGCCCTCGGCCACCCGGTGCAGGCCGCCTCGTTCCGCTCGGACGCGGAGCACCTGCGCACGGCGATCGACCACCACCTGTGGCGCGCGGACGCCGGCACCTACGCCTATCTCGTGCACGGCGAGGGCACCCATGCCGGACACGTCGACACCTCGCAGGAGGGCGCGGGACTGGCCCTCGCGATCCTCCTCGGTGTCGCCGACGGCCAACGCGCCGGCCGGATCCTCGACTCCACGCACTGGCAGCCGTACGGCATCGTCAACGTCTGGCCGCACTTCCCGCGCTTCGACGACCGGCATCCGGGACGGCACAACGTGATGGTCTGGCCGATGGTCCACGGGCTGTACGGCCAGGCCGCGGCCGACGCGGGCCGCACCGAGCCGTTCGCCCTCGCCGTCGACACCCTCGCCGGACTGATCACCGCGAGCGGCGGCTTCTACGAGCTGTACGACTCCGCGACCGGCACCGTGGACGGCGGCTGGCAGGGCGGCAGCAGCGGACACGCCGACCACTTCGTGTCCCAGCCCGACCAGACCTGGTCGGCGACGGCCTATCTGCGCCTGGTCCACGACGGCCTGTTCGGCCTGACGCTCACGGACGACGCCCTGCGGCTGAGCCCGTGTCTGCCGGCGAACTGGGGGGCGGTGAGTCTGCGCGGGCTGCCGTACCGGGGCATGACGCTCGACGTGACGCTGAGCGGGGGCGGGAGCCGGGTGCAGTCGTGCACGGTCGACGGGGCGCCGGGCTCACCGGTCGTGGCCGCGGGCGGGCGGGGGCGGCAGGTGATTTCGATCGTGCTGGCGGAGTGAGCGATCCACTGGTTGGGGGGTGATGTGCGGCTCCGCCGCGGGGCCCTGATGGGTCGCCGTTCGGGTGCCGCGCCGTTGTGGCTGGTCGCGCAGTTCCCCGCGCCCCTTATGGTCCAGGGATTTGCCGAGGCGCGGCCGGCTTCACCTGGGCCGCCTCGGTCCGCGGGCGGCTGCCGCGTCATCGTGGCTGCTTGCGCCCATGCGGCGGAGCCGCAAAACGACACAGCCCCGCGCCCGGCCCGCTTCGGTCCTCGGGACTAGGTCCGGAGGTGGGTGCCTCTTCCTCCTCCGGTCTGTTCTGCGGACGCAGCCCCGCGCCTAGCGTGTTGGGCATGGACACGAGCGGAACGTTGGAAGAGGCATTCGAACGGCTGCACTCCACCGGACCCGAGCGCGAGGGGTGGCTCAGCAACCACGCCCCGATGGTCGCCGAGGCGCTCGCCGCACACGGGCAGGCGGGGGCCGTCCACCGCTGGCTCGACCTCTACCGGGACAAGCTGGAGGACTTCCCCGATCCGGTGGCTCCCGTGACGGACGCCAACTGGCCTGCCGCGCTGGGCGATTCACGCCGGGCCGCCGACTGGATCGGCTACTTCTCGCGGGCCCTCGCCGAACGGCCCTGGCAGGACGTGCTCGCCGTGTGGTGGCCGCGGCTGCTGCCCGGGATCGCTGCGGGAGCGACGCATCCGGTCATCCGCGTCGGGCATGCCGTACGGGCCCTCGGCGTGGACGAGAACGAGCCCCGTCGTACCGAACTCGCCCACGGGCTGGGTTATTGGGCGGCGCGGCACCAACCTGTGGCCGGCATCGCGGCGTTGCCCGCCGGTCCCACCGCCGCCGGTGCCCTCGACGCCGTGCCGCCGATCGCCGGAGGGGTGGTCGGCTTCCGGGCCCGGCTGGACGCCGTACGTCAACTGCCCGTCTGGGCGGGTGAGGTGACCGAGCCGGACGCGGCGCGGGAGCGGCTCACCGAGCTGGTGCGCGCCGCCACCCATCGCTATGCCACCCACGGTCACGGCGAGCCGACCATGCTGGTGCACGCGGCAACGGCCCCCAACGCCGTCCTGCGCGCCCTGGACGCGCTCCCCCGCGAGCTGTGGGCACCGAGCCTGCACGCGGCGTGGACGGCGTCCGCGGCGGTCACCGCGATGTACGCCCCGAAGGAGGCGATCGACTACGTTCCGCCCGTGCGGCTCTCGGCCGAAGAGGTGATGGAGCGGGCCCTGGAGCATGGGGACGAGCACGTGATCAAGTTGACGGACACGGCCCTGGATGTCGGGGACGAGCAGGCTCTCGCCGCCGCTCTGCGGGCCGTGGAGATCAGCGTGCCCCTTGTCCGAGGGCAGGCCTGAACGTGTTGCCAGGTACGCACATCGGTCAACGGCGCCGTGCCGGACGGTCTATCGTGTCCGCATGTCCGTGCCCGAACTGATCCGTATCGTCTCCCGCGACTCGCCCATGGCGCTGGCCCAAGTGGAGCGTGTACGCGCCGAGTTGGCCGTCCTTCATCCGCACGTGCGCACCGAAGTCGTGCCGGTGAAGACGACCGGTGACAAGTGGATGGGCGATCTGGCCCTGGTCGAGGGCAAGGGGGCGTTCACCAAGGAGGTGGACGCCGCGCTGCTCGCCGGTGAGGCGGATCTCGCCGTGCACTGCGTGAAGGACGTGCCCGCCGACCGTCCGCTGCCCGCCGGTACGACGTTCGCCGCGTTCCTGAAGCGCGACGACATCCGCGACGCCCTGGTCCACCCGGGCGGGCTGACCCTCGACGAGCTGCCGGCCGGGACGCGGATCGGCACCTCGTCGGTCCGGCGGGTCGCGCAACTCGCCGCCACGCACCCGGAGTTGGAGTGCGTACCGTTCCGCGGCAACGTCAACCGGCGGCTGGAGAAACTGGCGGCGGGTGAGGCCGACGCGCTGCTGGTCGCGATGTCCGGCCTGGACCGCATCGACCGGCGCGACGTGATCAGCGAGGTGCTGTCCCCCGAGGTGATGATGCCGCCGATCGGCGCGGGCATCCTCGCCCTGCAGTGCCGCGAGGGCGACACCGACGTCATCGACACGGTCAGCGCGCTCGGTCACCCGGAGACGCATCGCGAGGCGACCGCGGAGCGCATGTTCCTGCACGTCCTCCAGGGGCACTGCAACAGCCCGATCTCCGGGTACGCGCAGGTGGACCGGAGCGGTGAACTGTCGCTGCGCGCCTGTGTGTTCACCCCGGACGGCAAGACCCGGCTCAACGCCCACGAGTGGGCGGGCCGACTGGACCCGGCGACGCTCGGCACGTCGGTGGCGGTGGCGCTGCTGCGGCAGGGTGCCCGGGAGATCATCGACGGCATCCCGCACTGACCCGGGAGTCTCAGGGGGTGCCGGGTTCCGCCTGGTCCCTGAGGAAGTTGCTCACCTGGTGTGCCAGGCCGTCCCGCCCGGCACAGGTGGCGACGGTCTCCTCGCACAGCCCGATGCCGCCCGCCCACAGGCGCCGGTCGGTCCACTCCTCCTCGACCCGCAGCTGGACCTGCACGTCCACCTGCGTCAGGGAGGCCTCGGGACCGGCCGCGTACACGACGGCGGTGGCGCGGCGCAGCGGATGGACGTCGAAGCCCTCGATGAACTGCGAGCTGCGCCAGTCGATGAAGGCGCTCTCGCCGTCCGGGCCGACCCTGACGTCGATCTGGCCGTCCTCCAGGTGGATGCCGTAGTGCCGCGCGCCGCGGTTCTCGACGGTGACACGGAGCGTGAAGTAGGTCAGCCCCTCGGCGGCGTCGTCGCGTCCGCGTGGCGGCTCGGCGGCGGCCAGGCTGTGGACGCGGACACGCAGACCGGCATGTTCGTCGTACTCGTGCCAGTCCCCGACCACGTTCGGCTCGTACACAGTGCACCCTCTCGACCTCAGAGAGCTGCTTCCTATCTGTGTGCTCAGCGCACTGTCAAATGAGCAGAATGCGCTGTGGCCAGCGTTTTCGTCCGCTTGATCACTGATCAAGCCGTGCGCAGGAAGAATCCGCGTTCCGGCCGCCGAACCGCAGTCGCGGGCGTGCCGCACATCACGTCCCCGGCAAGATCAGCGGGCCAGCCGTCCCAGCAGGGAGGACGCGGCGGCGATACCCAGTGCGGCGGCCACCAGCAGGACGGCGAAGTCGGTGCCCAGATGGGCCGGGGTGCCGAGCAGCAGCCCGCGCAGGGCGTCCACTTCGTAGCTCAGAGGGTTCGCCTTGCTCACCGCCTGGAGCCAGCCCGGCATGATCGCCACCGGGTAGAGGGCGTTCGATCCGAAGAACAGCGGCATGGTGATCGCCTGCCCGAAACCCATCAGCCGGTCCCTGCTGAGCACGATGCCGGCGATGGTCATCGACAGGCACGAGAAGAAGGCCGAGCCGAGGATGACGATCGCCCCGACGCCGATCAGCTTCAGCGGGTTCCAGGTCAGCGCCACTCCGAGGATCGCCGCGATGGCCACCACGACGACGGCCTGGATCAGCGACTTCACACCGGCCGCGAAGGCCTTGCCGGTGATCAGTGCCGAGCGCGGGGTGGGGGTGACGAGGAGCTTGTTGAGGATGCCCGCGTCGCGTTCCCAGATGATCTGGATGCCGTAGAAGATGGCGATGAACATCGCGGACTGGGCGATGATGCCCGGGGCCAGGTAGTCGATGTAGGGGATGCCGCCGGTGGGTATCGCCTTGATGCGGGTGAAGGTCTGGCCGAAGATCAGCAGCCACAGGGCGGGTTGGACGGCGCGGGTGTACAACTCGGTGCGGTCGTGGCGGAGTTTCTGGAGTTCGACCGCGCACATCGCGATGACGCGGGCGGGTATCAGTCGCCAGCCTGCCCGGGGTTGGGGCGGGGTCAGGAGAAGGTTCAGGTCGTTCTCAACGGCGGGGTCAGCCGACGCGGTTCGCGGTGCGGCGGGTGCTTCGGACATCGCGGAAACCTCCTGACTGGTCTTCGAGACCGCTGCCGGCCATGTCCCGGAAGACGTCTTCGAGAGTGGGCAGCGGATCGGTGGCGGGCGCTCCGTCGGCGCGCCGGCGTTCGCCGAGGCCCTCGCGGAGCTGCTCCGGGGTGCCCAGGGCGCGGATCCGGCCGCGGTGCATCAGGCCGACGCGGTCGCAGTACTGGTCGGCCTCGTCCATGTAGTGGGTGGTGACCAGGACGGTCATGCCGGTGGCCTCGCGCACGGCGTTGATGTGCTCCCACACGCTGGTGCGGGCGATCGGGTCGAGGCCGATGGTGGGCTCGTCGAGGATGAGCAGGCGGGGCGCGCTGACCAGGGCCTGCGCGAGTTCGAGGCGGCGGACCATGCCGCCGGAGTAGGTGTTGGCGAGCCGGTCGGCGGCGTCGGTGAGGTCGACCGCGCGCAGCGCCTGGGCGACGCGTGCGGCGCGTTCTTTGCGCGGGACGTCGAAGACGCGGGCGAAGAGAGCGACGTTCTCGCGGCCGGTGAGCCCGCTGTCGGCGGACAGTTGCTGCGGGACGTAGCCGAGCATCCGCCGTACGGACATCTGCTCCTTGGCCGTGTCGTGGCCGAAGACGTGGACCATGCCCGCCGGGACCGGCAGGAGGGTGGTGATACAGCGGATGGCCGTGGTTTTTCCGGCGCCGTTGGGGCCGAGCAGTCCGAAGACCTCGCCCTCCCCCACGGACAGGTCGAGCCCGTCCACCGCGGTCGTCTCGCCGAAGGAATAGGCGAGCCGGGTGCAGCTGACGGCCGCGGACCGCCCGGTGGCGGTGTCGGTGTGCGTCGTCATGACTCCTCGGCCTCCTCGTGCAGATTGACGGCCAGTTGGAGCAGGGCCGGGATCGCCGCGCGCAGCGCGTCCCGGTCCGCCTGGTCGAGACGGTCCACCTGTCCTCGTACGAGGGCCGCGCGCCGTGCGTGCCAGTCGCCGAGGCGGGTCTTGGCCGTCTCGGTGAGCTGGAGGCGGGCGGCACGCCGGTCGGCGGGGTCCGTCTCGCGGATCATGAAGCCGTCCCGGACGAGCTGGTTGACGAGCGTCGACACCGAGTTGCTCGCGAGGAACAGCTCCTTGGCCGCGTCCGAGATGCCGATTCCGGGCCGGACCTCGACCAGGCGCAGCAGCTCCACCTCGGCGCCGCGCAGTCGCGGCATGGTCATCTCGCTGCGCAGTCGCCTGCGGATCAGCCGCTGGACACCGACGAGCGCGTCGGCCAGCTCTTCCGGGAAGTTCTCCGTCTCCACATGCGGAGATTACCTCTTTAGCAGAGGTAACTAACCCAAAAGGATGGTCAAGACCCGTGCTCGGGAGGCAGCGGGACCGCTTCCGGTTGGACACTGGGTGGAGACCGGTGGCCGCCGGTCCACGAGATCGGAACGCGACTGCCATGAACCACGACTGGAATCCGTCCCCCGGTGAGCCGGACGCCGTCTCCACGCGTTCGGTGTTCGGCGCCCCCTGCTGGGTGAGTCTCACGAGCCGTGACGTGGAGACCACGGAGGCGTTCTACGAGGCCGTGTTCGGCTGGAAGTGGCGCTCGGCCAGCCTCGGCGACCGCTTCCGGATCGCCACGGCGAACGACACTCCGGTGGCCGGCCTGGCCGCGGTCGCCTCCATGTGGCAGGTCGCGGTGGCCTGGACGCCGTACTTCGCCGTACCCGACGCGGATGTGGCTGCGGCCCGGGTCCGGGAGCGCGGCGGCACGGTCGCCGTGGGACCGCTCTCCTTCCCGCCGGGCCGCGCGGCCCTGCTCGGCGACCGGGACGGCGCGACCTTCGGGGTCTGGGAGGGCGACCTCGTGCGCGGCTGGGAGACCTGGCGCCGCTCGGCCCCGGCCTTCGTCCGGCTCCGCACCCGCGACGCCTTCGACGCGGCGATCTTCTACGGCGAGGTCCTCGACTGGGCCTCGGCGGACCCGGCGAGCTGCGAGGTCCAGTACGAGGGCGGCGAGGTCGTCCTGCGCAGCGGCGGGAACGTCGTGGCCCGCATCGAGTCGGGCGCGTTGGAGGCGGCCCCCGACCCGACGGTCCGGCCGCACTGGCAGGTCCACTTCGCGGTCTCGGACATCAGGTCGTGCGCACGGGCCACGGAGACGTACGGCGGGAGTGTCCTGCGGGAGAACCGCACCGAGGCCGTCCTGCGCGACCCCGACGGCGCCCGCTTCACGGTCACCTCGCGCGACGCCCCCTGACCTCGCCGCCCTGCCTGGCGGGCCGCGACAGCAACACCAGACTGCGCGCCGCTACGGCCATCTCGGTGCCGGCCTTGTGTTCCGTCTCGTCCGGGGTGCCCTGCGGCTCGGCGGTGTCGATCAGGGTCGTCCAGCGCTCGCCGTAGGTGACGTCGGGGAGACGGAAGTCGACGGGCTCCCAGTAGCTGTTGAGCAGGAGCAGGAACGAGTCGTCGACGACGGGCCCGCCGTGCGGGTCGCGTTCGGCGATGGCGTCGCCGTTGAGGAACACGCCCACGCAGTGCGCGTCGGAGCGCTGCCAGTCCAGGTCGGCCATCTCGCGCGCGTCGGGCAGCAGCCACACCAGGTCGGGCAGCGGCTGTCCGGCGTGCACGGCGGTCTCGCCCCGGAAGAACCGGCGGCGCCTCAGCACCGGATGCGCGGC
The DNA here is from genome assembly GCF_040655155.1 of Streptomyces sp. NPDC050508. Classification (NCBI taxonomy): domain Bacteria; kingdom Bacillati; phylum Actinomycetota; class Actinomycetes; order Kitasatosporales; family Streptomycetaceae; genus Streptomyces; species Streptomyces sp. NPDC050508. Next base: position 254,419 of record NZ_JBFAJJ010000008.1, read on the forward strand.
GCGCAGCCCGATGACATACCGCGTGAAGTCGGCGAGTTCACGCTGCTCGGCGCTCAACTCCCAGTCGATCCAGGAGACTTCGTTGTCCTGGCAGTAGGCGTTGTTGTTGCCGCCCTGCGTACGGCCCAGTTCGTCGCCGTGGCTCAGCATCGGGATGCCCTGCGAAAAGAGCAGCGTGGCAAGGAAGTTGCGCTGCTGACGCGCACGCAGCTCCAGCACGGCGGGATCGTCCGTCTCCCCCTCGACTCCGCAGTTCCAGGACCGGTTGGTGCTCTCACCGTCCCGATTCCCTTCCCCGTTGGCCTCGTTGCGCTTGTCGTTGTACGAGACCAGGTCGCGCAGGGTGAACCCGTCGTGCGCGGTGACGAAGTTGACGCTGGCGCGCGGTCGGCGCCGACTGTGCTGGTACAGGTCGGAGGACCCGGTGAGCCGGGACGCGAACTCGCCGAGCGTGTGCTCGCCGCCCCGCCAGAAGTCCCGTACGGCGTCCCGGTACTTGCCGTTCCACTCCGACCACAGCGGCGGGAAGTTGCCCACCTGGTAGCCACCCTCGCCCACGTCCCACGGTTCGGCGATGAGTTTGACGCGGCTGATCACCGGGTCCTGCTGGATGAGGTCGAAGAAGGCCGACAGCCGGTCCACCTCGTGGAACTGCCGGGCCAGCGTGGCCGCGAGGTCGAAGCGGAAGCCGTCGACGTGCATCTCGGTGACCCAGTAGCGCAGCGAGTCCATGATCAGCTGAAGGACGTAGGGGTGCCGCATCAGCAGGCTGTTGCCGGTGCCCGTCGTGTCGTAGTAGTGGCCCCAATCGCCGTCCACCAGACGGTAGTAGGAGGCGTTGTCGATGCCGCGGAAGGACAGGGTGGGGCCCTTCTCGTTGCCTTCGGCGGTGTGGTTGTAGACCACGTCGAGGATGACTTCGAGCCCGGCGGCGTGCAGCGCCTTCACCATCGACTTGAACTCGGTGACCTGCCGCCCGCGTTCACGGTGCGCGGCGTAGGCGTTGTGGGGCGCGAAGAAGCCGATGGTGTTGTAGCCCCAGTAGTTGGACAGGCCGCGGTCCTGGAGCACCCCGTCCTGCACGAACTGGTGCACCGGCATCAACTCGACGGCGGTCACCCCGAGTTGGACGAGATGCCCGACGACGGCCGGGTGCGCGAGTCCCGCGTACGTCCCGCGGAGTTCCTCGGGGACTTCCGGGTGGGTGCGGGTCAGCCCCTTCACATGCGCCTCGTAGATCACGGTGTCGGCGTACGAGCGTCGGGGCGGCCGGTCGTCGCCCCAGTCGAAGGCCGGGTCGGTGACCACGCCGAGCATGCCGTGCCCGGCGCTGTCACCAGGTGCCGGGCCGGCCGAACGTTCGTACAGTGAGGGGTCGTTGTCGATCTGTCCGTCCACCGCCCTGGCGTACGGGTCGAGGAGCAGCTTCGCCGGGTTGCAGCGGTGTCCGGCGGCCGGAGCCCACGGACCGTGCACCCGGTAGCCGTAGCGCTGTCCCGGCCCGACGCCCGGCAGATAGCAGTGCCACACGAAGCCGTCGGCCTCGGTGAGGCGGATGTCGTGGTGTCGGCCGTCGTCGCCCACGAGGACGAGGTCGACGCGTTCGGCGACCTCGCTGAACAGGGCGAAGTTGGTGCCCGTCCCGTCGTATGCGGCCCCCAAGGGAAAGGGGTGCCCGTTCCAGACGGGCACCCCTTTCCGGGACGGGCGCGCGGTCACTTGGCGTCCTCCAGGACCCCGTGCGTCGGGCGGGCCGGCAGGGCGGCCGGTACCTCGCGGGGAAGTTGGAGCGTCTCCCGCAGGCGCGGCGCGGGCGTCCTGGGGACGCGCGGGACGCGTTCGCCGCTGCGGGCGCGCTGCGAGAACCAGATGACCTTGCTTCCGGTGTCGGTGGCGCAGCAGCCCCAGCCGTCGCTCATCGCGGCGATCCGGGCGAGGCAGGCGCGCAGGTCCTGGTCCGGGCGCAGATCGCGGTCGTTGTCGCCGATGGCGGTGATCAGGTGCTGGCCGTTCCACCACAGCTCTATGGACGTCTGCTTGTCCGTGGCGTGCTCGTCGATGGCCCGCAGCAGCAGCTCGGCGCCGCGACAGACGGGCTCCACGAGGATCTCCAGGTCCCACAGCCGGAGGTGGGCGGCCAGGATGCGCCTGACCTGCCCGACCCGTTCCGGACTGACGTCCACATCGAGGTGGTAGTAGCACGGCACTGCGGTCTTCATCTTCGTTGGCTCCTCACCGGCGAAGCTTTCACTTCACCTCTGCCCCTGCGGGGCCCGGCCCCGAACACGAAGCGTGAGCACTGATCGCTTCTGAGTCAGCTCCAGAGTGCGAGCGCTAGGCCATTCGTGCAACACGAGCGACGAGTGAGGTAGTTGAAGAACCAACAAGACGCTTGGTCATCACCTGTGCACCATGAGTGAAAGCCTCGACTGCCGTGACGGAGCCATGACGCTCCGGGCACGGCCGCCACCCGACGGTCGGGAACCGCGGTCCGCCGAGGCGAAAGGTGAACAGCGCCATGCTGCTACCCGCCAAAGCCGAAGTCGCCCGCCAACTGCGGCGCTATCGGGCGTGGGAACGCGTGATGCTCGCGTCGCCGGGCGACCGGACGGTGCGGGCCACCTTCGAGGACTCGGGCTACACCTTGTGCGTGCTGATGGGCGAACGCTGCGCGCGCGAGGCCGCGGAAGCCGCCGAACGCTATCTGCGCGGCAGCCAGGGCACGTACCAACAGGAGCAGAACGCCCGCCCCCGTACGACGACCGTCGTGCACCGCGGGCCGCCCGTCGCCGTCGACCGGCGTTCCCCGGCGGGAAGGTAGTCCCCCTTCCGGCGCAGCTCGCACCCACGGCCGGGCGAACAGCCCGGCCTCCGGCACGACGGAGGTGAGACCCATGAACGCGACCCCGGCAGCCATCGGCCGCATTCCGGTACGTGACGTACGCCCAGCCGTGGAGAGCGGCGCGCGCCCCGCGAAGGCGGTGGTCGGCGAGACGTTCGAGGTCACCGCCACCGTGTTCCGCGAGGGCCACGACACGATCGGCGCCAACGTCGTCCTCTACGACCCGGACGGCCGCCCGGGTCCATGGACCCCGATGCGCGAACTCGCCCCAGGCAGCGACCGCTGGGGCGCCGAGGTCACCCCGACCACGACAGGCCGCTGGTCCTACGTCGTGGAGGCCTGGGGCGACCCCATCGCGACCTGGCGCCGGGCGGCCCGCATCAAGATCCCGGCCGGCATCGACATCGGCCTGATGCTGGAGGAGGGCGCGGAGCTGTACGCCCGAGCCGCCACCGGAGTGCCGGACGTACCGGCCCGCGCCACGGTGCTGGCCGCCGCGGAGACGCTGCGCGACGACACGCTGCCGGTGGGGACACGGTTCGTGGCCGCGTTGACGCCGGAGGTGGAGGGGGTGTTGGAGCGATATCCGTTGCGGGAGTTGGTGACGGCCTCCGAGCCCCGGCCGCTTCTCGTCGAGCGGGAACGGGCGTTGTACGGCGCCTGGTACGAGTTCTTCCCGCGCTCCGAGGGGACGGTCGAGATCCCGCACGGCACGTTCCGTACGGCCGCACGGCGGTTGGACGGCATCGCCGCGATGGGCTTCGACGTCGTCTACCTGCCGCCGATCCATCCGATCGGGAGCACCTTCCGCAAGGGGCCGAACAACACCCTGTCCGCGGGGCGTGAGGACGTCGGCGTCCCGTGGGCGATCGGTTCGCCGGAGGGCGGCCACGACGCGATCCACCCCCAGCTGGGCACCCTGGAGGACTTCGACGCGTTCGTCGCCCGGGCCGCCGAACTGGGCATGGAGATCGCGCTCGACTTCGCCCTCCAGTGCTCGCCGGACCACCCCTGGGTGGACAAGCACCCGGAGTGGTTCCACCACCGCCCGGACGGGACGATCGCGTACGCGGAGAACCCGCCGAAGAAGTACCAGGACATCTACCCGATCGCCTTCGACCGGGACCTCGACGGCCTGATCACCGAGACCGTCCGGGTGCTGCGGCACTGGATGGACCACGGGGTGCGGATCTTCCGCGTCGACAACCCGCACACCAAGCCGGTCATGTTCTGGGAGCGGGTGATCGCGGACATCAACGGCACCGACCCGGACATCATCTTCCTGGCCGAGGCCTTCACCCGCCCCGCGATGATGCACACCCTCGCGCAGGTCGGGTTCCAGCAGTCGTACACCTACTTCACCTGGCGCAACACGAAGGACGAACTCACCGAGTACCTGAGCGAGTTGTCGGGCGAGGCGGCTGCCTACATGCGGCCCAACCTCTTCGTGAACACCCCGGACATCCTCCACGAGTTCCTCCAGGACGGCGGCCGACCCGCCTTCGAACTACGAGCGGTGCTCGCCGCGACGCTCTCCCCGACATGGGGTGTCTACAGTGGCTACGAACTATGTGAGAACGCCCCTCTCCGGCCAGGCGGCGAGGAGTATCTCGACTCGGAGAAGTACCAACTCCGCGCCCGCGACTGGGAGTCCGCCGAGCGAGAAGGACGTAGCATCGCGCCATTGCTGGGCAAGCTCAACGACATCCGGCGCCGTCACCCTTCGCTGCACCAGCTCAGGAATCTCCGCTTTCACCGGACGGACAACGACGCGCTGATCGCGTACAGCAAGACCACGGGCGTGGACACGGTTCTGGTGGTCGTCAACCTTGATCCGCACCACACCCAGGAGGCCACGGTCTCGTTGGACATGCCGCAACTCGGCCTGGAATCAAACGAATCCATGTCGGTGTACGACGAACTGACCGGTGAGTCCTATCAGTGGGGCAGGACCAACTATGTGCGCCTGGAACCCGGTCGGGCACCCGCGCACGTGCTCCACGTCCGGCGGTCCACTCAGAGCGGAGGGTCAAGAGCTTCATGACAGTCAACGAACCGGTCCACGACACCTTCGAGGACACTCCCGCCAAGGACCGGGACCCCGAGTGGTTCAAACGCGCCGTCTTCTACGAGGTCCTGGTCCGCTCCTTCCAGGACAGCAACGGCGACGGCGTCGGTGACCTCAAGGGCATCACCGCCAAACTCGACTACCTCCAGTGGCTCGGCGTCGACTGCCTCTGGCTGCCCCCCTTCTTCAAGTCACCGCTGCGCGACGGCGGTTACGACGTCTCCGACTACACCGCCGTCCTCCCCGAGTTCGGGGATCTGGCCGACTTCGTGGAGTTCGTCGACTCCGCCCACCAGCGGGGCATGCGGGTCATCATCGACTTCGTCATGAACCACACCAGCGACCAGCACCCGTGGTTCCAGGAGTCCAGGAAAGACCCCGACGGGCCGTACGGCGACTACTACATGTGGGCCGACGACGACAAGCAGTACCCCGACGCCCGCATCATCTTCGTCGACACCGAAGCCTCCAACTGGACCTTCGACCCGGTCCGCAAGCAGTACTTCTGGCACCGCTTCTTCTCCCACCAACCGGACCTCAACTACGAGAACCCGGCCGTCCAGGAAGAGATCCTGGCCGCCCTCCGCTTCTGGCTGGACCTCGGCATCGACGGCTTCCGTCTCGATGCCGTCCCCTATCTCTATGCGTCCGAGGGCACCAACTGCGAGAACCTGCCCGCCAGTCACGACTTCCTGAAGCGCGTCCGCCGAGACATCGACGCGATGTATCCGGACACCGTGCTGCTGGCGGAGGCGAACCAGTGGCCCGAGGACGTCGTCGACTACTTCGGCGACTACCAGAGCGGCGGGGACGAATGCCACATGGCATTCCACTTCCCCGTGATGCCTCGCATCTTCATGGCCGTACGCCGCGAATCCCGCTACCCCGTCTCGGAAATCCTCGCCAAGACCCCCGCCATTCCCTCGGGTTGCCAGTGGGGCATCTTCCTGCGCAACCACGACGAGCTGACCCTGGAAATGGTCACCGACGAGGAACGCGACTACATGTGGGCCGAGTACGCCAAAGACCCGCGTATGCGCGCCAACATCGGAATCCGCAGGCGCCTGGCCCCCCTGCTCGACAACGACCGCAACCAGATCGAACTGTTCACAGCCCTGCTTCTCTCCCTCCCCGGCTCGCCGATCCTCTACTACGGCGACGAGATCGGCATGGGCGACAACATCTGGCTCGGCGACCGCGACGCCGTCCGCACCCCCATGCAGTGGACGCCCGACCGGAACGCGGGCTTCTCCTCCTGCGACCCGGGCCGTCTCTTCCTGCCGACCATCATGGATCCCGTCTACGGCTATCAAGTCACCAATGTCGAGGCGTCGATGTCGTCGCCCTCGTCGCTGCTGCACTGGACCCGCCGCATGATCGAGATCCGTAAGCAGAACCCGGCGTTCGGCCTCGGCTCGTACACGGAACTGCCCTCGTCGAACCCGGCGGTGATCGCGTTCCTGCGCGAGTACGAGGACGATCTCGTCCTGTGTGTGCACAACTTCTCGCGGTTCGCGCAGCCGACGGAACTGGACCTGCGGGAGTTCGACGGCCTGCATCCCGTGGAGCTGATCGGCGGGGTGCGGTTCCCTGCCATCGGTGAACTGCCGTATCTGCTGACGCTCGCGGGGCACGGCTTCTACTGGTTCCGGCTCTCGCGAGCCGCTTCCCGCATCGGCCGACGACTTTGAGGATGTGCCGGAGAAAGGACGCGTCACCATGCCGAAGACCGCACCCCTCCGACTGAGCAGCCCTGGCGTCGACAGGCCTCCGGCCACGCTCGCCGGGCTGCTGCGCGAATGGCTGCCCGGGCAGCGCTGGTTCGCCGGCAAGGACCGGCCGGTGGCCGACCTCGATGTGCTGTCCACGACGGAACTCTTCCCGGGCTGCCTTCATCTGCTGGTCCACGCCTCGCATACGGCGGTTCCCTCGCCGGGTGGCGCTCCCCCGCCCGGCGATTGCTATCAACTCCTGCTCGGCGTAAGGGAACACGTCTCCCCGCGCCTCGCTCGTGCCTACATCGGCCGTGTGCAGGAAGGTCCGTTGGCCGGGCTCGCGGTCTACGACGCGCTGCAGGATCCTCGGTCGGCGGAGCTGCTGTTGGAGCGGCTGCGCCATCCTGGTGCGGCGGGTCCCCTGCACTTCGAGGCGGACCCGTCGACGTCCGTGCCCGCAGGACTCTCGCCTCGGCTGCTGGACGCCGAGCAGTCCAACTCCTCGCTGGTGTACGGCGATCGGTTCATTCTGAAGGTGTTCCGGCGCATCCAGCCGGGCGTCAATCCGGATCTGGAGCTGCCGGGGGCGCTGGCCGCGCAGGGCTGCAAGCGGGTCCCGGCGCCGGTGGCGTGGTTCCGGACGGCGGAGCCGCGGGCCGCGACGCTCGGTGTGCTCCAGCCGTTCCTTCCGGATGCCTCCGACGGCTGGGCGCTCGCGCTGCGCGCACTCGCCGACGGTGACGAATTCACCACCGAGGCCTATGAGTTGGGGCAGGCCACCGCCGATGTCCATCTCGCGCTGGCCGCGGCCTTTCCGGCCGACGGCCGGCCCCTCGCCGAGAACGACCGTACGGCGGCTGCGATGACCGAGCGTCTGGAGGCCGCCGCGCATTCCGTGTCCGCGCTGCGGCCGTTCGTGCCGGGGCTGCGGACCGCGTTCGGCGGGCTCGTCGGCCGCGATGCCGGGCCGCCCGCCCAGCGCATCCACGGCGATCTGCATCTCGGGCAGGTGCTGCGGGCGGGCCGCGACTGGTTCGTCATCGACTTCGAGGGCGAGCCGTCCAAGCCGTTGGCCGAGCGGCGCAGCGCGCAGTCCCCGGTGCGGGACATCGCGGGCATGCTGCGTTCCTTCGACTACGCGGCCCGGCAGCGCCGCCCCTGGCGCCCGGAGTGGGCTCGCCGCTGCCGGGAGGCGTACTGCGCGGGCTATGCGGCCCGGGCCGGCTGGGACCCCCGCGCCAAACACGCCCTGCTCCGCGCCTACGAGACGGACCGCGCGGTCTACGAAGTGCTGTACGAGGCCAGGCACCGTCCGGACTGGCTTCCCGTACCCATGGCGGCGATCGAGCGTCTCGCCGTCCGAGGAGGTTGAACTCCGTGGCCCTGCGCGACACTTCACCTCAGGAGGCGGGCGGTCCGCCTTCGACCGCCGGCCCGGAGACGGGCGAACCGACCGGACCCACCGCACCGGAGACGAGCGGCTCGCCCACGACCGTTCCGGTTCCCTTGGGCGCGGGTTGGCCGATGGCATCCGCCTCCTTGGACCCGGCCGACCGCGACCGCCTGCTCGCGGGCGCCCACCACGACCCGCACGCGCTGCTCGGCGCGCACCCGGTGCCCGGCGGGATCGCGTTCCGGACGCTGCGTCCGTACGCCCGTGCCGTGAGCGTCGTGATCGACGGTTTCCACAGCCCGCTCACCTCGGAAGGGGGCGGCCTCTTCTCCGGAGTGCTGCCGTTCGACGCAGTCCCGGCGTACACGCTGCTGGTGTCGTACACCGAGGGCGACGAGCACGAGGCCGACGACCCGTACCGCTTCCTCCCCGCCCTCGGCGACCTCGATCTGCACCTCATCAGGGAGGGGCGGCACGAGGAGCTGTGGAAGGCGCTCGGCGCGGAGCCGATGACGCACGGCGGGGCGACGGGCACCCGTTTCACGGTGTGGGCGCCGAATGCCCAAGGAGTGCGCGTCGCCGGGGACTTCAGCTCCTGGGACGGGACGGCTTTCCCCATGCGGTCACTCGGCTCGTCCGGGGTGTGGGAGCTGTTCCTGCCGGGTGTGGGCGAGGGCGCGCGCTACAAGTTCGAGATCACCTCCCGGGGTGGCGAGCGCTTCCTCAAGGCCGACCCGATGGCACGTCGCACGGAAGTACCGCCCGCCACGGCATCCATCGTGACGGCCTCGCACTACGAGTGGGGCGACGAGGACTGGCTCGCACGGCGCACGGAGACCCCGGTCCACGAGGCGCCCTTCTCCGTCTACGAGGTCCATCTCGCCTCCTGGCGACCTGGCTTGACGTACCGTCAACTCGCTGTCGAACTCCCTGCGTACGTGAACGAACTGGGCTTCACCCATGTTGAGTTCATGCCGGTCGCCGAGCATCCCTTCGGCGGTTCCTGGGGCTACCAGGTCACCGGCTTCTACGCCCCGACCGCCCGCCTCGGCACCCCCGACGACTTCAAGTTCCTCGTCGACGCGTTCCACCAGGCCGGTGTCGGCGTGATCATGGACTGGGTTCCGGCTCATTTCCCCAAGGACGACTGGGCGTTGGCCCGGTTCGACGGGGAGCCGCTGTACGAGCCGGGGGACGCGCGGCGGGCCGAGCATCCGGACTGGGGGACGTACGAGTTCGATCTCGGGCGGACCGAGGTGCGCAACTTCCTTGTGGCGAACGCCGTCTACTGGTGCCAGGAGTTCCACGTCGACGGCCTGCGCGTGGACGCGGTCGCCTCGATGCTCTACCTCGACTACTCACGCGACTCGGGCCAGTGGACCCCGAACGTCCATGGCGGGCGCGACGACCTGGACGCGGTGGCCTTCCTCCAGGAGATGAACGCGACCGTGTACCGCCGGGTGCCCGGTGTCGTGACGATCGCCGAGGAGTCGACCGCCTGGGACGGGGTGACGCGGACGACCGACACCGGCGGGCTGGGCTTCGGGTTGAAGTGGAACATGGGCTGGATGCACGACTCGCTCGACTACATGTCGCACGAGCCCGTCCACCGCAAGTTCCACCACCACGAGATGACGTTCTCCATGGTGTGCGCCTACAGCGAGAACTACGTCCTCCCCATCTCCCACGACGAAGTAGTCCACGGCAAACGCTCATTGGTGTCGAAGATGCCCGGCGACTGGTGGCAGCAACGCGCCAACCACCGCGCCTACCTCGCCTTCATGTGGGCCCACCCCGGCAAGCAACTCCTCTTCATGGGCCAAGAGTTCGCCCAGGGCGCGGAGTGGTCCGAAACCCACGGCCCCGACTGGTGGCTCCTGGACCCCGCTTACGAGGCCGCACCCGATCACCGGGGCGTCAAGGACCTCGTCCGCGACCTCAACACCGCCTACCGGGCGACCCCCGCCCTCTGGCAGCGTGACACCGACCCCGGCGGCTTCCGATGGGTGACGGGTGACGCGGCCGAGGACAACGTCTTCGCGTTCTTGAGGTTCGATGCCGATGGCTCGCCGCTCCTCGCGGTCAGCAACTTCTCTCCGGTCGTGCGGCACGACTACCGCCTCGGTGTCTCCGGCGAGATTCCCGCCTGGCACGAGACCCTCAACACCGACGCCGCGGTCTACGGCGGCAGCGATGTCGTCAATCCCGACCCGGTCAAACCGGAGGACGGCCACATCCGGCTCACGCTCCCGCCCCTCGCCACGGTGTGGCTGACACCGGGGTGACATCCTGCTCGTATGTCTACCCCCATACGCCCTGACACCACCGCTGCCGCACCCCAAGTAGCGGGCCTGCACCTGGAGTTGCGGGGCGTCACGCAGGAAGTGCGGGCCGCCGGACGGGTGCTGGACGAGGTGTCGTTCGAGGTCGGCGCCGGGCAGCTGACCGTGATCGCGGGCAGCAGCGGTGCGGGCAAGACGGTGCTGTTGCAGACCCTCGCGGGACTGCAGAGCCCGACCGCGGGGGACGTACTGCACGACGGTGCCCGACCGGGGCCGCCCGGGCCGGAGTTCGGGTTCGTGCCGCAGGAGGATGTCATCCACCGTGAGTTGCCGTTGCGGCGCACGCTGGAGTTCGCGGGGCGGTTGCGGATGCCGGGTGAGGCGGTTCCGGCGCGGGTGACGGAGGTGCTCGACGTCCTCGGGCTGGCTCAGCGTGCCGACACTCCCGTGCGCGCGCTGAGCGGCGGAGAACGCAAACGGGCTTGTATCGCCGCCGAGTTGCTCACCCGGCCCCGGGTGCTCTTTCTCGACGAGCCCACCTCCGGCCTCGACCCGGTCACGGGGGCCGCCCTGTTGGCCACCCTGCGCGCGCTCGCCGAGGCCGGTACCACCGTCGTACTGACGACCCATGTGCTGGCCGATCTGCCGCGCTGCGATCAGGTCGTGTTCCTGTCTCCGGGTGGGGCGGTCGCGTTCGTGGGGCGGCCGGACGCGCTGCTCGGAGCGTTCGGTGCGGAGACGGCGGAGGACGTGTACGCGGCGGTGGCGGACGGGAAGCGTGCCGAGCGGGCCGCCGCGGTGCCGCGTGCGGAGCGGGTACCGGCGCCTCTCGCCCAACTCCCGCCGCGCGTCGGTGCCGTACGCCAGTGGGCGCTGCTGACCCGTCGTACGACGGCCCTGTTGGTGCACAACTGGCTGTCGGTCGCCGTGTTCGTGGGTTCGCCTGTGATGATCGTGGCGATGTTCGCGGTGCTGTTCCGGGCGGGTGCGTTCGATCCGGCGGCGCCCGATCCGGGGTCCACGGCGATGATCATGTTCTGGATCGCGTTCGGGGCGTTCTTCTTCGGGCTGACGTACGGACTGCTGCAGATCTGCACGGAGTTGGCGGTGCTGCGCCGTGAGTGGCTGGCCGGGGTGCGGATCGGTCCGTACGTCGCGTCCAAGCTGACGACCGTCCTGCCGGTGCTGGCCGCGGCGGACGCGCTGCTGTTGGCGGTGCTGCGCGCGCTGGACCGGCTGCCGGCGGCGGGCTGGGACACGTACGCCTCGCTGTTCCTCACCAGCGTGCTGGCCTCGGCCGCCGCACTGGCCCTCGGGCTGCTCACCTCGGCCGCGGTCACGGATCCGGGCCAGGCGACCCTGATGCTGCCGTTGCTCTGCTTCCCCCAGGTGCTGTTCTCGGGGGCGTTCGTGCCGGTGCCGCGGATGGCGTCGGCCGGGGAGGCGATCAGCTGGGCGATGACCAACCGCTGGGCGTTCGAGGCACTGGGCGGTGCGATCGGCCTGGAGAGCCTGTGGCGCGACGGCAACTCCCCTGCGGGACCACCGCTGTTGCGGTCGTACGGGGACTCGTTCGCGCATCCGGCCGGGCGCGGCTGGCTGATCCTGGCCGGGTTCGCCGTGCTGTTTCTCGCGGCGACCTGGGTGGTGCTGGTGCGCAAGTGCCGTCAGGGGGTGGCCGCGGCGCGCTCCGGGCGGTGAGGCGTCACGCCGTCGCTCAGCACCCTGCCCGGTCCGCGAGGCCCGCCACCGTCGGTACGCGGTCGCGGTAGGTGTCCGCGACGAACTCCAGAAACGTTTCCACGTCCTTGGGCTGCGAGGGGACGCCCACCGAGACCCGGACGGCGCCTGCGGACGGCAGCCCCAGTACGTCCAGGTAGTCCTCCAGCGAGCCCAGCGGTTTACGGGCCGCCGAGCGCAGGCTGCGCAGGGGCAGGGCGAACACGGCTTCCCCGGCGCCCGGGTTGCAGAAGCAGCCGAAGCGGAGCGATATGCGGCGCTCGGCGCTGTCCTGGGCGACGACCCGTTCGTCGATCACCCGGCCGTCCACGCCGAGGAGGTTGAGTGCGACGGTGCCGCCGCGTGCGGGTCCGCTGTCGGTGGGGCCGTAGACCCGCACCATCGGGGAGCCGTCGCTGTGTCGCAACTGGGCCACTCCCGCGAGGAGTTGGCCGGTCAGTCGGGCCACGTGGTCGTGCACCCGGTCCATGCCGATGGCGTCGATCCACTCCAGGCCTGCCGTGATGTCCGGTATGGAGAGGAAGTTGACGGTGCCGTCCTCGAAGGCCGCCTCGCCGTCCGCGAGGACGTGCCACTGCGCCTGGGCGCTCGCGGCGTAGATGGTGCCGCCGGAGAACCAGGGCCGGCGCAGCCGGGCGAGTGCCTCGCGGCGGACGATCAGGCTGCCTATGCCGGTGGGGTAGCCGAACACCTTGTACCAGCTGACCACGGTGAAGTCCGGGTGGTGGTGGGAGAGGTCGAGGGGGTTGGCCGGTACGAACGCGGCGGCGTCCAGCAGGACGTCGTAGCCGTGTTCCTGGGCTGTGGCGATCCAGTCCAGGGAGTGCCGTACGCCGGTGAAGTTGCTCTGCGCCGGATAGGCGAGCAGTCCGCGGCGGCGTCTGCGGGCCGTGAGCGCGGTGCGCAGCCGCTCCTCGTCGATGGCCAACTCCTGGCCGTGGATGGGGACATACTCGGTCCTGGCGCCGCCGGCGCGGGCGTACTCCCGTAGTCCGTTCACGGAGTTGTGGTTGTCGAGCAGCATCAGGAGCCTGCTGCCTGGTGCGAACGGGTACGACTCGCCGACCAGGCGCAGTGCGGCCGTCGCGTTCGCGGTGAACACGACCGTGTACTCCGCCGGGTCCGCGTGGAAGTGCCGCAGCACCGTGGCGCGGGCTTGGGCGAGCAGGTCACCCGAGGCCCGGGAGGCGGGGCTCTCCGAGTGGGGATTGCCGAAGACGCCTCCCGTGATCCGCTCTGCGCTGGCCCGGACCAGGGAACTCGGGGCGAGTCCCGCGCCCGTGTAGTCGAGATAGGTGTGGCCTTCGGCGTCCAGACAGCCGAAGTCGCGTGCCCTCAACTCGCCGAGATCCACCGCGCTCACGTCCTCGTACCCCCCGCTTCGCCAGGTCTGTTCCACTCAACCACCAAACTCCGCAAGGGCACTTCCCTGTTCCCCTCACCAAACACTCACACCTGGGCTAGATTCGAGCACCGTCGATAACAGTAATGATCGGCGGAGTCACGCCCCGTACAACCCAGGAGCAGCGCATGCGCGACTTCGCCGTCGCTCCACCCCCCACCTCCACCCTGACCGGCGGCCTCGCCGACAGCATCTTCGAGACCGCGGTCGTCAATCCCACCCTTCCGCTGATCGCACGTCGGCCCGACCCCTCCTCCCCGGTGTGGGAGGACGTGACGGCCGTCGAGCTGCGGGACGAAGTCGTCGATCTGGCCAAGGGGTTGATCGCCTGCGGGATCTCACCGGGCAGCCGGGTCGCGATCATGGCCCGTACGCGTTACGAGTGGACGGTGCTCAGCCACGCCCTGTGGGCGGTCGGCGCCGAGGTCGTGCCGGTGCATCCGACGTCCTCGCGGGAGCAGGTCGAGTGGATACTGCGGGACGCCAACTGTGTGGCCGTGGTCGTGGAGGACGAGCAGGGCATCATGACCGTCGGCACGGTGTGTGCCGCGCTGCCGCTGCTGCGGCACGTCTGGCAGCTGGACTCCGGGGCGCTGGCCCAGATCGTCGAGCGGGGCACGTACATCCCGCAGACCACGGTGGACTCGCTGCGCCGGATCGTGATGCCGGACTCGACCGCGGTCATCGCCTACACGTCGGGCACCTCGGGCCGCCCCATGGGCTGCGCGCTGAGCCACCGCAGCCTGGCCAACCCCTGCGACACGCTGCTCGCGGGCTGGTCGCACACGGCGGCGCCGCCGGGGGAACAGCCGGCCGTGCTGGCCTTCCTGCCCTTCTCCCATGTGTACGGGCTGATGGTCCAGGGGCTGTGCATGCGCGGCGGCTGGCTGATGGCCCACGAGCCGGAGATGACGGAGGCGGCGCTGGTGTCGGCGCTGCGCTCGTTCCGGCCCACCTACCTGTACGCCGTGCCGTCGATCTTCGAGAAGATCTACAAGACATTTCTCCGTACGGCCCAACAGACCGGCCGGGGCGCCGTGTTCGAGCGGGCCGCGTCGACCGCGCGGGAGTTCGCCACGGCCGAGGAGCGGCACAGACTCGGCCGGGGTTCGGGCCCCAGCTTCGACCTGCGGCTCCAACACGCCCTGTTCGAGCGGACGGTGTACCGCAAGCTGCGCGCGGGGCTGGGCGGCCGGGTGGTCGGCGCGACGTCGGGCGGTTCGCCCCTGAGCCGTGAACTGTCCCTGTTCTTCTCGGGTATCGGCATCCTCGTGCACGACGGCTACGGCCTCACGGAGACCGCAGGCGGGATCACGATGCAGCCGCTGGGCCGGGAGAAGATCGGCACCGTGGGGCAGGCGCTGCCGGGTACGGAGATCCGGGTCGCGGAGGACGGCGAGATCCTGGTGCACGGCCCGTCGGTGTTCCAGGGTTACATCAACGACGAGCGGGCGACCCGGGCCGCGCTGCACGCGGGCTGGCTGGCCACCGGGGACATCGGGCGGCTGGACACCGAGGGGTATCTGACGATCACCGGCCGCAAGAAGGACATCATCATCACCAGCAGCGGCAAGAGCGTCGCGCCGGCCGCGCTGGAGAACCGGCTGCGGATGCATCCCCTGATCCATCAGGCGGTGGTCGTCGGCGACGACCGTCCCTGTGTGGGGGCGCTGCTCACGCTGGACCCGGAGTTCGTGGCGCACTGGCGGGCCGGTCTTGCGCTGCAGAGCGACGCGCGGGGCCGGGAGGCGCGGGAGGAGAACGCGCTGCGGGAGGAGATCACGCGGGCCGTCGCGGCCGCCAACAGCCCTGTGGGGCGCGCGGAGTCGATCCGGGTGTTCCGGGTGCTCCCGCAGCCGTTCGACGTCAAGGGCGGGCTGCTGACGCCGTCGATGAAGCTGCGCAGGGACGCGATCGTGCGGCACTACGCGTTCGAGCTCGACGCGATGTACCAGGCACGCGCGCGTGTCCCCCAGCAGTCGGCGGAGGAGCAGCTGGCGGGCTGGGACGACGCGGACAACGTGTTCGGGTGACGTCACGTCACCGGCCGGGGGTCACTCCGGGCGGTGGGCGACGACCGCGAACATCGTCACGGACATGTGCAGCGCGCCCTGCTCGGCGGCCTCGGTGAGGTCGGCGTAGGCGCGGTCGCGCTGGGCCTCGGTCAGTGCGCCGCGGCGCACCGCGGACTCGCCCAGCATGCGGATCAGCGGCCAGGCCACCGACCGGTGGTCCTGGAGCAGCGCCTGCGAGCCGCGGTCGTCGACGACGAGTCCGGCGGCGCTGAGCTGGCCGACGAGCCGGCGTCCCGAGTAGGGGTTGGCCGCGCCGGTGAGGGCGCCGGCGGTGAACGCGGCCGTGACCTCGGGGTCGCCCGGGTGCAGGATCGTGGTCGCCCAGTCGGTGTCGAGCAGCGCCACGCGCCCGCCGGGGCGCAGGACGCGGGCCATCTCGGCGACCGCCTTGTCCGGTTCCGCGAGGTGCTGGAGCACCCGTTCGCACCAGACGACGTCCACGGAGGCGTCGGGCACGGGCAGGGAGAGCGCGTCGCCGTCGGTGAAGCGGGCCGGGCTGCCGGCCGACGCGGCCCGTTCCTCGGCGACGGCGCGCAGGCCGGGGTTGGGTTCGACGCCGAGCGCGGACCCGTTCGAGCCGACGGCAGCGGCCAGTTCACGGGTGGTCGAGCCGGTACCGGCCCCGATGTCGAGGGCACGTTCGCCACTGCCCGGGGCGAGCGCCTCGTGCGCCCACGCGCGCAGTCGTCGTACGCCGGGATTGGCTTCCTGGATGTCGAGCGCGGCCACCAGCCGGGTCACGTTGCCGGCGTCGATGTTCTGGGTGCGGAAGCCTGACCCCGGCTCGGGCTGAGTGTGCGACATGGCGTGCACTCTACGGTCCGGAGCGATCGTCGTCGGGTCGGTCAAAGGTCATTCAGGTACGCCATTTGTTCACACGTCCGCGGCGTACGGAGGGCGTCGGCGGGGCATGCTGGTGCCCACGCGTTCGTCTGCCTGCCGCGCTCAGCTGGCGGAACGGCTCCCGGCACGGTGGGATCGATGTGGTGCGAGGCAGCGATCCAGGGCAGGCGTACGGCGTCGAGGCAGACCGCCTGGAGCCGCAGAAGGGATGAACACCGTGACACGACCGAGGATCCTGGTGGTTGGCGCAGGCTTCGCAGGAGTGGAGTGCGTTCGCCGCCTGGAGAGGAAACTGACCCCGGAGGAGGCCGACGTCACGCTGGTGACGCCGTTCTCCTACCAGCTCTATCTGCCCCTGCTGCCCCAGGTCGCCTCCGGCGTCCTGACCCCGCAGTCGATCGCCGTCTCGCTGCGCCGCAGCAAGAAGTACCGCACCCGGATCATCCCGGGCGGCGCGATCGGTGTGGACATCAAGGCCAAGGTCTGTGTGATCCGCACGATCAACGACGAGATCGTGAACGAGCCCTACGACTACATCGTGCTCTCCCCCGGCAGCATCACCCGCACCTTCGACATCCCCGGGCTGACCGACAACGCCTTCGGGATGAAGACCCTCGCGGAGGCCGCGTACATCCGCGACCACGTCATCACGCAGCTGGACCTCGCGGACGCGAGCGACGACCCGGCGGAGAAGGCGTCGCGGCTCCAGTTCGTGGTGGTGGGCGGCGGTTACGCCGGCACCGAGACGGCCGCCTGTCTGCAGAAGCTGACGCACGCCGCGGTCAAGCGCTACCCGCGGATCGACCCGGGTCTGATCAAGTGGCACCTCATCGACATCGCGCCGAAGCTGATGCCCGAACTGGGCGACAAGCTCGGCAAGAGCGCGCAGGAGATCCTGACCCGGCGCGGTATCGACATCTCCCTGGGCGTCTCGATCGCGAAGGCGGGGCCGGAGGAGGTCACCTTCACCGACGGCCGGGTGGTGCCGACCCGCACGCTGATCTGGACGGCCGGTGTGGTCGCCAGCCCGCTGATCGCCACGCTGGGCGCGGAGACGGTGCGGGGGCGGCTCGCGGTCACCGCCGACATGAACCTGCCCGGCCACGACGGGGTCTTCGCGCTCGGTGACGCCGGCGCGGTGCCGGACGAGGCCAAGGGCGGGGACGGCGCGATCTGCCCGCCGACCGCGCAGCACGCCATGCGGCAGGGCAAGGTGGTCGCCGACAACGTGATCGCGACCCTGCGCAACCAGCCGCTGAAGCCGTACGTCCACAAGGACCTCGGGCTCGTCGTGGACCTCGGCGGCACGGACGCGGTGTCCAAGCCGCTGGGCATCGAACTGCGCGGTTTTCCCGCCCAGGTCGTGGCCCGCGGCTACCACTGGTCGGCGCTGCGCACCAACGTCGCCAAGGTCCGCGTCGCGACGAACTGGACGCTGAACGCGCTGGCCGGCGACGACTTCGTGCGCACCGGCTTCCAGGCCCGCAAACCGGCCACGCTGAAGGACTTCGAGTACACCGACTCGTATCTGTCGCCGGAGCAGGTGCGGGACCGCATCGAAGGGACCGGGACCCAGGAGCCGTAGCATCGGTGTCACGGATCTTGGCGTGAACCTGGGGAGAGTACGGCGGCGTGAGGGCAGCGGGACGGGCGGCGTGGGCACGAGTGAGGGATCGGGTCGCGGCGTCCGATCCCGGACTGCTGCGGCTGACGGCCGGGCTGCGGACGGTGTCCGCGATCGCGCTCACGCTGGCCGTGCTCTCCCTGCTGGGTGCCTCGGTGCCGCATCTGGTGGCCGGGGCGATGTCGGCGATGGTCTCCACGTTCGCCATCCGCGAGAAGCAGCGTGGCCGGCAGGCGGTGACGCTCGCGCTGGGTCTGCCGGTCGCCCTGGCCTCCGTGTCGCTGAGCGCGCTGCTCAACTCGCGGGTGGTCGCCGGTGACGTCTTCTTCGTCCTGCTGATCTTCGGTGCCGTCTACAGCCGCCGGTTCGGCGACCGCGGCACGGCGCTCGGCCTGATCGGCTTCCAGATCTACTTCCTGTCCCTGTTCGTCGGCGTGACGCTCTCCGCGCTGCCCCGGCTGTACGGCGTGCTGGGCGTCGCCTTCGTGTGCAGCGCGCTGGTGCGGTTCGCGCTCGTGCCGGAGACGCCCACGGGGATGCTGGACCGGCTGCGGCGGGCGTTCCGGGCGCGGTTCGCCCAACTCGTCACCGCGCAGCTCGCGTTGCTCGACGCCGGTCCCGACGACATGGAGAAGGCCCTCGACGACGTACGGGAGGGCACCGCACGGCTGCACGAGACGGCACTGCTGATCCAGGGCCGACTGGAGGACGGGACCTCCGACGAAACGGTGGCGCGGCTCGTGCAACGCCGTATCGCGGACGCCGAGGTCGCGGCCGAGCGGCTGGGGCTTCTGCTGCTGACCGTGCGCAGCGCCGAGCGCGGCCACACGCTGACCCTGCATCTGCCGGGCGCACCCGTACCCGCCGGTGACCTGCTGCCCGAGCGGGACGAGGCGACGGACACGCTGCGCCGCGATCTGGAGGCACTGCGGCTGCTCGTGCTGCGGCCCTCGGGCTCGGACTCGGGCACCGCGCTGGCCCATGTGCGCAACCGGCTGCTCGGCTATCGCGAGGAGGAGAACCTGCCGCCCGCCTCGGACGCCGTCCAAGACGTGTTCCGGGGCATCGGTGAGGCCGGGCGTGCGGTGCTGGGGCTGCGGATCGCCGTCGACGGGCCGCAGGACGAGTCGGAGGACACGCCCGCGACGACCCGCTCGCGCGAGGAGCTGGACGCCGAGGACGTCGCCATCGCGGGCAGCGAGGAGACCGAGCGGGAGGACGCGGAGCGCACCGGGCTGCGGCGCCCGACGACACGGGCCGCCGTGCAGGTGGCCGTCGGGTCCTCGCTGGCCATCATCGGCGGCGAGTTCCTGTCCAGTCAGCGCTGGTACTGGGCGGTGCTGACCTGCTGGATCGTGTTCATCAACACCTCGTCCACCGGCGAGATCCTCGTCAAGGGCTACCGGCGGCTGCTGGGCACGGTCCTGGGTGTCGTGGCCGGTATCGGACTCGCGGGCCTGGTCGGGCACCACACCTGGACGGCGTTCGCGCTGGTGCTGCTGTTCATCTTCGCGATGTTCTACACGGCACCGCTGTCGTACACCCTGATGTCCTTCTTCGTCACCGCGATGCTGGGCCTGCTCTACACGCTGCTGCACACCTACAGCGCGTCCGTGCTGGTGCTGCGGATCGAGGAGACGGCGCTCGGCGCGGCCTGCGGAGTGGTCGCCGCGGCGCTCGTGCTGCCGGTGCACACGGACCGCCGTACGAACGAACTCCTCGGTACCGTGCTGGCGCGGCTCACGGACGTGACCGAGGCCGCGGTCGACCAGCTCAGCGGCGGGGCCCCGGCCGAACTGCTCGACAAGGCAAGGGACTTGGACCAGGCGCTGGCCGACCTGAGCGCCTCGACACAGCCGTTGACACACCCGATCACGCCGTTGCGGGCGCGCCGGGACACGGCACGGTACGTCGTCGCGCTCCTGGAGACCTGCGCCTATCACGCGCGGTATCTGGCGGCGACCGCCGAACTGCTGCCCACGCATCCGTCGATAGCGGCGGATCCGCGGCTGCGGGAGGCGGGTCGCCGGATCGTGCGCAACATCGGGGTGATCGGCGCGTACGTCGGCGACGGGGACAGTGTCGGTGAGATCGAGACCGGGCCGAGCATCGCGTCCCTGCTGCGGCCCGGGACGCCGGGGACCCCGCGCTACGGGCGGGTCACCGACCGCGTGCTACGGCATCTGCAACGCCTGGACGAGGCCGTGGTCGGCCTGGCCCGGCCGCTCGGCGTACCGATCGCCGCCCCGGCGCGGTGAACTCCGCGAGCCGGGGTAGGCGAGGGACATGACTGATGTCGTGGACTCGGACGAACTGTTGCGGCGCATCCAGCGGGCCCGGGCCTTCGCCGCCCAGGAGGTACAGACGTGGTCGGTACAGGGCGACGCCGTGAGGGAAGTGGCCTACGAGGCCGTTCTGCGGGTGCTGGACGAGATCGTGGCCCCCGGACGGCATGCCGCGAAGTGAAACCGGTCACGCGACCGGTTCAGCCGGGTACGAAATGCCCGCTGATGGTTTACGGTTCATTCATACGTGGTCACGGAGTCGACCGTACCGTCCTCCGGCGCCACCGCTTAACGGCCCTGGCTGGTCTCCCCCGTCCAGCCAGGGCTTTTTCATGCCCCGATTCGGTCCCCCGAGGTGCCTGGGACGTCGGCAGAGGCTGAAATGGGCGTAGGGAGAATTCCGGAACCGCTGCCGGCGAGGAGCCCCGAGCGATGACCAAAGCGATAAAACTGCTGACCGCCCTGCCCCAGACCCAGCGCGAGCGGCTGATGGAGCTCGCGCAGGAGGTCTCGTTCGCCGAGGACTCCAGGATCTTCGAGGCGGGCGGCACGGCCGACCGCTTCTGGGTGATCCGCTCGGGCGCGGTCTCGCTCGACCAGCGGGTGACACCCCAGCAACGGATCACGGTGGGCACTCTCGGCGCGGGCGACCTGCTCGGCTGGTCGTGGCTGTTCCCGCCATATCAGTGGGACTTCGGCGCGGAGGCGTTCAGTGCCGTGCGGGCCTACGAGTTCGACGCGGCGGCCGTCCTCGCCCTGTGCGTGGAGGATCCGCTGCTCGGGCTCTCCCTGGTGCGGATCGTCGCGGAGATCCTGGCGCACCGGCTGGAGCTGACCCGGGGCAAGCTGATGGAGCACTACTCGCTCCACCGGCCTGTCTGAGCGCGCCCTCAGATGCGGTAGCGGCGCAGCGCCGGGACCGTGGCGGCCAGGGTCAGCATGATGACGATGACCAGGATGCCGCCGCCTGCCACCGCCGTACGCGGGCCGAGGGCCGAGCCCGCCGTGCCGTGCAGGACGTCGGCGAGGCGGGGCCCGCCCGCGACGACGACGGTGAAGACGCCCTGCATACGGCCGCGCATCTCGTCGGTGGCGGCGGACAGCAGGATCGCCCCGCGGAACACCATGGAGACCATGTCGGCGACTCCGGCGGCGGCGAGGAACACCACGCCGATCCACAGGTTGCTGCTCAGTCCGAACCCGGTGATGGCCGCGCCCCAGGCGACGACCGCGCCGATCACCATCCAGCCGTGGCGGCGCGCCCGCGAGAACGTGCCGGAGAACAGTCCGCCGACCACCGCCCCGATGGGGATCGCCGCGAACAGCATGCCGAGGGCGAGGCCCTCGCCGTAGGGCGCGTAGGTCTGGGCGGCGAGCTGGGGGAACAGGGCGCGGGGCATGCCGAAGACCATGGCGATGATGTCGGCGAGGAAGGACAGCAGCAGCACCTTGTGCAGCGAGATGTAGCGGAACCCGGCGACGATCTCCCGCCAGCCCGCGCGCCGAGGTGTCGCGGATTCCAGGGGCGGCAGCGAGGGCAGCCGGACGACCGCCCAGAGCGTGACGCACAGGGCCAGCGCGTCGATGAGATACAGCTCGGGCAGGCCGATGACCGGGATGAGGGCGCCCGCGAGGAGCGGTCCGAGGACCTGCCCTGTCTGCATGACGGTCGAGCCGAGGGCGTTGGCGGCGGGCAGCTGCTCGGCGGGGACGAGGCGGGCGATGGAGGCGTTGCGGGCGGGGGCGTTGAGGCCCCAGAAGGCCTGCTGCATCGCGAGCAGCACCATCAGCGCGGCCACCGATTCGAGCCCGGTGACGGCCTGCACCCAGAACAGCACCGAGGTCACGGCTATGCCGCTGTTGGTGATCAGCAGCAGTTTGCGGCGGTCCATGCTGTCGGCGAGCGAGCCGCCCCACAGCGCGAACACGATGAGCGGCACCAGGCCGGCCATGCTGGCGGCGCCGACCCAGGCCGAGGAGCCGGTGATGTCGTAGATCTGCTTGGGTACGGCGACGGCGGTGAGCTGGCTGCCGACGGCCGTGACGATGGTCGAGGACCACAGGCGGCGGTAGGCGGGGATGCGCAGCGGGCGGGTGTCCATCGCCCAGCGGCGCCAGCCGCGCCGGGGGCCCGTCGCCGGTTCCCGGTCCTTCTCCGAATCGGGTTCCGTGCCGCTGTCGGTGCTCTCGCTGGTGTCCACTGGCTTCCTGGTTGCTCGCTACATCTAATCGACCGGGGTTCACTATCGCAGCACCGGCTGTGGCTGCCGAATCCGCCATCTCACGCCCCGGCGGCGAGCGTTGCGCCGAGACCGATCATCGTCGCGGCCACCAGACCGTCCAGGACCCGCCAGGCCGAGGGCTTGGCCAGGAAGCGGCTCAGCAGTCGGGCGCCGAAGCCGAGTGCGGCGAACCAGCACAGGCTGGCGCAGACGGCGCCGAGTCCGAAGGTCCAGCGCAGCGGGCCGCGGGCGGCGGCGATCGAGCCGAGCAGGAAGACGGTGTCCAGGTAGACGTGCGGGTTGAGCCAGGTCATCGCCAGACAGGTGAGGACGGCCCGGCGGCGTGAGCCGGTCGACTCGCCCTCGGCGTGCAGGGCGGCGGGCCGGAAGACCCGGCGGGCGGCGAGAACGCCATACACGAGCAGGAAGGCGCCGCCGATGAGCCCGACCGCCTTCAGCGCGCCCGGCCAGGCGACCACGACCGCGCCGACCCCGCCGACGCCCAGCGCGATGAGGAGCGCGTCCGAGAGGGCGCAGATGCCGACCACGGCGAGGACCGCGTCGCGGCGGATGCCCTGGCGCAGGACGAAGGCGTTCTGGGCGCCGATGGCGACGATGAGCGAGAGGCCGGTGCCGAATCCCGCGGCGGCGGCGGAGAGTGCGTTGGTCACGACGTCGACGCTAGGGACGCCAGCATCAGGAGTACAGCTAAAGATTCTTACGTAACATTAGTGCTTGTGATGATTTCCGAGCTGCCCCTCGACCAGGTCCGCACGCTGCTCGCCGTGGTGGACGAGGGCACGTTCGACGCGGCGGCCACCGCGCTGCATGTGACGCCCTCGGCGGTCAGCCAGCGCGTGAAGGCCCTGGAGCAGCGCACGGGCCGGGTCCTGTTGCTGCGCACGAAGCCGGTGCGGACGACCGAGTCCGGCGAGGTGGTCGTACGGTTCGCCCGCCAACTGGCCCGCCTGGAACGGGACGCGCGCGCCGAGCTCGGGATGAGCGGCGCAGGCGAGCCGACCCGGGTGTCGGTCGCCGTGAACGCCGACTCCCTGGCCACCTGGTTCCTGGGCGCGCTCACCCGCGTCCCGCGCGCACTCCGGGTCTGCTTCGAACTGCGCCGCGAGGACGAGGACCACACGGCGGCCCTGCTCCGCGAGGGGCTGGTGATGGCGGCGGTGACCTCGTCGCCGGACGCCGTGCCGGGGTGCTCGGTGCGGGCGCTGGGGCGAATGCGCTATCTGCCGGTGGCGAGCCCGGAGTTCAGGGAGACGTATCTGGTCGACGGTCCACTGCGGGACGCGCTCGCCGAGGCACCGGTGATCACCTTCGACCGGCGGGACGACTTCCAGGACTCCTTTGTACGGCGGCTGCGGCGCGGGCAGGGCGGTGCGAGTCCGGTACGGCATCTCGTGCCGACCTCAGAGGGCTTCGTCGAGGCCGTCGCCGCGGGGTTGGGGTGGGGCATGGTGCCGGAGATGCAGGCAGCTCCGCTGTTGAGTGCCGGGCGGCTGGTGAACTTCGCGCCGGAGCGGTCGGTGGACGTACCGCTGTACTGGCAGCAGTGGAAGCTGGACTCGCCGGCGCTCGCGGCCGTGGCGGGGGCGGTCACGGAGACGGCGGCGGAGACGCTGCGAGGTTAGTCAGCCGGAGGGCCGCGCTGTCCAGGAGCATCTCCAGGGCCGTCGGATACGCGCTGTCGACCATGCGGGTGGCCAGGAGTGGGGCCGCCTCGGCGATGCGGGGATGGGTGGTGCGGGGAAGGCGGGCGTAGGTCGAGCGCCACATCGCCTCGTCGGCGCGGAGCGACGCGCTCGGCAGGGCCAGAGAGGCCGCGTCGAGGGCGGCGAAGGCCAGGGTCTGGTCGATGAACGCGTGGTAGATCCGTACGGTGTCCGGGAGTGCGAACCCGGCCGTGCGCAGGACGTCCAACACAGCCTCGTCTGCGGCCAGTTCGTTGGGGCGGCCGGTGACCCGGCTCGCCGTGAGCTGGGCGGCCTGCGGGTGGGCGACGTACGCGGCGTGGATGCGCAGGCCGATCGCGCGCAGGTCGGCCCGCCACTCCCCCGTCGCCTCCCAGCCCCGCAGTGCCTGTCCGACGAGGGCGTCGCCGATGGCCAGGGTCAGGTCGTCCATGCCGTGGAAGTAGCGGTAGAGCGTGCTGGGGTCGGCGTCCAGGGCAAGCCCGAGGCGGCGGGAGGTCAGGCCGGCGCTGCCGTGTTCGCGCAGCATGCGCAGGGCCGTGTCGACGATCAGCTCCTCGGACAGGACGGTGCCGCTCTTGGTGGGACGGCGCCGTCGCCGTTTCTCCTCGGACACCACCGGTTTCGGCATCACGGCCCCCTTGCGCGTCCCTGTGCGTCCTTATGCCAACGCCATTGACCTTATCCGCGCGACCGGCGTTGTATCTCCGGCGGGGCCCGCTGACGTTCGTAGCTCGGCAGTGAAGGAGTTCTTGTCATGCGTGTACTGCTCGTGGGAGCCGGTGGTGTGGGTACCGCGGTCACCCGGATCGCGGCCCGGCGTCCGTTCTTCGACGCGATGGTGGTCGCCGACTACGACCTGTCCCGGGCGGAGGCGGCGGTCGCGGCGCTCGGGGCCGACGGCGTCCGGTTCCGTGCCGAGCGGCTGGACGCGAGTGACGAGGAGGCCGTCGTGGCGGCGCTGCGGACGCACGAGTGCGACGTGCTGCTGAACGCGACCGACCCGCGCTTCGTCCTGCCCCTGTTCCGTGCGGCGCGTGCCGCCGGGGCCAACTACCTCGACATGGCCATGTCGTTGTCCCGGCCGCATCCCGAGCGGCCGTACGAGGAGTGCGGGGTCAAGCTCGGGGACGCGCAGTTCGCGGAGGCGGAGGAGTGGGAGAAGGCGGGTGCGTTGGCGCTCGTCGGGATGGGTGTGGAGCCGGGGCTCTCGGACCTGTTCGCGCGGTACGCGGCCGATGAACTCTTCGACGAGATCGAGGAGATCGGCGTCCGCGACGGGGCGAACCTCACCGTCGACGGCTACGACTTCGCGCCGTCCTTCAGCATCTGGACCACGATCGAGGAGTGCCTGAACCCGCCGGTCGTCTACGAGGCCGACCGCGGCTGGTTCACCACCGAGCCGTTCAGCGAGCCCGAGGTGTTCGACTTCCCCGAGGGCATCGGTCCGGTCGAGTGCGTGAACGTGGAGCACGAGGAGGTGCTGCTGGTCCCGCGCTGGGTCGACGCACGCCGCGTCACCTTCAAGTACGGCCTCGGCGGGGACTTCATAGAGACCCTCAAGACCCTGCACCTGCTGGGCCTGGACCGCACCGAACCGGTCACCGTGCCGAGCGCGTCGGGGCCGACTGCCGTGTCGCCGAGGGATGTTGTCGCCGCCTGTCTCCCCGACCCCGCGACGCTGGGCGACCGCATGCACGGCAAGACGTGCGCGGGCACGTGGGTGCGCGGCACGAAGGACGGGGCGCCGCGCGAGGTGTACCTCTACCACGTGGTCGACAACCAGTGGTCGATGACGGAGTACGGCTCCCAGGCCGTGGTCTGGCAGACCGCCATCAACCCGGTGATCGCCCTGGAGTTGCTGGCCACGGGCGCGTGGACCGGCTCGGGGGTGCTGGGCCCGGAGGCGTTCCCGGCCGGGCCGTTCCTGGACCTGCTGACGGCGTACGGGTCGCCGTGGGGGCTGCGGGAGCAGTGATCCCGCTCAATCACCGGAGGGGGCGGCGGGCAGTTGAGGGGGCGTCAGTCAGCACCGAGCGGACGGGAGTTGGACTGGCACCGATCCCCGGCCGGTGGACGCGAGTCGGTCGGTCACCAAACCCCTTCCAGCGGCCTGGAGTTGGACGGTCGCCAATTTCCCGGCCGGCGGAAGCGGGTTGAGCGGTCGACGATCTCCGTCCGGTGGACGCGGGTCGAGCCGTCACCAACAACCCAGCCCAGCGGACGCGAACGAGAAGCCGCTAATCCCCTTCCGGTGCCGCGGAGTTGGGCAGCCGCAGTGTGAACACGGACCCCGCGCCGGGTTCGCTCGCCGCCTCGACGGTGCCGCTGTGGGCGGCGGCCAGGTCCCGGACGATGGACAGGCCCAGGCCGCTGCCCCCGGTGCGGCGGCTGCGGGACTGGTCGGCGCGCCAGAAGCGTTCGAAGACGTGCGTAAGGTCCTCGGGCGCGATGCCGATACCGGTGTCGGCGACGGTCAGGACGATGTCGTCGCCGTCGCGCCACGCGGTCAGGGTGACGGTGCCGTCGGCCGGTGTGTGGCGCAGCGCGTTGGACACCAGGTTGCCGAGGACCTGGCGCATACGGACAGGATCCGCCTCCAGCCAGAGGGAGTTGTCCGCCTTGCCGGTCAGCGCGACCCCGGCCGTGTCGGCGGTGACCCGGTGCGCGGCGACGACCTGGTCGACGAGGTCCTCGACGTGCACGGGTTCGCGGTGCAGGCGCAGGGTGCCGGCGTCGGCCGCCGCGAGGTCCTGGAGGTCGTCGATGACCCGCTGGAGGACCATCGCCTCCTCGTGCAGGGAGCCGAGCAGGGCCGGGTCGGGTTCGACGAAGCCGTCCCGGGTGACCTCCAGCCAGCCGCGGATGTTGGTGAGGGGGCTGCGCAGTTCATGGGCGATGTCGCTGACCATGGCCTTGCGTTGGGCCTCCATGCGTTCCCGGCGTTCGGTGAGGTCGTTGAACGCCTCGGCCAGGATGCCGGTCTCGTCCCGGGTCCGCACCGGCACGCGGACGTGCAACTCCGGTGGCTGCTGGGCCGCTTCGGTCAGCGCGCGCAGGGGTCGTACGAGTCTCGTGGCGACGACCGCCGTCACGAGGACCGTGAGCGCCAGGACGGCCGCCGCCGCGCCGACGACCTTGGCCTTGTTCGCCGGGGAGACGTCGAAGCGGGGTGCGGTGGTGTCCCCGCCGCCGAGGAAGAGTTCGGCCACCGGCGCTACGTAGGGGTCGAGTTGGGCGCGGCGGGCGTTGTCGGTGCAGGTCTCGGCCTTTCGTATGGCGGCCGCGTCGCCCAGCTTGGTGTACGCGCCCGTGACGTAGCGGGAGCCGAGGCTCTTGTCGAAGACGTCGACACCGAAGTACGGAACCTTGAAGCTCACGCCTCCCTGCAGCAGGCAGGGCTGGGCGCGCACGATCAGGTTGTTCAACGCCTTGCTCTCGGTGGCGGTCGGGGTGTTGAGCTTCCCGTCGGCGCACGGCGTGGGCACAGAATCATTGGCATTGTTGCCGTCCGCGTCGGTGAGGACGGGACGGCCGCTCGGCGTCATCGTGATGGTCGTGTCGATGCCGCTCTGTTTGAAGCACGCCTGACGGTCCTTCGCCAGCCCCGCCAGCCGGACCCGCTCCTTCGCGGTCACCCGGTACGGTCCGACGACCCGGGGGTCGAGACCGCTGAGCTGTGCGCCCGGTTCCGTGTACGTGTCGGTGTGCAGCGGGTCGACGTTCGCGGCGGCGCGGGGCGGCAGTGAGGTGCCGTGCGGTGCGGAGTCGGCGATGAGGGCGCGGTCGGAGGTCGTGAGGGCGATGCGGCGGCCCATCTTCTTCGACAGCGCGCGGACGGTGGGCGCGACGCCCTTCCAGTCGGGGTGTGTCGCGGCGTATCCGCTGAGCTGCGCGAGGATGCGCATGTCGTCGGCGAGGTCCTGGCCCTGTTCCTCCCGGATGGCCCGGGTGGTGGTCTGCACCGCCAGCCAGGCCGTCGCCCCGACCGAGCAGAGCGCGATCAGCACGGTGGCGACGAGCAGCCGGACCAACAGCCGCTTGCGCAGCGGTATCCGGGGCCTCACGTCCGACCGCCGCGCAGCTTGTAGCCGACGCCGAACACGGTCAGCAGCCGGACCGGGCGGCGCGGGTCTACCTCTATCTTCTTGCGGAGGTTCATGATGTGGACGTCGACGGCCCGTTCCGTGGACGCCCGGTCCAGGCCCCGGGTGTACTGGAGCAACTGCCGCCGGGAGAAGACCCGTTCGGGTTCGGCGGTCATGGCGAGGAGGATCTCGAACTCGGCCGGTGTGCAGTCCACCGGCGCCCCGTCGCAGCGCACCTCGTGCCGTACCGCGTCGACGGACAGCCCTGCCGCCCGTAGGACGGTGTCCTCCTGGCGGTCCTCGGTGGTCCGGCCGCTGCGCCGCAGGACCGTGCGGATGCGGGCCATCAGCTCGCGCGGGCTGTAGGGCTTGGTCATGTAGTCGTCGGCGCCGAGTTCCAGGCCGAGCAGGACGTCGTCCTCGGTGGAGCGGGCGGTCAGCATCAGGACGGGGATGTCGTCCTCACCGCGCAGCGCCCGGCACACGCCGAAGCCGTCGACCACGGGCAGCATGAGGTCGAGCACCACGAGGTCGGGTCTCAGTTTCCGGGCCGCCGCGATGGCGGCGGCTCCGTCGTGGACCACGGTCGCGGTGTGGCCTTCCGTCAGCAGGGAGCGTCGTATCAGCTCGGCCTGCATCTCGTCGTCCTCGGCGACCAGCACATGTGCGCACACCTGGCGGATCCTAAGCGGTCAGTGGTCGAGGGCGGCGGCGTCGCCCATGACGACGACGGGGTGCCGGGCGGGGTCCAGGGTGCGCAGCAGTTCCTTCATGTGGTCCTCGGCGATGCTGACGCAGCCGTGGGTGGGGCCTCCGTGGTCGACGTGGATCCAGATGCCGCCGCCGCGTGAGGAGCCGAGGGGGCGGGTCCAGTCGAGGGGCGAAGTGCCGGGCTGCCGGTTGTAGTTGATGGCGATCACGTAGTCGAAGGAACCGGACAGCGGTTCGCCCTCGAAGCCGGTGCCGGGCGAGACGAAGCCCGTCCCGTGGTCGTACGACAGCTTGGTGCCGGGGTCCTTGAACAGTCCGCCCGCGTCGGTGAGCGAATAGACACCGATCGGCGAGCGCAGGTCACCGGCCATGTGGTGGTCCGACCAGCCCTTGAGCGCGTTGTGCGCGGCCCAGCTCGCGGTCTGCTCCCAGCCGTCGTCGGCGCGCTCGTACAGGGCGAGGGTGGAGAGGGGCGAGTCCTCGCCCCGGCCGGTCACCAGGACGACCTGCTCGGTGCCGGCCGGTATGCGGGCCAGCATCTTGCGCCCCACGCCCGGCAGTTGCCGGGGAGCCGCCTCGGCGGATATCTCCGACGACGGCGATGGCGACGGCACGGACGAGGAGGCGGGAGAGGGGGCGGACGTGTGGTCCGTCGCCGCCACCGCACCGCCGCCGCATCCCGTGAGGAGAACGGATGCGGCGACCAGTGCGACCGAGGGAAAACGAGTGATCATGAGTCGACGATGACCGACACATGTGAGGAACTCGTCAGCTCCTACGGCTGGGCCGGCTTGCCCTTCGTGTACAGCCAGATGTGGAACATGACGTCCACCTCCTTCACCGACCCCTGCCCCGCCATCTTCTCCGCAAGGCTGATGAACTGTGCGGTGGTTCCGTGCCCGTAGCGGTGCCCGCCCGCCCAGGCCCGCAGAATCGCGAAGAAGGTCTTGTCACCGACGGCCAGGCGCAGTTCGTGCAGGGCCATGGCCCCGCGGGCGTACACCGGCGTGCCGAAGATGTTCGCGCCGCTGCCCGGGTCGCCGGGCGGAAACGCCCACAGGCCGTCGGTCGCCTTGCGGGCGTACAGCGCGTCGAAGGTCTGCTGGGCGGTCTTGCCGCCGTGCTGCTCGCTGTAGAGCCACTCCGCGTAGGTCGCGAAGCCCTCGTTGAGCCAGATGTCCTTCCAGGAGGTGAGGGACACGGAGTCCCCGAACCACTGGTGGGCGTTCTCGTGCACGAGGGTGCTGAGGTCCGGCGCCGAGTCGTAGATCGGCCGTCCCTGGGTCTCCAGGGCGTACCCGACGTCCGGGGCGTGGTCGACGATCGACCCGGCCGAGCGGAACGGGTACGGGCCGAACAGCTTGCTCTCCCACTCCAGGACGGAGGGCAGCTTCTTCAACACGGGCGCGGCGGCGGTGGCTTCGCGGGGGTCGACGGCGTTGTACACCTTGATCCCGTCGCGGGTGGTGTACTGCTCGACCTTGAACTTTCCGACCGTCGCCGTGGCGAGGTACGCGGCCATCGGCTCCGGCGCGTGCCAGCGGAACGTGGTCTTCCCGTGAGCCGTCTTCTGCCCGAGGAGCACACCGTTGGCGACCGCGGTGCGCCCCTGCGGGACCGTGATCGTGAAGTCGTACGACGACTTGTCCTTGGGGTGGCTGTTCGCCGGGAACCAGGTCATCGCGCCCTGCGGCTCGCCGGCCACGAAGGCGCCGTCGTCGGTGGCGATCCAGCCGTCCGCCGAGCCGTCCGGGTCGGTGACCTGTTTCGGGGTGCCGTTGTAGGTGACGGTGACCTGGAACCGCTGCCCCTTGCGCAGGGCCCGGCGCGGGGTGACGACGAGTTCCTGTCCGTCGCGGCGGAAGTCCGCCTTGACCCGGTCGACGGTGAGACCGGTGACCTTGAGGCCCTTGAAGTCGAGGTCGAAGCGGGTGAGCTTCTCGGTGGCGCGGGCGGTGAGGACCGCCCTGCCGTCGAGGTGTCGACTTGTCGGGTCGTAACGGAGCGTCAGACCGTAGTGGGCGACGTGGTAGCCGCCGTTGCCGGAGAGCGGGAAGTACGGGTCGCCCGCGCCGGCCGAGCCGATCGTCGTGGCGCCGGCGGGCGCGGCGGCTGCGAGCAGGGCCGCGACGGCGACGGGGACGGTGGCCACGACGGCGCTGCGGCGGAGGACAGCGATGCGTCTTGTGGACTGCTGCCTGGGTTGCGTCACATGCGCTCCTACAAAATGAGGGGGGTGATCATTCGCCTCAGAGACTAGGCCGCCCACTCCCTCGGAATCCCTCCCCGTTGAGCAAAGGGACGTCCAACCACCGCGTCGAAAGCGCCCACCGTGGTCTCGCCCAGACGTACGGCACCGTCACAAACCACCACGCTCCGACCCTTCACAGCGAATCCATGAGCAACACAACTCGAAGCTGTTGCTTTCCCTTTCAAGATTCCCTGGATCCTCTTCGGCAGCTCCGCCTTCGCCGCCGAGAAGACCGTCTCCAAGACCACCGCCACCACGCTCGACACCGCCGAGCAGAAGATCGCGGACAACCTCGACTCCCGCGTCCAGGACACCCGTCTGCCCGCGTCGAACACCAAACTCGCCACCTCGACCGCCGCGTTGACGATCCTCGGCCCGGATCACCGCTTCACCACGAAGGTCGTCCACGACAACGGCACGTTCACCCTGGTCGGAGGCGGGGACCGCACCCTGACCTCCGCCGACCTCACCACGATGGCCACGACCGCCGTCGCAGGCCTGAAGAACGCGGGCCTGACCTCGGTGAAGGTGGCGGTCGACGACAGCCTCTTCCCCGCGCCCACCCTGGCCACCGGCTGGAACGACGGCTACTACCCCGACACCATCGCGCCCGTACGGGCACTGGTGGTCGACGGC
The DNA here is from genome assembly GCF_040655155.1 of Streptomyces sp. NPDC050508. NCBI lineage: Bacteria > Bacillati > Actinomycetota > Actinomycetes > Kitasatosporales > Streptomycetaceae > Streptomyces > Streptomyces sp. NPDC050508. The sequence continues at coordinate 286,299 of NZ_JBFAJJ010000008.1, forward strand.
CGCCACGTCACGGACACCTCCCTGGACGCCGGCCAGACCTTTGCGAGGCTCCTCACCCAGCAAGGTGTCACCGTCACCGGGACCGTCGCACACGGCACCGCGGGCACCGGAGCCGTCCCCGTGGCACAGCACGAGTCCGACAAGCTGTCAGCCATCGTGGAGCACATGCTCAAGGTGAGTGACAACGATATCGCCGAGACGCTGCTGCGGATGACGGCGCTCGCCGCCGGCCGCCCGGCCACCTTCGAGGACGGCACGGCGGTCGTACGTCAGGTCCTCAGCCGGTACGGCGTGTCGCTGGACAACCTCGCGATCCACGACGGCAGCGGGCTGTCCCGCTCCAACCGCATCCCGGCCCAGACCATCGCCGACATCCTCCACCTGGCGGACGACCCCGCCAACAGCCGGACCCTGAAGTACATCGTGGACGGACTGCCCGTCGCGAGCGAGGCGGGCTCGACACTGGGCCCCGAGTGGGGCCGGTTCGACACCGTGAACTCCCAGTGCGCCGTCGGGAAGGTCAGCGCCACGACGGGCACGCTCACCGGCGTGATCGCACTGAGCGGACTCACCGAGGCCGGAGACGGACGGTGGAAGATCTTCTCCTTCATCGAGAACAACTCCACCGCCGCCCCTGACGCCACCAAGGACGCCCTCGACGGCCTCGCCGCCACGGTCAACGGCTGCTGGGCATAGGGCACGCCGCGTCGCCCCGCCCCAGGCGCCCGTCCGGACGTAGGCTCGCGGCACCACCGCCGCCCGAGGGAGCCCTGCCCGTGACCGTTCGTGTGCGCCGTGTCTACGATCCGCCCGAGCCGGAGGACGGCGTGCGCGTCCTGGTCGACCGGCTGTGGCCGCGTGGCCTGTCCAAGGACGCGGCCCGGGTCGACGAGTGGCCCAAGGAACTCACCCCGTCGACCGAACTCCGCCGCTGGTACCACGCGAGCGAGGGGTCCTACGACGAGTTCAGCAGCCGCTACGAAGCCGAGCTCGCCGAGCCCGAGGCCGCTCAACTCCTGCACACCTTGCGGAACTTGGTTCGTATGGGATCGGTGACCCTGGTGACGGCGGTCAGGTCGCCGGAGCAGAGTCACGCCTCGGTGCTGGCCCGCCTCCTGGAGGGATGAGAGGGGTGAGGAGACGGGCCGCAGCGCCCACGAGTCATGCCGCTCCGTCAGGCCGTCTGCTTCGCCGCCGCTCGGCCCGCCGCTCGCCCTGAGAAGAGGCAACCGCCGAGGAACGTGCCTTCGAGCGCGTTGTAGCCGTGCACGCCGCCGCCGCCGAAGCCGGCTACCTCGCCCGCCGCGTACAGTCCGCCGATCGGCTTGCCGTCGGCGGCCAGGGCCCGTGAGTCGAGGTCCGTCTGGATGCCGCCGAGGGTCTTGCGAGTGAGGACGTGCAGTTTGACGCCGATCAAGGGGCCGGCGGCCGGGTCCAGGATGCGGTGCGGCGTCGCCACGCGGCCGAGGCGGTCGCCGATGTAGCGGCGGGCGTTGCGGATGCCCTGGATCTGGGAGTCCTTGCTGTAGGGGTTGGCCATCTGGAGGTCGCGGGCCTCGATCTGGCGACGCACCACGGCCGCGTCCAGGAGCGGCTTGTCGGTCAACTGGTTCATCTTCTCGACCAGTTGCTCCAGGTTGCCGGCGGTCACGAAGTCGGCGCCCTTGCGCAGGAAGGCGTCCACCGGACCCGGGGCGCCCTTGCCGAGCAACCGGTCGCGCAGCACCGCCTTCTTGTCCTTGGCGGTGATGTCGGGGTTCTGCTCGGAGCCCGACAGCGCGAACTCCTTCTCGATGATCTTCTGGGTGAGGATGAACCAGGAGTGGTCGTGCTCCGCCAAGTCCGCAGTGGTGCGCAGGTACTTGAGGGTGTTGAGCGTGTCGTAGCCCGGCAGGCACGGGTCGGGCAGGCGGCGGCCGAGGGCGTCGAACCACAGGGAGGACGGGCCGGGCAGGATGCGGATGCCGTGGCCGGGCCAGACCGGGTCCCAGTTCTGCAGGCCCTCGGTGTAGTGCCACATGCGGTCGCGGTTGACCAGTCGTGCGCCCGCCTCGGCGCTGATGTCGAGCATCCGTCCGTCGACGTACGCCGGTACGCCGGTGACCATCTCGGCGGGCGGGGTGCCCAGGCGCTCGGGCCAGTACTGGCGGACGATGTCGTGGTTGGCGCCGATGCCGCCGGTGGTGACGATCACGGCCTGCGCGGTGAGTTCGAACTCGCCGATCGCCTCACGGCTTGAGGGGACGCCCCGGGCCGCGTTGTCCTCTGCGAGGACCGTGCCGCGTACGCCGCGTGCCTCGCCTTCCTCCACCACCAACTCGTCGACCTGGTGGCGGTAGTAGAAGGTGAGCAGTCCGTCGCGGGCGGCCTGCCTGGCGTGGTTCACGAAGGGTTCGACGACTCCGGTGCCGGTGCCCCAGGTGACGTGGAAGCGCGGGACGGAGTTTCCGTGTCCGTGGGCGCGCAGGTCGCCGCGTTCCGCCCAGCCGACCGTGGGCAGCAGCTTGATGCCGTGGCCGTCGAGCCAGGTCCGCTTCTCGCCGGCCGCGAACTCGACGTAGGCGCGCGCCCAGCGCACCGCCCACGAGTCCTCGTCGTCGACGCGGTCGAAGCCGGCGCTGCCCTGCCAGTCGTTCCAGGCCAGGTCGAAGGAGTCCTTGATGCCCAGGCGACGCTGTTCCGGCGAGTCGACGAGGAACAGTCCGCCGAAGGACCAGAACGCCTGCCCGCCCAGGTTGTTGGCGTTCTCCTGGTCGACGAGCGCGACCCGGCGTCCCCGGCTGGTCAGTTCATGGGCCGCGACCAGACCGGCCAGACCGGCTCCGACGACGATGACGTCCGCATCCATGGCGACCATTGCCCTTCTCGTTGAGTTCAGTTGGGGGTGCAGCTGGTAATCAGGGGATTTCTCAAGGGAGTTGCCCGGGGGCGCCGCTGCCGTCCGTCAGCAGGGCGGTGAGGAGTTGCTTGAGCCAGACGCGGGCGTGCTCCACGTCCTTGTCCAGCAGCAGTTGAGTGGTGACGCCGTCGTACGCGGCGACCACGGCGTACGCCGCCGTGTCCAAGTCACCGAGCACAGCGGGGAGTTCGGCGCGGGCGAGGCGGTGTGCGATCGCCCCGCGCAGCCGGGCCCGGTGTCCCAGCAGGGTCTGCGCCACGGCGGTGTCGCGGGCCGCGTGCACCAGGAAGTCGGTCTTCACCAGGAGCCAGTCCAGGTCGAGGAGCAACACGTCGGTGACGCGGTCCACGGCGGCGGGGACGTCGAGGTCGGGACCGTCGAGGGCGAGCGCGCCGGCCACCTGCTCGGCGATCAGGTCGGCCCGCTCCTGGTAGAGCGCGAAGAACAGCCCGTCCAGGCTGTCGAAGTTCGAGTAGAAGGCGCCCCTGCTGTAGCCGGCGGCCTCGCAGACCTCCTCGATGGAGACCCGCCCGAAGCCTTTCGCGGCGAACACGACGAACGCGGCGTCCAGCAGATTGGCGCGCGTACGCACCCGGCGCCTGGTAACCCGCTTGGCCGTCGCCTCCGCCACCATGTCCGGACCTCCGCGTCCTTCGTTAGATACGTGAATGTATCCGATACATCGGTGTATCCAAAGGGGTTCACTTCGAATTGGAACAGATATTCGAATAAGGAGTACGCTGGTCCCATGACCGCGCACCACCTCCAGGGCTCCCTCTTCGACCAGACCGACCAGCTCCGCCTCGCCCCCCTCGACGGGATACGCCGTACGACACTGGGGCTCGGCGCCTGGATCGACGTGCTGCCCGGGTGGCTCGGCGGCGCCGACGCCCTGTTCGAGGAGCTGGCCACCGAGGTGCCGTGGCGCGCCGAGCGCCGTCAGATGTACGACCAGGTCGTGGCCGTACCGCGACTGCTCGCGTACTACGGCGCGGGCGACGCGCTGCCGCACCCGGTGCTGGCCGAGGCCCGGGAGGCGCTCTCGGAGCACTACGCACGGGAGTTGGGCGAGCCGTTCACCACATCCGGGCTCTGCTACTACCGGGACGGCCGGGACAGCGTGGCCTGGCACGGCGACCGGATCGGGCGGGGTGCCCGTGAGGACACGATGGTGGCGATCCTCTCCGTGGGCACACCCCGTGACCTGCTGCTGCGTCCGCTGCGCGGCGGCGAGTCGGTACGGCGCCCGCTCGGGCACGGCGACCTGATCGTGATGGGCGGCTCCTGTCAGCGGACCTGGGAGCACTGCGTCCCCAAGACCACCCGCGCCGCGGGACCGCGCATCAGCGTGCAGTTCCGCCCGCACGGCGTGCACTGAGGCGGAGAGGCGGCCGCTTCGGATGCGCGCGGGGGCCGCCCCCGGCGGACGGCGCCGGAGGCGGCTTCCCCCGCGCGCGCCATGACCGAACGCGTCTGGTTGGCTGTTCCTCGAACAGCACCACCACGCAAGGGACGATCATGCGGGCAGAAGTACGCCAAGTCGCCGACGGCACCTATCTGGTGCACGGCAGCAACACCAACTGGGTGATCCTCACGGACGGCGACGCGGCCACGCTGGTGGACACCGGGTATCCCGGGGACCGTCAGCTGGTGCTCGACTCCCTTGAACAGGTGGGGAGTTCACCGAAGGCGGTCACGGCGGTGCTGATCACCCACGCGCACAACGACCATCTCGGTTCGGCGGAGTACCTGCACAGCACCTACGGCACGCCGATCCTGCTGCACGAGACCGAAGTGCCGCACGCCCGCCGGGAGTTCCTCCAACAGGTGACCGTCGGGGGCGTATTGAAAAACGTCTGGCGTCCCGGAGTGCTGCCATGGATGGTGCACACGATTCGCGTCGGCGGCACCGAGCAGCATCCCGTCGCCGCGGCCGAGGCGTTCCCAGCCGCGGACGGCCCGCTCGACCTGCCCGGCCGGCCCGTCCCCGTGCACACCCCCGGCCACACGAGCGGGCACTGCGCCTTCCATCTCCCGGACAGCGGGATCGTGATCTCCGGGGACGCCCTGGTGAGCGGCCACCCCACCTCGCGGATCACGGGACCGCAGCTGCTGCCCGACATGTTCCATCACGAGCGCGACCGCGCCGTGGCCTCGCTGGACGTCCTCGAAGCACTCGACGCCGACACCCTGCTGCCCGGCCACGGCCCCCTGCACACCGGTCCGGTCCGTGCGGCGGCGCGGCGCGCCCGCGAACACGCGATCTAAGGTCACCCCATGGCACTGCAGATCAACGCGACCAACCCGGAGCATCCGGTCCTCCTGCTGGAACTGCCGTGGGACGTTCCCCTGGAGGAGTGGCCCGACGAGTACCTGGTGCCGCTGCCGCGCGGTATCTCCCGCCACGTCGTGCGCTACGCCCGGGCCGGCAGCGAGGTCATAGCCGTCAAGGAGCTCGCGGAACGGCCCGCGCTGCGCGAGTACGAGCTGCTGCGCGACCTGGACCGGCTCGGCATCCCCGCGGTCGACCCCCTTGCGGTGGTCACCGGACGCGCCGATGCCGACGGCGAGCCGCTGGAACCGGTACTGATCACCCGGCACCTGGGCGGCTCGATGCCGTACCGCTCGATGTTCGAGACGACACTGCGCCCGGCCACCATGCACCGGCTGATGGACGCGCTGGCCGTGCTGCTGGTGCGGCTGCACCTGGCCGGGTTCGCATGGGGCGACTGCTCGCTGTCGAACACCCTGTTCCGGCGGGACGCGGGCGCGTACGCCGCGTATCTGGTGGACGCGGAGACCGGCGATCTGCACCCGCGGCTGAGCGACGGACAGCGCGACTACGACCTCGACCTCGCCCGCGTGAACATCAGCGGGGAGCTGCTCGACCTGGAGGCGTCCGGGGCCCTGCACCCGTCCGTCGACCCGATCGAGTTCGGCATGGAGATCTGCGCCCGCTATCAGGGTCTGTGGGAGGAGCTGACCCGCGTCTCGGTGTACCCGGTGGGCAAGTACCACTTCATCGAACGCCGGATCCGCCGCCTGAACGAACTCGGCTTCGACGTCGCCGAGATGCAGATCGAGCACTCCTCCAACGGCGACACGGTCACCTTCGTGCCGAAGGTCGTCGACGCGGGCCACCACCAGCGTCAACTGCTGCGCCTGACCGGCCTGGACGCCGAGGAGAACCAGGCGCGGCGGCTGCTCAACGACCTGGAGTCCTGGATGGCCACCCAGGACGACTACGCCCCGGGCGATCCTCTCGCCGCCCGGCCCGAGGTGCTCGCGCACCGCTGGGTGCGGGACGTGTTCCGGCCCACCGTGCGCGCCGTACCGCTCGAACTGCGCGGCTCGATGGACCCGGCCGAGATCTACCACGAGCTGCTCGAACACCGCTGGTACATGTCCGAACACGCCCAGCACGACATCGGTCTGGACACGGCGGTCGAGGACTACCTCAAGAACATCCTGCCGAAGGCGCGCGAGACGCTGGAGCCGACCACACCGGAGTGACCCGCCTCGGTCCGTGCTCGGTCCGTGCTCAGTCCGGGGCGGGCGGGGCCGTGGTGCCGCGGACGACGAGGTGGGGCGGGACGACGCTCTCGCCGTCCGGTACGGTCTCGCCGTCCAGGCGGGCGATGGCCCGGCCGACGGCGAGTTCCGCGAGGCGCGGGATGTCCTGGGCGACGGTGGTGAGGTCGATGTGCGCGAGCCGGGACAGACTGGTGTCGTCGAAGCCGACCACGGAGATCTCGCCGGGGACGGACACACCGGCCCGCAAGAAGGTGTCGAGGACGCCCGTGGCGCAGCGGTCGTTGAAGGCGAGGACCGCGCTCGGCCGGGCGGACCGGGCTGCGGCGAGCAGGGTGCGGGCGGCCCGCGCGCCGTCGTCCTCGGTGAGCCCGCCGGGCAGGACGTGGACGTGGTCGTCGAGGCCGTGGCGGTGCATCGCGGTGCGGTAGCCGCGGCGGCGGTCGGCGGCGCCGGGCGCCTTGCCGCCGTCGACGTGGGCGACGGCGCGGTGGCCGAGCGCGACCAGGTGGTCCACGGCCTGCCGGGCGCCCTCGTCGTCGGCGGTGCGGACGACGTCCACGGCCGGCGGAGCGGGCCGTAGCCGCCGGGCCACCGAGACCACCGGCACCTGGGTCGCGAGCTGGGCGAGGCGGGCGGCCGGGATCTCGGGGCCGAGCAGGACGAGGGCCTCGCACCGGTCGGCGAGCAGCGCCTCCACTGCCTGCCGCTCACTGCGGGACGGGGCGACCGCGCTCAGGGCCACCTGGTAGCCGGCGGGCTCGGCGGCGGCGTAGATGCCCTCCACCAGGTCGGTGTGGAAGGGATGGCGCAGCCCGAACTGCACGCCGAGGAGGCGTGAGCGGTTGCTGCGCAGCACCCGGGCCCGGGTGTCGGGGCGGTAGCCGATCTCCTCGGCGGCCTTGAGCACCCGCTCGCGGGTGGTGGCGCTCGCGCCGTAGGCCCCGCGCATCACGATGGAGACCAGCGCGACGGACACGCCCGCCCGGGCCGCGACATGGGCCAGGGTGGGCCGCTTGCCGTCGGGGACCGCGGGGGTGGTCGGCACGGTTGTCCTTCCGGTCGGGATGTCGTTCGGCTCCGGGATCGTAGCCGCTCCGAGAAGCGTGCAACGTCGCTGCTCCGAAGGTACTGCAACGTTCTAGAAACATGCCCGGCGAAGGCTTGACACGGGAATCCAGTAGTGGGGTACTACTGCCATCTAGAACGTTCTAGAAGAGGGTGAGCAGTCATGTACACGTTGGCGGTCTGTGCCGAGATGGTCTTCCGGGACCTACCCATCCACGAGCGGGCGCGGGTCATCCACGAGGCCGGTTTCCAGGTCGAGATCTGGGACTGGACCCGGCACGATCTGGACGCGCTGACGCGGACCCCGGCCGAGTTCTCGTCGATGACGGGCTACATCCGGGGCAGCCTCACCGACGAGGACGGCGCCGCCGAACTCCTGCGCACCGCCGAGGAGTCGGTGAAGGCCGCCGATCAACTGGGCTGCCCCCGGCTCAACCTGCACGGCACCGGGCTGGACTCCGAGGGCCTGCCGGTGGTTCCGGTGACCGGTGAGCCCACGGGCCCGATGTGGATCGCCGCGCACCGCACCCTGACCCGCCTCGCCGAACTGGGCGAGAGCGCCGGGGTCACCTTCACGCTGGAGAACCTCAACGCCGCGGTCGACCACCCGGGCGTACCGTTCGCGACAGCCGCCGACACCCTGGCCCTGGTCAAGGCGGTGAACCGGCCGGGTCTGCGGATGAACCTGGACCTCTACCACGCGCAGATCGGCGAGGGAAACCTCATCGAACTCGTCCGCAAGGCCCACGAGTTGGACCTGATCGGCGAGATCCAGGTGGCGGACGTACCCGGCCGCCAGGAGCCCGGCACCGGCGAGATCAACTACCCGGCGATCGCCCGCGCCCTCGCCGACATCGGCTACGACGGCACGGTCGCGATGGAGGCGTGGGCCTCGAACGGCGAGAGCGAGCGCGCCCTGGACCGCTTCCGCACCGCGTTCACGGTCTGACCCGCCCCGGCATCACACGGCGTTGAGGAGAACCCCCATGACCACCCAACTGCCCCTCGCCATCGGCCTCGTGGGCGCGGGCCGCATGGGCTCCTTCCATGCCGAGACCCTCGCCCGCCGCCTGCCCGGTGTCCGTCTCGCCGCCGTCGCCGACCCGGCCCCGGGCGCCGCACGGCGCCTGGCCGACCGGCTCGACTGCCCGACGGCGTACACCGAGATCGGCGACCTGTTCGCGGATCCGCGGGTCGACGCGGTGGTGATCGCGACACCGGCCCGCACCCACGCCGACCTGGTCGAGGCGGCGGCCCGCGCGGGCAAGGCCGTCTACTGCGAGAAGCCGATGGCGATCACCCTCGCGGACGCCGACCGCGCCATCGCGGCAGCCGCCGAGGCGGGCGTACCGCTCCAGATCGGCTTCAACCGCCGCTACGACGCCGGGTTCCGGGCCGCGCACGAGAAGGTGGCCGCGGGCGCGATCGGTACCCCCCAACTCCTGCGCTCGCTCACGCGTGACCCGAAGCTGGCCGACCCGGCTCCGATCCCGCCGTGGACGATCTTCCTGGAAACCCTCATCCACGACTTCGACACCCTGCGCCACCTCAACCCCGGCTCCGAACCGGTCGAGGTCTTCGCCATGGCCGACGCCCTGGTCCGCCCCGACTTCAAGGACCGCGGTCTCCTCGACACGGCCGTCGTCACGATCCGCTTCGACAACGGCGCCCTCGCCACCGCCGAGGCCAACTTCCAAGCGGTGTACGGCTATGACGTACGCGGCGAGGTCTTCGGCTCGGCGGGCATGCTGACGATGGGCGACATCCGGCGCACCCATCTGACGTCCTACGGCGCGGACGGCATCGCGGCCGACACCGTCACCTACGACCAGGACCTGTTCCACGACGCGTACGTCGCCGAACTCGCCGACTTCGCCGACAACGTCCGCACCGGCCGCACCCCGTCGGCCACCGGCGAGGACGCACGCGCCGCGCTGACGATCGCGCTGGCGGCCATCCGGTCGGTGGAGAAGGGGATCCCGGTGCGCATTGAGGACATCCGCACCGAGTCCGCCTGAGTTCAGGGAGCGGGCACCACGGCAACCGGGCACTCCGCATGGTGCAGCACCCCGTGCGCGACCGAGCCGATCCGCGCGCCCACCGCCGTACGGTGGGCGCGACGCCCGACGACCATCAACTGAGCGCGCCCCGCCACCGACAGCAGCACCTGCCCCGCGCTGCCGATCTCCACGTGCTCGACCACGGGCACGTCGGGGAACCGCACCCGCCACGGTTCCAGCGCCTCGGCCAGGCCCTTCTTCTCGTACGGCTCCAGACCGCCGGCCTCGTCGAGGAGCTTCATGGAGCCGGGGCTGTAGGCGAACACCGGCGGCAGTGTCCACGCCCGTACGGCCCTGACCGTCGCGCCACGCGCCGCCGCCGTCTCGAAGGCGAAGCCCAGTGCGGCGGCGCTGTCCTCGGGGTCGCCGTGCTGACCCACGACGATCTCCCGGCCGGCGGCCTCCACGGAGGCCTCGTCCCCGGCGCGCACGAGCACGACCGGCCGTACAGCCTCGGCGATGACCTGCTGCCCGACGGAACCGAGCAGGAAGCCGACGACAGGTCCGTGGCCGCGTGAGCCGAGGACCAGCAGTTCGGCGTCGGCAGCGGCGGCGGTCAGCGCGTCGACGGGGTCGCCCTCCAGGACGTCGGTGGTGATGTCCAGCCCGGGGTGGCGTTCGGCGACCTCCCGGGCGGCCTCGGCCGCCGCGTCCCGCACCCAGCGGTCCTGAGTGTCCCGGTCCCCCGCGTCGAGAGCCTGGTGCTCCTCGTACCGCCAGACATGCACCACACGCAGCGCCAGCCCCCGCCGTACGGCCTCCCGGCCCGCCCAGGCGAGTGCGGCGAGACTCTCCGCCGATCCGTCGACCCCTGCGGTGATCGGTCGTGTCATGCGGTGGCCTCCCGGTGGTGCGGTCACGTGCGTCGGGCCCAGTCTTCACTACGGTGCCCGCATGACCTTGGAGTGGGAGCAGGTAGTGGTGGACGCGGCCGACCCCGTCGCGCTGGGACGCTGGTGGGCCGAGGCCCTCGGGTGGGTGGTGGTGGGCGAGGCACCGGACGAGTTCGAGATCCGGCCGGAGCCGGACCGGCTGCCGGGGCTGCTGTTCGTGCCGGTGCCCGAGGGCAAGACGGTAAAGAACCGGCTGCATCTGGACTTCCGGCCCGACGACCAGGAGGCCGAGGTGGTCCGGCTGCTGGCCCTGGGCGCGCGGACCGCGGACGTCGGGCAGGGCGAGCAGTCGTGGGTGGTGCTGCTGGACCCGGAGGGCAACGAGTTCTGCGTGTTGCGCTCCCGGCGCCCCTGAGTCCCCCGTCTCGGATGTAGCGGAGCGCGACGGGGCGATCGAACATACGATGGTCGGGAGCCGGCGCGGTGACAACGGCGCCGCCGTGCCGTCAAGCCGACCACTCGGGGTGGGAGACGTATGGCACAGGCCGCCGAAGCCGCGCGGACCGTCATCATGACAGTGGACAAGGTGTCACCTCCGGCCTTTGATTCCTAGGCGCATCGCCCCAGGTCAGGCAGATTTACGGTCGCTAATCGGGCATGATCACGGCCCGCCAGCCTGCCAGGAAACACAGGCGGACGGGCCGCAGCACCCACGAAGCACAGAAGCCCAGTTCAGGGGCGGGCACCCCGGCGCCGCAGGTCGTTCTTCGCTCCCCAGTTGTCCGGATCGCTGACCGAGGACGCCCGGTCGACCACCTGGTTGAAGGCCGACTCGTTCAACCGGGCGCGCAGCTCCGGGGGCCACGTCTCCACGGCAGCCTGGTCGGCCTCGGTCAGGCCGTCGGGCACCGGCACGGGGGCCCGTGAGCGTCCCTGTGCGGGCTCCTCATGCGCCTCGGGTCCACTGCTCCGCCCGGCCGACTGAAGGCGCCTGTACGCGGCTGCCAGGCGCTGCGCCTCGGCGGCTGCGCCCGGCCGGTCAGGGTGCGCCTTCAGCTCGCGGAGCCGGGCACGGATGCCCTTCTTGTCAGCCTTCATCGTCGTCCTCCAGGTCTCCGAACTCCTCCTCGAAGTTCGCCAGTTGAGTCAGCACGTCATCCACGCCGTCCCGCTCACGCCAGCGCCGGGGCGTGGACGGATCAGGAGCCGACGGGCCCGGTGGCAGGGCGAGCTGCGGCCGGGGCGCCTCGGGGCGCGGTGCGCCGGGGTCCTCCCCGTCGATGGAGCGCAGGTGCCACCCGGCCAGTTCCAGGGCGTAGGTGGTCAGCCGGGCGCGGAAGGCGCCGTCCAGGTCGACTGCTTCCAGCACCTCCGGGATCACCTTGAGCAGCACCTCGGCCATGTCGGCCGACTCCTCGTCCACCCGGCGCTCAAGGGCGATGTTGAGCTGTTCCGGGGCGTCCAGTCCGAACAGCTTCCGCCACGACTCCGATATACGGACGAGCTGTTCGTTCGCCTTGAGGGTCGGGGCGTCGTCGCGGAGCGGCTCGCCGTCGGGGCCGGTGACGACCTGCCCGCCCTGCACAACCCAGTGCACGCGCGAGCGGACGACCGAGGCGGCCCGCCGGGCGTCGTCCAGCCGGTCCGCCTCCATCTGCCGCAGGGCCTCGGCCCCCGGCGTCAGCAGGTCCCGGCGGCCCCGGTCGATGATCTCGTGCACGCGGGCGGGCGAGAGATCGAACCGGTCGGCGATGGCCCGTTCGGTCAGCCCGGCAACCTTCGCACGGTAGATCGCAGCGTCCCGCTCGGCGTGGGCCGCCGTGTTGGGGCGGCGCTGGGGTGGTGCGCTCATGCTTGCCTCTCAGTGCTCGGTCAGTTGGGGCTGGTGGGGCTCATGCGGCGGCCGGGCAGGGCTCGGGGCAGGCGTGCTGCCTCCGGCTCTGGCGGTGTTCGCGTTCGATCTGCCGGGTGAGCGGGCCGACCTCGCGCAGCTCGTAGCCGTCCCGCAGCGGGGAGCACGGGCAGGCGCAGTGCGAGAAGCGCTCGCCGTCGCCGTCGCCCGGCTCGGGGCCGACGGCTCCGTGGTAGTGCCACCGGCTCTCGTGTTCACACCAGGCCCAGAGCTGGGCTCCGCCCGGCGAGCGGTAGGCGGGCAGGACGGGGGTTGCGGTCATGATCGTCTCCTGTCTTCTCGATCTTGCTGAGGGGGTGTACGGGGTGTACGCGTACACCCCTCCGCCGTGTCGATGGACTTTTTCGGTGCCTGTCCCTCTCCACGGCTCAGGTCTCTGACCTGCATATATAGAGAAGAGAAGGAGTTCAAAGGACTCACGCGTTTAGAGCGATTCCAAGGCGGAGGGGTGTACGTACACCCCGTACACCCCTGGAGGGCGTGTATGTACACCCCGGCGGTCATGACGGCCTCGAAGCACCCGGGGCGGTCTTGCCCTCGGCGTCGGTCACCACCCATCCCCGGCTCTCCGCGAGCGCCAGCCCGTCGTCGAAGGAGCCCCGGCGTGCGGCGGCGATCTGCCTGCGCAACGCCGACCGGCTCACCGGCCCGCCCGCCTTGTGCACCTTGTCTCCGATGAGCCGGGCCACCCGCTCCGCGCCGTCGTCGGCCACGGCGTTTACCTTGGCGACCTCGGCCCGTGCGGTCCGCTGCACGTGCAGGACCGTCCGCGCCTCGGTCTCGGCCGCCGACAGCGACCGGCCGTACTCCACGCCCGAGGCACGGACCGCACACGACGTCTCCCATACGACCAGGGCCAGTTCCCAGTCCTCGGCGGAGACCTCCAGACGACCGTCCAGCAGCGCCAGCAGGGCGGCCACCTTGGCCCGCACGGTCGGCTTGTGCGCGTCCAGGGGGTGTTCCTTCTCCGGCTGCCGGTTCAGTTCGAAGGCGTAGATCTCGTCCAGCACGGACGTTACGCAGGTGATCACCGCGCCCGCCGGAATGGAGCCGATCGGACCGAACGGGTCCTGTCCGTTCAGGCCCCGTAGCGCTGTCCACGGGTCGGCGGGCAGCTCACCCGGCCACGCCGCCCGTATGGCGGGGAGATCCTTGCGGACGGAGCTGAACAGGAACCTCTGCGGTGTGCCCGCCCTGTCCGCCAGCAGTGGCAGAACCGTATCCGGCTGAAACCCCACCACGACCGACATTGCGTAGGTGCCCCGTTCAATCAGCCGCGTGGTGTCCTGGCGGCCGTTCTGCTGGCCGATGGTCTCGCCGGTGAAGGCGCGGCGCAGCGTCTCGCCGATGGTCGCCCCGGAGCGCTCCATCAGCTTGGCCAGTGCCTCGCCCTCGTCGGCGTAGAAGAGCACGTTGTGCCGCACCTGGGTGCGGACCTTCTCCGTCTTGGGCTCGCCCTTCTTGTCCCCGCTCTTGTAGGTCTCGGCCGTCGCCCGGGTCTGCGACCCCATGAACGCCTCGGCGATGCCCTCGCCGCTGCCCAGCGGCAGGCCGTCCCGGTACAGCGGGTTGCCGTCGTCGTCCCGCCGGTCCAGGTGCGGAGGCACCGGCAGCAGAACGCGCGGCGGGCCCGAGGCCGACGACTTCCCCGCACCCGACGGCCCCAGCAGGATCACCTGAAGGTTCAGGCTCAGCGGGGACTTGATGCCGGTGTCCACCCGCAGCGTGTGCGGCACCATCGACGCCAGCCGTGCCAGCACGCCGTAGAACACGCCGTCAGCGGACTCCAGCCGGGAGTGTGCTGCCTGCCGGATGTGCGCGAGCACCGGCCGGGCCGTCCAGAACTCCTCCGGCAACAGGACCGGCGCCGCAGGGGTGACGGCAGCGGGGGCTGCCTCCAGCCTCGCGCGCACCTCGGCCACACGCTCGTCGGTCTTCTGCCCCACTCCCCAGGCGAACAGACTGTCCCACTCGCCCTCGGGGTCGCGTCCAGCCTCCCCGTTGAGCGCTGCGCAGAACACCGACAGCCCTGCGGCGTAGGCCAGTTGAGGCGGATACGCACCGGCCGCCGCCTCGCGGGCGAGCTGCGGCGTGACCCCCGAAGCAACGGTGTGCCGCGTGCCCGGCGAAGCCTCCTCGATACGGCGCAGGGCGGCCCCCAGCCAAGCAGTACGGAGGTTCCCGGTGTGCTCCTCCAGGAACTCCGCCACGACCGCGTGAGAGGCCGCTGAGCCACGCTCTCCGCCCTCGCTCAGCCTCCGTGCCGCATCGTCACCCAGTACCGGCAGCACTCCCCCGCGCACCCACGCGTACCGGCCGCCGGTGTCCGCCTTCTGATGCCTGCTCGGCTCCACGGCGATGATGCCGTTGTAGCCCCGGACGTCGCCCCAGTCGCCCTTGAACCCGCCCTGCCCGTTGCCCGGCGTGACGCCCTCGGGCAGCGCGAACACGTAGGCGCCGCGCGTGGGGTCGTTGCTGCGGCTGGACTGGAACGGGACGTCGTCCGTCAGGATCTCCCGGAGTGTGTCCGGCAGGGACGCCGCGTCGTCCACGTCGAAGGCGACCGCTCCCGACCGGCCGACGTGCAGGCCGATGCCCCGGTTCGCGACCCGGAACCAGCGCCGGATCTGGTCCGGGTCGCGGGATGACTTCTGGGGCCAACCCTTGCCGACCACGCCGCCGGGGTTCTTGGCCGTCTCGGATGTGGAGGTGTTCAGGGGGACGATGTACCAGCCCGCCTCGGCGTAGGCGAGGGCCGCTTCCAGGGTGCTGAGCCCGGCGACGTCGGGAATGCGGAGACCGCCTGTCGGCTCCGTCATGGGCAGCTCGGTGAACGGGTCGATACGCGGCGCCGAATTACTCGCACCGGTTGTTCCGCCCTCAGGGTGGGTATCCTGGACAGCAGACGAACTGGTTGCCTCCAACGTCTCTGAGCCCTCCCGGCCGGTCACCGGGAGGGTTTTGTTTTCACTCATTCCGACGCACCCCCGACCGAGCGGTACAGGCTGCGGATCTTCTCCGCCTCGGCGGCGGTCAGCGGCCGTGCCGTTTCCGCTCGCATCGGCTTTTCCTGGGCCATCTCCGGGCCCCTTTCCACACTGGGTGCCGTGCGCCTCCTTTCCGTGGTCTCTGGTCGTGGTGCGCGCCGGGCGGGGCGCCTGGATCACCCGGCGGTGGTGCTTGATCGGCTACGCGACCGGGCCGCCGGTCAGCAGCGCCTCGGCCTCGGCGTCGAGCCGGTCGGCCTCGCGCCGGGCCTGGTCGGCAACGGCCTTCCAGTACGCGGCCCGGGTCTCGGGGCAGTCGTTGCGGGCCATGGCCGTGCGCAGCCGCCCGAGTTCCAGGCTCTGGAGCTTGATCAGCCGGGCCATTCGTCCTCCTCGGAACGCAGAAAGGACCAGACCCCTGCGGGGCTGGTCCTTGGTCGTTGGTCTGCTTTCAGCTTACCCGTACGGGATACCGATACAAACATGCCGATAGGCCCGGCGGCGAAGTTTGCAGCTCCCTATTTATTCGAATCGGGTCCCGATTTAATAAAAGGGCCCCGCCCCCTGTCCAGTGATCAGCCGGTGCCGGTCGGCACTAGGGGCGGAGCCATTTCCACTGTACCTTTTCCTTAACAAACCAGAGCCCGCAGATGAGGGGCGAAAGCATGGACATAATTCCAGTCGCCGAGGCTGCGCAGCGGCTCAGCATTTCCGACGTCGCCGTCTACGAGGCAATGAGGGCAGGCCGTCTGGAGAGGGCACCTGTCTCCGGTCCGGCCCGGGTCACGCTGGCGTCGGTGCAGCGGATGGCGGCCGACCGGCGGGCCGAGGCGCAGCGACGGCACAGCGACCTGTGTGCGCTGGCCCGGCAGGCCGACTCGATCCTGCACGCACCGCCGGGCAGCGAGTACCTGCCCCCGGCAGGCCGGGGAGCGCTCCGAGCCCTGTCCGCCGACACGTTCGCCCTCTTCGGCCGGGACGTGCTGGAGGCGGCGGCCAGCCGGGACCGCATCAAGCACGAGGGCGGCTGCCCCACCTGCTGGGCGCACATGAGCGCGCAGGTGCACCAGACCCACCCGCCGCGCGACTCGGCCCCGTACAAGATCCTGCTGGGGCAGCCGTGCCCGGCCGACCGCGAGCGCTGGCGGGCCGAGACCGAGACGAACCGGGTCGCCATGGCTCGGCTGCGGGCGGCCGAGAACACCCGCCGGGCCGAGGCCGAACGCTCAGCCGCTCGGGCAGAGTTCCAGGTGGCCCGTACGACTGCGGAGGCTGCCGCTTCCCGCGTCCGGAGCGCCGCCCGGCGGGTAGCGGCCGTAGACCCTGCGGTCGCCCGTCAGGCGGCCGTCCAGCCCCGCCGACAGGCTGGGTTCACGGCCTCGGGTGACCTCGCGTGCGGGTGCAGCCAGACCGTCTACTGCCCGCAGCACGCCGCTGCGTTCGGCACCTACGACCGCTCCCAGGCCCACCGGTGAGCGCCCCGTCGGTGTGCGCCTGCATCGGCGAGGGACAGGGCTGGAGGCCCTGCCTGTACCACTTCAGTTTCCTGTCGGCGGCCGAGCAGAACCGCGCGCATACGGCTCGGGATCACTCGGGCGAGGAGGGCGAACGATGGCCGGTGAACTGGACCGAGAACGCGAGCGGTTCGTGCAGGCGGGGCGGGAGGCGCTGGCCGACATCCAGCGTGTCTCGGCCGACGCCTCGGCCGCCGTGGTGCGAGTGATCGAGCAGCAGACCGGCGTCACCCTCGGGCCCCCGGTCGGCCCGAGCATCATGGACGCGACGCCCGACCAGATAGCCGACGCGGAGCGCCGCGCCCGTCACGCCCTCGCCGCCGTGGAGCTGATCCGCAGGTGGCACTGGGGCGACGCCCGGACACTCGGGGAGCTGATGCCCGACCTGCCCGAGGACGTCCGGGAGCAGATCGCGGACAACTTCGTTAAGGCGGGGATCAGTTGAGCACTCATACCCCTCGGATCAACCCCGGACAGCGGCAGATGCTGGCCGCCTTCGTCACGGAGCATCCGGGCCTCACCCGGCCCGAATTGATGGCCGAGGCCGACCGCGTCCGCATGCGGATGCTCATCACCGACGGCCTGACCGAGGTGGTGCACAGGTCGATGGTCCGCCAGGACGACGACGGGCGGTACTGGCCCGCCTGAGCTGAGGGAATGACTTGCCGGCCGATTAACCTAAATCGGCGTCGTCAGCGGGCTGATCGGCCACACTCTCCGCATGATTGCTGCGGCTACTGACCCCTGGTTGGCCGACTGGCCCAAGTTCCTGCCCGGCTGGCTCGCGTTCGCCTGGACCCTCGGCATCGGGGCGCGCAAGGTCTGGCTACGCCGACACCACGTCGCCCTCGGGGCCGCAGACGACGTGCTGCGCGAGGCTCTGACCATAACGCGGACGCTGTTTGAGGACATCACCTCGAACGGACACCAAACGGTCGACTGGTTCGAGGACGAGGGGCGCCGTGAGACCAGTCGAACGCTTCGGGACCTCGCCGAGCGCCGGAAGGACCGCATCCTCTGCCGGGAGCTGAGGGCGGTGGCCGACGCCTGGGACAAGGCGTTCGCCGTGGCACCACCCATGCGCATGAGTGACTGGTTTCCGGGCATCGAAGTCACACCGGAATTGAGGCAGGAGAGGGAGTCGGACCAGCGCCGGTTCGCCGAGCAGGTCGCGTCCGCGCATACGGGTCTGGATCACCTGAAGGCGGCCCTCACCCAGCTCAATAGGCTGGAGCGTCGCAACATTGGTCGGTGACGAAGGAGCCCCGCCGGGGACGTACCCGGCGGGGCTCCTGTGCGGTCGGCCTACTTGTGCGAGATGGACGCGCAGCGAGGGTCCTGCGCCACCTTCTGGTCGTCCGCCGACCAGTGCGCTCGGGTGCTGGCGTGCGGGCAGAAGACCTTGGAGTAGCCGGGGACGTTCGCCCCGAGCACACCCCCGGCCAGAGCCCAGATGATGATCCCGAGGCAGATCACGGTGGACGGGCTGAGCTTTCCCTTTCCCATGGGGTCCTCCTACAGACCAGGTACGGCGGCCACGGCCGCCTGAACGAATTCCTGCGGACCGCCCATGAGCATCACCACGGCGGCGGCCGCGATCAGGACGGGCACGCGGTGCTGCTTGGCGACGGCGATGATCACCCCGAGGGCGACGAGAGCGGCGAACTCGATCACGACTGGACCTCCTTGCGTGCGTCGGCCAGGTAGCGCTTGCCGCTCGCCAGGGAGACCCCCAGCCGCTCAGCCACCTGAGCCCCCGTGAGCCCCGGCTCAGCCCTGAGCAGTTCGGTCACCGCCTCGGTGCGCTGCACCCGCTGTGCCGAGGCCGCGCTGAACCCGAAGGGCGGGTGCGGCTCGGACGGGCTCAGCTCGGGCTCAGCGGGTGCGGCCTGCACGGACGCGGTGACCTGAGCCACCGGCTCAACGCGGCTCAGCCGGGGCTCAGCCTGGGTGAGCTGCTCGGCGAACTGCTCGCCCGCGCTCGCCAGTTCGGCCCGGTCGGTGTCCTGTGTGCTGGCCGACAGCTCCAGCACGGTCGGCCGGGCCCCCTCCAGGGAGCGGCGCAGCGCCTCGGTGTGCGCGTCGACCCGGAGCGTCTGCCGGTCCACCAGGGCCACGGCCTGCCGGACGTGCGCCTTGCTCAGCCGGTCGGCGAGGTCGTCCCGGTCCTGCTGGGACAGCTCCCGCTCGATGTGCTTCATGATCCCGAGCCAGAGCACCTTGGCTATGGCGCTCGTCAGGGCGCCGACTGTGGCCATCCGCCAGTCAGGTGCCCCGTGCCAGAAGATGGCGCCCATGGTCACGACCAGCAGCGCCCACCCCAGCGCCCGGGGGAAGGCGCGCTTGTCGGGGTCGTACCGGGCCTTCCACTCCAGGATCAGGCAGGTGGCCCAGCTCAGGTCGAACACCGTCGCGGCCAGGAAGCCGAGACCACCGTGCAGCAGGCTGCCGATGCTCCAGGTCGACCAGGCCACGGCCACGGCGGTCAGGGCAAGCACGAGGCCGACCCCGGCGCGCGTGCTGATGACGTCCCAGTCCCGGGGCGGTACGGCCTCGGGGGCGAACTCGACCGTCTTCAGCGTCTCGAACGTGGAGCCGTCCGGCCGGGCGACGGTCACCCGACGCCGCTCGGGCGGCGGGGTGCGAAGCTTCATGAGTAGTCCTCTTCCTGTGCGTTCACGTGGGGGAGGGTGAAGCCGTCCGGGGTCTCTTCGACCAGCCCCCGGACGGCCAGTTGGCGGATCTTGCGGTGGACCGAGCCGGGGTTGCGGCCGGTGGCGCGGGCGATCTCCCGCACGCCCGCCGGACGCCCGAGCAGCGCACGCTCGATCTCCTCGGCGAAGGCGTCCGTGCGCGTGTTGCGTGTTGCCGTTGCGGGCGCATCATGCGAGGTCAGGCGCGTGTCCGGACGGGCAACGGCAACGGGCGCAACGCGCTTGTGCAGGCTGACGGGTGAGCCCAGCGCGGTCACCTGTCCGTGCACCCGCAGCGCCCGGAAACGGCCCGGCGAGAGCCACAGGCCGTACAGGGTGCGCGGGCTGCGGTCGTGCTCCCAGACCAGGCAGGTGCCCGGCCCTCCGAGCAGGTGCGGCGCCCACCCGGCCGACCCGAGGCCCGGGAACACGACCTCGGACTCCTTGGCCGACTTGAGCCGGTGGCTGATGACGCAGGCGAGCTGCGAGCGGAGCTGAGTCGGGATGGTGAGGGCGAGCGGGTGCTGTACCGCGAGCACGAAGAACACCCGCAGCTCCCGGCCCATCTCCACGGCCCCGAAGAAGTCCCGTTCGGCGTAGGCGTCCAGCTCTCGCAGCAGCGTCGCGGCCTCGTCCACGAGCACGACGAGATACGCCACGTCCTCACCAGCGATCAGCCGGTCGGCCCGCTCGGTGAACTCCCGGCCGACCAGATCCCTCAGCCGGGCGGACACCTCGGCCGCC
Organism: Streptomyces sp. NPDC050508; assembly: GCF_040655155.1. NCBI lineage: Bacteria > Bacillati > Actinomycetota > Actinomycetes > Kitasatosporales > Streptomycetaceae > Streptomyces > Streptomyces sp. NPDC050508. Next base: position 306,540 of record NZ_JBFAJJ010000008.1, read on the forward strand.
GTAACGCACGTACGGGCCCGGCCCCGATAGTCCCGCAGGGCAGAGATCCGTTTGAGGTCCCACACCTCCAGGCACGCATCCGGCGCCTGGAGCACGTGCCCGGCGATGACCCGCTGCGTGCTGGACTTGCCGGAGCCGGTCTGTCCGGCGAGCAGGATGTGCTGCGTCAGGCGGATGCGCTCCCTGCGGCCGAGGGGACCCCGCCGGGCAAGCGCCACGGGGGCCGTGAACGGGCGCGTACGGACCTCGGAGCGCCACCGGAACAGGTTCTGGCTGAGCGTCAGCGGGAGCACGCTCAGCACCCGCTGAAGGACGGGGCGGCGGGTCTTCGCGGCACCCTGGGCACGGAGCTTGGCGGCCTCGCGCCGCATGAGGCGCCACGCCCGGTACCGGGCCCGGACGTAGAAGAAGCCGACGACGGCGACGAGCACGAGGGCGAGGCTCACGAGGACGCACCGCCCGCCGGAGGAATGCGCCGGGCGGAGCGGTCGACGTCACGGGCCGACACCTTGATGAGGCGGCCGACGCGGTAGCCGACCAGCTCGTCACGGCCGATCATCGCGCGGACGGACCACCTGCTGATGCCGAGGCGCCGCCCGGCCTCGGTGAGGCCGATCAGGTCGGTGGGGGTTGGGGCCATGTGTGCTCCTCCAGGTCATGACCCGGCTCAGCACACGGAAAAGACCACGGACCGTGTTGCTGGTCCGTGGTCTTGTGGTCAGCACCAGTCTGCCACAGTTCGGGTGGTTTCGGGGATTCCGGTGAGTCCGGTTGCAACCCAACTGAGCTGGGACTTCAGCCGATTTAGCTAAACCGCCGGCAGTGGGCCCGGGTCAGACGTTGAGCGCCCGGCGCGCGTCACTGATGAGCCGGTGCGCGTCGGCCCCGTAGACGGCCGACTCCCGCAGGGTGTTCCAGGTGCGGAGGTAGGTGCTGACGCTGGTCTCGTCCTCCACCCAGAATTCCGAGTGCCACGTCTCGACGATCACGCGGCTGTCGTCGTAGACCCAGAAGGCTGTGGCGGGCGGGATCTTGAGCGAGGCACTGAGCGGGACGATGCCCAGCTCGACCGTGTCCAGGCCGACGGCTCCGGACAGCCGGTCGAGCTGCGCGGCCAGGACCGACGGCGGACACACCAGGGCCCGAAGCGCGGCCTCCCACAACAGGAGGTGGAAGCGCTTGGTGGGGTCGTACAGCGCCTCCTGCCGCTTGATGCGGGAGCGGACAGCTTCCTCCGTGTCCCGGGGCGACTGCTGGAGTTCGGCGTACCGAGTGAAGATCGACCGGGCGTAGTCGGGGGTCTGGAGGATCCCGAAGACCATGGACGACTCCCAGCCTCGGAACACGGAGGCGTCACCGTGGGCGGCCAGGTGTGTGTCCTGCACGGGCTTGTGCCCCGAGGCGAGTTGCCGCCGCCATGAGCGGATGTGGGACTCGAACCCCCTCAGCCGGGCGAGGAGTTCGTCGTACGCGTCTGGCTGGCCGGTGCCCTCGGCCCAGGCTCGGAGGTCGTCGGGGGTGGCGGTCTGGCGACCGTTCTCCAGCTTGGAGACCTTGGGCTGTGGCCAGCCAAGCCGCCGGGCGAGCGCGGAACCGGTGAGTCGACCGTCCGGCGCGGTGAGCCTCAGCTCACGCAGCCGGACTCCGAGCGCTTCGCGCGCCTGCTGGTAGTCGGTGGTCACCGGTTCCGCTCCCTGCTACTCGCTGGCGGCGAGCCTCGCCGCAAACTCCTCGTACGGCACGGCGTAGTGCGTGGCGGCGTCGCGCGCCTGTGCGTAGCGGTTGACCTCCACCGGCTTCGTGATGAGTTCCACACTGACGAGGTCGTCGGCGTCGTCGAAGTTGAGCCGGGCCACCAGACGGGAGTCGAACAGCCAGAAGTCCTCGTCGGGAAGCTGGAGGCGCTCGGCCTCGGGCCGCCAGATCTGCCGAATGTCCTCACCGACGGAGCTGTTCCGCCGGGCGTTGTCGAGCAGGTAGAGCTGCCCCGGGGTCGGCGGGTTGTCAACGACGCGGACGCGCTCGAACCGCTTGCCGAGGGCGGTCTGTTCGCGGCGCTCGGCACACCACTCGGGGTCCCTGCCCTCCCAGTCGACGGACTCGCCCCGGAGGAACTGCGTGTAGGTGTCGGTGACTTCGTCTGAGGCGTACCGGCGCCGGGTCTCCAGCCTCCACGCCGTGTGCTGGAACTGGGTGAACAGCCGGTCGAATTCATCCAGGCCGATGATGTCCGGCACGCGTACGACCTCCTTGGGGCCGAAGTCGACCAGTAGTTCGCGGGGGACGACGATGGGCACCTCGCCGTCACCGAGGTGCCGCAGGCGGGCGATGTCGTCGGGGTCGGTGAGCGCCGGTCCGTGAATGATCACTTCACCGGTGTCGAGGTCTTCGTGCACGGCCGGGCAGCCGTTCACGCCGCTGCCTGTGCCGTTGAAGCGCAGCCGTCGCGCCATGATCAGTTCCTTTCGCCGGGTACTGACGCCTTCATGATCACCGTGCCCGGGGGTGGGCGGTACGGGTTCGCTGGGTCCTCGTGGATATAAACGGCTATAGACAGTCCCTACCCGAGAATAATCAGGTATAGGCGCTAGCCCTCTCAACTGGCCCACCAGAACGCTGAGTTCATGGTCACAGCACAGCAAGAGCCCGGCACCTCGGATGTCACAGCGGCGGTCGAAACTCTGCGGGAAGCACTGACGTCGGCGGGGATCGTCCTGCCGTCCCTGGGAGCAGACGCAGCGTCGCCCGCCCTGAACCTCATCACCCTCGGCCGGGTGCGGGCAGACGTCGCCCTCCGGCTGGCCGACGTGATCCAGCGGGGGTGTGCATGAACACGTACGCGCCGGAGCCCGGCGAGCTGGTGTACGACGAAGCCACGCGCAAGGTCGGCCGAGTGATGGGGAACGAGGGGCCGTACTGGCAACTGAGGCCGGTCGGCGGCGGGTTGGAGTGGGATGCACACGGCCCCCTGCGGCCCGCTACGGCGGCGGAGGGGCTGTCGGCAGGCGTGGCCCTGGCGAACGCCCGCAGCCGGGGTGAGACACCGTGAGCGCGCCTGCTGTGGACACGTCGGCCATGTCCGCAGAGTGCGCGGTCGCCCAGCAACCCGGCTATGAGGACCTGCACGACCAGTGCAGGCAGACCCAGGACATCCCCCTGCCCCACGGCGGCGGCCTGCTACTCCAACGGCGTTGCGGATGCACCTGCCACAGGCCCGAGTAGTCCCCAACAGCACGGAGCCCGGCCGGTGATGACGCCCGGCCGGGCTTCGTTGCGTGCGGCGTAGCCCTCAACTTCATTGCCGGCTGACCAAGTTGACGGGGCCCCGCGCGATCCGGGGCCCCTCCGTTGTCAGCAGCGACTGTCACAATCTCGTGCATGAGTGATGAGCTGCCGTCGCCTGACATGTCCCGTGCCCTCGACACACCAGAGAACGCCCCGCTGGTGAGTGAGTGGCTGCTCGGCACGAGCGCTGTGCTCGCGTATCACCTCGGGAAGACCGACGTCGCCCGGATGATCGCCGATGCGTCGTCGGTGGAGGTTCGGCTCTGGAACACCGAGTACAACGAGGAGGGTTACCGGATCGTGCTCGTGGTGGAGCCGGGCCTGTACCCGATGTATGACGACGATGCCATGGAGGGCATCGTCGAGGTGATGCGCGAGGTGCTGTGGGGGTCGGCAAAGCAGGTCGACACCCTCGTCGCCCGGCCATCGATCCCTCGGCTCGGCCCGGACTGGCGCAGGCAGATCAAGACCGCCGACGGCCCCAAGCCGAGCAACCAGGGGCGCAAGGTGCAGCTCGAACCGAGCCACCCGGTTGAGGACCAGCTCCGCTTCACCAACGAGTGGGAGCTGGACGTGTACCGGGTGCTCCGGGAACGGCAGGAGTCCCTGCCGGACGACGAGACGATCGGGATCGTGCCTCTGGGTGGCATGCGGGTGAGGGGCTGGACGTTCGAGCCCGACCTGCTGATCACGTATCGCGGGTACGCCGGAGTGATCGAGATCGACGGGCCCCACCACAAAGGCCACGCCGGGCGGGACCACAGCCGAAGTCGTCTGCTCCTGAACGCAGGGGTGAGGTACGTCGACCGCCTGAACGTCGAGGAAGTCAGCAGCCGGGCCGAGGTCGAGAAGTTCGTGGACAGCTTCCTGACCCGGCTCACGCGGTAGACAGCACGAAGCCCGGCCGGGCAGCTTCACCGGCCGGGCTTCGTCGCGTGTGCGTGGTGGATCAGCCCTCGGAATACCAGCGGATGCGGTCCCGGACGTCCGTGGACACACTGTCGGCGACACGGCACACCCGAGGCTGGCCGAGCGGCCCAGCCGGAGCGAAGATGATCGACGCGACAGCACGCTGCGCGGTCACGTCCAGGGCGGCCCAGCGCTGCGCCGCACCGGGACCGGTCTCGAACACGTCGGACAGCGGGTCGGGTGCGATGAGGTCCGCCTCCTTGCGCTCCAGGACAGCGATGTCCGTCTCGTACTCCTCCAGGTCGTTGGTCCGCTGGATGCGGGCCCGTGCGGTCTTGGGTGCCGGGGCGGCTTCCAGTTCTTCCAACTCGCCACGTAGCCTCGCCAGTTCGGCGCGCACGCTCGACACCTCCGAGTCGTCGCCGGACTCGGCCAGCGCCTCGGCCACGTCCTGCCGGGACAGGTAGGTCAGCAGTTCGCCAGGCTGCTCGGCGGTGCCGATCAGGTAGGCGTCGGTCTGCGCCTTGTCGGCGGTGAAGCAGTCGCGGTCGTAGCACCTGTAGACCAGGCGGCCGTCGTACGCCTTCCCGCCGGGGCGCAGCGACACCTTGCCGCCGCAGGTGGCGCATCGGAGCACGCCGGTGAGCACGTGCTTGATCTGCGTGCCGGTGTGGGTCTTGCGGCTCGGGTCGGCGAGGACACGCTGTACGGCGTCCCACAGCTCGCGCTCGATGAGCGGCTTCCAGTTGCCGGGCGTCTCGCTGTCGCCGTGCACGCGGATGCCGACGTACGCCTTGCGCTTCAGCGTCTGTGCCAGGTTCTGGCGGGTGAGCACCACGCCCTTCTCGCGGCTGCGGATGCCCCGCTTCTCCCAGTCGACGGCCACGGCGCGGATCGACTCGCGCTTGCGACCGTTCCACCCGGCCACCCGCTCAAACAGCTCGACCACCAGCGGGCCCTCGGCCGGGTGCGGCTCCTGAGACACGGGGCGGGGGCGACCGTCGCTCAGCTCATACGTGCGGCAGTAGCCGAAGGGGATCTTGCCGTGGGGGCGACCGTCGCCGACTGCGGAGTTCACACCTCGCAGCGTACGGGCCGACAGGAGCCGGGCCTCTTTCTCCGCGTCGTTGATGCCGGAGATCAGGGAGTGCCGGTCCTGGTAGTTGGCCGGGTTGTAGGTGCGCTCGTGGCTGGTGATGTGGATCAGGTAGCCGCCCGTCTCGCAGGCGTCCACCAGGGCCACGCCCCGGCCGGTCTCACGGGCGAGCCTGGACACCTCCCACAGCACCAGCACGTCACCCGGCTCGCCGAACGCGCCGGACGTCAGGTCGGCCAGCAGCTTCTCGAAGTCGTCGCGGACCTTGGTCGCGAACTTGGAGGCCGAGCCGGTGTCCTTGTACGGCTCGCCCCACGTCCACGGGCCGTGGTCGGCCTCGGCCGCCAGGTTGTCGGTGTGCTGGTCGGTGATGCTGCGCGCGGTCTTGCCCTTGCCCTTGCTGACCCGCAGGTACTCACGCGCTGTCCGGGTCCCCACCACTGTTGCCATGGCCCGCCCCTCACTACGCCGTTAGGGTTTTCGTATGTCGCCTTCGAGGTCCGCTTCCAACTCCACCGTAAGTGTAATTTTGACCGTGGACGACGACCCGGGAGTTTCCCGTGCCGTCGCCCGTGACCTGCGGCGACGCTACGGCGAGTCGTACCGGATCGTGCGCGCGGAGTCCGGCGAGTCCGCGCTGGACGCGCTGCGCGAGCTGAAACTGCGGGGCGATCTCGTGGCCGTGATCCTGGCCGACTACCGCATGCCGCAGATGAACGGCATCGAGTTCCTGGAGCAGGCCCTCGATGTCTATCCCGGCGCGCGTCGCGTGCTGCTGACCGCTTACGCGGACACGGACGCGGCGATCGACGCGATCAACGTCGTGGACCTCGACCACTATCTGCTGAAGCCCTGGGATCCGCCGGAGGAGAAGCTCTACCCGGTCCTGGACGACCTCCTGGAGGCCTGGCGGCACAGCGACTACCGGCCCGTGCCCGCCACGAAGGTGGTCGGGCACCGCTGGTCGGCGCGCTCCTCGGACGTGCGGGAGTTCCTGGCCCGCAACCAGGTGCCGTACCGCTGGTACTCGGCGGACACCCCGGAGGGGCTGCGGCTGCTGTCGGCCGCCGGGCAGGACGGGCAGCGGCTGCCGCTCGTCATCACCGCCGAGGGGAACGTGCTGGTCGAGCCGGAGGCGACCGAACTGGCCGCCGAGGTCGGGCTCGCGACCACGCCCACGGCCGACTTCTACGACCTCGTCGTCATCGGCGGTGGTCCGGCCGGGCTCGGCGCGGCCGTCTACGGGGCCTCGGAGGGGCTGCGGACGGTTCTCGTGGAGCGGTCGGCGACCGGTGGGCAGGCCGGGCAGAGTTCGCGGATCGAGAACTACCTCGGGTTCCCCGACGGCGTGTCCGGGGCTCAACTCACCGACAGGGCACGGCGGCAGGCCGGAAAGTTCGGCGCCGAGATCCTGACCGCCCGCGAGGTCACGGGACTTGAGGTCAACGGCTCCGCACGCGTCGTACGGTTCGCGGACGGCTCGGCGGTCGCCGCGCACGCCGTGATCCTGGCGACCGGTGTGTCGTACCGACAGCTGGAGGCGCCCGGCATGCCCGATCTGACGGGCTGCGGGGTCTACTACGGCTCCGCGCTGACCGAGGCGACCTCCTGCCAGGGGCACGACGTGTACATCGTCGGCGGCGCCAACTCAGCGGGGCAGGCGGCGATGTACCTGTCCCGGGGCGCCAAGTCGGTGACGCTGCTGGTGCGCGGGCCCTCGCTGACCGCGTCGATGTCGTACTACCTGATCCAGCAGATCAACGAGGCGGAGAACATCGCGGTCCGCACCGGCACGGTCGTCGAGGCCGCGCACGGCTCCGACCACCTGGAGCAGCTCACGCTGCGGGACACCGCGAGCGGGAACACCGAACTCGTCGACGCACAGTGGATGTTCGTGTTCATCGGCGCGGCCCCGCTGACCGACTGGCTGGACGGGTCGGTGCTGCGGGACGAGCGCGGGTTCATCCTGTCCGGGCCCGACCTCACACCGGACGGAAAGCCGCCCGCGAGCTGGGAGTTGGACCGGCCGCCGTACCACCTGGAGACCAACATTCCCGGCGTGTTCGTGGCGGGCGACGCGCGCGCCGAGTCCGCGAAACGTGTCGCGTCCGCCGTCGGAGAGGGAGCAATGGCCGTGATGCTCGTCCACCGCTACCTGGAGCAGTCATGAGCGGGAAAGTGCTGCCGTGCAGCCCGCAGGAGATCGGCACCCTGTTCCTGTTCGAGAAGCTGACGCCGGAGCAACTCGGCAGGCTGTGCTGCGACGGGCAGGTGGAGCAGTTCGAGGCCGGGCCCGTCTACACCGAAGGTGATCCCGCCACCTGCTTCTACGTGATGATCGAGGGCACCGTGGTGCTCTCGCGCCGCGTCGGCGAGGACGACGTGGAGGTCGCACGCACCTCGCAACGCGGGGTGTACACGGGCGCGATGCAGGCCTACATCGGGGACCGGGTGCAGCAGGTGTACCTCAACTCGATGCGGGTGACGGAGACGACGCGGTTCTTCGTGCTGCCCGCCGAGACGTTCGCGGCCATCATGAGCGAGTGGTTCCCGATGGCGGTCCATCTGCTGGAGGGGCTCTTCTTCGGCCAGAAGAGCAGCCAGTTGGCGATCAGCCAGCGTGAACGGCTGCTGGCGCTGGGCTCGTTGTCCGCCGGGCTGACCCACGAACTCAACAACCCCGCCGCCGCTGCCGTCCGTGCCACCTCGACGCTGCGGGAGCGGGTGGCGAAGATGCGGCACAAGCTTCGTGTCATCTCCTCCGGCCCGTACTCGCGGGAGGACCTCGCCAACCTCATCGACATCCAGGAGCGCACGGCCGAACGGGTCGCCAAGGCACAGACGTTGAGCCCGCTGGAGGCCTCGGACCGCGAGGACCAGCTCACGGACTGGCTCGACGACCACGGTGTCACGGAGTCCTGGCAGATCGCGCCGACCTTCGTGCAGGCCGGTCTCGACGTCGAGTGGCTCGACCAGGTCGCGGCGGCCGTGGACGAGGAGATCCTGCCGGGGGCGATCGGCTGGCTCAACTACACGGTCGAGACAGAGCTGTTGATGACGGAGATCGAGGACTCCACGACCCGTATCTCCAACCTGGTCGGCGCCGCGAAGCAGTACTCGCAGCTGGACCGCGCACCCTACCAGGTCGCCGATGTGCACGAACTCCTCGACAGCACGCTGCTGATGCTCGGCGCGAAGATCGGCGACCGGATCAAGGTCGTGAAGGACTACGACCGTACGCTCCCGAAGATCCCGGCCTATCCGGCCGAGCTCAACCAGGTGTGGACGAACCTGATCGACAACGCGGTCTCGGCCGTCAACAGCACCGGCGGGGAAGGCACGTTGACGGTGCGCACGGCGCTGGTGCGCGACCAGCTCATGGTGGAGTTCCGGGACACGGGGCCCGGTGTGCCGCAGGAGATCCGCAGCCGTATCTTCGATCCGTTCTTCACCACCAAGCCGGTGGGCGAGGGCACGGGACTCGGTCTGGACATCTCCTGGCGGATCGTCGTCAACAAGCACCACGGCACCCTCCAGGTGGAGTCGGTGCCGGGCGACACCCGCTTCCAGGTCCTGCTCCCCCTCACCGCTACCGACAACGAGACGCCCGAGGAGTCCGCATGAACGACATCACCGGAATCGACCCCAGTGTCCCGCCGAGCGGCGCCGGGTGCGTGGAGTGCGACGCCGCCGACGGCTGGTGGTTCCATCTCCGGCGGTGTGCGCAGTGCGGTCACATCGGCTGTTGCGACGACTCCCCCGCCAAGCACGCCACGGCCCACTACCAGTCCACTGGACACCCGTTCATCCAGAGCTACGAGCCGGGCGAGGACTGGTTCTGGAACTTCAGCACCTCCGAGCTGTACGACTCCGGTCCCGAGCTCGCCGCCCCGGTGAGCCACCCGAAGGACCAGCCGGTGCCGGGTCCCGCGGGACGCGTTCCGGCGAACTGGGCCGAGACACTGCGCTGAACCGGCGTGCCGGGCGGGAGGCGTCTCCCGCCCGGTGGCCAGGTGCGTTGTCAGTGGCGCGTGCCAGGATGGGGGCGTGTCGCAATCCGTAGCAGCAGCGCCGCTCATCGGCCGGGACGAGGAACTCACCCGCCTCGCCGGTGTGCTGGAGCGTGCCCGCGGGGGTACGGCCGGGGCCGTGCTGATCGCCGGGGACGCGGGCGTCGGCAAGACACGAGTCCTGGACGAGGTGGCCGCGCGGGCGGCGGGCGCGGGCATGACCGTGCTCACCGGGCACTGCGTCGACCTCGGTGACGTAGGTCTGCCGTATCTCCCCTTCACCGAGATCCTCGGTGTGCTCGCCGACGACGAACGCTTCGCGGGCGCGCTGGCCGCGCATCCGGCGGTCGACCGGCTGCTCGGCGCCGGCACGGATGCGGCACGGGACGCGGGCGGGCGGCTGCGGCTCTTCGAGGGCATCGCCGGACTCCTCGCCGACCTCTCCGACATCGCTCCCCTGCTCCTGGTCCTGGAGGACCTGCACTGGGCCGACCAGTCCTCCCGCGACCTCCTCCGCTTCCTGCTCAGCCGAGGCATCCTCCAGCGTCCGGCGGGCGGAGCGCCGACCCACCGCCTCGCGGTGTTCGCGTCGTACCGCGCGGACGACCTCCACCGCCGCCATCCCCTACGGCCTCTGCTGGCCGAGCTGGTCCGGCTGCCCGCCGTGGAGCGCCTGGAGCTGCGGCCCATGGGGGACGCGGAGGTCGCCCGGCTGGTGCGCGCGCTGCGCACGGGTCCGGTGCCGGACGGCACGGTCCGCCGGATCGTCGAGCGCGCCGAGGGAAACGCCTTCTACGCCGAGGAGTTGCTCGCGGCGAGCGACATGGATGCGGGCGGTGTGCCGAGCGGGCTGGCCGACGTCCTGCTGATCCGTTTCGAGCAACTCTCCGACACCGCCCAGCAGGTACTGCGCACCGCCGCCGTCGCCGGACGCCGCGTCGAGTACGACCTGCTGCATGACGCGGTCCAACTCCCGGAGGACGAGCTGGAGTCGGCACTGCGCGAGGCCGTCGAGCGACAGCTCCTCGTGCCCGGGCACGGCGACACGTACTCGTTCCGGCACGCCCTCGCCCGCGAGGCGGTGTACGCCGATCTGCTTCCCGGTGAGCGCTCCCGGCTGCACGGCGGGTTCGCCCGCCTCCTCGCCGGGCGCGGGCACCCGGCCGAGAGCGCGGCGGAGCGCGCCCACCACTACCGCGAGAGCCACGACCTGGCCGAGGCGCTGTCCGCGTCGCTGGAGGCCGCCGACCACGCCCAGCGCGTCGGCGCACCCGCCGAGGAGCTACGGCATCTGGAGACCGTCCTCGACCTGTGGACGTCGGTGGACCCGGCCGCCCGGCCCGCCGGTGAGGGCACCGACAGCGTGACCCTCACCCTGCGCGCGTCGGCGGCAGCCGCCCACGCCGGGGACGCGCACCGCGCGGTCTCCCTCACCCGGTCCGCACTCGCCGGCATCGGCCAGGACACGGACTCCGAGCTGGCCGCCCGGGTCCGCTACACGCTGGCCGGCAATCTCATGGGCGTCGACAGCCTCACGGCCGCGTTCGCGTACAGCAGCGAGGCCCTGGCGATGATCCCCGCCGAACCACCCTCGCGGACCTGGGTGTGGGCGGCGGCCACGCATGTGCTGGCGGCGCGTCAGGTCGGCGAGGACGAGATCGCGCTACGGGTCGCCCGCCAGGCCCTGCGCACCGCCGAGGAACTTCAACTGACCGACGCCCGGGCCGATCTGCTGATCTCGCTGGCCACTCTCGAAAAGGGCGGCCGGCGCACCCGGGAGGGCCGGGAGCGGCTCGCGGAGGCACGCGAGCTGGCCCGGCGGGCCGGGCACGCGCCCGTGGAGATGCGCGCCCTGTTCCACCTCGCCATCGGCAGTTTCGAGTCCGGGGAGCTGGCGGAGTCCCTGCCCTGGCTCACCGAGGGGCTGGACCGGGCCCGTCGCGCCGGGTTGCTGTCGTCGCCGTATCCGCTGGAGATGCGCTATCTCCAACTCCTGGTGCTGTACACGCTGGGCCGCTGGGACGAGTGTCTGGAGGCCGTCGCGAGCGACGCGGTGTCGCTGCCGCACGCGGGCGGTTTCACGAGGGGGCCCGCGCTGTATGTGGCGCTGGCGCGCGGCGACTTGGGGGCGGTGGAGCGGGCCCGTGCCCTGCTGGACGGGCCGTTCGACTGGATGGCCGCGATGGTGGCGGGCATCGTGCTGACCGACGCCGGTTCCTTCCAGGGCGATCCGGAGGCGGCCGTGGAGCGGGTGCGTGCCTCGGTCGCCGCGCTCACCGATGATTCCGGCCGCCGTCCCGACCTCACCGTCCGGCTCGCCGCCCTCGCCCTCGCCGCGGTCGCCGACAGGGCCGTCGCACTGCGGCTGACCGGCGACGAGGCGGGGGTGCGCCGTTGGACGGACACCGCGACGGAACTCGTCGAGCTGGCCCGGTCGGTGGCGGACAAGGGCGGCGACGGCCGGTCACAGGGGCCGGAAGGCCTCGCTTGGCTGGCCCGCGCCGAGGCCGAGTGGATACGCGCGGCCACGGGACCGGACGCGGCGGCCTGGGAGAAGGTGGTGGCCGCGTTCGACTACGGCGATGTCTACGAACTGGCGCGCTGCCGATTCCGGCTCGCCGAGGCCCTGTTGGCGGCCGACCGCCGTGACGAGGCGGCCGCCCAGGCCCGTGCGGCACGGGAGACGGCCGTCCGGCTCGGTGCCGCGCCCCTGCTCGCGCAGGTGGACACGCTCGTGCGCCGTGGCCGCCTGGGCGACCCGGCGCAGGACGCCGGGGACCGCCCCTCGCCGTTGACGGCCCGCGAGCAGGACGTGCTGCGGCTGCTCGCGCTCGGCCGCAGCAACCGCCAGATCGGCGAGGAGCTGTTCATCACCGGCAAGACGGCGAGCGTCCACGTCTCCAACATCCTCGCGAAGCTGGGCGCCGCGAGCCGCACGGAGGCGGTGGCGGTGGCCTACCGCCAGGGGCTGATCACCCCGGAGGCCACGGCGTCCGGCTGAGGTTCACTTCGCGCAGTCGAGGCTCTTGAGGTCGACGGCGTCGGCCATGGCCGCCATCCCCTTGTCGTTGGGGTGAATGTGGTCTCCGCTGTCGAAGAAGGGGAGCATCCTCTCCTGGTCGTAGGGGCTGCGGAGAATGTGGTCGAAGTCGGTGACCGCGTCCAACTCCCCGCTGCTCCTGATGAATTGGTTGACCTCCTGGCGTACCGCCTCGCCCGCCGCGTCCCATTCGGGCCATCCCTCGAACGGGCCGACCGTGGCGCCGACGACACACTTCCCGGCCGCGTGGGCCCGGTCGATGATCTGGCGGTAGCCGGCGATCAGGTCCTGGGCGGTGACGCCGGAGTGGGCCTTGATGTCGTTGACGCCTTCGAAGAGGAACACGGTGCGGACGCCGGGCTGGGAGAGCACATCGCGTTGCAGCCGGTTGAGGGCGCTCTGCCCGGCGCCGTCCGCGAGGACCTTGTTGCCGGAGATCCCTTCGTTGGCGACTCCTTTGACGGCCGTGTCGGAGCGCTGGAGGCGTCGGGCCAGGTAGTCGGGCCAGCGCCGGTTGAGGTCGCTCGTGGAGTCCCAGCCGTCCGTGATGGAGTCCCCGAGTGCGACCACGGCTCCGGTTCCCGCGCTCGGCCGTACGGAGACGGCGTCGAGGTAGTACCAGGAACCGGTGGTGTCCGTCCAGGCGGTGGCGCCCTCCTCGCCGGTGTGGTCGCCCTGGGTGGCGTACGACGTCTGCATGGCCATGCCGTGACCGGTCGCCGGGCCCGCCGCGTCCGGGGTGTGGATGCTGACCACCAGGTTGCTGGCGGCGGGCAGCCTGCCGGACAGCGGGTCGCTGTAGGCGACCGCGCCGGCGGGGATCGTGACCGACCCCGCGCCGCCGAAGGTCAGCCGCCGGTTGGAGCCGGGCACGAGCGCGGCGCCCGTCTGTTGCACACCGGCGTAGACGTCGTCGAAGGTCAGCGGCCGGTCGCCGAAGGCGTTGGAGAGCCGGATCCGCAGATCGCCGCCGGCGACGCTGGTGTGCACGATCAGCCGGTAGCTGCGGTCGGCGACTCCGTCACCCAGGTGGTCGGCGCTCGCGCCCCAGGTGATGACGTCCTTCTGGGCGATGACGTCCTTCTGGTCGTTCACGGACTTCACCTGCGTCTGTGCGTGCGCGGGTGCGGCCTGGACGGCGGCAACGAGCAGGAGGAGAGCCGCCGTACGGCGCAGTCGTGCCCGTCGGGCCGTCATCCGGCGAAGTCCCTCAGCGTGACGGACGCGCCCGGCGTCAGACGCACCGTCCGGGAGGTGTCGCCGAAGGCGACCGTCGTGGTCCGGCCGCTGATGCTGCGGATCTTCACCTCGGTCGGCTTCCCGTCCCGCCAGTGGAGGTCGACGACGAAGCCGCCGCGCGCGCCGACCCCCTTGACGGAGCCGGACGCGGCCCAGGCGTCGGGGAGGGCGGGGAGGAGTTCCAGGTGGCCCGGGCGGGAGTAGAGCAGCATCTCGATCATCGCGGCGGGGGTGCCGAAGTTGGCCTCGATCTGGAAGATGCCGCGGCCCTCCTCGACCTGGTAGATGTCGAAGAGGTTCGGTGCGCTGCCGTTGGTGCCGTTGGTGGACGGGCGGAGGTTCTTGATGACCAGCTGGTAGGCGTTGTCGGCGTTCTTGAGCCGGGACCAGCACAGGCTGCGCCAGGCGTTGGCCCAGCCGAAGCTGTCCATGCCGCGGGCCGTGAGCAGGGCGGTGGCGCCGTCGACGATGTCCTTCGGGGTGGAGCCGTCGGGGCGGATGCGGTCGCCGGGGAAGAGTCCGATGAGCGGGGACAGGTGCCGGTGCGTGGTCTCCCCGAGGTTGTCCGGGGACATCCACTCCTCCAGCCAGCCCGTCTTGGGGCTGACCACCGGCAGGTACAGCTTCTTGCGGAGTCCCGCGATCGTGCCCGCGTAACCGGTGTCCTTCTTCAACTCGGCAGCCGCGACGCAGTAGTTGCCGAACAGCGCCCACACCAGTTCCTGGGCGTAGGTGATGCCCTTCGCGTCGAGCGGGCCCTGCTCGGGCGACCAGTCGCTGTCGGCGATGAGCACCTCCTTCGAGCTGCCGGGCAGGGTGGTGGTGAGCAGCCGCGCCTCCCAGAACTCGACGGCTCCCTTGAGCAGCGGGTAGATCTTCGCGAGGTGGGCGCGCGAGCCCGTGAACTCGTAGTGCTCCCAGAGGGTGTTGCTCAGCCAGGCGCTACCGGCCGGGTGCCACCACCAACCCCCGCCGCCGTAGGGGTTGGTGGAGATGGCGACGGTCCAACCGGCGTTCTTGCCACTGGAGTTGCGGTAGCGGTTGCGCGAGTCGTTGAAGAGTCTGCGGGTGAGGTCGGTCCAGTCCGGGAGCTGGGCGACACAGTAGTCGGTGAACGCGTCGAAGCACTGGGAGAGTCCGGCGCGATCGGCCATCCAGTAGTTCATCTGGATGTTGATGTCGGTGTGGTAGTCGCCCATCCAGTCGGGGTCATTGCCGTCGAGCCAGTTCCCCTGCAGGCCCATCGGCAGACTCCCGCGGGAGCCGGCGATCATCAGGTAGCGGCCGAACTGGAGGTAGGAGGCTTCGAGTTCGGGGTCGGGCTCGCCGTCCGTGGCGCGGGCCTGGATGCGTTCCCAGGTGTCCAGGGCGCGCTGGTCGTCGGACGAGGTGCCGAGCGCAACGTCCAACTGCCCGAACAGCGCGCCGTGGTCGGCGACATGGGTGTGCAGCAGGGTGTCCGCCGTGTACTTGGCGGCGGCAGCGACCTTGGCGCGGGCCAGCTTCAACGGGTCGAGGGAAGTGTCGCGGTAGCGGGCGGCGGCGTCGGGCGCGTAGTTGGTGCCGCCGCTGAGCACGACGGTGACGTCCTTGCAGCCGGAGAAGGCGACGCGCGTGCCGTTCACCGTGACGCTGCCGCCGCTGCCGTACGCCGTGACGGCCGCGCCGTAGCGCAGACCGTTGCCCAGCGTGCCGCCGAACGAGCGGGCGTCATCTGCCGGTTCGCCGTGCGTGCCCGCCAGGTCGACGGTGCCGGTGTAGCGTCCGCCGCCGTTCTGGGTGAAGTGCAGGACGATCACGTCGTCGGGACGGCTGGCGAACAGCTGCCGCTGGTACGTGACTCCGGAGCGCACGTACGAGGTGGTCGCCAGGCCCTGTTCGAGGTCGAGGGTGCGGCGGTAGCCGGAGACCGCGCCCAGGTCGTGGTCGGGGATGTCGACGGTGAGCCGGGCGAGCAGGGTGAGGGAGCCGAAGTCGTCGCGGCCGTAGGGGAATTGGCCGTCCGAGTCGAGGGTGTCGTTGAGGCCACCGGTCCACATGGTGGCGTCGGTGACGAGCAGGACCTCGTGGCCGGGGTCGTTGCTGGCGAGGGCGCCGAGCCGGCCGTTGCCGACGGGGAGGCCCTGTTCGATCATCGACTTGCCGTCGGCGGGGGCCTGCCACCACAGGGTGTTGCGTGAAGTACCGCTGGCGTACGAGGTGTTGGTGGGCCGCTGTGGTGCGGCGGAGGCGGTGAAGGCGGGCAGGCCGACGAGGGCGCCGGTGGCCGCGGCGAGGGCGAGCAGGTTGCGTCTGGGCAGGTCGAACGGTGCACTGGACATGGCGGTCTCCGAAAAGGTCGGCTCAGGAGGAGGAGGTGGGCACGTCGATCCGGTCGATGTCCGGCGCGTAGCCCGAACCGCTGTCGAAGGTGATCGTGTTGGCGCCCGCCTTCAGGGTCACCGGCACGCTGACCGTCCCGACGGTCCCCCAGTCGCCGGTGGACGGGAACTTGTGGCTGGTGGCGCCGTTGCCGTTCGCGGAGATGCTCGCCGAGCGGGAGTCACCGCTGACGTAGGCGATCTTCACCTGGTAGGTGCCGGCCTTGGCGGCGACGACGTTGTTGATGGTGAGCTTGCCGCCGACGTAGAGGTTGCCGACCTTGTGGCCGCCGGAGCAGGCCGAG
The DNA here is from genome assembly GCF_040655155.1 of Streptomyces sp. NPDC050508. NCBI lineage: Bacteria > Bacillati > Actinomycetota > Actinomycetes > Kitasatosporales > Streptomycetaceae > Streptomyces > Streptomyces sp. NPDC050508. The sequence continues at coordinate 322,784 of NZ_JBFAJJ010000008.1, forward strand.
CAGTCGGCGACGGAGGCGTTGCCGGAGAGGGTGTTGCCGGTGGCCTCGGCCTCGTAGGCGGTCGTGGTGACGGCGCTGCCGTGCGGGGTGACGGTGAAGAGGCGGGAGCCGTGGGCCGGCAGGGCCTGGGTCACCTTGTTGGTGTAGGTGCCGAGGTCCGCGTGGTTCCAGAGGTCACGGACGGCGGCCTTGCCGGTGAAGCCGAGGGTCGTCCAGTTCGCGGAGACGGCGGCGGGAGAGTCGGCCAGGTTGAACAGGGCGACGGTGTATGTCCCGTTGGGGTTCTTCGCGGCCCACACCTGCTGGGCGTCGGACGGGGTGACCGGGCGGGCGGGCGGTGCGTCGCTCTGGTCCACGCCGATGACCTCGCGGTTGGTCAGCAGGGAGACGCCGTAGTCGTCGAGCTTGGTGAGGTCGTCACCGGTGAAGAGCGGGGACTTGGCCACGGCCCAGAGAGTGGCGTAGCTCTGGCGTTCCGCCTTGGTCAGGCCGTCCATCGCGCCGTTGCCGACGTCCAGGGAGTCGAGGTCGTTCCAGCCGCCGGGGCCCGCCTTGTCGGTCCAGGCGGGGGTGTCGTCCCAGCGGTCGTCGACCGAGTTCTCCCAGGTGACAAGGGTGTTGCAGTAGCACTCGACGTCGGTGTCGATGCGCCAGCCGTTGGAGTACTTCTGCCAGTCGGCGGCGTGTCCGTAGTCCAGGGACCAGGAGACTTCCAGGTGGATGGGGCGTCCGGTGGCGGTGATGGCCTTGTTCCAGGCGGCCACATCGGCAACGTTGTCGTATTGGTCGCCGCTCTTTCCGGAGCCGGGACCGACACCGTCGAGCTTGAGGAAGTCGTAGCCCCAGCCGGCGATCAACTGGGCCTGGGAGTCGATGTACTTCTGGGCGCAGGGCTTGGAGAAGTCGATCTTGTACGCGCTGTCCCAGCCGTTGGTGGTGCGCAGGTCGCTGTAGACGATGTCGGCGGTGGTGCAGCCGTCGGCGTTCCAGATGGGCGTCCTGCCGTCGCCGTAGGCGCCCTTCTCCAGGCCGGCGGGCAGGTAGATGCCGGCCTTGAGGCCCTTGGAGTGGATGCGGTCGGCGACGGCCTTCATGCCGCTGGGGAAGCGGACCGGGTCGGCCTTCTGGCGTCCGTACTGGTCGTATCCGGTCTTCCAGGTCTTGTCCATCCACCAGCCGGCGTCGATGTTGACGTGGTCGTAGCCGTACTTCTTCAGCTTGGTGGCGAGCGCGTCGGTCTGCTTGTCGACGTTCGCCTCGGTGAGGTAGCTGTAGTCGCCGTCCGGGTTGAGACCGGGGTACTTGGACGACTGCATGCTCCAACTCGACCAGCCCATATAGGGCTTGGCGGCGACGGCCGTGGACGTGTCCGCGGTGGGAGTGGCCGCGTGTGCGGTGGGGAGGTGGGTGGCGAAGCCGGCGGTGAGGGCCAGGACCACCATGGCTCTCAGGGCGCGGACAGGCGTGAGGGAGTACATCGTCGGGCTCCTCGTGCGGGTTAGGAGTGTGGCGGGGGTCGAGTGCGGTCGGGCGGGCTAGTCGGCGGCTCGGATGAAGGACTGGATCGCGGTGGCGGCGGCCCCGCGCGCCCATTCGTCGAAGGGCAGGGGGCGGGTCTGTACGTCGCAGCGGGCGGCGGAGCCGAAGGCGGCGGCGGCGAAGGAGTCGCGGATCTGCTCGGCGAACAGGTCGTAGGCGGCCAGGCCTTCGCCGGAGATGATCACGCGTTCGGGGCCGAACAGGTTGACCACGGTCGCGATGCCCCGGCCGATGGCCTCACCGGCCCGCGCGTACACCTCGCGGGCTCCGGCGTCGCCCCGGTGGGCTAGGGCAACGGCCTCGGAGGTGTCGGCGACCTGAACCCCCGTCACCTCCCGGACGCGGGCGACGATCGCGGCGTCCCCGGCGATCGCCTCGACGCAGCCGCGGTTGCCGCAGTGGCACAGGGGTCCGGCGGGATCGACGACCACGTGCCCGATCTCACCGGCCACCCCGTGGGCGCCGGCGACGACCTGGCCGTGCACGACCAGTCCGCAGCCGATGCCCGCGCCGACGGTCACCACGGCGAAGTCCGTGAGCCCCGCGCCGGCGCCGAACCACTGCTCGGCGACGGTCAGCGCGCGCACGTCGTTGTCGACGGTGACCGGCAACCCCGTGGTCATGGCGGCCAGTTCGGCGAGCGGTACGTCCCGCCACTCCAGGAACGGCGAGTAGCGGACGACGCCTTCACCGCGGTCCACGTCCCCGGAGACGGCGAGGCCAAGGCCGAGCACCCGAATCCCCAAGTCGTCCGCCACTGTGCGGAGTTCCTGGGCCAGGTCCGCGATCGACGCCAGCACCGCCTTGGGGTCGTGGTCGGTCAGCGGCACATGGCGGGCGACGCGGATGCGGCAGCACAGGTCGGCGAGGACGCCGATGATCTCGTCGCCGGTCACCTTGACCCCGATGAACAACGCGCGCCCGCCGTCGACCCGTACGAGGTTCGCGGGCCGCCCGAGGGCCGGGGGCGCGTCCTGGTCGGCGCCCTCCGCCAGGTATCCGGCCTCCATCAGCGGCCGGACCGCCTTGGTCACGGCTGCCGCCGACAGCCCTGCCCGGCGGGCCACCTCAAGACGGGTGAGGGGGCCGTGGGACAGCACGGTCGTGAAGACCTGTGAGACGGCCGGCGTGTGGGCCGGGAACGTCTCGGTACGGGGGATCGAGCGCATGGCGGGAACCTAGATCCCTTCTTTTCCGTCGTCAATAAAAGAAGCAGGATTTGTCGAACACAAGTTGTGGGTCGCCTGAGCGGAGTTGATGTCTGCCGAGGCCTCGTTGTCAGTGCCGGGCGGCACAATCGCCGTATGACGACGATCGATTGGTCCGGGCTGACCCACGCCTACGGCAGCGCCGAGAACATTCCGGGCCTGTTCGCGCGGCTCGGCGGCGCCGAGGACGACGCCGTGTGGCAGGAGCTGTGGGGTTCGCTGTGCCACCAGGGGTCGGTGTACGACGCGAGTTGGGCGGCGATGCCCGTGCTCGTCGACATCGCACTGGGCCGGGCGCCGGGCGGGGCGATACAGGCGGTCACGATGGCCGGGCTGATCACCACGGACCCGGACGAGGAGTGCCGTGCGCGGTACGCGCGCGAGATCGGCCAACTGCTCGATGTGGCACGGGTGTTGCGCGCCGACCCCACGCAGGACGCGCACACCTTCGTCTACCTGCAGATGGCCGTGCTCGCCTTCGAGGACGGCGGGGTGTGGGCCGAGGCACTGGAGGGCGTGAACAGCGAGGAGTACGACCTCGAATGCCCCGAGTGCGAGGACGGCCTGTTCGTCGCGTTCGGCTCCTACGGCGTCTTCACCTCGGCGGGCGACTATGTGACGGGCGCGGGCAAGGAGAACGTGGAGGGCCGGACGGAGCTCGTGCCGGCCACGCCCGACCGGCTCGACGGCATGGGTGCGCGACTGCACGGCGAGGCGGTCGCGTTCGGGCAGACGGAGGTCGCGACGGCGTTGACGTACGTGTTCGGGAAGGCGAGTTGCCCTTCCTGCGAGGCCGTGTTCACCGTGTCCGAGGAGGTCGAGAAGCAGTGGATCTGAGACCGGGCGTCCGGGTGCCCCGCTCGTGGCAGGGCACCCGGAGGTTCATCAGCGCCCGGCGGCAGGGGTGTTGGCGACCGTGACGTTCACGGCGGCCCAGGCCTGGTCGACGGTCTGGTACGCCGTGCTGCTCGCGCCGTAGAGGTCCGCCGCCGCCTTCAGCGTCGCGGTGCGCGCGTCGTGGAAGTCGGTGGTGGACACCATGTAGCGGGTGAGCGCGCGGTAGAAGATCGCGGTGGCCTTGGCGCGTCCGATGCCGGTGACCGTGGACCCGTCGTAGGTGGGCGAGTCGTAGGCGAAGCCGCCGACGGTCTTGCGGCCGCTGCCCTCCGCGAGGAGGTAGTAGGCGTGCGAGGAGACACCGGAACCGGCGTGCACCTCGGCGTCGAACGTCTGGGGTGACCAGTAGTCGATCGTGCCTTCGAGCTTGTCGAGGGAGGGGTGGTCGAGTCGGCGCAGGAACTTCTGGGCGAGGCCGAGCTTCTCGCCGATCAGGTAGTTCGGCGGGTTCTTCGCGTTGTTGGCGCTGAACTCGACGTTGGAGCCGAAGATGTCCGCGAGCGACTCGTTCAGGGAGCCCGCCTCGCCGTACTGGTTGCCGTCCGCGTCGACGCGGGTCGGCTCCAGCTTCGCGGTGGCGTCCACGACGCCGTGGGTGAGTTCGTGGCCGGTGACGTCGAGGACCACAAGGGGCTTCTTGAACATGTCGCCGTCGCCGTCGCCGTAGAGCATGCAGTCGCAGGTCGAGTCCCAGAAGGCGTTGGCCACCTTGTCGCCGAAGTGGACCATGCCGCGGGCGGCCTTGCCGTTGTTCTCGATGCCCTTGCGGCCGAAGGTCTTCTTGTAGAAGTCCAGGGTCTGGGTGATGCCGTACTGGGCGTCGACGGCGGCGCTGTCGCGGTGGGAGACGGCGCCGTTGCCCCACTTGTTGTCGGTGGTGGTGAACTTCTTGCCCTGCGCGAAGTTCTCCAGTTCCTGCCCCTTGGCGTCGCGGGTCTCGGTGCCCCAGCGGGTCGGGTCCTTGAGGAGGTAACTGGTGCGTGCCGTGCGGGTGGTGGTCAGCGGCACCTTGCCGAGGAAGAGGGAGGCGCCGGTGCCCACGGCGGTGACCGGGTAGTGGACCGCGCGCTTCACGGCGGCGATCCCGGTGAGCGCCGTGGTCTGGGCGGCGGTGCCGGTGGCGGGGTCCAGGGTCTCGCCGCGCTCGCGGAGGGTGTCGATCAGCTTGGGCGAGAGGAACTCGTCGCTGTTGGGGGTGTTGCTGCGGACCTTGCCGGTGACGGCGTCGATGACGACCGTGCGGGTGCCGGCGGCCTCGGCGGTGGTGCTGTCGCTGACGGGCACCTGGTAGGCGAGGGCGGCGTCCCCGTCCCGGGCGTCGACGACGAGTTCGGCGGTGCCCGCGTCGCCCTTGGCGACCGTGGCGGCCTTCGCCTCGGCCTGAGCGGCCGTCAGCCTGGCCTGCGTGGTGGCGGGCCTGACGCCCTGGTCGGCCGCCCGGGTGACGCCGGTGTAGGCCAGCCGGTGGGAGAGGTGGACGACGAGGTCGCCGCCGAGGACCGGCATGCCCTGGTGCGTGCGTATGAATCGCACATGGCGCGCGCCCTCTGGGTCGATCATCACGTCCTGGGCCCGGAGTTCGTCGCTCTGGGTGACACCCGTCGCGGACGCGTGGGCGAAGGCCGCGGCGCGCGCGGCCGTGACCACCGATGCTGCGGTGGTGCCGGTGGCCGCCACCGCGTGGTCCGTCTCCGCGGCCGGTCCCGCGAAGGCTGTTCCGGCCAGCCCCGTGGCGGCCGTCGTCACGGCGACGGCGACGGCCAGGCTGCGTATGTGGGGTCTACGCATGGATGAGGGCTCCTCGTTTCGAGACGGCCGGGATCACCAACCGCCTTGAGACCGGGCACGGTTGAACGTGCCCAGGGGGCTGGTCGGGCCCCGAGACGAAACCCTTATGGATCGGTCATGCGCATGTAAACCCGAAATGATCGTTTTTCGTGGCTTTCATGGCAATACTTTGCGAATCCGCATCGCTCAGTGATCAGCGAGTGACCAACTGTGCGTCAGCTGTGGAGATGTGACGGGCTGCGAGAAGGTTGCCTCGCGCGACTGTGACGGATCTCGCATACACAGAAACGGGAGAGGGAACCGCATGGTCTCAAGAACGGTGCGCAGGGCCACGGCGTCGGCGGCGGCGCTGCTGACGCTCGCGGCGGTACCGGCGCATGCCGCGACCCACGGGTCGGACACCACGAGGAACAGCGGCACAGCCGCGCTTCCGGCCCCCGACATGGCGGGTCTCCGTGCCGTGCTGCGCACGCTCACGACGCAGGGCGCGCCCGGGGCCATCGCCCGGATCGACGACCACGGAACCGTCAGTACGGCGGCCGTCGGCATCGACGACCGCACGACACGCCGGGCCATCGGCAACGCCGACCGTTTCCGCATCGGCAGCATCACCAAGTCGTTCTCCGCCGTCGTCCTGCTCCAACTTGTCGACGCGCACAAGGTGGACCTGGACACCTCGGTCGACCACTACCTGCCGGGCCTGCTGCCGGACAGGCGGATCACCGTGCGGCACGTACTGAGCCATCGCAGCGGTCTGTACGACTACACGAACACCATGTTCGCCGGCTCGGTCTCCGGTTTCGAGGCCGTACGCAACAAGGTCTTCACCTACCGGCAGTTGGTGCAGCTGTCGCTGCGGCACGCGCGCACCAACGCGCCGGGCGCCGCCTACTCGTACTCGAACACCAACTTCGTCGTGGCCGGGATGCTCATCGAGAAGCTGACGGGCCACTCCGTGGGGACCGAGTACCGCGACCGCATCGTCAGGCCGCTCAAGCTGCGCGACACCCTCTACGTCCACCCGGCCACGAAGATCCCTGGCCGCCACGCCCACGGCTACCTCACCCCGGACCGGGCGGGCGCGAAGCTGATCGACGCGACCGACCAGACAGTGTCCTGGGCGCAGAGCGCCGGGGCGGTCATCTCCACCACCCGCGACCTGAACACCTTCTTCTCCGCGCTGCTCCGCGGCAGGCTCACCTCCGCCGCCCAGCTCGCACAGATGCAGCGGTGGACTCCGGTCAACAGCACGACGCGCTACGGCCTCGGGCTGCGGCGCCGCGATCTGTCCTGCGGCATCTCCGTGTACGGGCACACGGGCGCGGTCCAGGGTTTCTACACCTACTCCTTCACCTCGAAGGACGGCCGCCGCAGCCTCACCGCGCTGGCCAACACCTCCAACAACGGGGCGGTGCTGAACGCGATGGCGGGCACCCTGGAGTCGGCGTTCTGCGGCAAGCGGACGAAGGCGATCCCGGCCCGGGACTGAGTGCGTGCGGCGCTGGGGACCGGGCGGACGCACTCACCGGTCCCCACCGCGTGCTGCGGGAACCCTCCCGCCCCGGCGGGACGTTGAGTGGGCGACGGACTCCCCAGGACTCCCCACCGGGTACGAACAGCAAGGGCGGTGCCATGAACGAGCTGGTGCCGGGCGGTAATCTGCCCCTCCCCGGCGGCGCCCTGACCCTGCGGGTGCCCGGTCCCTTCGACGTGTCGGCGCTGGTCACCGACGAGAGCGGCAAGGTCGGCGGCGACGTGGACTTCGTGTTCTACAACCAGCCGACGGCGCCCGGAGTGCGTCTCCGGGGCGACACCCTGACCGTCGACCCGGCCCGCCTGCGCACCGGCGCGGCCCGGGTCACCGTTGCCATCAGCCCCGCCGATCCCGGCACCCCGTTGGGCCGGCTGCCCGCGCCCACCCTGCACGTCACCGACGCGGGAGGCCGGCCGCTCGCCCGCTTCACCCCATCCCGCCCCGAGCGGGAGACCGTGCTGCTCCTCGCCGAGCTCTACCGACGCGGCACCGGCTGGAAGCTGCGCGCACTGGGGCAGGGCTACGCCGACGGACTCGCCGGTGTCGCGCGGGACTTCGGCGTGGACATCGTCGAGGACGCGAGTCCCGCTCCCGCACGAGGGACGGCAGGGGCGAGCTCCACCGGGCCGGGCGGCCCGACCGCCAGGGGCTCGTCACGGGCAGCGGCTTCCGCCCCAGCACGACCGACACCGGGCACCTCTCCCCGCCCCACGGCCGGCCCGCCCCCACACCGCCCCGGCACCGGCCCGCGCCCCTCGGCCGCACCCGACCCGCACCGACCGGCGTCCGTCCCCGCACCCCGGTCGGAGTCTCCCACCGGCCCGCGCCCCGGCGCTCCCGGCTCCCCGGCACCCGACCCCACCGGCTTCCTCGCGCTGGTCAACTCGGCCCGCGCCAAGGCCGGTTCGCCACCCGTCTCCCTCGACGCCCGGCTCGCCGCCGCCGCGCAGGCGCACGTCGCCGACATGGCCGCCGCCGGACACCTCAGCACCGAGAGCCGCGACGGCACCTCCGTGTACCAGCGCGTGATCCATGCCGGATACGCCTATCTCACCGTCGGCGAACACCTGGTCTCCGGCCCACGCTCCCCCGCCGAGTTCGTCGCCTACTGCCTCCGCACCGAACAGGCCCGCCACACACTGCTCGAACGGGTCTTCACCCACGCGGGCCTCGCCCAGGCCGTCGACCCCCGCTCCGGCGACATCTACTGGACCGCGCTGTGGGCGAGGCCGCTGACCGCAGGCAACCTGGCCGGGACGGCGGACAAGGTCGTCGAGTTGACCAACAGGGAGCGGGCCGGGGCCGGACTGCCTCCCCTGGCCGTCGATCCGCTGCTCGCCGCCGCCGCGCAGGCGCACAGCACGGACATGGTGGCCCGCGCCTTCTACTCGCACACCTCCCCCGACGGCTCCCAGCCCTGGGACCGGGCCGCCGCCGCGGGCTCGCGCAGGCGCACGATCGGCGAGAACACCGCCTGCGGTCAGCGCTCCCCCGCCGAGGTCGTGGAGGGCTGGATGAACAGCCCCGGCCATCGCGCCAACATCCTCAAGCCGGACTTCACCCACATAGGCATCGGCTTCGCGGGCGGCGGACAGATGGGGACGTACTGGACGCAACTCTTCGGCGCCTGACCGCTCAGGACGGTCAACCCCCACCACGATCTTGGCGGAATGAGATCTTCCGGGTCAGGATGCCCGCATGAAGGGTGATCTGTTTTCCAGTGAGCACATGGTGCAGCCGGCCACCGCGCCGGGCATGACCGTCGAGAATGCCAAGTGCATCAGGTACGCGGTCAACGGCGAGATGCTCGCCCGCCAGGGGGCGATGATCGCCTACCGCGGCAACCTCCAGTTCGAGCGCAAGGGCCAGGGCGTGGGCGGCATGCTCAAGCGCGCGGTCACCGGTGAGGGCCTGCCGCTGATGGCGGTGCGCGGTCAGGGCGAGGCGTGGTTCGCGCACGAGGCGCAGAACTGTTTCGTGGTCGAGATCGACCCCGGCGACGAGTTCACCGTCAACGGCCGCAACGTGCTGTGTTTCGACGCCTCGCTGTCGTACGCGATCAAGACGGTGAAGGGCTCCGGCATCGCGGGCGGCGGTCTCTTCAACAGCGTCTTCACCGGGCAGGGCAAGCTGGGCCTGGTCTGCGAGGGCAACCCGCTGGTCATACCGGTCTCGCCGCAGTACCCGGTGTTCGTCGACACGGACGCGGTGGTCGGCTGGTCGGCCAACCTCCAGACCTCGCTGCACCGCTCGCAGTCCATCGGCTCGATGCTGCGCGGCGGCTCCGGCGAAGCCGTCCAACTCATGCTTCAGGGCGAGGGGTTCGTCGTCGTACGGCCCAGCGAGGTGACCCCGCAGAAGGTGCAGCAGCACTGAGGTCCCGGCAAGTGATCTGCGCCTCACAGGCAACCTCGCCGTCCGCGTCGACGTCTTGATCCACAACAACTGACGATGCCCTGGCCCCCACGGCCAGGGCTGATTTTCGACGCACTATACCTTCCATGTATACACACAGTGTCTACACGGAAGGTATAGGGACAGAAAGGCATCCATGTACGGCAAGGCATCTGCCCCGGAATACCAGGGCGCCCTCACCACCCTGTCCGTGAACTCCTCGCTCGTCGACGTACTGGCCGCCGGCACCGAGCAGTTGGAGGCGGCCGAGCGGTCCGGGCAGCGAGGCGAGGCGGCTCGTTCGGGACTCGCGGTCGCCGAGGCGCACCGGAGGCTCGGGCAGGTGCGGCAGGCGGACCAGGCGTGGAAGGCCAGCTACCGCGCGGCCCGGGAGGCCGGGGACACCGCCGCGATGGCCTGGGCGCTGTGGAGCGGCGGCACCCTGGCCCGGCAGCGCGGCGCGTTCCCGCTGGCCTGGCGGCTGCTGGGGCTCGCAGCCGAACTCGGCGAGCGCGGCGACGACATCGTCGTCCGCGGCTACTCACTGGCCGGCCTCGCGGAGACCGGCCGTATCCAGGGCGACTACGAGGCCGTCGCCCGGCTGCACGAACAGCTGCTGGCCGAGGCCCGCAAGCGCGGCGAGGCCCGGCACACCGTGTGGGCGCTGGAGGGCATCGCACAGATCCATCGCAACACCGGTTCCTACGACACCGCGTACGCGATGTTCGAGGAGGCGGCCGAGATCGCGGCGGGCGCCGACGACCGGCGCGGGCACGCCTGGGCGCTGCGCGGACTCGCCGACATCGTCTCCGTGCGCGACCAGGACACCGAGCGGGCGCTCGGTCTGCTCTCCGAGGCGGAGGAGACCTGCCGCGCGATGAACCTGTCCAGCGCGCTCGCCTACAACCACAAGATGCGCGGCAACGTCCTTTACCGCGCCGGGCGTTACCCGGAGGCGCGAGACCTCTACGAGCAGGCGCTCGCCGAGTTCCACGCGATGAGCGAGCCGCGCGGCGAGGCGCTCTCCCGGCTCGGCCTGGCCAAGTCCCTGGCCCGGCTCGGCCGCGACCGCAGCGAGACGGCGACCGAACTGGCCGATCTCGCAAAGACGTTGGAGCGGATAGGCCTGCGGCACGCGCGGGAGATGGTGGCCCGGGCGCACGACGAGCTGGGCATCACGACGGAGGTCGGGCGATGACGGCGCTCCCCTCGGCCGTAGCGGCCCCGACCGCTCCCCAAGTCCTCGACCGCTGCCGGGCGTTGGTACGCCCCGCGCTGGTGAAGTCCGTGGAACGGCTGCATCCGTGGATGGGCGAGATGGCCGCGTACTCCTTCGGCTGGTGCGAGGTGGGCGGTGCGCCCGTGGCCGCGCCGGGCGGCAAGGGCGTACGGCAGGCCCTCGCCGTGCTCGGGGCCGAGGCGGCCGGTGCGCCCGGGCGGGCCGGAGTCGCCGCGGCCGTCGCGGTGGAGCTGGTGCACACCTTCTCGCTGCTGCACGACGACATCATGGACGGCGACTCGACCCGGCGCCGCCGCCCCACGGTGTGGAAGGCGTACGGCACGGGACCGGCGGTTCTCGCGGGCGACGCCCTGTTCGCGCTGGCCGTCGAGACGCTCGCCGAGACCCCCGGCGGAGCGGGCGGGGTGCGCCTGCTGTCCTCGGCACTCGGCGACCTGGTGCACGGGCAGGCGGACGACCTGCTGTTCGCGGCGCGTCCCTGGACGGGACCCGAGCGGGTGCGGCTCCACGAGTACCGGGCGATGGCCGAGGGGAAGACGGGTGCGCTGCTGGGCTGCGCGGCCGCACTGGGTGCCGTGCTCGGCGGAGCGCCGCCGCCGACGGTCACCGCGCTCGACCGTGCCGGACGGCATCTGGGAATCGCCTTCCAGCTGGTCGACGACGTGCTGGGGATCTGGGGCGACCCGGCGGTGACCGGCAAACCCGTGCACGGCGATCTGCGGGAGCGCAAGAAGACCTTCCCGGTGCTGGCCGCGCTCTCCTCCCCCGGCCCCGGCGCCCGGCACCTCGCCACCGTTCTGGAGTCGGACGCGGAACCCGCCGTGGCGGCGGAGCTGATCGAGGACGCCGGTGGCCGTACGGCGGCGCTGGACGAGGCTCGTCGGCACACGGCCGCCGTGGAGACGGCTCTCGCCGCTGTTCCCCTGGAGGCGGGCCCCGCGAACGACCTCCGGTCACTGCTGGACTTCCTGGTGCGCCGTGATCTCTGAAACGTGTTGACCTGCACGTCGTTTCCGAGTCAGGGTCGAAGCGGCACGGAACACCTGTCCCCGTGCCGGAAGGATGACTGCCTTGATCGGCATCTCGGACATCGAAGCCGCCGCCGAGCGGATCGCCGGACACGTGGTACGCACTCCGACCGTGCCGAGCCCCGGGCTCTCGGAGCTGCTCAGGGTCCCGGTCACCACGAAGCTGGAACTGCTGCAGCGCACGGGTTCCTTCAAGGCGCGCGGGGCGACGGCGAAGCTGCTGTCGCTGAGCCAGGCCGAGCTGGCCGCCGGAGTGGTGGCGGTCAGCGGCGGCAATCACGGGATCGCGCTCGCGGTCATGGCGGCGGCGCTCGATGTGAAGGCGACGGTGGTCATGCCCCGTTCGGCGCCGGCGCGGTCCGTCGAGCTGGTGGAGGCGGCGGGTGCGTCGCTGCGGCTGACGGACGACATGCCGAGCGCGTTCGAGTTGGTGAACCGGTTGCGGGACGAGGGGTTGACCCTGGTCCACCCGTTCGACGACCCGGTGGTGATCGCCGGACAGGGCACCGTAGGGCTGGAGTTCGCGGACGACGCCGGTGAACTGACGGACGTGTTGGTCAGTATCGGCGGCGGTGGGCTGATCGCCGGGGTCGCCGCCGCCCTGCACGCCCGGCGGCCCGGGATCCGGGTCTGGGGTGTGGAGACCGAGGGCGCCGAGGCCATGTCCGCGGCGCTCGCGGCGGGTGGCCCGGTGCCGGTCACGCCGTCGTCGATCGTGACCACGCTCAGCGCGCCGACCGTGTCGCAGCTGACGTACGACCATGTGTCGGCCCTGGTCACCGAGGTGCTGACCGTCTCCGACCGGGAGGCCGTGCAGGGCTGTCTCGACCTGGCCGACCATGCCAAGGTGTGGACCGAGCCCGCCGCGGGCTGTCTGCTGCCCGCCGCCCGGCAGGTGCTGGAGCGGGTCGGCGACGGCGCGCGGCTGGGCCTCGTGGTGTGCGGGGGCAACTCGACGGTCGGGGACATCGCGGCCTGGTCGGAGCGCTTCGGACTGCGCTGACTTCACGTCCGTGGGCTCGTTGACGAGCTCATGGACGAAACCGGACGGCGCCGCAGGCCCTTGATCACGCCCTGTCTGCCCGGCACTTCAGGACCGCGTGACGGCGTCCTCGGTACCGGCCTGGGCCGTCGTAGAAGGGGGGCACCGGCGCTCCCCAGGGCGGCCGGTGCCCCCGTTGCGCTCAGGTCATCGGCTCAGCGGCGGCGCGGGCCGCAGTGCAGGGCATGCTCCACTGCGGCGGCCATGGCCTGCTGGCCCTGGGCGTTGGGGTGCGCGGGTGCGGCCGGGGCCACCGCGACCAGGGGTTCGATCCAGCGCTCGCCGGCCGGCTTGCACATGTCGTGCCCCACCGTCGAGGTGTAGGTGTCGACGTAGCGCGCGCCGTTCGCCGACGCCTGCTCCGCGATCATCGCGTTGAGCTTCTTCTCGGTGTCCCGCAGATAGGCGAAGTCACCGGCGGCGAGCGGTACGGCGGAGCTGGTGCAGCCGACCCCGTCGTCCGGGAACAGGTCGGGATAGCCGACCACCAGGACCTTGGCGTGCGGGGCCCGCTGCCGTACGGCGTCCAGCGCGGCGGCGATCCTGGGAGCGATGTCGTCGACGCGCTGCGCCAGCCGGTCGGTGCCGTCGCTCGTGAAGAAGGCCTGGCACGGGTTGCCCGTCGGGTCCTTGGACGTCAGTCCGGCGCAGGTGGCCAGATTGCTGGAGAAGCCGTGGTCGTTGCCTCCGATGGTCAGGGTGACCACGTCCGTGTCCGCGCCGAGTGCGTCCAGTTGCGGCGGTTGCGAACCCTGGGTTCCGGCGAGGGCCGTCGTGGTCGCGCCCGAGCAACTCACGTCGGTCAACTGCCAGTTCCTCGCCGCCGCGAGGAGGGACGGATAGTTCTGGTCGGACCGCGCGCACGCGGAGTCGACCTGGGTCGGGATGCCGGGGCCTGCGGCGTACGAGTCGCCCAGCGCGGCGTAGTTCACGCTGCGCGCGGTGGGTATCGAGGCGCTCGCGGCCGTAGCCCCCGCGGTGGAGAGGGCCATCGCGCAACACGCCACCACGGCGCCTCGCTGCAGGCCCCGCCGGCCGAGAGATCTCTTGCTCTGCTTGTTCAAGTCCATTCCATCCATTTGTCGGGCCCCCGAAGCGCTGGTCGCGTCGCTCCGACAACAGGTGTCGGGTGCGGGGGCGTTGTGCTGGCGAGACGTCAGACGGCGCGCGTACCACGGGGGTTCACTCAGGAGCGCGTCCCGGCTGCTGCGCGTCGTTCGCTTCTACGGCGGTCCCGGTGGCGACCGCTCCGCCCCCGACCGGCCCGAGCCGTGCGGCCGACAACCCACGCGGTAAGGCCTATTGGTTGTGGCTGCGCCGGAGGTGGGATTCGGCGTAGGCGTGTGCTCGGAAGGCGAGGACCGGGTCGTCGGAGAGGTGGATGCCGGTGGTGAGACGGGTGGGGTTGAAGGCTTGTGTGTGCCACGGATCCTGGTCGTCGGCGGGTGCGGTGATCTCCAGTCGGCCGGCGGTGAACTCCTTGCGGTGATCGGGCCAGACGGTGCTGGGGTCGTGGGTGGGGTCGTCGGGTTCGGCGAGTTGGATCCGCAGGTCGAACGCCACCGGTGCGTGTTCCAGGCGCTGGTGCAGTTCGTCGGTCAGGTAGTGGGCGGTGCGGGTGGCCGCCTCGGCGGCGGTCAGGGCGGTGCGTCCGGCCTCCGGTTCCCAGCGGTACCGCACGGGCCGCCTGCCGCCGTCCGCGTCGACCCAGATGAAGGCATGGATGGCCCAGTAGGCGGCGGAGGCGTAGCTGACGGGTATGGGCGGCTGCTGCGCGACGGCTTCGGTCAGGTGGGGGTGGACACCGAGGAACGCATGCACCCGGGCCGGATCGGGCTGGTGGGTCACCGGGTCGGGGCGCAGGGCCTCGGTCAACTCCAGGAACTCCCTGGGCGTCGAGGCGACGAATCGGGGGACGGTGAGGGCGACGAGGTCGGTGTCACTGCCGTCGTGCAGGTGGAAGCGGGCGGCCATGCCACGGGTGACCGGGGCGGTGTCGGGCGTGTGGGGATTTCCCTCGGAGTTCGAGAACCGCACGGTGACCGGAACCGTCCGCGTCTGCAGGTGCGCGGCCGTGGTCAGGGCGGCGGCGTCCCCGGTGGGAGTGAACGTGGCCCGGAAGCAGGCTCCCCGGGCACTGGACCGGCGGTATCCCGGGTGCCTCCCGCTCATGCGCTCCATGCTGTCGACGACCCGGACGGCCAGGGTCTGGTCTGGGGAAATGCTCGGCATGTCATTCCTTAGAAGACGAACGCTCAGGGAGCCTCGGCCGGGACGACCCGCGTCCTGCGGATGCCTGTCAGCGGCGACGGCCCTTCACCGGGCTCGTCGCACTGCGGTCTACGCGCCGCTCCCGGACTCGGTTCACTCGTCACCGGGAACACAGGGGTCCGGGGCGCCGAGGCTCGTACGGCCTCCGGTTGGTCCGACTACTCGCTCACCTGCGGCGACACCGAGGAACGCGCCCAGGCACGATTCGACGAGGCCGGGACCGTCTTCCGCGAGGGCTGGTCGTCCGTGCCGGCCGCCTTCTGTTGAGGAAGGTGGGTATCACCGATGCCGGCCGGGGCCGTTCAGCACCCCGGTGAAACCGGCAAGCAGGGAAGGGTTGTCGGCAAGCCATGCCTGCACATGGTCCGCCCTGATCGCGCCGCTCGGACCGGAGCGGAGGTAGGCGTCCAGCTTGTCCAGCAGGACGCCCACCGCTCGGCGGGCCAGTGGTTCACGTACCCGGTCGAGCGCCTCCCCGGCGCGGTCCATCCACATCCGCACGTCGCCGGCCGCCGAGGGGGTGGGTGGGCCGAACGTCGCGACCGCGACCAGGCCGACGGCGGACATCGCTCGGCGGTCGAGCGGTGCTGTGGGGCTGTCCCAGACGCCGGTGAAGATCGTCTGCGCCTCCGAGAAGCGACCCGCGTGGAACGCCAGTGCTCCGCGCAGGATGGCTGCCGCGGCTCGGAGGTCGTCCGCACTCAGTTCGTCCGCGAGCCGCACCACCTCCGAGAGCCGGTGCTCGGCCGTCTCGACCGCTCCGTCCGCGATGTCCAGGCCCACGATCCTGAGTGCGGCGTACGCGTACTGCCCACGCGCGCCGATGGAACGGAGGATGCGCGCCGCTTCGCTCCAGTGCGCGCGGGCGCGGTCGCGCAGGCCGCCGCTCTCCTCGGCGTCGCCGCGGAGCGTGAGGGTGCACGCCGTGGCGAAGTCGTCGCCGGAGGCTCGTGCCGCCGAGACGGCAGCCTCGCCACGGCTGCGGGCACCTTCGATGTCGCCGACCTGGAGGCAGTACGTCGTCCAGTTGGTCAGGAGGATCGCTCGGTCCCAGTGGAACTCGGTGCCCGCGATGCCTTCTTCTGCCCGTACGAAGAGTTCCGCCACGTCGTCCTGCCCGTTCAGCATGGCGTGGAGTGGTTCGTAGCAGGGCCCCAGGACAGCGAGGTCGGGGTTCTTCGCCTGCCGCCAGGCCGACTTGTACCGGTCGATGAAGTAGCTGCCCTCCGCGTACCGGCCGACGACGTGGTTGAGCCAGACGAGCCAGGCGAGGGCGTAGAAGAGTGCCCGCTCGTCCTCTTCGGAGGGTTCCACGGCAGCCCGTTGCCCCGCTGCGGCGTCATGGGCCCGCAGGCTGCGCTGGAGGCGGTCGGCCCCTTCTTCCTCACGGCCGCTGATGATCCAGTAGCTGCCCCGTCGCGCTTCCAGCGACAGGGCCTGAGCTGTTCTCGACCGGGCCATCATGAGATCAGAGGCCGCCCTGATGTTGGCGGACTCCGCGGTGTGCCGCCTGATCAACTCCCCCTGGTCGCCGGGCGCGAGGGCGTCGGTGCTCTCGTGCACGAAACGCAGGGCCCATGCCATGAAGCGTTCCTCCGCCTCCGGAGCCCTCCGTTCGTCCCGGAGCCGGTCCAGCGCGTATTCGCGGACCGTCTCCAGCATCCGCAGCCGGCTTCCGTCGGGCGTGGAGACGGTGAACAGGAGGGATTTGTCCACGAGTTGGGCCAGCACCTGCAGGATCTCGTGACGGTCCGTCGCGTGCAGTGGGAGCGCTGTCTCCGCCACGTCGAGGGAACAGCCGCCGACGTACAGGGCGAGTTCCGTCAGCACCCGCTGCTCGGTGGTGTCCAGGAGTGCGTAGCTCCAGTCGAGGACGGCACGCAGGGTGCGGTGCCGGGCGGGAGCGGTCCGCTTGCCCTTGGCCAGCAGGGCGAAGCGGTTGTCGAGGCGGAGTTCGATCTCGCGTACGGGCAGCAACCGCACGTGAGCGGCGGCGAGTTCGACCGCGAGCGGCAGACCGTCGAGCCTGCGGCACAGCGAACGGATCTCGTGCATCGCCGTCTCGTCCGCGGTGAAGGACGGGTCGATCATGACGGCCCGGGTTCTGAACAGATCCGCGGCTTCGCCGTCGGGCATCGGCGCCAGGGGGTACAGCGCTTCGCCCGCGACGGCCAGCGGTGCTCTGCTGGTCGCCAGGACGGTCAGTGAGCGGCACCGGCCGAGCAGGACCGCCACGAGCGGGGCGACCGCGTCGAGCAGGTGCTCACAGTTGTCGAGCACGAGGATCGCCCGGCGTCCGGACAGGAACGAGGTGAGCCGGTGGACGTAGTCGTGCGGTGGCTGGTCCGGCCGCACCGAGGCGTCCGACAGACCCAGGGCTCCGGCCGTCGCCGCGAGGACGTTCGCGTCGTCGGCCGAGGCCAGGTCGACCCACCACGCACCGTCGTACGAGGACTGCGTCAGCACGCAGGCCTCAAGCGCGAGGCGGGTCTTGCCGACACCGCCCGGTCCTACGACGGTGACCAGCCGCTCGCGGTCGAGGACCGCACGCAACCCGTCGAGTTCCTGACCGCGTCCGACGAACGGGCCGAGCGGGTGGTCGGGACCGCCTTCGCCGGGCGCCGGGCGGGAAGCGGCGTGCGCCGAGGACAGCCGTGCGGAGTCCGTGGTCGCCGTTGCCGGACACGGATCTCCCGCGAGTATCGCGTCATGCAGGGAGCGCAGTTCCGGGGAGGGATCGACACCCAGCTCGGCCCTCAGCATTACCCGGCCCGATTCGTACACGTCCAGCGCCTCGGCGTCCCGCCCGCAGCGGTGGAGCGCGAGCATCAGACGCGCCCGGGACCGCTCGCGCAGCGGTGCGCCGGAGACGAGTGCCGTGAGTTCGTGGACCAGTTCCGCCGCGCGGCCGAGCTCAAGACCCGCGGCACCCGCGTCCTCCTGCGCGCTCAGGCGCAGTTCCTCAAGACGCAGCCGCTCGGCGTCGAAGACCCGGCCCTTCAGATCGTCCAGCGCGCGGCCCCGCCAGAGCGCCAGCCCCTGTCGAAGAACACCTTCCGCCTGCCGGTACGCACCCGCCGCCAGGTGCTCACGCCCCTCGCGGACCGTCGCCTCGAAACGGACCGTGTCGAGCTCGTCCTCCGGCGCCAGTACGAACCGGTATCCCCCGTACCGCGACTCCAGACGCCCACCCTGGTCCCGTGTCGCGAGCGCCGCACGCAGCTTCGCCACCTGGACCTGGAGCGCGTTGACCGGGTCCTTCGCCTCGCGCTCCGCCCACAGTTCGTCGATGAGGGTGTCGCGGTGCACGACCGCTCCCCCGGCCAGCAGCAGCCGGCCGACGATCGCGCGGGAGACAGCGCCCGGCAGAGCGACGGCACCGCTCCCGTCGGCCAACTCCAGGCGGCCGAGCAGTCGGAGGTGCAGGGCGTCGTCGTTCATGTCTCAGCCTTCATCGGCGGTTCCGATGCTCGAAACCCGGGTTCCGGGCACGTCCGTGACCGTATGAGGCAAGCGGTGGTTACCCGCAAGGGATGCTAGTACCCATTAGGTACTATTGCCGTATGACCAAGACATCGGGCGTCTGCGACGATCCCAAGAGTGTGTACTCCGCCGCCTGCCCCTGCCGCGACATGCTAGACCTGCTCGCCAACAAGTGGAGCGCCCTCGCGTTGGGCGCCCTTGAGGACGGGCCGCGGCGCTTCGGAGCACTGCGCAGCCGACTGCAAGGGGTCAGCCCCAAGGTCCTCACCCAGACGCTGCGCCGCCTGGAGGACTACGGCCTGGTGGACCGTCAGATCTACGCGGAGGTTCCGCCCCGCGTCGAGTACAGCCTGACCCCTCTCGGCAAGGACGCCTGCGCCCCGCTCTCCCACCTGCGCACCTGGGTGGAGGAGAACATCGACCGGTTCCCGGAATCCGACTGACTCCGCGGCCTCTTGGACTCCTTCCAGATCCCCCACCTCGACACTTCCTCTTGGGAAGTAGGATCCCTTGATGGTTACTACCTCCTGATGGGTACCTTGCGGATCGTGGCCGCCGATCCTCGTCGGCCGATCGTGCACATCGAGGAGATCCATGATGAGCGAGACCTTGAAGGCGACGACCATGCCCGCCGTCGCGTACCGCAAGAGCCTGCCGATCGATGACGACGAGAGCCTGGTGGACGTCGAACTGCCCGTGCCGCAGCCGGGTCCGCACGATCTGCTGGTCCAGGTGGAGGCCGTCGCCGTCAACCCCGTGGACTACAAGGTCCGGCAGAGCAACGACCCGGGCGGCGAGCCCAAGGTGCTCGGCTGGGACGCCGCCGGCACGGTCGTCGCGGTCGGTGAGCAGGTCGAGCTGTTCGAGGTCGGCGACGAGGTCTTCTACGCCGGCGCGATCGACCGACCGGGCACCAACTCGCGCTTCCACACCGTCGACGAGCGCATCGTCGGCCGTAAGCCCACCACGCTCTCCTTCGGTGAAGCGGCGGCGCTGCCGCTGACCTCCATCACCGCCTGGGAGGGCCTGTTCGAGCGCCTCGGCCTGCGCGAGGGCGCTGCGGAGGAGACCGGCACGCTGCTGGTGACCGCGGCGGCCGGCGGCGTAGGGGCCATGGTGGCTCAACTGGCCCGGGCCCTCACCGGTCTGACCGTGATCGGCACCGCGTCCCGCCCGGAGACCGTCGAGTTCGCCCGCCGGATGGGCGTGACGCACGTGGTCGACCACCATCGCCCGCTGCCGGCCCAGGTGGCCGAGGTGGCGCCCGGCGGGGTGGACCACATCTTCGGCACCGCCGGTACGGACCGGAACCTCGCCGCGTACGCCGACATGCTCAAGCCGTTCGGTGGGCTGGTGGCCATCGACGACTTCGGTCCCGTGGAGATCGGACTGCTGAAGTCGAAGAGCATCTCCTTCCACTGGGAGTTCATGTTCACGCACTCGCTGTTCCGGACCCCGGACCAGGTGGCGCAGCACCACATCCTCGACCGGATCGCCCGGCTCGTGGACGAGGGCGCCCTGCAGACCACGGCCACCCAGGACCTCGGCACGATCAACGCCGCCCATCTGCGCGAGGCGCATCGCATCCTGGAGTCCGGCAGCGCCATCGGCAAGGTGACGCTCACTGGATTCTGAGCCTGCTGTGAACCTCTTTCTTCTCCGCCCCGTTTACAGGGCGGATGAAGGCCAGGCCTTCTCGTAATCATCGAAAGGTGACGGGCATGCCCTTTATGAGGTTCACGCCGGAGCAGAGAACAGGCCATCTGCTCAGCTGGGCAAGCGAATGGAACGGAACGAGGCGAGGACGAAGTATGTGGGCGTACTCCCTGAGTCTGGGGGGTTCTCACGCCCTTCTGAACGATTGGGTCAACAACGAGAGACTCATGAATCGCCTCACCGCGGAAGAGAGAAACGCGATTGACGCGGCACGTCGGCGGGCGACTCGGCGCGAGACCGCGGGGAGTCTGAGAGCCCAGTAACGAGGTGTGTCCGAGCGCTATGTGCCGGACGGGCTGTGTGCCGAGGAAGGGAGTGCCGGGCTGTCGGCACTCCCTCTTCGCTCAGGGGGTGTATCCCCGTTCGGCCAGCGCGGCGCGGAGGGCCCTGAGGGCCAGGTGGGTCCGGGATTTGACCGTGCCCGGCGGTATGCCGAGCGTCTTCGCGGTCCGTGCCACGGACTGGTCCAGGAACTCGACGTGGACGAGGATCTCGCGATGCTGCACCGTCAGGTCGGCCAGGGCTTCGCGCACGATCTTCTTGGTGAGGGCGGAGTCCATGTGTTCCGGACCGGGCATGTCGTTCAGCGGGGTGTCGATCGTCTCCGGCGGGCGGGCCTTCCGGGCACGGTAGCCGTCGATGACGAGGTTGCGGACGACGGTGATGAGCCACGGCCGTATGCCCTCGGCCTCGGGATCGAGGATGTCGGCGTTCTGCCAGGCGCGCAGCACGGCCTCCTGGACCAGGTCCTGGGCCTGGTGGCTGTCGCCCCAGAGCAGGCCTGTGGTCACTCTCAGCAGGAACACACCGTGTTTGTCGTAGACGGCGCGGATGAACGCCTCGTCACGTGCCCTGTCGCCGGTTCCGCCGGTCCGGCCCGGCTGTGTGTCCCGGATTCCTGCGCTGTGCCTCATTGCCACGTTCCCCCGATGCGCCGTGGGTCGATACACGGCGCGCCAATTCGTTGAAAGCTGAACGGGGAAACCTTCAGGGGGACCCTCTTGCCGGCCGCTTAATCTCCGCTTGCCCGACCTGCACCTGCGAGGACAGGCGTAGGAAAGGGCGCCGACGGCAGGCACGCAGGTCTGCCGAACGGGCGGGAGCCGGTGCGTCTGCGGCACCGGCTCCCGCCTGTGACGGGCTCCGTCAGCCGGAGCCCCGCGTCCTGGTCAGGGCGGCTCGGACCGCTGCTTCCCGCAGTTCGGGAAGCTTGCCGGACCAGTTGCCGACGATGTCCTCCGCGGGCAGTTGCCGGACGGCGGCGACAGCGGTACGGATCTCGTCCACGTCGGCCGCGCAGGCCGCGCAATCCTGTATGTGACCGTCGACGGGTGCCGCTTCTCCGGGATCGAGTGCTCCCATGGCATAGGCGGCCAGTCGGGTTCTCTCCTGCTCGCATTTCACTGGGCGGTCTCCTGGAATCAAGTCGGTATCCCGGCGGCTCGGCTGCTCCACGACTCGACTGCTGTGCGCCGGCGGGCCGGCGGAGTCCTATTCCGGAGCGATGTTGTGGTTGTTGACCCGAAACAGGTTGCGCGGGTCGTAGTGCCTCTTCAGGAGGCGCAGCCGCTCCAGGTCGTCGGCGGTGAAGACGTTCTCCGCCCGGTCGTCACGTCCGGCGAAGTTCGTGTACGCGAGACCCGTGGACCAGGGGCTCAGGCGCTCGACCATCCCGCCCAGCATGGCCGTACCGGCGTCGACGACCTCCGGCGGCCCGACGGTCGCTCCCCACACGCTGAACAGGGCGTCCCGGGCGGCGACCGGGCTCGCCGCGACCGGCCGATCCGCCAGCGCCCCGCCGAGATGCCTGATCTCCAGGACCGTGACGAGTCCCCCGGCGGCCACCTGGGCGCTCTCCACGAGGGAGTCGACGGCCGCGGCCGACAACTCGGCCAGCAGGGCGCCCTGTTCCTCGTACGGGAAGGGATCCGCCGGGTCGGTGTGCACGAGGGCGAACGCGCCGTAGGGATGGCGGCCGACCGTGTCGAGGATGCCCTCGCCGATGGCCCGGAGGGGCGCGATGAGTTTCTCGGCCTCCTCGTCGGAGCCGAGGTGGGTCACCCGGACGTGGGCGAGGAACCGGCCTCGGAGCAGTTCGGGGATCTCCGGGACCGGCGGGAAGTTGAGCAGCGCCACGGAGCAGGTGAAGGCGTCGGGCGCGTCGCGGACCACCTCGGGGAAGGCGCGGAGCACGGCCTCGACGTGTTCGGCGGGGAAGTGGATCCCGCCGCCGTAGAAGGAGGTCACGGGGAACAGGCCGATCTCCAGCTCGGTCACGATCCCGAAGTTGCTGCGTCCGCCGCGCAGGCCCCAGAACAGTTCCGGTTCCAACTCCGGGGAGACGCGGCGCAGTTCACCGTCCGGTGTGACGACCTCGATGGCTACGACGTGGTCGGCGGCCCAGCCGTAGGACCGGCCCAGGAACGGGCTGAGTCCACCGCCGAGCGTGAAGCCCACGACTCCCACCAGCGGACTGGACCCGTTCAGCGGTGCCAGCCCTTCCGCCTGAGCGGGTTCCACGACGTCCGACCAGATCGCGCCCGCACCCACCCGGGCCACGCCACGCTCGGTGTCGATCTCGACCGTGCGCATCGCACGTGTCGTGACGAGCAGGAAGCCGTCCGCGGCGGGGAACGGCTGGTGGCCGGTGGCCATGACTCCGACGGGTATGTCACGAGCGGCGGCGAACGCGACCGCAGCCTGCACATCGGCGGCGCCGGCCGCCGCGACGACCAGGCAAGGCCGTTGCTGCGAGCGCAGGTTGAACCCCGCGATCGCCCCCACGTAGCCCGTGTCGTCCGGGGCGAACACGGATCCCTCGATCCGGCCCGCCAGTTCGGTGACGGTGTCCTCTCCGAGAACGATCCGCCCCTGGTGCTCGGTCATGGTGCTGTGCCTTTCGTCGGAGAGGTGGCCCTGACCGACGGTCACTCGGGAGAACAGGGGACACGGCTCCGCGACGCGACACGGTGGCGGAGGCATCCCGCAGGACCAGGTGCCGTCTGGTCGCTGCTACGGCGCACAACCCGAAGAGGTTCACCGTCCGCGCACGGTCTGTCGCCGGGCGCGGCCGGGAGCGCTCAGGAGAAGGCGGCCAGCACGGAGGGGCTGCTCGCGAGCCAGTCGCACATCTGGTCCGTCCCGCCCCGCTCGTTCGCCCCGGACCGGTGGTGGCTGTCGAGTCTGTCGAGCAGCACACCCACCGCGTGTCGGGCGAGCGGTTCCAGCAGTCCGGCGTGTGTCTCACGCCCCCGGTCGATCCAGTGCCGCGCGTCGCCCGAGGCGGTGGGGCTCGGCGGACCGAACGTCGCCAGGACGGCCAGCCCGACGGCCGAGACCGCCCTGCGGTCGGGCGGCGCTCCCGGGCAGCGCCAGACACCGTGGAGAATCCGCTCCGCGTCCGCGAAGCGACCGCTCCGGACCGCCAGCACGCCGCGCAGGTTGGCCACGGCCGCCTGGAGATCGTCCGCACTCAGTTCGTCGGCGAGCCGGCTCACGTCCGCCAGCCGCTGCTCGGCCAGGGCGTGCTCTCCCTCGGTGATGTCCAGGCAGACCAGCCTGAGCAGCACATACGCCCAGCGGGTACGCGCCCCGACAGCGCGGAGGATCCGGGCCGCTTCCGCCCACTGCTCGCGGGCCCGGGTACGGAGGCCGTCGCTCTCGTCCGCGTCGCCGCAGAGGGTCAGTGAGAAGACCCGGGCGAAGTCGTCGTCGGCCGCGCGTGACGCCGTCACGGCGATCAGACCGTGGCGGCGGGCTCCCTCGATGTCCCCGTGTTGCAGGCAGTAGGTCGACCAGTTCGTCTGCAGGACCGCCCGGTCCCAGTGGAATTCCGTGCCCACCACGGCGGCCTCCGCCACCGCGAAGAGTTCCTCCACGTCGTCGTGCCCGTTGAGCATCGCGTGGAGCGCGTCGTAGCAGAGGCCCAGGACGGCGAGATCAGGGTTCTTCGCGGACTGCCACGCCGCCCTGTGCCTCTCCGCGTAGGAACTGGCCTCCGTGTGATGTCCGGCGACGTGGTTGAGCCAGGTGAGCCAGGCGATTGTGTAGAACAGTGCCCACTCGTCCTCCTCGGTGGGCTCCGCGGTCCGGCGGCCCGCCGTCGCGTCGTAGGCCTGAAGACTGCGTTGGAGTCGGTCGATTCCCTCTTCCTCGCGACCGCTGATGAACCAGAAGTAGCCCAGCCGTGCCTCCAGCAACAGGGCCTCGGACAGCCTGGACCTGGCCGTCATCAGGTCCGACGCCGCCCTGATGTTGGCGGACTCCTCCGTGAGCCGCCTGGCCCACTCCCGCTGGTCGCGGGACGAGATTCCCGCACTGCCTTCACGGACGAAGCGTGCGGCCCATGCCATGAGGCGCTCTTCGGCTTCCGGCGCCCGGCCCTCCTCCCGGAGTCGGGCGAGCGCGTACTCGCGGACCGTCTCCAGCATCCGCAGGCGGTTCCCGTCGGGCGTGGAGACGGGGACGAGGAGGGACTTGTCGACCAACTGCCCCAGTACATGGAGCAGTTCGGCACTGTCCGCCCCGGGCAGCGGAGCGGCTGCTTCCATGAGTTCGAGGGAGCAGCCGCCCACGTACAGGGCGAGTTCCGTCAGCACTCTCTGTTCGGTGGTGTCGAGGAGGGCGTAGCTCCAGTCGAGGACGGCGCGCAGGGTGCGGTGTCTGGCCGGCGCGGTGCGCTCGCCCTTGATCAGCAGGGTGAAGCGGTTGTCGAGGCGGGCCTCTATCTCACGGACGGTCAGGAGCCGGACGTGCGCGGCGGCGAGTTCCACCGCGAGCGGCAGGCCGTCGAGCCTGCGGCAGAGGCGGCGGATGTCGTGCAGCGCCACCGCGTCCGGGGCGAACGACGGGTCGATCATGACGGCACGGGTACCGAACAGGTCCGCGGCTTCCTCGTCCGGCATCGGCGCCAAGGGGTACAGCACCTCGGCCGGTACCTCCAGCGGTGCTCTGCTGGTGGTCAGGACGGTCAGCGCGGGGCAGCGGCCCAGCAGCGTCGCCACGAGCGGGGCGACGGCGTCGAGCAGGTGCTCGCAGTTGTCGAGCGCGAGTACGGCCGACCGTCCGGCCAGGAACGAGGTGAGCCGGTGCATGTAGTCGTGCGGCGGCTGGTCCGGCCGTACGGAGGTGTCGGACAGCCCGAGCGCGGAGGCGACCACCGCGAGGACGTTCGCGTCGTCGGCCGGTGCCAGGTCGACCCACCAGACGGTGCCGCGGGACGGTGGGACCAACGCGCACACCTCCAGCGCGAGGCGTGTCTTGCCGACGCCTCCCGGTCCCAGTACGGTCACCAGCCGCTCGCGGTCGACGACTTCACGCAGCGCGTTCAGATCCTTGCGCCTGCCGACGAACGGGCCCAGTGGCCGGCTCAGATTGCCTTCGCCGGATGCCGGCCGGGCATCCGGGCGCATCAATGCCAGATGGTCGGAGTCCCCGGCCGCCCCTTGAAGGGACGGATCGTGGCGGATCATCGCGGCGTGCAGGGCGCGCAGCTCCGACGCGGGCACGACGCCGAGCTCCGACTTCAGGAGCCGTCGGCCCGTCTCGTAGACCTCCAGTGCTTCCGTGAACCGCCCGCAGCGGTAGAGCGCGAGCATGAGACGGGCCCTGGACCGCTCGCGGAGCGGTGCGAGGGACACAAGGACCTTCAGCTCGGGTATCAGCTCCGCCGCACGACCGAGTTCGAGGCCCGCGGTGGCGACGTCCTCCAGAGCGCCCAGCCGCAGATCCTCAAGGCGCGTCCGCTCGATCTCGAAGACCCGTCCCTCCAAGCCGTCCAAGGCACGGCCGCGCCACATCGACAGCCCCAGCCGCAGCTCGCTCTCTGCCTTCTCGTACTCCCCCGCCGCCAGGTGCTCACGGCCGTCCCGGACCGCGGCCTCGAAGGCGGGCACATCGACCTCGTCATCCGGTCCCAGGACGATCCGATAGCCGCCGTGGCCGAACAGAAGCCGAGCCTCCTCGCCCTGCGCCGCGAAGGCGGCGCGCAGCTTGGCCATCTGGACCTGGAGCGCACCGACCGGGTTCTTGGTGTGTCGCTCCTCCCACAACTCGTCGACGAGGGTGTCGCGCTGTACGACCGCACCGTGGGCGAGCAGCAGCCGTCCCACGATCGCCCGGGACACGGCGCCGGGAAGGACGACGGCGCCGTTGCCATTCACCAGCTCCAGGCGGCCGAGCAGTCGAAAACGCATGGCCGCCATTGTGCCGTGGGCGGTCGAACGGCCCGAGGGGCTTGTCGGCGCGTCGCGGGACAAGCGGTCCGGGTCCGTACACCCCCCTCCCGCGGTGAACCAAGTCGTCGAACGCCCCGTAGCGGTCTACGGTCACCGAATTCGACGCGGGGGTTCGAGCTCGTGAAGTCGTCGCCATGCACATCTAGGGGCTCAGGTGTTGCTTCGAGCGGAGTGGCGGCCTGATCGCCCTGCCGCCAGGCTGGCAGGGGGGCGTACCGGCACGCAGGACGGACAGACGCGACAAGGGGACTGGTTCCACATGCAGATCGATCTGACGGGACGCACCGCCCTGGTCACGGGCTCGACGCAGGGCATCGGCGCGGCCATCGCCGCCGGACTCGCGCGCTCCGGCGCCCGTGTGGGGGTGAACGGCCGGAACGGGCAGCGGGTCGCGGAGGGCGTGGCGCGGCTCGCGGTGGAGGTCCCCGGTGCGGACTTCGTTCCCGTGGCCGCCGACGTGGCGAACGAGGAGGGCGCGCAGCGCGTCCTGGAGGCGCTGCCGGAGGTGGACATCCTCGTCAACAACCTCGGGATCTTCGGCTCCGCCGACCCGCTGGAGATCAGCGACGAGGAGTGGCGGCGCTATTTCGAGGTGAACGTGCTGGCCGCGGTACGGCTGACCCGTATGTACCTGCCCGGCATGACGGAACGCGGCTGGGGCCGGATCCAGTACATCGCCAGCGACTCGGCGGTCGTCGTCCCGGCCGAGATGATCCACTACGGCATGTCCAAGACCGCGCTCCTCGCCGTCGGCCGCGGCTTCGCGAAGCAGGCGGCGGGCACGGGGGTGACGGTCAACTCGGTCATCGCCGGCCCCACCCACACCGGCGGCGTCGAGGACTTCGTCCACGAACTCGTCGACCGCGACCTGCCCTGGGACGAGGCCCAGCGCGAGTTCATGCGGAAGCACCGGCCGCAGTCCCTCCTGCAACGGCTGATCGAGCCCGAGGAGATCGCCCACATGGTCGTCTACCTCAGCTCCGACCAGGCTTCGGCCACGACGGGCGGAGCCCTGCGCGTCGACGGCGGATACATCGACTCGATCCTGCCCTGACGCGGCTCGTCGACCAGCGGGAGCCGAACCGGCCACGCACAACACCGCGATCATGACCACGGTGCTGATCGTCCTGGGCGCGAAGCACGTGCGTTTCTTTGCGCTCCGGACGGGTCGACCTCACGACCGGCTTCCTCTCTGCTGATAGCCCCTTCCTTCCATCACAGGTCAGCGGTCTGCCCCGCTGGGAACGGCGTCCGGCGCGCGATGGAACCTAGATGACCGGTCGGCTAGCTTCAGAGGCATGGTTCGGATCCGCATCCGATCCAGTCCCTGAAGCCCCGTCCCCTTCGAACCCGGAGCACAGCGATGAACGACAACGGACGTCAGGACGGCATCCACCCCTTCCCTGCCGGCGTGGAGTCACGTGAGATCGAGACCAACGGCGCCAAGATCCACGTACGCGTCGGCGGGGACGGTCCAGCGGTCGTCATGCTGCACGGCTTCGGCACGACGGGCGACATGTGGGGGCATCTGGCGAGCGCCCTCGTCGAAGACCGCACAGTCGTCGCACCCGACCTGCGTGGGCTGGGTCTCTCGTCGAAGCCCGACGGCGGCTACGACAAGAAGAACCAGGCGGCGGACGTGTGGGGCGTCCTGGACGCCCTGGGCGTAGGCTCGATCGAACTGGTGACGCACGACATCGGCATCATGGTCGGCTACGCGGTCGCCGCCACCCACCCCGAGCGCGTCAGCCGATGGGTGGCGATCGACGCGCCGCTGCCCGGCATCGGTCCCTGGGACCAGATCACGCAGGATCCGGCCATGTGGCACTTCGGCTTCGGTGGTCACGACATGGAGCGCCTGGTCGACGGTCGGGAGCGCATCTATCTCGACCGCTTCTGGAACGAGCTCTCCGTGGTCCCGGAGCGGTTCGACGAAGCGAAGCGCGAGCACTACGCGGCGCTCTATGCGCAGCCCGGCGCGATGCGGGCGAGCTTCGCGCAGTTCCTGACGTTCAGTCAGGACGCCGCCGACAACAGCAAGTTCCTCGCCCAGGGCAAGCTCCGGATGCCGGTCCTGGCCTTCGGCGGCGAGGCCACGTTCGGCCCCGGCATCGGTGAGGTGCTGCGGTGTGTCGCCGAGGACGTCGAAGACGCGGTCATCCCGGATTGCGGGCACTGGATCACGGAAGAGCAGCCGCAGGCGACGACGGACCTGGTCGTCGAGTTCCTGCGCCGGACGCGTTGAACTGAAAGGCGGCCCCTGCCTTTGAGGCTGCCGCCCTGTCGGGTGTGAGGCGGGACGTCGTCGGTGGTCAGCGACGTCCCGCCCTTTCGCGCGGCCGACAATGCCCACGTCACCGAAGTCGTGTCGCACATCTAGTCATACCGACCAGTCGGTACTAGCCTCCGCTCGAACGGAAGGAGCCCCCACCTCCCGCCGCCCACTCCGTCCCCGGCCGTTCCAAAGGGAGTCGTATGTCTTCCGCCTCCGCACCATTCGACACGCGAGGCCCCGGTGCCGACGCGCCCGGCGCCGGCGCACGCGGCTCGCTCACCCGGCTGTACCGCCGCGACCTGGCGGCATATCCGGCCACCGGGCGACGCATGTCGTATCTGGCGATCGTGGTGGTCACGACCGTCGTGCTCTACTACATGCTCTACATCCAGTACGCGGTGGCGACGTCGATCATCACGCACTTCGACATGACCTACCGCTACTTCGTGTGGGTCTCGGTCATCGGCAACGCGGTCGGGGCCTTCGCCTCGCTCGTAGCCGGCCTCGCGGACCGGTGGGGGCGGGCGAACCTCGTGGTCTACGGCCTGCTCGTCGCCGCGCTCCTCGTCTTCTTCGGACTGCCCAACGCCGGTGACAAGACGACCTACTTGGTGCTGTTCGCCGTCGTGAGCCTCATCGAGGGCATCGTGCTGGTCGCGACCCCCGCGCTGATCCGGGACTTCTCACCGCAGCTCGGCCGGGCCACCGCGATGGGCTACTGGACGATGGGCCCGGTCATCGGCAGCCTGGTCGTCACGTCGGTGACCAGCAGCACGCTCGACACCGCCGGCTGGCAGGACGAACTGCGCTACTCCGGGGCGGCCGGGCTGGTCGTGTTCGTCGTCACCCTGTTCGCCCTGCGCGAGCTGTCGCCGGGACTGCGCGACCAGATCATGGTGAGCCTGCACGACCGGGCGCTGGTCGAGGCACGCGCCAAGGGGCTGGACACGGAGGCGGTACGACGCGGCGAGTGGCGGCAGATGCTGCGCCTGGACATCCTCGGCTCCGCCTTCGCCATCGCGGTCTTCCTGCTGCTCTACTACGCCGCGGTCGGCAACTTCGTCGTCTACTTCTCGACCACCTTCGGCTACAGCGAGCAGCGCACCAACGGCCTGGCCAACTGGTACTGGGCCGCGAACGCCCTCGCGCTGATCGTGGCCGGTCTGCTCTCGGACCGGCTGCTGGTGCGCAAGCCCTTCATGATCGTCGGCGGGATCGGGGCGATTGTGGCGACCGCCGTCTTCGCCTCGCTGGCCACCCATGCGACGACCGGTTACTACACCTTCGCCTGGCTGTTCGTCGCGATCGGTGTGTTCAGCGGAGTCGCCTACGCCCCCTGGATGGCGAGCTTCACCGAGACCGTGGAGAAACGGAACCCGGCCGCGACCGCCGCCGGTCTCGCGGTCTGGGGCTGGACAGTACGGATCGTGGTCGCCGTGTCGGCGGCGTTCATTCCGGTACTGGTCACCTCGGTGACCCCGCTCGTCGAACACGGCGCCCAGGTGGCAGTCGCACAGCAGCAGGCCGCCCCGGCGCTGGCCGTCGTCGACGCCCACCCCCAACTCTTCGCCGAACTGGGCAAGTACACGCCGACCACGACGCCTCCCGCCCTGGCCGCCCGAGCGGTCGAGGAAGTCGGCGCCGCCGACCTGGCCGTCGTACAGAAGGCGCAGCCTCAGCTCAAGGTGCTCAAGGAGTACGGGCCGAAGGTGCAGAAGGCCGTGAAGGACGGTCCCGGGGAGTGGCGCACCTGGTGGTGGATCTGCGTGGGCGGGCAACTCCTCTTCCTGCCCTTCGTGTTCGTGATGGCCGGCCGCTGGAGTCCGAAGAAGGCCCGCGAGGACGCCCAGGCCCACCAGGACGCCGTGGACCGCGAACTGGCCGCGCTCGCCGCCGGCGACGCCTGACCGGAGCACCGACCACCGCCGCGGCATGGGCCCGACAGCCCAGCCGCGGCGCGCCCGCCTCGCCCCCACACGCGGCTTCTTGCGCAAGGCCTCCGAAGGAACAGGCGGGAGCCCGCAGATCACGATGCGCACCGGCCGCCCCGGCTCCAGTGCACACAACCCGCGCACACATCCACGGAAACTCCCGGTAACTCGCGGGTGGAGACAGGAAGCGCGTTCTGTCTTACCTCCGGTTACCACCAGGTCAACGTGGGGATTTCGGCACGGAAGGCTCCGAGGCGAATTCGTCGCCCCCGGTACATGAGCCGCGACCTGGGGGCCTCCTCCATGGCTCCATTTCCTCGCACACCTGCTCGGCGCGATTGAATAAAAGGCAAGAACCAGTGGGGAATTGGGTTTCCTTTGAACCACGCCATCACAGCCCCCGTACCTCTGGGAAAGGTGAGAGCCAGGGTTTCAGCGCGAGGGATGGCCATGGTCGAGACGCACGTCTCCGTACACGAGTCAGTCGGCGGCCGGTACCGGCTCATGGAGGTCGCCCATCGCGAGACGAACCGTGTCTCCTGGTACGGCGAGGACACGATCGCCGAACGTCCCTGCCTCCTCACGCAGGTGACCCTCCCCGCCACTCTCGACGGGGAGAGCTCCCAGCGGATCACGGCCGGCGTCCTGCGCACCTCCGAGATCATGGTGCTGCTCTGTCCCACCCGGGTCGCCCCGGTCGTCTACGCCGTCGAGGAGTCCGGCACCCTGTGGACCGTCACCGACTGGATCGACGGCACACCACTGGGCCAACTCCTCGCCCAGCAGGGCACGTTCCACTACGTGCGGGCGGCCCGCATCGGACTCGAACTGCTCGACGTGCTGGAAGAGGCGCACAACGAGGGCATCACCCACGGCGAACTCAGCCCCGGCCAGGTGTTCGTACCGGACCGCGGCAGTGTCGTCCTCACCGGCTTCGGACTCGCGGGCGCCACCCTCGCCCCGCGGATCACCGCGCCGTCGTACGCCTCGCCCGAACAGGCCCGCGACGAGCGCATCGGGCCGGCCGCCGACCTGTGGGCGCTGGGCGCGATCCTCTACACACTGGTCGAGGGACACCCGCCGTTCCGCGACCGGGGCCGGCCCGAGGCGACCCTGAAGGGCGTGGACCGGCTCCCGATGCGCAGCCCGTCGCGCGCCGGGCCGTTGGCACAGGTCATCCAGGGACTGCTGCGCAAGAACTCGCGGGAGCGGCTGACCCGCCCGGTGGTCCGCGAGTCCCTCACCCGCATCCTCAACGACGACCCCTACGCCGACCGGGAACCGATCCCGCTGCCCCGGCTGCGACGGGCCTACGACGCCTTCCTCGGGGCGGGGACCACCTGGAGCGGACGCGGCATGGCCGCCGGGACGGCCCTGGCCGTCGGCACCGTCACGGTCGCCGTCCTCGCCGCCACTCACCAACTGCCGGGCACCCAGTCCTCGGCGGCCACCAGCCCCTCGCCCCGCCCGTCCGCCTCGGCCTCGGCCCCGGTCAGCACGCCGGGCGAGAACGTCGACGGGCACGCCTACACCCCGTCCACCACACCTTCGCCCACCTCGCCCGCCTCCCCTTCCGCGTCCGCCACGCCCTCCGCCACCTCGTCCCCCTCCCCCACTACCTCGGTACTGCCCGCCGGTTTCCGCGTGTTCAAGGCTCCGGAGGGCTTCTCCGTCGCGCTCCCCAAGGGCTGGAAGGTGCTGGAGACCCAGCAGGTGTCCAACGCCTACCGGGTCACCTTCGGCGCGACGGGCGACCCGCGCACGCTGGCCGTGACGTACAGCACACAGGCGGGTCCGGACCCGGTCGCCATCTGGCGCGACGACGTCCTGCCGGGGCTGAAGCAGACCGAGGGCTTCCAGCAGATCGGCGACATCCGGGCCACGACGTTCCAGGGCGACAAGGCGGCCGACCTGGAGTGGTTCTCCGGAACGGGCGACGACCGGGTGCGCACGCTCGGGCGCGGTTTCCTGATCGGCGGCGGGCGCAGTTTCTCGCTACGGTGGACGACGCCCGCCGACGAATGGAACGACGCGGCCAACCGCCAGGCGTTGCAGACCTTCTTCAAGACCTTCCGGCGGGAGTCGAACTGACGGCGACGCGAGGGCCGGGCACTCAAACCAACGGCAATGGGTGGATATAGGCTGCCTGTTCGCACCATGCCTCATCACAAGCCCAGGAGAGTCCGCCTTGACCGTAGTGATCGACCAGGCCGAGACGTCTTTCACCGCCCTCGACGACGCCGGCCTCGTCGCCCGGGACGCGCACGAGTTCGGAGCCTACGCCCGCACCGGCGGCTGGGCCTTCGGCCTCAAGGTGGCGCGCAGCGTACGCCCCGGCGGGCAGAGCGCGGACGAGACACAGAAGGTGTCCGCGAAGGAGTTCGCCGAACTCGCCGACTGCTCCCCCGAGCGTGTCATGCGTTACTACAAGGCCTGGGACCGGGCCGCGGACGACGGTCTCGTCCCGCACTTCGAGGAGCTGGCCCCCGGCCAGGAGGTCGAACTCCCGGACGCCGACGTGTGGTTGAACTACTACGTCTCCCGTTCCAGCGCCACCTCCGAGCGCGGCACCGCCATCTCCGAGGCCGCCGAGGCCGAGGGCATCCGGCCCACCAAGGCGCTGGAGGTCGCGGAGAACCCGACCGCGCTGCGCGCCGCGATCCTCGCCGACCCGTCCACCGCGCGGGCCGCCCGGCAGGCTCTGCTGGATCGCGTCCGCGAGGACCCTGAGCTGCAGTCCGAGCTGGCCCGGGACGTCGTACGCACCGACGACCTGAAGAAGGCCGTGGCAACGGAGAGCCGCTCGGCGGACCGGATCGGCTATGTCCGCCAGATCGCCGAGTCGGGCCAGATCAAGACCCCGGCCGGCCAGACCGTCGACGCACCCGTCGACCTGCGCCAGGAGGCCGAGCGCCACCTGTCGCTCCTCGACGAACTGGAGGACGGCGAGGACACCGGCGGGTGGGCCACCGAGGCCTACGACACGATGAAGAACCTGGTCGTCGAGGCGGTCGAGGCCGACCCCGAACTGCGCGTCCAGGAGAAGCGGACCAAGTTCTACAGCAGCCTGCAGAAGGCCACGAAGGCGTTCGAGGAGCTGACCTTCGACGACGCCCAGGACTTCTACGAGGACGACATGGTGCAGCGTCTGGAGGAGCTCCAGCAGGCCATCGACAGTTGCCTCACCGCGCTGCGCAAGACCACCACTCCGGCTGAGTAGCCGTACTCATGTAGCGACTTCGGCCTTCGGACACGATGGGCCTCCCCACGACAAGGGAGCCCCATCGTGTCCGTTCCTGCTTCCGCACCGCGGCGCCGTCTGCCCGCCGCCATGGTCGCGCTGGTGGTCGTCGGCATGGCCCTCTCCGCCTGGCATCCGCACGATCGCACGACGTGGTTCCTGGAGACCGTGTGGGTCTTCGTCGGACTCCCGGTGATCGTCCTGACCTGGCGCCGCTTCCCCATGACCGGCCTGCTGTGCTGTCTGCTCGCCGCGCACGCGCTGGTCCTCGCCGTGGGCGGCCACTACACGTACGCGGAGGTACCGGCGGGCGACTGGGTCCGGGACACGTTCGGTCTCAGCCGCAATCCCTACGACCGTCTCGGCCACCTCATGCAGGGCTTCGTACCGGCGGTCCTGGTACGGGAGTTGCTCACCCGCACCTCACCGCTGCCCGGCAGCCGCTGGCTGGCGCCGCTCACGGTGTGCGCGTGTCTCGCCTTCAGCGCCCTGTTCGAGCTGTTCGAGTGGGCGGCGGCCGTGATCGGCGGGCACGGCGCGGACGCCTTCCTGGCCACGCAGGGGGATGTGTGGGACACGCAGTGGGACATGTTCTGCGCGCTGATCGGAGCCACGGTGTCAGTGCTGGTGCTCAGCCGGGTCCACGACCGGCACATGGCGCGGCTCGAGGTCATCGGGTCCTCTTCGTACGCCGCTGCCGCGCCCACAGCGGCGGTACGAACCAGCACAGCGGGTGCCAGGTGACCACCCCGCCCGCGACCAGCCGGGGCACAGCGGGGCCGGGGTCTACCAGCGGCCCTCCACCTGGTCCTTGATCCGGTGGTCGTAGAGGTCCCGGATCGCGGTGAGCGTGTCCTCGGACAGGGCGGGCAGCTTGGCGGCGGCAGCGTTGGCGCGGGCCTGTTCGGGTGAGCGGGCGCCGGGGATCACCGAGGTGACACCGGGCTGGTCGATGATCCAGCGCAGGGCCAACTGGGCCGGGGTGTACCCCTCCGGGGCGAGGGCGGAGAACTCGGCGGCGGCCTCGACGCCCGTCGCGTAGTCCACGCCGGAGAAGGTCTCGCCCTGGTCGAAGGCCTCGCCGTGCCGGTTGTAGGTGCGGTGGTCGTTCTCCGGGAAGACCGTGTCCTTGGTGTACTTGCCCGACAGCAGGCCGGAGGCGAGCGGCACGCGCGCGATGATGCCGACGCCCGCCGCCTGCGCGGCCGGGAGCACCTGGAGCAGCGGCTTCATACGGAACGCGTTGAGGATGATCTGCACGCTGGTCACGTTCGGCCGGGCGATCGCGGTGAGGGCTTCCTCGCAGGTCTCCACGCTCACGCCGTACCGGGCGATGCGCTCCTCGGCGACCAGGGCGTCGAGGGCGTCGAACACCTCGTCCGAGGAGTAGACCGGCGTGGGCGGACAGTGCAGCTGCACCAGGTCGATGCGGTCGACGCCGAGGTTGCGGCGCGAACGGTCGTTCCACGCGCGGAAGTTGTCGAGGACGTAGTTCTCGGGGATCTGGTCGACGCGGCGGCCCATCTTCGTCGCGACCAGGACATGCAGATCGGGCCGACCGCTCAGAAACGTGGCGATGGTCTGCTCGCTGCGCCCGTCGCCGTACACGTCGGCCGTGTCGAAGAAGGTCACCCCCGACTCCGCCGCCGCCTCCAGCACGGCGAGGGCTTCCTTGTCGTCGACGTCTCCCCAGTCGGCACCCAGCTGCCAGGTACCGAGACCTACGACGGACAGTTGCTGATTCGACCTGCCGATTACACGTTCGTCCATGCCGTCAGTCTGTCATCCGCCACTGACATGCGCGGATCGGGCTCCTCAGGGTCGCGACCTGTGAATCTTTCACTCACACGAGTGAACCGGTTCGACAGGATGCCTACTCGTGTCAACTCCCGCCTAGCGTGTGCGCGTGACCGATCAAGTGGCGAACAACCTCCAGTCGGGGAACGGCAGTTCCGCTCCCTGGACCCGTCGCGGCTTCCTCCTCTCGGCGGCGGCCCTGGCCGCCGTACCCGTACTCCTGACGGCCGATCCGGCCGTCGCGGCGGCCGAGCTGCCCGACTTCCCGGCGGACGTCGACCTCTACCGCTCGGCGTACCGGAACTGGGTCGGCGAGATCACCGCCGACGGCCTGTGGGCGTGCGCGCCGACCGACGCCGGCCAGGTGGTGTCCGTCGTCAACTGGGCCTGGCAGCACGGCTGGCGGGTCCGCGCCCGCGGCTCCTCGCACGGCTGGTCGCCGCTGACGATCGAGTCGGGTACGACGTCCGAGGCGCCGGTGCTGCTGGTCGACACCGCCCCGTACCTCACCGCCCTGACCCTGGACTCCACCTCCGCCGTGCGGGCCGGTACGGGTGTCACCCTGGAGGCGCTGCTCACGTTCCTGGAGGGTCACGGCCTCGGTGTCACCGCCTCGCCCGCACCCGGCGACCTGACGCTCGGCGGCGCCCTGGCCATCGACGCGCACGGCACCGCCGTACCGGCGAACGGCGAGGAGCGGACGGCCGGGCACACGTTCGGGTCGCTCAGCAATCTGGTGCTGTCGCTGACGGCGGTGGTGTGGGACACGGACACCGGCGCGTACGTGCTGCGGACCTACACCCGAGACGAGGCGGACTGCGCGGCGCTGCTCACTCATCTGGGGCGTGCGCTGGTCACCGAGGTCGTGCTGCGGGTCGGGGCCAACGCGAACCTGCGCTGCCTGAGCCGTACGGACATCCCGGCCACCGAGTTGTTCGCGGCGCCCGGGTCCGGCGGGCGGACCTTCGCGAGCTTCCTGGACGAGTCGGGGCGGGCCGAGGCGATCTGGTTCGCGTTCACCGAGTTCCCCTGGCTGAAGGTGTGGAGCGTCGCACCGACCCGGCCGTTGACCTCGCGGCGCGTCTCGTCGCCGTACAACTATCCGTTCTCCGACAACGTGCCGACGCCGGTGGCGGATCTCGTCGGGCGGATCCTGTCCGATGGCGCGTGGTATCTGGCGCCGGTGCTCGGGAACGCCCAACTCGACGTCGCCGCGCTGGGGTTGACGACGACGCTGTCGGCGGACATCTGGGGGCCGTCGAAGAACACGCTGCTCTACATCAAGCCGACGACACTGCGCGAGACCGCGAACGGCTACGCGGTGCTCACCTCGCGGGCCCAAGTGCAGCGCGTGGTCCACGAGTTCACCGACTTCTACCAGGAGCGGCTCACCGCGTACGCCGCGCTCGGCCGGTTCCCCGTCAACGGCACCGTCGAGATCCGGGTGACCGGCCTCGACCACCCCACCGACACCGAACTCACCGACGCCCGCGCCCCGTTGCTGTCCGCGCTGCGCCCGAGCACCGAACACCCCGAGTGGGACACGGCGGTCTGGCTGGACGTCCTGACGCTGCCCGGGACGCCGTACGCGGAGGAGTTCCTACGGGAGTTGGAGCAGTTCCTGTACCGCTCCTACGACGGCACGGACGCCCTGACGCGGGTCGAGTGGTCGAAGGGCTGGGCCTATACGGAGAAGGCCGCGTGGAGCGACGAGGAAGTGCTGGGCACGGCGATCCCGGGCTCGTTCGGGGAGTCCGTGTGGGGACAGGCGGCGGGGACCTTCGACCGGCTGGACCCGCACGGGGTGTTCGGGAACGCCTTCCTGGACCGGTTGTTCGGCTAGGTATGGCGTCTCAAGAGGTTGATGCCATTCGGGGGCCGGTCCGGCCGGAGGTCGAGTTCCGCGAGGCGGGGGCGGAGGAACTACCGTTCGCCGACGGCAGCGTGCGCGGCGTTCCGTTCTTCGTGGCCTCCGCCTCCGCCTGACGGCGCGTAGCGTGTCGGGGCATGACGCTGTTGCCGGACCTGCCTCAGAACACCGCGCTGCTGGGCCTGTTGCGGGAGCAGGGTGTTGGGCAGGTGCACGGTGCCTACGCCTACGAGGGGTGGGAGCTGCATACCCACCCCGATCTGGTCGAGAGACTTGAGGACCTCGCTCCGCGCTGGCCCGTCCTGGCGACTTTCGGGGTGCCGGTGCTTGCGGCCAAGGGCATCGCCGCGGTTGTCGCCCGGGGCACGGGCGTGCTGCTGGTGCGTCTTCCCGAAGCGCCGCCCGAACCCCTGGAGCCCGCGGGGCCCTGTCCGCCCCTGACGGATCCGGGCCAGGGCTGGTATTCGGTCTGCCCCTGGCAGAGCGAGCTTCTTTCGGCGGAGTCCAAGCGCCTGTTGTCGCTGCTGGTCCAGCATGCGCTGTCGTATGCGGCGAGCCTGTCGAAGGACAACAGCGTCGACTGGCAGGGGCGCCCGGTACAGGCGCCGGACACACGCGGCGGCAAGGCCAAGGGCAGACGCCCCAGCAAGCACCAGGGCGGACGCGGACGACGGCGCTAGTTGGCATAGCGGGGTCACGTCCCGGCACTGGCTAGGCTTCCGGAGTGGCTCGCCGTGCCGGACGGTCGAGGACGGAAGAACAAGGAGAGTCGTGACCCGCTGGTCCACCGCTCTGAAGACGGCGGGTATCGCCGACCCGCGACTGCGGCGCGCCTACGACGCCCAGCGCGGGCTCGTCCGCAGGTTCGCGCCGCACGAGTACGTGGCGGTACGGCTGTTGCTGCCGGCGGAGCTGCATCCGCCGGCCGTCGCAGCGGTGGCCTACATGCACGCCACCGACGAGCTGATCGACACCGGTGACGTCGATGTCCGTACGGCGACCCTCGCCTCCTGGGACGCCGAGACCACGGCGGCCCTTGCGGGCAGCGAACCGCCTGACCAGGACACCCTGTTGGCGCTCCGGAACACCGCGCGCCGGTACCCGCACATGGTGGCCCGGGTGCGTGCCTTCCTCGACGGCGCTCGGGTCGAGGCGAGTTGGACGGGCTTCGAGACGGAGGCCGACTTCCAGGCGTACGTGGACAGTTACGCGCTGCCTGCCCTGATGCTCACCGCGTCGCTGCTCGCGCCCGATCCCGACGCCGGAGCCGATGACCCGTTCGTCAGCGGGTGCCGTGCCCTGATCGAGGGGTTGCAGCGCGCCGACTTCCTGGCCGATCTCGCGGAGGATGCCGCGAACGGCCGTATCGGCATCCCGGAGGACGAACTGGTCCGGCACGGGCTGAAGTTCGAGGATCTGCGGAACCGGTCGGAGGGGTGCGTGCCCGCGTTGGAGCGGCTGGTCCGGGCACAGGCCGATCTCGCCGAGGCCACGCTCACGGAGGGCCGTCTGCTTCCCGGTCTCGTCGCGGCCGAGTACCGGCCGTTTCTCGACGCCCTGATCGCCGTCCAGGAACTGCGACTGCGCGCGGTGCGTCGCGCGGGTGGGAGGCTCCTGCTGCGTGGGGCGGGCCCGGCGGCCTTCGCCTCCTTGCGTGTCCTGGCCCGGGGGTACCGTCGCGCGCGTGCGGAGCGACGTCGGGCGCGCTAGGCCCTGTCGTCACATTCCCGTCGTCCGCCCCGAGGCAGGCGGGAATTTGACGACAGGGCCAAGCTCAGCGGGGCGTCAAGTGGGCCTGCACGGTGGGTCCGTAGCGGTCCACGATGGTGTCGATCGCGGTCGCGCGCAGCCGCGTGCCGCGCGCGATGCCGTACATGACGCCGAGGCCGAGGAGAGTCGCCACGGCGAGTTCGGCGCGCAGGGCGGCGTCCGGCCCGGGGAGCCGTTCGGCGAGGCGGTCGACCACGTGGGCGCGGAAGTTGACGCGCAGGATGTCGCCGTGGTCACCGTGCAGGGGTGCGAACGCGATCCGCAGCAGCGGGTCGGCACCCCGTTCGCGCTGGCTGACCAGGACGTGGCGGACCATGTGGCGGCCGAGTTCGTCGAGCGGGGCGTCCAGCAGGTTCTCCGCGTCGGCCTCGAAGGACATGACGCGGGCGAAGAGGGCGTCCTTGTTGCCGAAGTACTTGAGGATCAACGGCGCGCTGACACCGGCGCGTTCGGCGACGGCCTTGAGGGTGATGTCGGCGTGCGCGTTCCGCGCGAGGAGGTAGCGGGCGGCCCTGAGGATCGCTGCCTTGGTCGCCTCGGCGTCCCGGCGTGCGGGCGGGGACGCGGTGGGTGGAGTGGTGCTCACGGCACTCATGCTCCCTCCAGCGCCTCGTCCCGCGCGCCCTCCGTACGGTCCCCGGCGCGCCGCGTGTCGTCGGGCGAGGGGTCGCCCGGGATGGTCAGTGCCGCCGCGCTCGCCACCAGGGCGATCACGCCCGCGATGGCGAACGCCATCAGGTATCCGTGCAGCGTGGGCAGCGGGAGCCCGCCGACCAGGCTGGTGTGGTGCACCAGTACGGCAGCGACCACGGCACTGGAGGCGGCCTGGCCGATGGTGCGCATCAGGACGTTGACGCCGTTCGCGGACGCGGTCTGGCCGGCCGGGACGGCGCGCAGGATGAGCGTGGGCAGCGCCGAGTAGGCGAAGGTGGTGCCGGTGGCCACGATCGTGGCGCCGAGGATGATCGTCCACAGGTCACGGCTGTCGGCGATGCGCACCACATAGCCGAGCGCGATGATCGCGGCGCCGAGGGCGAGCGTGATGCGCGGGCCGCGGGCCGCCGAGATCCGGGCCGAGACGGGCGAGAGCAGCAGCATGGTGATGCCGCCGGGCAGCAGGCACAGGCCGGTCTGGACGATGGTCAGTCCGAGCCCGTACCCGGTGGCTTTGGGCGCCTGCACCAGCTGGGCGGTGACCAGGGAGTTGGCGTAGAACGCGAAGCCGGTCAGCAGGGCCGCCACGTGGGACAGGCCGACCCTGGGCCGGGACACCAACCGCAGGTCCACCAGCGGGAGTTCGGTGCGCAGTTGCTGCCACCACCACAGGGCGAGCACGACGACCGCGCCGAGGAACAGCGCCAGGATCCGCGGGCTGCCCCATCCCCACTGGCCGCCCTGGGACACGCCGAGGAGCAGGCTCACCAGCCCGACGGCCAGGCCGAGCGCGCCGAGCACGTCGAAGCGGCCGGGTTCACGGACTGGCGACTCGCGCACCGCCCACCAGATCGCCGCGACGCCGATCGCGCCGAGGGCGCCGGTCGCCCAGAACATGACGTGCCA
This sequence comes from Streptomyces sp. NPDC050508, assembly GCF_040655155.1. Lineage (NCBI taxonomy): Bacteria > Bacillati > Actinomycetota > Actinomycetes > Kitasatosporales > Streptomycetaceae > Streptomyces > Streptomyces sp. NPDC050508. The sequence goes on from NZ_JBFAJJ010000008.1 coordinate 363,604, forward strand.
GTTGGAGTACTGGACGATCAGTGCCGCGAGGGGCAGTCCGAGCGCGGCGCCGATGCCGACGGTGGAACTCATCAGCGCCACCGCGCTGCCCCTGCGTTCCGCGGGCAGTTCGTCCCGCAGGATGCTGATCGACAGGGGGACGACGGCGGAGGCGGCGCCCTGGAGGGCGCGGGCCGTGATGAGCACGCGGATGTCGGAGGACAGGGCGCACATGACCGAGCCGACGGTCATCAGGCTCAGGGCGCCCGTCAGGACCCGCCGCTTGCCGTACATGTCGCCGGCCCGGCCGAGTACGGGGGTGAGGACGGCGCCCGAGAGCAGAGTCGCGGTGACCATCCACGAGACGGCGCCCGCGGAGGAGTGGGTCAGCCGGGGCAGGGACGGCAGCAGGGGTACGACCACGGTCTGCATGACCGCCATGAGGATCCCGCCGAAGGCCAGCACCGGAACGGTGAGCCGGTCCCGCAAGGGGGACCGTCCGGTGGTGCCGGGCTGGTCGGGTATCGGGACGGGCTGGCCCATTGGCACTCCAGCGGACACGTAAAAGAAGGTGAATGGCTATTCACCCTATCCGGTGAATAGCCATTCACCCAACGTGCTGGGGAGACAAGGCGCCCTACTTGCGGGAGGCGAGCGCCCGCGCGTGCACGGTCCGCGCGACCTTGGGGCCCAGCCAGCGTTTGAACCGCCGCAGCGCCTCCAGCCGTCCGGCTGCCTTGTCGATGCCGTAGTACACCTGGGGCGGGACGTACGGCAGCAGGGGCGAGTGGCGCTGGCCGAGCAGGGCGAACATGCGGTGCGGGGGCAGGTGGATGTAGCGCTGCAGGTTCTCGTACCACTGGGCGCTGTAGCGGGCCGCGCTCTGGATGGACAACAGGGCTGATTTACGGCGCAGTTCGTAGGCGGCGAGGGCCTGCGGCAGTTCGGTGTGGTCGCGCAGGGCGTCGGCGAGCGCGATGGCGTCCTCCAGGGCGAGGGTGGTGCCGGCGCCGATGGAGTAGTGGGTGGTGTGGGCGGCGTCGCCGAGCAGGACGAGGTTGTCGCGGTGCCAGGTGCGGTTGGTGAGGGTGCGGAAGTTCAGCCACTGGGCGCTGCCGTCGGCCGAGGCGCGGCCGATCAGGGAGTGGCCGTCCAGGAGGTCGGCGAAGAGCTTCTCCAGCAGGGCGAGTCCGTCGGCCTCGGGCGCGCTGTCGAGGCCAAGGCCGGTCCAGGTCTCGGGGGCGCACTCGATGACACAGGTGCTGCCCTCGGGGCCGAACGCGTAGCCGTAGCACCAGATCCAGCCGTGGTCGGTCTCCACGAAGGCGAAGGTGAAGGAGCCGAAGACCTTGCTGGTGCCGAGCCAGATGTACTGGTTGCGGCCGGGCTTCAGTTCGCTGCCGAAGTGGTCGGCGTGGCGGGTGCGCAGCGCGCTGTTGACGCCGTCGGCGGCCACGACCAGATCCGCGTCGGGCAGGTCCTCCGCAGTGATGTCGTGGTCGAACTCCAGCCGTACGCCGAGGGATCTGGCCCGCTCGGCGAGGATCTTGAGGAGGCGGTGGCGGCCGATGCCGTGGCCCTCGTCCCCGGGCTGAGTGGTCGTCAGGTCCCGGATGCGGGCGACGCCGTCGCTCCAGCGCACCGAGTGCTCGTCGACGGCCTGCGCCGACTCGGGGTCGTACTCCCGGAGTTGGTCGAGCAGTCCGCTCCAGTACGTCACGCCCCAGCCGTAGGTCGAACCCTCGGGGTTGCGCTCGTAGACGGTGATGTCGTGGGACGGGTCCTGCCGCTTCAACAGGATCGAGAGATACAGGCCTGCGGGCCCGCCTCCGACACAGGCGACCTTCACGCGCACACCCCTGGGTTTTACTCAAAGTGGTCAAGTGGAACCGCAGAGTAGCAGGATGGGGCGACAGGACAATTCGCGTCGACCGGGGCGCGGGAGCCACGCCACCCGCCTGGACGCCCGTCGGGAGAGAACACCGGAAACACTCCTGCCAAGGGGAGGAATGAAGCGCGCGCTCTCCGACGGCCGTCACGATCACGTGTCCGGTGCTGCACCGCGCGCAACGGGACGGGTGGGCAGGCCAGTTGGGGTGCGGCCGGTCCGGTCACGTCGGGGCGGGTGTGTCCGTCGGGCGGCTCGGGGCCGGCGGGCAGGTGGTTCAGCCGTGGGGCCGGTACGCCGGTGCGGAGGTCCGGCCGGGGCGGCGACGCGGGAGCGAACGGAGTCGGGTGCGACGAGGGAGCGCGCTCAGGCTGATGACTTCGAGTTCGCCGGTGCCGACGAGTCCGCGGTCGACGAGTTCGGTGGCGAGGTGTTCGTGGGTGGTGTCGCAGGCGCGGACCGTCGACCACGCCTCCTCGCTGATCCGGCCCGACCTGAGCAGCAGGCCTTCGATGCCCGGGGTGCCGGTGACGACCACGGTGCAGGAACGGGTCCGAGCCTGGAGGGCAGGCGGGTGCGGGCGATCTCCGCTATTTCACAGGCGCCCTGACTGGCACTCACATCACCCGCCTCCGTACAGGAAAGTCCGGTGACGGCATCGAGCAGCGCGGCTCCACTGCCTAGACCTGGGACTCCGCCGTACGGCACTCCGGGTGGCCCCACCCCTGGGCGTTCTTGCTGATGGGCTCGCCGGCCACGTAGGCGCGACCGCACAGGCAGCGGCCGGGGAACTTCGCCTTGATCGTGCGCGCCGACGAACTGCCGCTCTTGCGTGGCGACTTGGCACCGGCGGGCCGCGAGGACTTCTTCGGGGTGTCGGGCGAGGGGGGCGGCTCCGGGGAGCCGAGGTCGCTGCCCGCGGGCTCCTGGACGATGGCGGCCTGGCTGGCCGCGCGGTCGGCGAAGTCGTTCAGCGGGTCGCCGTCGACCTGGTGGGCGGGGACGTAACGGAACTCGACCGAGCGGCCGTCGAGCAGTTCGTCGATGCGGACGACCAGCTCCTGGTTGGCGACGGGTTTTCCGCCGGATGTCTTCCAGCCGTTGCGCTTCCAGCCGGGCAGCCAGGTGGTGACCGCTTTCATGGCGTACTGCGAGTCCATGCGGATCTCCAGCGGCACGTCCGGTGCGGTCGCCGTCAACAGGCGCTCCAGCGCGGTCAGTTCGGCGACATTGTTGGTGGCCTTGCCGAGCGGGCCGGCCTCCCAGCGGGCCGGGCTCTCCTTGTCGTCCGAAACGACCCAGGCCCAGGCAGCGGGCCCGGGATTTCCCTTCGAAGCCCCGTCACACGCGGCCACCACACGTTCACGCATGCGCCCGATCATGCCATGCCTGCTAATATACAAGTGTCAATTAGTCCACCTTGTGGGGTGCCCGATGTTCAGCGCGAACACAACCGCCGCCGAAGTGATCGACGGCGTCGACCTGCACGGCCGCCGGGCCGTGGTGACCGGGGCCAGTTCCGGGATCGGGGTGGAGACGGCCCGGGCGCTCGCCGCGGCGGGTGCCGATGTCACGCTGGCCGTGCGGGACACCGACGCGGGTGCCCGGGTCGCGGAGCGCCTGGAGAAGGAACTGCCGCCCGGATCGGGGCAGTTGACGGTCGGGCGGCTCGACCTGGCCGACCGGTCCACGATCGCGGCGTTCGTGGCGGCCTGGCAGGGCCCGTTGCACATCCTGGTCAACAACGCCGGAGTGATGGCGACGCCTGCACTCACCCGCACGCCTGAGGGCCGCGAATGGCAGTTCGGCGTCAACCACCTGGGCCACTTCGCCCTCACCACCGGCCTCCACCCGGCCCTCGCAGCGGCGGACGGCGCGCGGGTCGTGTCCGTGAGCTCCATCGGCCACCTCTTCTCCCCCGTCGTCTTCGACGACCTGGACTACCGCTTCCGCCCCTACGACCCCTGGACCTCGTACGGGCAGTCGAAGACCGCCAACGCCCTGTTCGCCGTCGGTGCCGCCGAGCGCTGGGCCGACGACGGCATCACCGCCAACGCGCTGATGCCGGGCAACATCGCGGACACGTCCCTGGCCCGCCACATGGACATGGACCAGGTGGCCGCGTTCATGGCCTCGGGCGAACTGGCCCTGCCGCCGCAGAAGTCGGTGGAGCAGGGCGCCGCGACCTCGGTGCTGCTGGCCGCCTCGCCGACCGTCGAGGGCGTCACCGGCCGCTACTTCGAGGACTGCGCCCCGTCCGAGCCGGTCACCGAGCGGGCCGGTGCCGTCGCCGGCGTCGCGCCGTACGCCCTGGACCGGGAGAACACGGCCCGGCTGTGGACCGTATCCGAAGATCTCGTCCACTAGCCCTCTACGCTGCGCGCATGACCTCGCGACAAGAGCAATGGGCCCGGGTGCGCCACCAGTTGTGGCGACCTCCGCGCCCCCACGGCGAGCAGCCGCGGGAGCGGGTGGTCGGGCCGCTGGAACTCTTCTACGACCTGGTCGTGGTCGTCCTGGTCGCGCAGGCCGCGCATCACCTGTCCGGCGAACTCGACTGGCGCGGACTGGGCCTGTTCGCGGCGGTGTTCGCGCTGGTGTGGATCGCCTGGCTCAACGGCAGCCTGCACCACGAACTGCACGGTCACGAGGACGCCCGCGGCCGGAGCATGTTCCTGCTGCAGATCCTCGTGCTCGTCCCGCTGGGCGCGTTCATTCCTGGGGCGGGCGACGCGCGCGGTGCCGCGTTCGCCGTGGACGCGGGCGTGCTGTTCGGGGTCCTGGCGCTGTTGTGGCTGCTCGCCTCGCGCAGTGACACGCCCGAATTCCGGCGCCCCAGCATGCTGTACGTGACGGGGACGGCGGGCTGCGCGGTCGTGCTGGCGGCGAGTTCCGCCCTGCCCGCGGACGCCCGCGTGCTGACGTGGGGTGTACTGGCCGTGGTCTACCTGGTGGGGTTCGTGGTCGTCATCGGGCGGGCCATCCCGGAGCGGGTGGTCGCGTTCAGCGTGACCGACGCGCTCACGGAACGGTTCGGGCTGTTCATCATCATCGTGCTCGGCGAGAACGTGACCGGGGTCGTCGACGGGCTGGCCCACGAGCCGACGAACGCGCTCACCCTCGCCGTCGGGCTCGTCGCCGTGGTCGTCGGGTTCGGCGCCTGGTGGACCTACTTCGACTTCGCGGGGCACCGGTTGCCGAAGCCCACGCGCGCGGGTGCCCTGCAATGGATGGTGGTCCATCTGCCGATCACGGCCGCGGTGGCGGCCATGGGCGCCGCGATGGTCGGCCTCGTCGAGCACGCCCACGACAGCCGGACCCCCGCGGCCACGGCCTGGGTGCTCTGCGGGGGCGCGGCCGTCGTGCTCTGCGCGACGATGGTGCTCGCGGCGTCCCTGCGCCATTGGAACGAGAACCTCGGGCTCTACCGGCCCCTGGCCCGCACGTGTGTCGCCATGGCCGTCCTGTGTGTGGCGGTCGGCGCCCTGCGCCCGGCCCCGCTCGTCCTCGGCCTGGCGCTCGTGCTGCTCTTCGGCATCCCCTGGGGAGTCGCCGTCGCCAACCGCGTGTCCCACTACGAGGAAGAGCCGGCCACGTGACCGCGCACCGGCGTCAGGGTGTCGAGGGGCGCGTCTCGGTCCAGTCGACCATCAGCCGGCGTTCGGCGAAGTACCAGTCGCCGTCCTGCTTGGCGAACTCGTCGAGGTAGCGGATGGAGGCGATCATCAGCGTGCGCTGCCCGGACTCGTCGACCCCGATGTGGTGCGCCAGGCAGTAGCTCTCGCCCGTCGCCCGGTCGCCGTCCAGGGAGACGGTGCTCTGCCCGTTGAAGTGTGTGGTGGCCCGGTAGGTGTTGAGGTTGTCGAACACCGGGGCCAGGGACTCGCGCCCGTGCAGGGTCTGCGTCGGCTCGGCGGCCGTGGCGTCCATGAACACCAGGAAGCGCGTGTCCTCGGTGAACAGGCTCATCTGGCCCTTGGCGTCCCGCCGGTCCGCGCAGTGCGCGTACGCGTCGACCAGCTCGCGGATGGCCAGCCGGTCGGCGGCTTCCCGGGGTGAGATCTCGCTGTGCGAGGCCATGACTTTCCCTTTCGCCGCACTATTTTACATGTGTATAAAATCACTCCTCATGGCAGAGTGCAACGTGGACCCGAGGAGGGCGGAGCGCTGAACCAGCGGATCGATCCACGCATCACCCGCACGACCCGTGCCTTCGAGGAGGCCATCGTCGACCTGGCCGGCCGACGGCCCGTCTCGCAGATCACCGTCGGCGAACTGGCCGACCGCGCCGGGGTCACCCGTGCCACGTTCTACAACCGCTACAGCTCCCCCCTGGACCTGCTCATCCAGGTGCTCTACGACGACCTGGAGCGCGGCCACCGCCGGGAGGCCGAGCACCGTGCGCGGGGCGGGTACTCGGCCCACGAACTGCTGCGTATGTCCACGGCGGAGGTGGCCGACCACGTCGAGCGGTATCTGCCGATATACCGGCACGCCCTCGACGACCCCGCGGACAGTGGTGTCTACGACGCGCTCGTGCGCCACTTCAGCGACTACGCCCTCACCTTCATGGCCGAGGGCGACCACCCGGGGCTGCCCGAGGCCAACCGGCGGATGATCGCGCAGTTCATGGCACACGGTTTCGCGGGTGCCATCAGGGCATGGCTGAAGGACGCGTCCGTCACGAAGGACGACATGGTCGACGCGGCCGTCGCCTGCGCACCCGCCTGGTGGGCGGCCGACGGCCGATGACGTACGGCCTGCTCGGCTAGACGTCCGTCATCGACGGCATCTCTCCCTGCGTCGCGGTCATGTCGATCACCGAGAACGAGGCGCCCTGCGGGTCGCTCAGGGCCGCGAACCGTCCGAAGGGGCTGTCCATGGGCCCGAAGCGTAGGATGCCGCCGAGCTTGGTGGCCGTGGCCACGGCGTCGTCGCAGTTGTCGACGGCGAAGTACACGTTGACGTACGACGGCACCTGGGGCGGGAACTCGTCGCCCATCTTCATCCGGCCCAGGACCGGGTTCTCGCCGAGCTTGAAGACGCGGAAGTCGACGTTGTTGTCGTCCACCTGCTGTGCCGAGTACGGGAAGACCGCCGGGAGGAACCCGTCCGCCTTCGCGGGCTCACGGGTGAAGAACTCGGCCCAGGCGTAGGCGCCGGGCACGCCCGTGGCCTCGAAGCCCTCGTGGACGCCGCCCTGCCAGACGCCGAAGACGGCGCCGCTGGGCTCACTGGCCAGGCACATCGTCCCGAAGTCGCCGACCTTCATCGGCTCCATCAGCACCTGGCCGCCGTTCTCCCGGATCTTCGCCGCGGTGGCCGCCGCGTCCGGTGACGCGAGGTACAGGCACCACTGCGACTGCCCCTCCTGGCCGGGCATCGGCGGCACGATGGCCGCCACGGCCTTGTCGTCGACGAAGGCCTGGGTGTAGTTGCCGTACTCCGACGACGCGTCGCCGAAGGTCCAGCCGAGGACCTCGCCGTAGAAGCGCTTGGCTCCTTCGACGTCGCTGAACATCGCGTCGGCCCAACAGGGGGTTCCCTCAGGTTGTACGGCCATGGCTGCGGCCCTCTCCGGTAGGTCGGGTTGTCCGATTTCTCACGCTAGTCACCTGAAGTGCGAGGCGCGCGCCGAACGCCGGGGTCCGTTCCACACTGGACGTATGGCGGATGCGACAACGATGCGCGCGTGGGCGGTGGGCGAGCCGGGACCGGTCGAGGAGGGCTCCCTGCGGTGGGTGGAGAAGCCGGTCCCGGTGCCGGGTGACGACGAACTGCTGGTGCACGTGCGCGCCTGCGGGGTGTGCCGTACCGATCTGCATGTCACCGAGGGGGATCTGCCGGTGCGCCGCCCGGGGGTGACGCCGGGGCACGAGGTCGTCGGGGTGGTGGCGGGGCTCGGGGCCGGGGTGAGCGGGTTCGCGGTCGGTGACCGGGTGGGCGTCGCCTGGCTGCGTCGTACGGACGGCACCTGCGTGTACTGCCTGCGCGGGGCCGAGAATCTGTGCCCGCGGTCCGAGTACACGGGCTGGGACGCCGACGGCGGTTACGCGGAGTACACGACCGTACCGGCCGCGTTCGCCCACCGGCTGCCCGCCGGCCTCGACGACGTGGCCCTGGCACCGCTGCTGTGCGCCGGCATCATCGGCTACCGTGCGCTGCGCCGGGCGGCGCTCCCGCCGGGCGGACGGCTAGGTCTCTACGGCTTCGGGGGCAGCGCCCATCTGTGCGCCCAAGTGGCGCTCGCCGAGGGGGCCACCGTGCATGTGCTGACCCGGGGCCGGGCGGCGCAGCGGCTCGCGCTCGACCTGGGGGCGGCTTCGGCGCGTGACGCGTACGAGGCGCCGCCGGAGCCGTTGGACAGCGCGATCCTGTTCGCGCCCGTCGGTGATCTCGTGCCGGTGGCGCTGCGGGCGCTCGACCGGGGCGGGGTCCTCGCGGTCGCGGGCATCCACCTCAGCGACACACCGCCCCTGAACTACGAGCACGAGCTGTTCTACGAGAAGGAGTTGCGCAGCGTCGCCTCCAACACCCGTGCGGACGCGAGGGAGTTCCTGGATCTCGCCGCCCGGTATGACGTGCGCGCGACCACCCACACGTATCCGCTGTCGCGGGCCGCGCAGGCGCTGACGGATCTGAAGGCCGGCCGCTTCGACGGGGCCGCGGTGCTGGTGAACGACCTCAACGGGTAGGCGGCGCGCGGGGGTTCGCGCAGGTGAGGCGGTTCCACGCCCTGTGCGCCGGGGTGCGGGAACGCTCTCTTCCTCTCCCCGCCTCGATCGGCGGGTTTACACCACCGGGGCGTGAAGCCGCCCCTTTCGCGCGGTTACCGGTCCTGGGCAGGACTGTTTGGCTTGTACACCGACGACGCGCTCACCCCTGTTCACCTCCCGGGAGGGAATGTGTCCACTCCGGAAAGCGCCCACGGACCCGCCACCGACGAACCCGACCCCGCGACCCCCGGCAACGGTCAACTACCCACCAGTCTCAGCACCCTGGCGGCACGTCAGCTCGCCACGACCACCAAGTCCGAACCGCAGATGCAGGCCATCACCTCGCGATGGCTGCTGAAGATGCTGCCCTGGGTGGACGTGCGGGGCGGTGCCTACCGGGTCAACCGGCGGCTCCAGCTCAGCATCGGCCGCGGCCGGGTGCGGTTCGAGCAGAACGGCGCCGACGACATCAAGGTCATCCCCGAGACCCTCACCGAACTGCCCGTGCTGCGCGGGTACTCCGACACGGAGGTCCTGAAGGAGGTCGCGGGCCGGTTCCGGGTCCGGGAGGTGCGGGCCGGACAGATCCTCTTCGAGGCCGGACAGCCCGTCACCGAGGCCTACTTGGTCGCCCACGGCCGCTTCACCCGCTACACCGCCGGCAAGTACGGCGAGGAGGAGGTCCTCGGGGTCGTCACCGACGGCGACCAGATGGGGGACGAGGCGATCGGCCAGTCCGACCCGCTGTGGCTGAGTTCCGTGCGCGCCGAGACCGCGGGCGTCCTCCTCGTGCTGCCCTGGGACGTCGTGGTCGAACTCACCGCCCGTGTACCGTCGTTGGCCGCCCATCTGGAGGCGTACGCCGAGCGGCAGCGGCTGCCGATGAACCGCAGGGGCGAGGCCGATGTCCCGGTGCAGGCCGGTCATGTGGGCGAGCCGACGCTGCCCGGCGGCTTCGTCGACTACGAACTCGCCCCGCGCGAGTACGAGTTGTCCCTCACCCAGACCGTGCTGCGGGTGCACACCAGGGTCGCCGACCTCTACAACGACCCGATGGACCAGACCCAGCAGCAACTGCGGCTCACCATCGAGGAGATCCGCGAGCGCCAGGAGTGGGAGCTGGTCAACAACCGGGACTTCGGGCTGCTGCACAGCGTCGACTACACCCAGCGCATCAGCACCTTCACCGGACCGCCGACCCCGGACGACCTCGACGAACTGCTCGCCATGCGCCGCAAGACCCGGCTCTTCCTGGCCCATCCGAAGGCGATCGCGGCCTTCTTCCGGCAGTGCAACCGGCGGGGTCTTGTGCCCGGCACGGTGAACGTCGAGGGGCACGAGATCCCCGCCTGGCGCGGTGTCCCGTTCTTCCCGTGCGGCAAGATTCCGATCACCCCGCAGCACACCAGCAGCATCATCGCGCTGCGTACCGGTGAGGCCGACCAGGGTGTCATCGGACTGTTCCAGACCGGCATCCCCGAGGAGTTCCAGCCCGGTCTGAACGTGCGCTTCATGGGCATCGACTCCGCCGCGATCATCCGCTACCTCGTCACCGCGTACTACTCGATGGCCATCCTGGTCCCCGACGCGGCGGGAATCCTGGAGAACGTCCAGATCGGCCGGACCGCCGAATGACGGCGTGGAGCACTCCATGACCACATCCCTATCGCTGCCCGGCCCGCCGAACCTGGCGAGCACCGTGCGGGCCCGCCGCACCGGGGCGATCCCCGGGCTCAAGTACCGACCGGCCGCACCCGCCGACCCGGAGAAGGCCGCGGAGATCGACCGCAGACTGGAGGCCTGGGCCCGCGGGCACGAACTGTTCCCCGCCGCGTGGGACGGGGACTTCGCCGGGTTCCAGTTCGGCCGGGCCATCGTGCTCCAGCACCCGGCGGCGCCGGACCTGGAACGGCTCACCGCCGCCGGCAAGTTGCTGCTCGCCGAGAACATCGTCGACAACTGCTACTGCGAGGAGGACGAGGACAGAGGCGGCTCGCACCGCGGGCTGGGCGGCCCGCTGGTCATGGCCCAGTCGGCTCTCGACCCGCTGCACAGCACCCCCGAGCTGGAGGCTGAGTGGCGGCACGGTGTGCAGGCCGACGGGCCGTTGCGCTCGTACCACTTCGCGCTGAAGGACTACGCCCTCGTCGCCACCCCCAGCCAGACCGACCGGCTCGTGCACGACCTCGCCCGACTGCACCTGGGCTACCTGGGCGAGGCCGCCTGGATGGAGATCCGGTACGTACCGCGTGTCTGGGAGTACCTGGTGATGCGGCAGTTCAACAACTTCCGGCCCTGTCTGGCGGTCGTCGACGCCGTCGACGGCTACGAACTGCCCGAGCAGGTCTACGCCCGGCCCGAGATCCAGCGGATCACGGCCCTCGCCGGCAACGCCACCACGGTCGTCAACGACCTCTACTCCTTCACCAAGGAGCTGGCCGACCCCGACCACCTCAACCTTCCGCAGGTCGTCGCCGCCAACGAGCGGTGCGGGCTGAAGGCCGCCTATCTGAGGTCCGTCGAGATCCACAACCGGATCATGGACGCCTTCGAGGAGGAGTCCGCGGTGCTGTCCGCCGCCTCGCCCCTCGTCGAGCGCTACACCCAGGGCCTTGCTGCCTGGGTGGCCGGCAATCACGAGTGGCACGCGACCAACACCCACCGCTACCACCTGCCCAACTACTGGTAACAGACCGGCCCCTGACGTCCTGTCAGACGTACCACGCTAGGAGTCACCGTTGACCACCGCCGACGCCGGCACCACAGCAGCACCGGTGCCGACCCAGTCCACGTACCAGAACCGTGTCGCGGACTACTGGAACGCCGAAGAGAACCCGGTCAACCTCGACCTCGGACAGCTCGACGACCTGTACCACCACCACTACGGAATAGGCGGGGCCGACGAGTCCGTGCTGGAGGAGCCCGACCCCGTCCGGCGCCGGGAGCGGCTCACCGCCGAACTGCACCGCCTGGAACACGCGCAGGCCGACCTCCTCGCCTCCCACCTGGGCCGACTCTCCCCCGCCGACCGGGTCTTCGACGCAGGCTGCGGGCGCGGCGGCGGCAGCGTGGTGGCGCATCTGCGCTACGGCTGCCGGGCCGACGGAGTCACGATCTCCGCGAAGCAGGCCGAGTTCGCCAACGCGCAGGCGCGCAAGCGGGGCATCGACGGCGAGGTGCGCTACCACCACCGCAACATGCTCGACACCGGCTTCCCGACAGGTGAGTTCGCCGCGTCGTGGAACAACGAGTCCACGATGTATGTGGAGTTGGACCTGCTGTTCGCCGAGCACGCCCGGCTGCTGCGCCGCGGCGGACGCTATGTGGTGATCACCGGCTGCTACAACGACACCTACGGCCGGGCCTCGCGCGAGGTGTCCCTCATCAACGCCCACTACATCTGCGACATCCACCCCAGGTCGGAGTACTTCCGGGCGATGGCCCGCAACCGGCTGGTGCCCGTCCACGTCCGGGACCTCACCGAGGACACGATCCCCTACTGGGCGCTGCGCCGACAGGCCGACCATCTGGTCACCGGGATCGAGGACACCTTCCTGACCGCCTATCGCAATGGCAGTTTCCAGTATCTGCTGATCGCGGCCGACCGGGTCTGAGTCTCAGCGCCCGGCGATCCTGGAGGCCGCCTCCGGGAGGCCGGGTACCGGATCGAGTACGTCCAGCGTGCCGTGCGCCCGCAACAGGCGCACGGTGCGCGGGGCGCACACCACGGCGAACCCCGCCTCGCCCTCCCGCACCCGGCGGCGGAATCGCAGCACCAGGTTGAGCCCGGTGGAGTCGATGAACGTGGTGCGGCGCAGATCGACGACGTAGGCGGGCGCACGCAACGCCACCACCGAGTCCAGCCACTCGCGCAGCGGGGTGGCGGTCGCGAGGTCGAGGTCGCCGTGCAGGTCGACGACCAGCAGGCCGTCCCGTGCGCCCAGCAGGGCGTGTTCGCCGGGCGCGGGCCAGGCCGAGGTGGGCACCGGCTCCAGGCTTTTGTCGTGCGACAGGCCGTTCTCGGACAACAGGCTGTTCTCGTGCAAGGTGTTCCGTCCCCGTTCCGTGCCTTCCGCGCGCGGGCGCGCGATCCGGCGCGGGTTCGTACGGCGGCTTCGACATCCCCGCACCGCACGAGCCCGCGCCGGAACTCCCCCCGAGCGGCTCCCCCTTGAACCGTGGGTGCTTACTGTTCTACCTTCGCCACATGGTCGGGGCATCAACGCCCGCTCATCAGCGACACAACGAGCGGGCAGCAGTTGGGCCAGGTGATCCGGAATGCGTCCGCACCTCGCCCTGATCGAGGACGAACCCGATTTCGCACTGATGTGCCGTTCCTATCTGGAACGCGAGGGATTCACCGTCACCTGGGCCATGGACGCCCGCGCCGGAAAGTCCGTCCTCTACGAGAGCCGCGTCGATCTCGCCGTACTCGATCTGGGCCTGCCGGACGGCAGTGGCCTCGAACTCCTGCGGGCACTGAGGTCCACCAGCCGCCTCCCGGTCATCGTGGTCACCGGGCGCGGCGCGGAGGCCGACCGGGTGGCGGGACTGGAGATCGGCGCCGACGACTACCTCGTCAAGCCGTTCTCGCAACGGGAGTTGGTGGCCCGCATCCGGGCCGTGCTGCGCAGGTCGCAGCCGCCGGAGGTCCCTGCGGTGTTGCAGGTCGGCTCGTTGCGGATCGACACGGCGGCCCGCCAGGCGTCCGCCGACGGCGTCTTCCTGACGCTACGGCCGAAGGAGTACGCCCTGTTGGAGATGCTCGGCGAGGCGCCCGGCCGGGTGTTCTCCACCGAGCAGGTGCTGGAACGGATCTGGGGCGCCTCCTGGCAACAGCCCGCGACCGTGATCGAGCACGTGTACCGCCTGCGCGGCAAGCTCGCGGCACTCCCCACGCCCGCGCCCCGGATCACCACGGTCCGCGGCTACGGCTACCGTCTCGACCCCTGAGAGCCGTCATGCCGCCCCTCGCCACCCCGGACTTCCGGCTGCTCTTCGACTCCTCGCTGTCCCCACTGCTGGTGCTCAGCCCCGACTTCACGATCGTCGAGGTCAACCGCGCGTACCTCGCCGCCACTCGTACGGAACGCGCGATCGTCGGGCAGCGGATCTTCGACGTGTTCCCCGACAACCCGGACGATCCGTCGGCCGACGGGGTCGCCAATCTGCGCCGCTCGCTGGAGTCCGTGGTGGCGACGGGCCGCAAGGACACGATGGCGTTGCAGCGCTACGACATCCCCGGCGGCGAGGCCGGCACCTTCGACGAGCGGTACTGGAGTCCCGTCAACTCCCCCGTCCTGGACGCCGACGGACGGGTCACGCACATCATCCACCGGGTGGAGGACGTCACGGACTTCGTCCATCTGCGCCGGGTCGGCCGGGAGCAGGAACGGGCCGTCGCCGAGGCCCAGATGCGGGCGGAGGGCATGGAGATCGACCTGTTCGTCCGGGCCAGGGAGATCCACGAGGTCAACGAGCAGCTGAGCCGCGCCAACGCCGAACTCGACGCTGCAGGGCGGCAGTTGAGAGAGGAGCAGCGGGCCAAGGACCAGTTCATCGCCACGCTCTCGCACGAGCTGCGCAACCCGCTCGCCGCCGCCACGGCGGCCGTGGAACTGCTCGCACTGGACCTGCCGATCGGTGGCCATCCGGCACTGTCCGTCCTGGAACGGCAGTTGGGCACGCTCGTGCGGATGAGCAACGATCTGCTGGACGGGACACGGGCGTTGACCGGGCGCCTTGCGCTGGTGCCGGAGCGGGTCGACGTGCGGTCCGTGGTCGAGGGCGCGTGCGCGGACATCCGGAGCCTGTTCGGACATGAGGACCGAACGCTCCAAGTCACCTTGCCGCACACGCCCGTTGTGGTCGACGGGGACCGGCTGCGGCTGGCGCAGGTGTTGACGAACCTGCTGTCCAACGCGCTCAAGTACACCCCGCCCGGCGGGCGTACGGAGGTGCGGCTCGCGGTCGAGGAGGGGCAGGTCCGGCTCACCGTGCGGGACGACGGCACAGGGTTCGAACCCGCCCAGGCCGAGGACCTGTTCGGGGTGTTCATGCGGGCGGCACCGGCGGGCCCCAACACGCCCGAGGGGCTCGGTCTGGGGCTCGCGGTCGCGCGGACGGTGGTCGAACTGCACGGCGGCCGGATCAGCGCGTGGAGCGAGGGGCCCGGCAAGGGAGCGGTGTTCACCGTGCTGCTGCCGACGGCCGACGAGGCGGCGCCGGAACCGGTACGGCCGTCCGCGCCACCCCGGGCACGGCGTCGACTGGCCATCCTGATCGTGGAGGACAACACCGACCTGGCCGCGACCTACCACACCCTGCTGGAGCGGCAGGGCCACCGCGTCACCGCCGTCCACACCGGCGCCGACGCGCTCACCGCGACCGAGTCCGACGTCTTCGACGTGGTGCTGTGCGATCTGGGTCTGCCCGACACCGACGGCTACACGGTGGCCCGTACGGTGCGTGCCCGTCCACACGGCGACCGGCCGCGCCTGATCGCGGTGTCCGGTTTCGGTCAGGGCACCGACCGCTCGCTGTCCCGGGCGGCCGGTTTCGACGCCCATCTGGCCAAGCCGCTCCCACTGACCGATCTGCTGGACCTGCTGGCGCGTCTGGAGTAGTCGGGTGTCTTCCCCCTGCTGCCCGGCTGTGCTTGCCTGGGGAGCCGTTTTCCGGTGCCCGGGGCGGGAGTTGCCGTATGCGGAAACCGTGGATCGTGAGCGTACTGCTGGCCGGAGTGCTGCTCGGCGCGTGCACGGACCCGGCGTCCGGGCCTCAAGCCGCCCCGCCCACCCCCTCCGTGCCGGGCGCGTCGGCCACCACCACGCGACAGCGGGCGCCCGTCTCGCCGAGTGCCCCGGTGAAGTCGGCGCCCCGTGTGCTGTATCTCGGGGACTCCCTCGCCATGGAGAGCCAGAACGTGCTCGGCCAGGAGCTTCGCGGCACGTTGGACGCGACGTATACGAGCGCCCCGTACTCGGGGACCACGCTGTGCGACTACCTGGAGGGCACCAAGGTGAACTCGCTGGTCCCGGACGGGGACAAGGCGGCCGCCCTCGTGCGCTCGCTGCACCCGGACTTCGTGGTGCTGCAGTTCTGGGGCAACGCCTGGGCCTACACCCCCTGCATGGACGGGATCACCTACACCGCCGACCGGACGACGTACTTCCAGCGGTACAGGGCCGACCTCAGCAAGCTCACCGCGCAGATCGCGACCGCCGGAGGCGCCCAACGGCCCACGATCGTCTGGGTGTTGCAGGGGCCCGACCCGATCACCCCCGAGCGGGTCGAGGCCGTGAACGCGCTCTACAAGAGGGAAGCCAAGTCCACGGGTGACATCGTCGCCGACGCCGGCCGGACCGTGAGCCCCGCCGGAGCCCGCTACACCTGGACCCAGTACCTGCCCTGCACCGCCTACGAACGCGCCCACCCCGACTACTGCACCCAGCCGGGCAACGGCCGCACGGCCCTGCACCTCGACAAGGACTACCTGCACTTCTGCCTGGCGCCGACGACATCGACGCCCAGGCCGTGCCCGGTCCGCTCCCCCGGGATCCTGCGGATCGCCCGGGAGATCACTCGGGTGATCGGCGACCTAGCTCCGTCTCGATGAGCCGCTTGAGGTGTCGGCGGGCGTCCTCGGTGCTCAACGGGGGTGCCTGGCGCAGCCGTTGGAGGGCGAGGCCGTCGGCGAGGGCGGCGAAGCGGACCGTGAAGCCGTCGAGGTCGTCGGAGCCGAACTCGCCGTCGGCGACGCCCCGTTGGGCCAACGCACGGATCTGCTGGTGCCAGGTCTCGTAGCGCCGGGCCTGCCCGCCGCTGAAGGCCTCGTCCGTGCCCTGCTCGCCCGCGTTCCAGTAGTCGAACCACATCCGCCAGTGCCGGTCGGTGTCCTCGGTGAACAGCGCGTCGACGAGCAGCCGCAGCGCCTCGGCACCGCTCGTCGCCTGCTCGGCGGCCTCGCTCAACTCGGCGTAGTAGCGCTCGATATGCAGGACCATGGCCTCGGAGAGGATCTCCTGCACACTGCCGAAGTGGTACGTGACGGTGCCGACGGAGACTCCGGCAGCCGCCGCCACGTCCCGGACGCCGACCGAGGCGTAGCCGCGTTCCGCTATCAGCGGGACGGCCGCCTCGACGATGAGCCGGCGGCGCACCTCGGTGGGCTGCCGGGTGCGGTCGGCGGCGGCGACGGCGCGACGCGGGGACTTGGCGGCCGGCTGAGGCTGCTTGGCGGCCGTCATCCCGACGTCCTCGGGGTGGTGCGGTGCCATGCGCGCTTGGCCACTGTCTCTCCGTTCGCCCGTGCTTCGACACGACTGTCCATGACGAAGTCCGCGGCCGTGGCGCGCAGCTCCGTCCGCGCCATGATCTCAGCGTCGTAGTCGTCCCCGCGCCGCAACCGGATGCGCCACTCCGACACCGCGTTCGCGGACAGCGGGTCGTCGCCGCGGATGCGGTAGGTCTCCCGCGCGCTCTCCTCGTAGCGCAGCCCGTCCGGATACGTCCGCGATCCCCCGTAGTTGGGGTCGACCTCCAGAGTCCATTCGCCCTTGGCGACGTCGTGCGTGACGAGTCGCTCGGGGGTCGGCTCGGCGGGCCGGTCGTAGGTCACGGCGAGCGGGGTGGCCTGCTCGGGCTCCTCGAAACCGATCGTCGGCTCGGCCCCGGTTTCCCGGACGGGCAGCAGTACGGCGCTGTCGGCCGGTACGACGCGCAGCTCTCCGCGCTCGCCGTGCGGCCAGACCCACGGCCAGTAGGTGTCGGAGACGGCGAGCCGGATGCGGTGGCCGGGCGGGACGGCGTAGCCGATGCCGGTCAGCTCGAACTCGACGTCCTCGTACGTGCCCGGTGTCCATTCGACGGCCCGGTCACGGCCGTGCCTGCTCAGCAGGTTGAGCACGCCTCGGGTGACGAGCGTGGACGAGCCGTCCGGCGCCACGTCGCACAGGCGGGCGATGACATGGGCGCGCGGGGTGCTGCTGTCGAGGCGGAGCCGGACGCGCGGTCGGCCGAGGATCTCGACGCGTGCGGTGAGCGGCTCGGAGTCGAAGCAGACCGAACGGCCGTCCTCCTCGCGCTGGTCCGGCGGCAGGTCGCTCGCGTTGCCGAAGGGGAAGAAGCGTCCGGCGTCGAGGCCGGTGTGCTGCGGGGAGCGTACGACGATCGGGGCGGCGGTCGTACCCAGCGGGCGCTCGCTCCAACCGACCTTCGGGGAGGGCCAGTTGGCGTCCCCCACCCAACGTCCCGGCAGCACGTCGTACGACGTCGCCGGCGGGACCGGGTCGGTGATCCAGGCCCGCAGCAGCGGCTCCCCCATGACTCCGGTGTCGATGCCCTTGAGGTGCTGGTCCCACCAGCGCAGCGTCTCCTGGAGGAAGCCGATCGCCGGGCCGGGCGGCAGACCACGGTCGGGGTACTGGTGCGACCAAGGACCGACGATCCCCCGGACGCGGTCGCCGGGCAGGTGCTCGACGAGCCTCAACACCGTGTCCCGGTACGGGTCGTTCCAGCCGCCGACCGCGAGGACGGCCGCGTCGATCGCGGTGTAGTCCTCGCAGACGCTGCCGTGCTTCCAGTAGTCGTCGCGCTGTTGGTGTGCGAGCCAGGTGTGCAGGAAGGGGTCGAGGGCGTCGAGGCGCTCGCGCCACATCGGCACCCAGCGGTCCGCGCCGACGTTCGCAGGGTCCGGCGGCCGGG
Source organism: Streptomyces sp. NPDC050508 (assembly GCF_040655155.1). NCBI lineage: Bacteria > Bacillati > Actinomycetota > Actinomycetes > Kitasatosporales > Streptomycetaceae > Streptomyces > Streptomyces sp. NPDC050508. Next base: position 381,892 of record NZ_JBFAJJ010000008.1, read on the forward strand.
AGGCGAAGGCGAGCATGGTGCCGGCCCAGGCGAGCATGTCGATGCCGAGGACGGCTCCGCCCATGTAGTGGACGTCGTTGTCGTAGCGGTCGTCGGTGGAGCAGACGGTGACGATCGCCTTGAGCGGCTCGGGTGCGAGAGCCGCGATCTGGAGGGAGTTGAAGCCGCCCCAGGAGATGCCGAACATCCCGACCTTGCCCGTGCACCAGGCCTGCGCCGCAAGCCAGTTGACGACGTCGACGCCGTCCGCGAGTTCCTGCGCGTCGTACTCGTCGCCGGGCAGGCCCTCGCTGTCGCCGTGGCCCCGGATGTCGACGCGGACGGAGGCGTAGCCGTGTCCGGCGTACCAGGGGTGGCGTTGGGCGTCGCGCGGTGCGGTCCAGTCGCTCTTGCGGTACGGGAGGTATTCGAGCAGCGCGGGCACGGGGTCCGACTCGGCGTCAGCGGGCCGCCAGATGCGGGCGTGCAGCCGGGTCCTTCCGTCCCGGGTGGGGATCCAGACGTCCTCCCGGACGACCCGGCGCTCGAACTGCTCGCGGTACTTCACAAAGCTCCTTCCGCCACAGGGGCGTTGAGGGGTCGCCAGCGTCGGACGCGGTGGCCGTCGTCGGCGTGGCCGGTCCAGATGTCGTCCCCGTCCGCCGCGTCGGCCCAGTCGGCGGTGTCGTCGACGTAGGGCTGTGCGTCGGGGTCGGGTTCGAGGGCGGCGGCCATGAGTTGCCGGGTGTAGGGGTGTTGGGGGTCGGCGAAGACGGCTTCCGTCGGGCCCTCTTCGACGACGACGCCGTGGCGCAGGACGACGACCCGGTCGGCGATGCCCCGTACGACGGCCAGGTCGTGGCTGATGAACAGGCAGGCCAGGTCGCGTTCGCGGCGCAGGTCGTCGAGGAGCCGGAGTACGTCGGCCTGGACGGACACGTCCAGGGCGGTGGTGATCTCGTCGGCGATCAGCACGTCCGGCTCGCCTGCCAACGCCCTTGCGATGCCTATGCGTTGGCGCTGGCCGCCGGAGAGTTGTGCGGGCAGGCGGTCGGCGAGGGCCGGGTCGAGGCGTACGTCGGCGATGAGCTGGCGGGCCCGCTCGGTCGCCTCCGTGCGGTCCGGCACCGTGCCGAAGAAGCGCAGGGGGTGGCGGACCGCGTCGCCCACGGAGCGGCGGGGGTTGAGCGAGGTGTCGGCGTTCTGGAAGACGAGCTGTACCCGGCGGCGCAGGGACAGCGGTCGTTGCTGTGCGGGGCGGGCCAGGTCGCCGTCCGCGTGGTTCATCGTGCCGCCGGACGGGGTGCGCAGTCCGGCCAGGCTCCACGCGAGGGTGGTCTTGCCGCTGCCGGACTCGCCGACGAGGGCGAGGACTTCGCCGCGCCGGACGTCGAAGGAGACACCGTGCACGGCTCGGGTGCTGCCGTAGTCGATGGTGATGTCCTGTGCGGAGACGGCGACGGGGGCGTCGGCGGGGACTTCCGCCCGGGGCCTGACCTCCCGCTCCCCCGTCTCGCCGACGACGGCGAGCCCGGTGTCGTCGAGGCGCGGCACGCTCGCCAACAGGCGCTTGGTGTACGGGTCCTGGGGCTGGGCGAACAGCTGCCTGGTGGGCGCCGATTCCACCACGCGGCCGGACCGCAGGACGGTCACCTCGTCGGCCATGTGGGCGACGACTCCGAGGTCGTGGCTCACCAGGACCGCGGCGAGGCCGAGTTCGTCGCGCAGGGCGGCGATCAGGTCGAGGACGCTGCGCTGGGTGACGACGTCCAGGCCGGTCGTCGGCTCGTCGAGGACCAGGACCTTGGGGCGGGCCGCGATGGCCATGGCGATGGCGACGCGTTGTTGCTGGCCGCCGGAGAGTTCGTGCGGATAGCGGCGGGCCAACTCCGCCGGGCGCGGGAGCCGGACCTGTTCGAGGAGGTCGACGACGGGCACGTCACCGCCCGCCTCGGCGATCTGCCGTCCGATGCGCATGGAGGGGGTGAGGGCGTGGCCGGCGTTCTGGCCGACCATGGCGACCGTTCCGCCGCGCAGTCGTCGCAACGCCCGTGCGGGCAGGGCGAAGACGTCGGCGCCGGACACCTGGACCGAGCCTCCGGTGATCCGCGATCCGTGTCGCAGGTGACCGAGGAGGGTCGCGGCGATGGTCGACTTGCCGCTGCCGGACTCGCCGACGAGGGCGTGGGTCTGTCCCTCGGCGACGTCGAGCGACACCTCGTGCACGACGGGGACGTCCTGGCCGCCCGAACGGTAGGCCACGGACAGGGAGTTGACGGTAACGATCGAGGCCATCAGGAGCCCTCCCTGATCCGGTCGACGCCCCACGCCTTGGACAGGCCGTCGGCCGCGAGGTTGAGCCCGACCACGAGGGTGGCCAGGGCGATGATGGGGGCGAGGCTGGCCATCGGGACGACGGTGATGGCGGTGCGGTTCTCGGCAACCATCAGGCCCCAGTCCGGAGTTGGCGGGTCGGCGCCGAAGCCGAGGAAGGACAGCGAGGAGATCAGCAGCACGACCCAGGAGGCCCGCATCGCGAACTCCACGCACACCACGTCCGTGATGTTCGGGAGGATCTCCCGGCGCAGGATCGACCAGGTGCTCTCACCGCGGGCGCGGGCCGCGGTCACGTAGTCGGCGGGGACGACCGCGAGGGCGGCGCCGCGTACGACGCGGACGACCTGCGGGACGTAGACGATCGCGACGGCGAGGACGATGACCGCGGGGCCGGTGCCGAGGGCGGTCACGACGACGAGCAGGGCCAGGACCGCGGGTATGGACAGGATCGCGTCCAGCACTCGTCCCAGTACGTCGTCGAACCAGCCGCCGCGCAGTGCCGCCGCGCAGCCGATGACCGTGCCGAGGGCGACGGTCAGCAGGGTGGCGGTGACGGAGACGCCGAGCGCGTACCGGCCGCCGTAGAGGACGCGGGCGAGGACGTCCCGGCCGTACTGGTCGGTTCCGGCCCAGTGACTCCAACTCGGGCCGAGGAGGGCGTGGTTGGCGTCGTTGGCGATGGGGTCGTAGGAGGTGAGGAGGGGGGCGAGCAGGGCGATCAGGACGTGTACGGCGACGATCGCGAGGCCGACGAGTGCGGTGCGGGAGCTGCTCAGGGTGCGCCAGGCGCGGACGGTGCGGGCGCCTCGTACGGTCGTCGGCGGGACGGTGTCGAGCGTGGTCATCGGGTCCTCCCTCGGGTGCGGAGCCTCGGGTTGAGGGCCATGGTGGCGAGGTCGGCCGCGAGGTTGCAGACGACGTAGACGACCGCGCTGATCAGGGCGATGGCCTGGATGGTGGGCAGGTCGCGGTTCTGCACCGAGGAGAGCATCAGCTTGCCGATGCCCGGGTAGTTGAAGACGTTCTCGACCACCGCGACCCCGCCGACCAGCCAGGCGACGTTGAGCGCAATGACGTGCAGGGTGGGCAACAGGGCGCTCGGCAGGGCGTGTCGGGTGACAACCCGCCAGGTGGACAGGCCCTTGAGGCGGGCCGTCGTGACGTACTCGGTGGCCATCACGTCGATCACCGAGGTGCGGGCCATGCGGACGATGTACGCGGCCATCACCACGGCGAGCGCGAGTGCGGGAAGCCATACGGCGGGCAGGAGTTGACCGACAGTGGCGTCGGGGCCGTAGAGGACGACCGCGGGGAACCACGGGAGGGCGACCGAGAAGCACAGGACGAGCACGGTGGCCACGACGAACTCGGGGACGCTCATGCCGACCAGGCTGACGGTGGAGATGACGTGGTCGGGCCAGCGGTCGCGGTAGAGGCCCGCGAGGATGCCCAGGACGATCGATCCGGTGACCGCGAAGAGGACCGTGACGACGGCGATCAGCGCGGAGTTGCCGAGGTACATGGACACTTCGCCGCCGACGGCCTTGCCGGAGACGAGGGAGGTACCGAAGTCGCCGTGCAGGGCGCCCCGGACCCAGTCCCAGTACCGCTCCCAGGCCGGCCGGTCGAGCTTCAGTTTCTCGCGCAGGGCCGCCACGGCGTCCGGGGTCGCGTCCTTGCCGAGGATCTGGGTGGCGACGTCTCCGGGCAGGGCCTGGACGGCGAGGAAGACGAGGACGGAGGAGAGGAAGAGGGTGCCAACTGCGGCCGCGATACGGCGGGTTATGAAGGAGAGCATGGTCAGGCTCCCTTCAGGCCGATGTTGAGGTAGTCGAACTCGAAGCCGTGCTCGGCGTATCCGCGCACCTTGCGGGAGATGCCGACGAGCCGGTCGGCGAACATCGGGGTCATCGCCCCGCCTCTCTCGATCACCAACGTCTGCGCCTCGCCGTAGAGTTCGCGGCGTTTGGTGTCGTCGATCTCGGCGCGGGCCTTGTCGAGCACCGCGTCGAATTGCTTGTCGGACCAGGCGGTCTCGTTGTACGAGGAGCCGCTGCGGAAGATCTGGGTGAAGAGCTGGTCGACGGGCCGGCCCGTGAACCAGTAGGTGGCCATCAGCGGCTTCTTCATCCAGATCTGTGTGTAGTAGGAGTCCGCGGAGGCGGTCTTGACCTTGATCCGGATGCCGGCCCGCTTCGCCGAGTCCTGGTAGGCGAGCGCCATCGGCGTGAACAGCGGGTCGTAGGAGGAGGTGTAGAGGTCCATGGCAAGGCCCTCGTGGCCCGCCTGCTTCAGCAGGTACTTGGCCTTCTCCGGGTCGTGCTTCGGGTGCGCGGAGATGTAGGCCGGGTCGCTCGGCGGCACCGGATTGTCCCAGCCCGGCGTGCCCGCGCCCTGGAGGGCGACCTTCACGACGTGCTCGGGGTCGTAGGCGAGCTTCATCGCCTGGCGGACGCGGACGTCGGTGAAGGGCTTGTCGGTGGTGAGCATCGGGAGCACGTACCACTGGGCGTTCTTCACACGGGCGATGGTCGCGCGGTCCGAGGCGGCGACCACGCGGGCGGTCGCGAAGTCGAGGTTGGTCTGCGAGAGCAGGTCAACCTGTCCTGCCAGCAGGGCATTTGAGCGGGCCGACATGTCGGCGACCGAGTAGAACGCGATCGCGTCGAGGACGGGGCGGCCCGCGAAGTGGTCCTTGTACGCGGTGACGCGGCCGGGGCCCGCCGGTGCGAACGACTCCAGCTTGAAGGGGCCGGTGCCGATGCCGGTGCGGCCGATGGACTTCGCGCTGCCGTCGGGGATGACGTAGCAGTTGTAGTGCGTCAGCAGGCTCGGGAACTCGGCGTTCGGGCTCTTCAGCGGGACGACGAGGGTGTGGGCGTCGGGCGTGCCCAGCTTCGCCGGGTCGATCAGGGGGGCGAGGACCGCGGCCTGCGGGGACGCCGTCGCCTTGTCGAGGATGTGGCGCAGTGTGTAGGCGGCGTCGGCGGAGGTGAAGGCGCGGCCGTTGTGGAAGGCGACGCCCTTGCGGAGCCGGAAGGTCCAGGTGCGGGCCTTGGCGTCGGTCTCCCAGGACTCGGCGAGGTCGGGGGCGAGCTCGCCGTTCGCGGCGACACGGACAAGCCGGTTGTAGAGGGCGCCCAGGTACTCGTACGCGGACAGCGAGCTCGCCGGGTCGAGGGTCTCGGCGTCGGAGGCGGGCGGCCGGGCGATGCGCAGGGTGCCGCCGCGGTCGGGGGCGCCCTTCTGGGCAGCGGCCGGCAGGACGGGGGCGGCCTCCGCCCCACTGCAGCCGGTCAGCAGCCAGGACCCGCCGAGCGCGGCGGCCGAGGCGGCGCCAGCGGCGAGCACCGACCGGCGGCCCGGGTGGTGGATGTCGGACATGTACCGACCGTCCTTGTCGCTATTCGTTCAGCTATTCGTTCAGCGGAACGATTGAGTGAAGTGCGTGAACGATAACGAGGGGATGGTTTCCCGCCAACCCTTTGGGCCCGGAAATTAACGTCCGAAACGCACTGGTTACGCGGAGGCGTCGCGCAGGGGTTGCCGGTACGGCCCGTGCGGTCGCTCAGCCGGTGATCTCGCGGGCCCAGGGCAGCAGCGCCCGCTCCGCGAGGACGACGACGTAGAAGAGCAGCACGCTCATCGCGCTGAGCAGGGCCATCGCGGCGAAGGCGAGGGGGGTGTCGGCGTTGCCGCCGGAGGCCACGATGACGTAGCCGAGGCCCTGGTCGCCGCCCGCGAACTCGCCGACGACCGCGCCCACGACGGCCAGGGTCACGCCGAGGCGCAGGCCGGTGAAGACCTGGGGCAGGGCCCAGGGGATGCGGAGTTTGCGGTAGGTCTGCCAGCGGGACGCGGTGAGCGAGTGGGCCAGTTCGGTCAGTTCCAGGGGGACGGAGGTCAGTCCTGCCATCGTCGACACGACCACGGGGAACCAGGCGAGCAGGGCCACCATGAACACCTTCGGGGCGGTCCCGAAGCCGAGCCAGACCACGAGGAGCGGTGCCACCGCGATCTTGGGTACGGCGTTCACGGCGACCAGGAGCGGCATGACCGCGCGTTCCACGCCGCGGGACGCGGTGAGCAGCACGGCGGTCGCCAGTCCCGCGCCCACGGCCAGGCCGAAGCCGACGGCCGTCTCGGTGAACGTCTGCCAGGTCTGCCGGAGCAGATAACCGGGCAGCCGCTCGAAGGCGTCGACGACATCGGGCGGCGCAGGCAGCAGGAATGGCCGGATGTCGAAGGCGACGGTCACCAGCCACCACCCGGCGAGGGCGCACACGGCCGCCAGGACCGGCGGTCCCGCCGACAGGAGGCGTCTCACGCCGGGAGCCTGCGGCCGATGGTCGAGTAGGTGAAGTGGTCACGGACCATCAGCCGGGGATCGGCGACCAGTCTGCCCAGCTCGTCCAGCTGCGCCTGCGTCATGCCTGCCGCCAGGAAGTCCTCCCGTGCCTGGGCGATGTTCGCGCCGATCAGCAGCGCGCCCGCGGTGCCACCCCGCCAGGACCGCGCATGGATGACGGTGTCGACGTCGGTCAGGCCCGCCTCCAGCATGGCGGCGGGTACCCGCCCGGCCCAGGTGGGGTCGTTGCCGTGGGCGGGCAGGACGCGTTCGACGAGCAACTCGTGGTAGAGGTCGACCAGTTCGGCGGCCTGCGGGGTGGGGGCCGCCAGCACGAGCCTGCGGAAGACGGACGCGAAGTCCTCCACCACGAGGGCGCCGCCGGGCGCGAGCGCGGCGGCGAGCCCGCGGAGAACGGCCTCCCGTCCGGGCAGGTGCGCCAGCACCAGCCGGGCGTGGATCACGTCCCAGGGCCCGTCGGGCACCGGTTCCTGCTCCAGATCGTGTACCAGCACGTCGTACGGCGGACTCGGCGGCAGATGCCGGGTGTTGACGTCGGTGGCCAGCACCCGTCCCGCGGGTCCCGCCGCGAGGGCGAGCCAGTCGGCGATGCTGCCGCCCCCGGCGCCGGTCTCCAGACAGCGCCGGCCGGTCAGGTCGCCGAGGGACGACAACCGCGAGATCGTGAACTCGTCGAGGATCGCCGGGAGTTGGCCGTGCCGCGCGGCGGCCTCCGGGTCGTCGTTGTCGAAGGCGTACGAGAGCGGTGTCTCCACGGCCGTCAACTCGTCTTCATGGCGGCGAAGTCGACGAGGTCCTGCGGTGTCATGCCTAGCTGGATGACACCGGCGTTCTGCAGGCTGGTGAGGGCCCGCTGCATCCGTGCCTCGGTGATCAGGCCGATGGACGACTCGCCCTCGGCCGTCACGGACGGTGTCATCAGCTTGATCTCCGCGGTCGCGGCCGTGGCGTCCGTCTCCGGGTGCTTGGCGTGCAACAACTTCCCGGCCTCGTCGGGGTGTTGGATCGTGTACTTCAGCCCCTTGAGCAGGGCGGCGCGGAAGCGCTTGACCAGGTCCGGTTTCTTCGCGGCGAGGGAGGCCGTGGTGACCGTCGCGTTGCCGTACAGGTCGGGCAGGTAGGTGCTGTAGGGGAACACCACGACATGCTTCGACCTGGCCTGCACCGTGGCCTTCTCGATGGTGGGCCGACCGATCAGGAACGTGCTGAGCGCGTCGGCCTTTCCGCTCGCGAGGGCCGGGCCCAGCTGGACGGGCTGGACCGCGATCCAGTGGATTCCGGCGGTGTCGATGCCGGCGAGCTTGGCATAGCCGGGGAAGAGCAACTGGTTCACGGAGTTGGCGGCGGCCGCGATCCGCTTGCCCTTGAGGTCCTTCGGGGTGGTGATGCCCGAGCCCTGCATCGCCATGATGGAGACGAGGGTGCGCTGATGGACGGCGAGCACGGCACGGAAGTCGCGGTAGGCGGTGGAGTTCTTGGCGCCCGCAGAAATCATCGCGCCCGTCAGGTCCAAACTCGTGAACTGCGCCTTTCCGGAGGCGAGGGCCTTGAGGTTCTCGCCGGTGGCCTTTCCGAGTTCGATCTGTACGTCGATTCCCGCCTGCCGGAAATAGCCCTTCTGCTCGGCCACCCAGGCGAAGGCGTCCCGTCCCGCCGCGCCGAAGGCGGTGACGTAGGTGATGTGGTCCTTGGCCGAACTCGTGCTCTTGGACGATGAGTTGGAGCCGCAGGCTGCGGCGGCCAGTAGCGTGACCGCGGTACAGAACACCGTCGCTGTGCGGTATGAGCGGATCATGCGACCTCCCCGGAGGGGGAATGGGTGGGGGGACGGCGGCACTCGGTGGGGCTTTATCGCCGGGGTCGCGATCCGGAAAATCGTACGCGCGCATGTCACAATCCAGCAGAGCGATTTTCGGTACTCCGCGCACGGCGGCCGACGGGAGTCGACGCGTGATCCAACTACGGGGTGTGTCCAAGGAGTTCACGCATCGGCGGGGCTCCGTCGAAGCGCTTCAGGGCATCGAACTGGAGGCGGCCGACGGTGAGTTCGTGGCGGTCGTCGGGCGTTCCGGTTGCGGGAAGTCGACGCTGCTGCGGCTGATCGCCGGGCTGGTGCCGCCGACGCGGGGCGAGGTCCTGATGGGCGGCCGTGCCGTCACCGGGCCGCGCCGCAACTGTGCCGTTCTCTTCCAACGGCCGGCGCTGCTGCCATGGCGGTCGGTGCTGGACAACGTGCTGCTGCCTGCGGAGATCTCGGGCGAGCGGCGCGACGGCTCGCGGAAACTGGCACTCGGGCTGATCGAGACAATGGGCCTCGACGGCTTCCAACAACGCCTGCCGCACGAGTTGTCCGGCGGGATGCAGCAGCGGGTGGCGCTGTGCCGGTCGCTCATGCAGCGACCCCGGGTGCTGCTGATGGACGAGCCGTTCTCCGCGCTCGACGCGCTCACCCGGGACGAGTTGTGCGCCGAGTTGCAGCGGACGCACCGCGAGCATCCGTCCACCGTCGTCCTCGTCACGCACTCCGTGGACGAGGCGGTCATGCTCGCCGATCGGGTGGTGGTACTCACGCCCCGCCCCGGCCGGATCCGTACGGTCCTCGACATCACCCTGCCCCGGCCACGCACCCGCGCCAAGCCCGATCAGGCGGAGCAACTGGCCCGCCGGGCAGCGGAGTTGCACGCGCTGCTGTTGGACAGCGAGGACTGACCCCACGGGCAACGCCCGTCTCCCAGTCGGACGGACCGCCGGGGGCTTGGAGCCGGATGGTCGACCTCGGTACCGGCGTCTCGGCCAACATGTTCCTCCCCCCCGATCCGTATCTGCAGGGCGCCGTCGAGGACTTGGCCGTCACTCGCCCGCGTACACCCTCTCCAGCGCGGCGATGTCGAACTTGCCCATCGCCATGAAGGCCTTGGTCACGCGGGCCGCCTTCTCCGGGTCCGCGTCGTTGATCATGTCGATGAGGTGCTCGGGGACGACCTGCCAGGACAGGCCGTACTTGTCCTTGAGCCAGCCGCACGGGCCGGGCTCGCCGCCGCCGTCGAGGAGCTTCGTCCAGTAGTAGTCGATCTCCTCCTGGTCGGCGCAGAAGATCTGGAAGGAGACCGACTCGTTGAACTTGAACTGCGGTCCGCCGTTCAGCGCGACGAACTTCTGGCCGTTGGCCGTGAACTCCACCGCCAGCACCGATCCGGCGGGGCCCGCGCCGCCCTCCACGTTGCGGCCGACACGTCCGATGCTGGAGTTCTTGAAGATCGAGACGTAGTGCTCGGCGGCCTCCTCGGCCTGTCCGTCGAACCAGAGGCAGGTGGTGAATCCGTCGGTGGTCATGAGCTCCTCCATGGGCTCCGGGGGCATCGAACACAGTCATCTGTATCGACCGGTCCGCGCCGCGAAACTCATCGGTCGGCCCGTCGAATAATCCAGGTGGGCGATCCCCGGCCCCGAACCAAGCAGGTCGGGCGAAGTCCGCCGCGGTCCGGCAGCGCCCGAAGGGGCGCGGGGCTGTATCGATGTGCGGCTACCGCCGCGTGGGCGCGACCAGCCACGATGGCGCCGCAGCCGTCAGACGGCACATCGCGGCACTACCAGCGGAGCGCTTAGGCTGCGATTCCATGACGTCCTCGCAGGCAGACAGCGTCCACCCGTTCCGCATCGACATCCCGCAGGCCGACCTCGACGACCTGCACGCCCGCCTCGACCGCACCCGCTGGCCCGACGAGCTGCCCGGCACGGGCTGGGCGTACGGCGTACCGGCCGACTATCTGCGCGAGCTGGTGCGGTACTGGCGGCACGAGTACGACTGGCGTGCGGCCGAGGCCGAGCTGAACACGTGGCCGCAGTTCACCACCACCATCGACGGATCGAACGTCCACTTCGCGCACATCCGCTCCCCGGAACCGGACGCCACCCCGCTGATCATCACGCACGGCTGGCCGGGCTCGATCGTCGAATTCGTCGACATCGTGGGCCTGTTGACCGATCCGGCGGCCCACGGCGGCGATCCCGCCGACGCCTTCCACGTGGTCGTGCCCGGCATCCCGGGCTTCGGGCTGTCCGGGCCACCGGCCGACACCGGCTGGGAGGCGGGCCGGATCGCCGACGCGTGGGCCGAGTTGATGCGGCGGCTCGGCTACGAGCGGTTCGGCGCGCAGGGCGGCGACTGGGGCTCGGCGATCTCCCGCGAGCTGGGCCGCGCCCACCCCGACCGTGTCATCGGCGTCCACCTCAACCTGTTGCCGGGCGCGCAGGCACTCACCGAGCCCACTCCCGAGGAGCTGGCCGCACTCACCCCCGAGGAGCGGGAGGACACCCAGGAGTCCTGGCGCCGCTGGGCCGCGTGGTCGCGCGAGGGCACCGGATACGCCGTCCTCCACGCCACCCGCCCGCAGACCCTGGCGTACGGCCTCACGGACTCGCCGGTCGGCCAACTCGCCTGGATCGTCGAGAAGTTCAGGGAGTGGACCGACTCGGAGGAGCTGCCCGAGGAGGCCGTCGACCGGGACCGGCTGCTCACCAATGTGATGCTGTACTGGCTGACGGGGACGGCCGGTTCGGCCGCCCGCATCTACTACGAGCGGGCCCACGCCACCGGCGCCCGGGCCGCCGCTCCCACCCTCCCGTCCACCGCCCCGACCGCGCTCGCCCTCTTCCCGGCCGAGCTCCAGATCCCGCTCCGCCACAAGGCCGAGCGCACCGAAAACATCGTCCGCTGGACCAAGCTCGACCGGGGCGGCCACTTCGCCGCCATGGAGGAACCGGACCTGCTGGCCGCGGACGTGCGGGCCTTCTTCCGACAGCTGCGCGAGAAGGACGCCAGTTGACCCGTCTGCTCACGGCGAATCTGCTGAAAGCCTAGAAATCCCCAGGCCGGGGCGTTGTCGGCCGACAGTGGAGACAGGTCACGACACCTTCGACACCCTCGACAAGGAGTGCCCATGTCTCCGCTCACGGCCGGTTTCGCACCGGCCCTCATGCCCCGCGCCGAGGAGGGCGACACCCCGTCCTCCCGCTTCGACGACCACCTGGCCGCCCAGCTGCTCGGACAGCGGATCGTCTTCCTCGGCACGCAGGTCGACGAGGTCTCCGCGAACCGGGTCTGCGCCCAGTTGCTGCTGCTGTCCGCGGAGGACCCGCGCACGGACATCAGCCTGTACATCAACAGCCCGGGCGGCTCGGTGACGGCGGGCCTCGCCATCTACGACACGATGCAGCTGATCCCGAACGACGTCTCGACCCTGACCATGGGGTTCGCGGCCAGCATGGGCCAGTTCCTGCTCAGCGTCGGCACCCACGGCAAGCGCTACGCCCTCCCCCACGCGCGGGTCATGATGCACCAGCCGTCGGCGGGCATCGGCGGCACCACCGCCGACATCGAGATCCAGGCGGAGAACCTGGACTTCACGAAGAGGACCGTCGAGCGCCTCATCGCACAGCACACCGGTCAGAGCGAGGAGACCATCTCCCGCGACGGCGACCGCGACCGCTGGTTCACGGCCGAACAAGCCAAGGAGTACGGCATGGTGGACCGGGTCGTCGCCTCGCTGGACGACGTGCGCCCGGCCGCCTCGAAGCGACGGATGGGGCTCTGACATGGGGACGTACACGATTCCGAACGTCGTCGAGCGGACCTCGCAGGGCGAGCGGTCGTACGACGTGTTCAGCCGGCTGCTGTCCGAGCGGATCATCTTCCTCGGCACCGACATCGACGACGGCGTCGCCAACGTCGTCATCGCGCAACTCCTCCATCTGGAGTCGTCGTCGCCGGAGAGCGAGATCGCGATCTACATCAACTCGCCCGGCGGATCGTTCACTTCACTGATGGCGATCTACGACACGATGACGTACGTGCAGGCCCCGATCTCGACGTTCTGCGTCGGTCAGGCCGCGTCGACGGCGGCCGTGCTGCTGGCCGGCGGGGACCCCGGACGGCGGTTCGTCCTGGAGCACGCGCGGGTGCTGCTCGGTCAGCCGGCGAGCGGCGGGCAGCGCGGCATGGTCTCCGATCTCGCCCTCCAGGCCAAGGAGATGGTGCGGATCCGCTCCCAGGTCGAGGAGGTGCTGTCCCGGCACACCCACCACGACATCGCCACGCTGCGCGCCGACATGGACCGCGACAAGGTGTTCACCGCGCCGGAGGCCGTGGCGTACGGCCTGGCCGACGAGGTGGTCAGCCGACGCCTCGGCCCGTCCTGAGCGGCGCCGTCAGGCGGCGACCAGGCACAGCCCGTTGTACGGCGAACTCACCCTGCTCTGACGCCTGTTGCGATGCTGGGTGAATTCGCTCCGGGCCAGCGACAGCAGGTCGCCGAGGTCGAGACCGAGGGCGTGGGCGGCGGCTGCGAGGACCTCCGAGGAGGCCTCCTTGCGGCCCCGCTCCACCTCCGAGAGATACGGCATGGAGATCCGGGCGGCGTCGGCCACGTCCTTCAAGGTGCGTTCCTGGGCGAGGCGTTCGCGTCGTAGGACGTCACCGACCAGGTCGCGCCACAGGGGTTCCTTGGGCGCGGGAACCGTGGGCTCCGGCAGGTGAGGTGCCGGCTCGTGCGGGCGCAGGGGGATCACGCGGGCTTGGTTCGGCGCTTGGTTGCTCACCCCCTCAGACTAAAAGCGTTGGACGTGAGGGCAAGGGATCAGCATTCTGCCCTGGGTGGAATCGCCGATGCGAAGGGTGCGGGAACAGTGCTGCGCGACACGTTCGACGGGGTGGCCGAGAGGTACGACCGGGTCCGGCCCCGGTATCCGCGACCCCTGATCGACGCACTGGCCCGCACCGCCGGCCTCGGCCCGGACAGCCGGGTTCTGGAGATCGCCCCCGGAACCGGTCAACTCACCGTCCCCCTGGCCGAGTTCGGCTGTCGGCTGACCGCCGTGGAGTTGGGGCCGTCGATGGCGGCGGTGGCCCGGCGCAATCTGAGCGCGTTCCCACGGGTGGACGTACAGGTCGCGGACTTCGAGCGGTGGGAGCTGCCGGCCGAGCCGTTCGACCTGGTGGCGGTCGCGACCGCGTACCACTGGCTCGACCCCGGGACGCGCGTGGCGAAAGTCGCGGCCGCATTGCGTCCCGGCGGGACGTTCGCGCTCGTCACCACCCACCATGTGGCGGGCGGCACCCAGGACTTCTTCGACCGGATGCAGCGCTGCTACGAGCGGTGGGATCCGACCACCACGCCGGGATTCAGAAGTCCCACCGAAGACGAATCGGCGACGGACACCGGGGAGTTCGAGCGCTCCGCGCACTTCGAGGACGTCACGGTGTGGCGCGGCGCCCAGGAGATCACGTACACGACCGACGAGTACCTCGATGTCGTGCTCACGTACTCCAACCATCTCGCCCTCGACGAGCCCTCGCGCCACGGCCTCCTGGCGTGCCTCCGGGAGCTGCTGGAGGACCGGTACGGCGGCCGAGTCACCAAGCGGTACCTCCACGAGCTGATCACGGCCACCCGGACCGGGGCATGAAGCCCTAGCCCGCCTCACCGCCCAGGTGCACCACCGCACGCACCCGCTTGCCGACCGGCACCCGCTCGACGGACACCTTGGCGGCCAGGGCGTGCACGATCTCCAGGCCGTGTCGGCCGATGCGCTCCGGGTCCCGGGCGAAGAGCCGGGGCAGGGCGACGCTGCTGTCGCAGACCGACACCGTCACCGCGGCGTCGGTGCCCTCCAGCTCCAGGATGTACGGCCCGTTGCTGTGCCGGTCCGCGTTGGTGACCAACTCGCTCACCACGAGGAGCAGTTCACCGTCGGCCCGGTCGTCGATCGTGGCGCACCACTCGGTCCTGAGCTGCTCCAGGAACTGGTGGGTGAAGTGCCGGGCCGCAGCGATGCAGCCCGGCTCTCCGGTGTAGTGCGCCGCCCGCCTCAGCGGTTCCACGGGCACGTCGAAACGAGTCGGTATCACTACCCCGTCCCGGTGGTCGATCATGCGTGTCTCTCTCGGAAGCAGGCGCCGGACTGATGCTCTCGCACCAGTGCTCGTACCCAGCCCCACGCCCGGCAGTCCCCCCTATGAGAGTGACGGTGAACTCGTCGCCGGGGAAACCGGCGCGCTGAAGGTGGACGCCGAAGTCGACGCGGACGTCGTCGTCGTGTCCGAGGCGACCGATTCGGGAGGGGACGACGAGGCCGAGGAGGCCGCTGACGACTCGGTCGACGGCGGCTCGGAGGACGGCGACTCCGAGCTCGGGGAGGACGAGGACGGCGAGGAGGAGGACGGAGCGCTCGACGTCGGCGGGCACGGGCTCGTGGACGGGCCGGGTGTTCCCGGCGTTCCCGGTGTACCAGGGGCCGAGGAGGCGCACGGCGAAGGGGAGTTGGAGGACGGTGAGGTCGGCGGGGACACGGTCACCGAGGGGCTGGCCGGGTTCACCGGCGGCGGGGTTTTGTGGTCGTGCTTGCCCGTGTCGCCGTGGTGGCGGCCGAACCAGTCGTCGTGGTCGGGGTCGTAGATCACGAAGATGTTGATGATCTGCGGTGCGGGGGTGACCACGACGACGTTCTGCGGCCGGTACGACGACCAGGTGTCGCCGGTCCGCTTCGGGGTGGTCTGCTGGGCGACGGGCGGCGACAGCGGGTTGCCGCAGGCGCAGCGCACGCGGGGCACGCCGTGGCCGTCGACGAGGACGGCGGTGCCCGCCTGGAGGACGGCCTGGTAGCTGGTGGCGACACCGTCGCGGTAGCCGTGGTTGGTGACGCGGGTGTCCATGCGCAGCTGTACGGGGGTGAGTGAGCGCAGATAGGCGGGGACTCCGGCGGGCTGGACGCCGACGACGGACGCGAAGGCCTTTTCCTTCGCCGGGGCCGCCTGGAGGGCCTTGATCTGCTTCTCCACGTCACAGCTGGAGACGTTCTGAGTGCCGCCGTAGAGGCCGGGTGCGCCGCCGTCGACGCCGCGTACCGCGTTCACCGGTTCCGAGGCGGTGGGTGAGGCGGAGACGGGCGGGGCGGAGTTCTCGGTCGCCGTGGAGCCCGTGAACGGATCGGGGCCGGTCTTGGCCGCGGACTGCAGGAAGACCTCGCCCTTGCTCGCCGTGTTGGACGAGCCGCCGTCGGAGCGGGTGAAGACGAGTGCCAGGACGACGGCGGCCACCACGGCGGTGGTGAGGATCGCGACGCGTGGCGCCGACCTCCACCACGGGCGGTGCGGCTCCGGTGCCCCGGCGCCGCCGCTGCCCGAGGGCTGCGAGGGTGGGCCCGAAGGCGGCTGGGAGGGTCCCGACAGCGGGCCGGAGGGCGGTCCTGTGGGGCGGCCTGAAGACGGCGGTTCGACGCTCACGAGCTCTTCTTCCCGACGTGGGCTCTCGCGGCATTTGATGGCTTATGCCGCTTTTATCCACAACGCACCCATTGTGTGCTCCGATCCCGCCCCGCTCGCAAGCCGACGCGGACGGCCCTCCCGGCGGGCGCGCTCCCCGGGCGCTGCTTAGCGTGGCAGCGTGACCCCGCGAACCCCCTCTGACCAGGCAGTCGCCCGCCACGGCTGGCTCCAGGCCCTGAGCACGGTGCTGGCCGGACTGCTCACCATGGGCGTCGTCGCCGCGCTCGGCCTGTGGGCGGCGGGTGCGACGGACCTCCCGGACGGCGCGTTCCCCCGGGTCGTCACGGCAACGGTGGTGACGGCCGTCGGCGGTACCGTGAGACTCGCCGGGAACGCGGGCTCACTGGCCGACACAAAAGCCGCCCTCACCGTCATCCCCCTGTCGGTGACCCTGACCGGCGCCCTGACGACCGCAGCGGGCTTCCTACGGCCCCTGCGGCACCGCGCGGTCGCCTCGGCCGCGGAACTGGCCGGCTGGGCCGCCCGCATCGCCGTCCTGTGGCTGCTCGGCCTGATCGGCCTGGCCCTGGGGGCGCGCCAGAAGTTCTCGATCTCCCTCGGCACCGGAACGCTTGGCGACATCGGCAGCCTGCTCGGTGCCTCCCCCGAGGTCGGCTTCGAGGCGGACGTACCGCAGACGGTGCTGTTCGGACTGCTGTGGCTGGCAGGGGTGTTGGTGTTGGCCCTCCTGGTGTCGCCGGGCGCCCCGTTGCCCGCCCGCCTCCTCCGCTTCCACGCGTCGGTGCGCCCGGCCGCGTACGCCGTGGTCGCCCTGCTGCTCGCGTACGTCGCGCTCGGCGTCGTCATGGCCCTGGTCGTCGCGGTGACACGCGGGTACGCCGCCCAGACCTTCGCGCTGATCCTGCTCGGCATGCCGAACCTGGTCTGGCTCACGCTCACCATCGGCCTGGGTGCCACCTGGAACGGCCGGGTCGACGGCCCGTTCGGCCTGCCCGTCCCGCGCCTCCTGGACGAGGTCCTGCGCACCCCGGACGTCTCCACCCTGAACCTGCACTCGCTCGCCGCCCACGACGGCAGGGTGTGGTGGCTCCTGGTCGCGGACGCGGTCCTGCTGCTGGCCGCCGCGTTCCTGATGGCCGTCCGCTCACCGGCCCGCGTACGCGCCTGGCAGCACGCCGTCCACCTGGGAATCGCCTTCGCCCTGGCAGTCCTCATGATCTGCCTCGTCGGCCGCGTCTCCGCCCACTACGGCCTCTCCCTCCTCGGCATCGGCGACGTGGGCGGCGGCCTGTCCGGAGACCTGTTCCTGAAGCCCCGGCTGTGGTCGGCGGTGGGGCTGGCCGCGCTGTGGGGGTTGGTCGCGGGTTTCCTCGGCGGGTTGCTGGCGAGGCCGGTGCATCGGCGGGGCGAGACCGAAATTCCCGAGCAGCCGCAGCGCCCGGCGTGAGAGTGTGCGCGCAGCCCAGGGAAGGACAGACATGGCGTTGCCTCTCGAAGACCGCCTGGCCATCAGGGAGTTGATCGCACTGCACGGCCACCTGGCCGACGAGGGCGAACTCGACCGCATGGCCGAGGTGTTCACCCCGGACGTCGAGTACGACCTCACCGACTTCGGCCAGGGCACACTCACCGACCTCACCCAATTCGTGGACGCGGCCTTCGCGTTGGGTGCCGGAAACCCCGTCGCGCATCACGTCACCAACGTGGTGGTGGAGGAACTGGCGGACGGCCAGGTCCGGGTGCGGTCGAAGGGGCTGGGCATCAGGGCAGACGGCTCGTGCGGATCGGTGACGTACGTGGACACGGCGGTGCGAGTGGGGTCGGGTTGGCGGATCGCACGTCGCAAGGTCACGGCACGACGCGTACCCCTCAACGGCCTGACGCCGGGGACGGCAGCGCCCCTTTCAGGGGCGCGGGGAACTGCGCGACCAGCCCCCACGAACCCGCAGACGAACCATTAGCCAAGCCGCCTGAACACCGGCTCCGCCCACCGCGGCGGCGCAGGAGGCCGATCGTCTTTCCCCCGGACCACCCTCAGGTCCACCTCGGTCGGCGCATGCCCGGACTCACCCCCGCGCAACTCCGTCACAAACGCCAGACAGGACTCGTACCGATCATCAGGACTCTTCGCCAACGCCTTCGCGAAAACCCCGTCGACATGTCCCGGCAGATCGGACCGGGACTCGCTGACCGCCGGAGGCACGTCGTACTGATGCGCCCACAACAGAGCCATGTCGTCGTCCCGCCGAAACGGCGGCCGCCCCGCCAGACTCTCGTACACAACGCACGCCAGCCCGTACACATCGCACCGCCCGTCGACCGGCCGCCCGGAGATCTGCTCGGGAGCCACGTAGTCGAGCGTGCCCACGAACTGCCCCACGGTCGTGAACCCGGTGAGTGACAGCGACTTCTTCGTCAGACCGAAGTCGGTGAGGTACACGTGCTCCGGGTGGTCGCTGTCGGTGCCGCGGGCCACGAGGATGTTGCCGGGTTTCACGTCCCGGTGGACCAGCCCGTGTTCGTGGGCCGCGTCCAGCGCGGACGCGACCTGCGTGGCGATGCGCACGGCCGTGGGGAGCGCCAACGGACCTTCCCGGTCCAGGAGATGACGCAGATCGCTGCCGGAGACGTAGCGCATCGCGATGTACAGGACGCCGTCCGTCTCGCCCGCCTCGAAGACGGGCACGATGTGCGGGTGGTCGATCGCGGCGGCGACCCGGGACTCGTGGGTGAAGCGTTTGCGGAACGTGTCGTTGCGGGCCAGTTCGGGGGCGAGCAGCTTGAGCGCGACGGTGCGGTCGAGGCGCAGGTCGTGGGCGCGGTAGACGACCGCCATGCCGCCGCGGCCGATCTCGTCCTCGATGCGGTAGCCCGCGATCTGCTGGCCGATCAGCTCGGAGGGACGGCCGGAGAAGAGGCTCGCGTCACGGGCCATCGGGGCTCACGACCTGGGTGGGAGCGTGGCCGGGGTCGGCCGGTTCGGCGTGGGGTCCGTCGTCCGAGGCGTAGGTGCTGAGCCGGGTGCCGTCGCCGTGGACCCAGCGCTCGTGGTCGGAGTCGTAGAGCCAGACGGATTCGCCGTCGACGACCACGCCGATCCGCAGGCCCTTGGTGCGGGCCTCGAAGGACGCGCCGTCCAGGCCACCGCCCGCCAGCTCCTCGACGGCGCTGCGGTAGCGGGCGAGGGCCTGTTCGGCGCGGGCGAGCAGCGGGCGCGGGTCGGCGGTGCGGGTGAGGGGGCCGCCGGCCGCGGGCGGGTCCTGGGAGACGGAGATCAGATGGCGTCCGTCGACCCAGGCGGACCAGCCGTTGGAACAGAGGGCGTGGGCCCAGTCGCCGCGCCGTTCGAGGAGTTGGACCGGGAGCAGGGCGTCGAGCGGCACGGTGGGGCGGGCGGGGTCCGGGGCCTCCCAGGCGGGCATCCCGTGCTCGGGGACGACGTGCGTGGGCCGGAAGCCGGGGGTCGAGGTCGTCATCGTGGCGGCCCCTACTTCCGCATCACGGCGGGTTCGTGCCGCCGCAGCAGCCGGGACACCAGGAAGCCGAAGAGCAGCGACAGTACGACGAGCATGCCCATGTTGAGCAGCCACACCCCGGCCGAGTGCCGGAACATCGGATCGCCGGTCAGCTCGCCCGGCACGATCCGGGCCAGTCCGATGGTGCCGGCCATGCCGCCGAGCGCCCACCGGGAGGGCACCAGCCAGGACAGCTGTTCCAGACCGGGCACGCCGTGCAGCTTCAACAGGGCGCCGCAGAACACCACTTGGACGATGGCAAGCAGCACGAGGAGCGGCATCGTCACCTCCTCCTTGCGCACCGTCGCGGAGACGAGCAGGCCGAGCATCATCGCCGTGAAGGCCAACAGCGCGACGGCCACGGCGATCTCGATGAGCGGGGGCATCAACACCCCTTTGCCGCCGGGCGCGTTGAGGTCGACGCCGAACAGGCCGACAAGGGTCAGCACCACGGCCTGCGCCACGGTGATCGTGCCCAGGACGACGACCTTGGACAGCAGGTACGCCGATCTGGACAGGCCGACGGCTCGCTCGCGCCGGTAGATGGCGCGTTCCTTGACGAGTTCGCGCACGGCGTTGGCCGCGCCGGTCAGCACGCCGCCGACGCACAGGATGAGCAACGCGTTCATCGCCGTCTCCTGCGTCAGCTTGCTCCCGGCCAGCGCGCGGGCCATCGCACCCATCACGAACGGCAGCGCGATCATGATGGCGAGGAAGGTCCGATCGGCGCCGAGGGCCGCGGTGTAGCGGCGGACCAGGGTGCCGAGCTGTGCGCCACGGCTGCGGGGCCGGGGCGGTGGAGCCACGGCGACCGGGCCCGAGCCGACCTGGTGGGGCTGCGCGGTCGAGTTGCGGATGTACTGGCGTTGGAAGGGCGATTCCCTGAACTCCCCTGCCCAGTCCCGGTCCTGGTCCCGCTCGAAGGCCTCGAACGCCTCCGGCCAGTGCTCGAATCCGAAGAAGGCGAGGGCGTCGGCGGGCGGCCCGTAGTAGGCGACCTTGCCGCCGGGCGCGAGCACGAGGAGTCGGTCGCACACGTCGAGGCTGAGGACGCTGTGGGTGACGACGATGACGGTGCGGCCGTCGTCGGCGAGGCCGCGCAGCATGTGCATCACCGAGCGGTCCATGCCCGGGTCGAGGCCGGAGGTCGGTTCGTCGAGGAAGAGCAGCGACGGCTTGGTCAGCAGTTCGAGGGCCACGCTGACCCGCTTGCGCTGGCCGCCGGAGAGGCTGTGCACGGGCTGCCCGGCACGCTGTTCCAGGCCCAGTTCCCGTACGACCTCGTCGACCCTGGCCCGCCGTTCGGCCTTCGCCGTGTCCTGCGGGAAGCGCAGCTCGGCCGCGTAGGACAGGGCGCTGTGCACGGTCAGCTGGGCGTGCAGGATGTCGTCCTGCGGGACGAGGCCGATGCGCTGGCGCAGCTCGGCGTAGTCGCGGTAGAGGTCTCGGCCGTCGTACAGGACGGTGCCGCGGTCGGCGGGGCGCTGGCCGGTGAGCGCGTTCAGCAAGGTGGACTTTCCGGCGCCGCTGGGTCCGACGACGGCGAGCAGACATTTCTCGCCGACCGGGAACGACACCTGGTCGAGGAGAATCTTGCGCCCGCGGTCGACAGCGACGGTGAGGTCCTGTACGTCGAGGGAGACCTCGCCGGTGTCGACGTACTCCTGCAGCTGGTCGCCGACGAGACAGAACGCGGAGTGCCCGATGCCGACGATGTCCCCCGGCCCGACCGGGGCGCGGGCGACGGGCTGGCCGTTGAGGTAGGTGCCGTTGTGGCTGCCGAGGTCGACGATCTCGTACGTCCCGTCGGGCACGGCCCGTAGTTCGGCGTGGCGGCGGGAGACGATCAGGTCGTCGACGACGAGGTCGTTGTCGCCGGCCCGGCCGATACGGACCGTGCGGCTGGGCAGCGGTCGTACGGTGGTCGGCTGACGGAAGGTGCCGGTGAAGGCGGGCATGGACACGGCCGAGGGACGTTCCGGGGCCGGGGCGGGACGGTCGGCCAGGACGGCGCACGGGCCGTCGGCCGGATTGCCGAAGCGGATCACGCTCCCCGGGCCGACGCCCCAGGCGTGGACGCGGCGGCCGTCGGCGTAGGTGCCGTTCGTGCTGTGCTCGTCCTCCAGCGTCCAGTGGCCGGCGTCGGGCCGCAGAACCGCGTGGTGCCACGAGACCCGGGCGTCGTCGATGACGATGTCGCTGAGCGGATCGCGGCCTACGTGGTAGTCGCGGCCCGGGGTCATGACCGTGGAGCCCGACTCCGTCTTCAGGAGGAGTTCGGGCGCAGTCGGCGCGATCGGCCGCTCTGGCATACCCCGAATTCTACCGATCCGTTCACCCGTGCGCCCGGTCAGCGGTCAGGGGTGTGCGGTGAGCGACACGTGTCAGGCGACAGGGACGACCAGTGCCGGCACGGTCCGCTGCATCCGGAGGGCGTCGACCGACTCGGCGAGCAGCTCGTACTCGGTCGTCTCGTCGCTGATGGCGATCTGCACCAGCCGGCCGGCCGCCAACTCGTAGGCGACCTGCTCCTGTTGGCCGACGTCACGCGACCAGGTGCGTAACGCCCGGGGCACGTCCGGGGCCGTGTCGGAAACCGGTACCAGGGCACCCCTGGGGAAGCGCGGGTTCTCCGGTTGCGGGTCGAGCCGGTCGGCCATCCAGACCGCCCGGTCCCGTAACCACCACAAGGCGAGTGCCAGAGTCGGCGCACGGTAGGTTCCCAGAGGCACCCCGACGCGCTGTCCGCCGCAGGTACCGTACGCGGTGACATGGCACAGGAATTCGTCGTGCACGATCACTCCCCCGTCGCGTGTCGATTGCCGGTCGGGCCTCGCTTTCCATGCGGCTCTGATGGCGGCTCGGGTGGCTCAGGTGGTGCGCACGATGGCGGATTTGCCTCGTGAAGCTATGCCCTGGCATTCGGGAAGTTATGCCCTAGCAGACGAGTATGTTCACTCCTGAAACACTGTCACCACGACTTTTTAGCCAGTCTCTTGGCATATTCACAGCCCCCTTTGGCCGAAAAGCTTCGGAGCCCCTTCTGCGGTGATCTCCCGCCGCCATTACCCGAGGGGTAATCGACGCTTCTCGCGGGCCCCGGCATGGTGGAGGCACCGGGTCGGCACGCATCGGGATCCGGGCCCTGACCAGTACGAACGACCTCGATGGAGGCTGATTCACCATGCCCGCGAACACCGACCGATACGAGAGTGCCGTCGCCCGCTACTTCGAGGCCTGGAACGCGGGCGACCCGGAGGCGCTGGCGAAGGCGGTCGCCGCCGCCTGGTCCGTCGAGGGTACGTACACCGACCCGCTGGCGACAGTCACCGGCCACACGGAGATCGCGGGCCTGATCGCCGGGGCGCACGAGCAGTTCCCGGGGTTCGCCTTCCGTCCGCTGGGCGCCGTCGACGGGCATCACAACACCGCGCGCTTCTCTTGGGAGTTGGTGAGTGAGGCTGAGGGCACCCCCTCTGGGGGAGGCTCGGCGCCCGTCGCCGGGTTCGACGTGATCACGCTCGACGCGGACGGTCGTATCCGCTCCGTGCTCGGTTTCCTCGACCGGGTGCCCGCCGGGGCCTGAGGCCGGCGTCCGCGATGAGTTTCCCCG
Source organism: Streptomyces sp. NPDC050508 (assembly GCF_040655155.1). Taxonomy (NCBI): domain Bacteria; kingdom Bacillati; phylum Actinomycetota; class Actinomycetes; order Kitasatosporales; family Streptomycetaceae; genus Streptomyces; species Streptomyces sp. NPDC050508. The sequence goes on from NZ_JBFAJJ010000008.1 coordinate 404,988, forward strand.
CTCGGGGCGGTCCCTTCTACGACAGGTCACCCCGAGCGGAGGACGCACCATGAGCACCGGCACCCCTTTGAACGAGGAATTCACCGCCGAATTGATCAAAAGCCCGAACGACAGCGGCTGGACCTATCTCGTCTGGCCCGATTCCGTCGCTTTCTTCGGCACCCGCGGTCTGGTCAAGGTCCGCGGCACGATCGACGGACACCCTTTCCGCAGTTCGTTCATGGCCCTCGGGGACGGTATGCACAAACTCCCCGTGAAAGCCGATCTTCGAAAGGCCATCGAAAAGGGCGAGGGGGACAAAGTCACCGTGCGGCTCGAAGAGCGGCTCAGCTCCTAGCGGCGGCCTCTTCGCGGTACCGCCGCGGCGCCACCCCGACCGTCCGCTTGAAGGCGTTGCTGAAGGCGCTCTCGGAGGTGTAGCCGACGGAACGGGCCAGCGCGCCGACCGGGGCGGCGTCCTGCCGGAGGGCCCGGGCGGCAAGATTCATCCGCCAGTTGAGCAGGTAGGTCAGGGGCGGCACACCGGCCGCCTCCTTGAACCGCACGGCGAACGTGGTGCGGGACATCGCCGCCGCCCGGGCCAGCTCCTCCAGCTGCCAGGGGTGGGCCGGGTCGCCGTGCATCAGGCGCAGGGCGGGGGCGAGCCGCTCGTCGGCGAGGGCGCGCAGCCAGCCGGGCGGCAGCCCGTCCGACTCGACCAGACAGACCCGCAGCACCTGGACGAACATCAGCTGCGCGAGCTGCGCCGAGACGAACTCGACCCCGGCCCGGCGCGTGCGCATCTCGGCCGCCAACTGTCCGATGAGCCACCGCAGTACACCGGCCTCGGGCGAGTCGGCCCGCACGTGGACGAGTTCCGGCAGCGCCCGGCGCAGCAGGTCGCCGCGGTCCCGGCTCAGGTCGATGTGCCCGGACACGCAGGCGACGTCCACCGCCTCGCCCTGCCCGAGCCGCCCCATCCGGGTCGCCGGGTCCATGACGACGTCCGCGGAGTCGGTCGGCTCGACGCCGGGCCGGCTGCACAGCGTGTACGGCTGGCCGCCGTCGGAGATCACGACGTCCCCCTCGGCGAGACGCAGGGGTTCGCCGCCGCCGTCCCGGACCAGCAGACAGCTGCCCTGCACCACCGCGTTCACCTTCAGCCGGTCGCGTCCGCGCAGCTGGATGGCCCAGTCACCGCCAGCCGTGAACCCGCCGGAGAACACACTGCGGGCGTCGGCGACGGCGAGGGCATCGGACAGGGGATCCACGGTCATGCTCGAACTATCACGCAAGTAATGCGGATTTTCAATTATTCATCGTACGGATCGGCCGACCTACGGTGGTCTCAACAGCTCAAGCTGACGAGGAGAGAGCAGACATGACCACCACCGCACAGCAGCCCCTGAATTCCGGCTTCGGCGCCCCGTCCACCGCCGAAGAGGTGATCAAGGGCATCGACCTGACCGGCAAGGTCGCGATCGTCACGGGCGGCTACTCCGGCATCGGCCTGGAGACGGCTCGGGTACTGCACGGCGCGGGCGCCCAGATCGTCGTACCGGCGAGGGACGTGGAGCGGGCCAGGACGGCGCTCGCGGTCCTCCCCGGAACCGAGGTCGAGTACATGGACCTGCTGGACCCGGCGTCGCTCGACGCCTTCGCGGAGAAGTTCCTGGCCTCCGGGCGTCCGCTGCACCTTCTGGTGAACAACGCCGGGATCATGGCGACGCCGCTGGCGCGGGACGCGCGCGGCTACGAGGCGCAGTTCGCCGCCAACCACCTCGGGCACTTCCAGCTGACCACCCGGCTGTGGCCCGCGTTGGTCGCCGCGAACGGCGCGCGAGTCGTGGTGCTGTCGTCGCGGGGCATCCGCTTCGCCGGCGTCGACTTCGACGACCTGCAGTTCGAGCACCGGACCTACGAGCCGTTCCTCGCCTACGGCCAGTCCAAGACGGCCAACGCTCTGTTCGCCGTCGAGGTGGACCGGCGCGGACAGGCGCAGGGCATCCGGGCCTTCGCCGTGCACCCGGGCCTGATCATCGACACCGGCCTGGCCAAGCACATCGACCCGGCGATGCTCCAGGCCGCGGGCGCGCTCGACGGCGAAGGCAAGCCCGTCCGTGACCCCGAGCGCCAGATGAAGACCGTGCAGCAGGGCGCGGCCACCAGCGTCTGGTGCGCGACCAGCCCGCAACTCGACGGTCTCGGCGGGGTCTACTGCGAGAACGTCGACATCAGCCCGCTGGTCGCCCCCGAGAACGAGGCCGCCTGGTACGCCGGGGAGAACACCCCGGGCGTGCTGCCCTACGCCGTCGACCCAGAGGCGGCCGCCCGCCTCTGGGAGGTCAGCGAGCGGCTCGTTACGGCCTGACGATCGCGTCGATGCGGGCCAGTTCGTCGGCGTCGAAGTCCAGGTTGCGGGTGGCCGCGACGCTGTCCTCGATCTGTTGCGGGCTGCTCGCGCCGACCAGCGCGGAGGTCACCCGGCCACCGCGCAGCACCCAGGCGAGGGCGAGCTGGGCCAGCGTCTGACCGCGTCCCTTGGCGATGTCGTCGAGGGCGCGGAGCTGCCCCACCAGGTCCTCGGTGACCGCGTCGGAGTTCAGGAACGGGCTGTCGCTCGCCGCCCGGGAACCCTCCGGGATGCCGTCGAGGTAGCGGGAGCTGAGCAGCCCCTGCTCCAGCGGGGAGAAGACGATCGAGCCGACCTGGAGCTCGTCGAGGGCGTCGAGCAGGCCCTCGTCCTCGGGGCGGCGGTCGAGCATCGAGTAGCGCGGCTGGTGGATGAGGAGCGGGGTGCCAAGGTCGCCGAGGATCCTGGCGGCCTGACGGGTCTGCTCCGCCGAGTAGTTGGAGATGCCGACGTAGAGCGCCTTGCCCTGCTGGACCGCGGAGTGCAAGGCGCCCATCGTCTCCTCCAGGGGAGTCTCCGGGTCCGGGCGGTGCGAGTAGAAGATGTCGACGTAGTCCAGGCCCATGCGCGTCAGGCTCTGGTCCAGCGAGGACAGCACGTACTTCCGCGAACCCCACTCGCCGTAGGGGCCGGGCCACATCAGATAGCCGGCCTTGGTGGAGATCACCAGCTCGTCGCGGTACGACCCGAAGTCCGCCTTCAGCGCCTCACCGAGGGCGGACTCGGCGGCGCCGGGCGGCGGGCCGTAGTTGTTGGCCAGGTCGAAGTGGGTGACGCCGAGGTCGAAGGCGCGGCGCAGGATGGCGCGCTGGGTGTCGACGGGGCGGTCGGGTCCGAAGTTGTGCCACAGGCCGAGCGAGATCGCGGGCAGCTTCAGACCGCTGCGTCCGGTGCGCCGGTAGGGCAGGTCCGCGTAGCGGTCGGGGTGTGCGGTGTACAACGCGACTCCAGAGGGGTTGGTACACGGGATACCGGTTCCAGGGAACCGCTCTCCACTCTGTCCGACCTGCGGGCAGTGGTCCAACAGAAGAATCCGATGGAATTCAGCGGCTACGCTTCTCAATCATGGAACTGCGCCATCTCCAGCATTTCATCGCCGTAGCCGAGGACCACCACTTCACGCGGGCGGCCGAGCGGCTGATGGTGTCCCAGTCGGGTCTGTCGGCGTCGATCCGCGCCCTGGAGCGGGAGTTGCAGACCCCGTTGTTCGTGCGCACCACCCGCCGGGTCACGCTCACGGAGGCCGGCCGGGCGCTGCTCGGCGAGGCGGAACGCATTCTGGCGCAGGTGCGGTCGGCGCACGAGGCGGTGGCCGCGGTGCAGGGCGTGCTGCGCGGGACGCTGTCGCTGGGCACCGAGCAGTGCATCGCCGGGGTGCATGTTGCAGGGCTGCTCGCCGCGTTCCGGCGCCGGCATCCCGACGTGGAGATCCGGCTGCGGCAGGCGGGTTCCGGCGCGCTGGCGGAGGAGGTCGCGGCCGGTCGCCTCGACCTGGCCTTCGCCTACCGCACCCAGGCGGACACCGACCAGCTCCGTTCCGTATCGCTGACCAGCGAGCCGATGACCGTGCTGTGCCATCCCAGCCACCGGCTCGCGGAGACCGGCGCGGCGGTCACTCCGGACGACCTCGGTGGCGAGGTCTTCGTCGACTTCCACCCGGACTGGGCCTCGCGCCGCACCACGGACGCCGTCTTCGCGGCGGCGGGCGTACGGCGGACGGTCACGCTGGAGGTCAACGACGTGCACAGCCTCCTCGACCTGGTCGACGAGAACCTCGGCATCGCGGTGGTCCCCCAGCATTTCCGCCACAAGCACGAGGCACTCACCGCGCTCCCCCTCAAGGGGACCGGCGAGGAGGTGTACGAGACGGTGGCCCTGCTGCCGCCTCCCCAGGCGACCAGTCCGGCGGCCCGGGCGCTGATGGCTCTGCTCGAATCCGGGGCTCCGGCCGCATGACGGAGGGCGATGCGCGATGGTGGTCGTATGCATGCCAACGACATCCTCATTGACGCGTACGGCCGTATCCAGGAAGAAGTCCATGCCGCCGTCGACGGCCTGACACCGGACCAACTGCACGCGCGCGTGGCCGCCGACGCCAACTCCATCGCCTGGCTCATCTGGCATCTCGCCCGGGTCCAGGACGACCATGTCGCCGACGCCGCCGGCCTCGACCAGGTGTGGCTCACCCAGGGCTGGGAGAAGCGCTTCGGGCTCGATCTGCCGCCCCGGGACATCGGATACGGCCACACTTCCGCGAAGGTCGCCAAGGTACGGGTCGAGTCGGCCGGACAGCTGACCGGGTACTACGACGCCGTGCACGAGCAGTCGCTGGAGTATCTGCGCGGGCTTGCCCCGGAGGACTACGAGCGGATCGTGGACGAGCGCTGGGATCCGCCGGTCACTTTGGGCGTACGGCTGGTCAGCGTCCTGTCCGACGATCTGCAGCACGTCGGACAGGCCGCGTATGTACGCGGGTTGCTTCAGAGCGCGGAGGCGTAACCCGGCAGGACGACGTCCTCGATGAGGGCCTTGCGCTCGTCGTACGGGATGAACGCGCTCTTCAGGGCGTTCACCGTGACCGTGCGCAGGTCCTCGACCGTCCAGCCCGCTTCGTCCACCAGGAGGGACATCTCGCGCGTCATCGTCGTACCGGAAACCAGGCGGTTGTCGGTGTTGAGGGTGACGCGGAAGCCGAGGTCCTTCAGGGCGGTGATGGGGTGCTCGGCGATCGAACTGGCCGCGCCCGTCTGGAGGTTGGACGTCGGGCACATCTCCAGGGCGATACGGCGGTCGCGGACCCAGCCGGCCAGGCGGCCGAGCTTGCCGTCGACGATGTCCTCGGTGATGCGGACGCCGTGCCCGATGCGCTGGGCACCGCACACCTGGAGGGCCTGGTGGATGCTGGGCAGGCCGTGCGCCTCGCCGGCGTGGATGGTGAACGGGACGCTCTCGCGGCGCAGGTGCTCGAAGGCGGCGAGGTGGTCGGCGGGCGGGAAACCGTCCTCGGCACCGGCGATGTCGAAGCCGACGACACCGGCGTCCCGGAAGGCCACCGCGAGGTCGGCGGCCTCGCCGACCCGGTCGAACATCCGCATCCCGCACAGCAACGTCCGTACCTGAACCGGTGTCCCTGCTGCCGCGGCCTTGGCCATACCGGCCGCGAGCCCCTCCTGGACGGTCTCGACGACTTCGGCAAGCGCAAGCCCGCCGTTGGTGTTCAGCTCGGGGGCGTAGCGCACCTCTCCGTAGACGACACCGTCGGCGGCCAGGTCGAGGACGTACTCCTCGGCGGTGCGCAGCAGGCCCTCGCGGTTCTGCATCACGGCGAGGGTGTGCTCGAAGGTGGCGATGTAGCGCACCAGGTCACCGGAGTTGGCGGCGTCGAAGTACCAGGCGGCGAGCTCGTCCGGGTCGGTGGTGGGCAGGGTGTGCCCGACCGCTTCCGCCAGCTCCACCACGGTGGCGGGGCGCAGACCGCCGTCGAGGTGGTCGTGCAGCACGGCCTTGGGGAGCCGGCGGAGGGTGTCGGCGTCTATGCGCGTAGATGACATGTGCGGTCGTTCCTCGGTCGTCGTTCGGTGAGCGGAGTGAGGGGTGCGGCGGGTCAGGCGGCGGGCTGGAGCAGGTCCCAGCGGTTTCCGTACAGGTCCTGGAAGACGGCGACCGAGCCGTACGGCTCATGGCGCGGCTCCTCCAGGAAGGTCACGCCCGCGGCGAGCATGCGGGCGTGGTCGCGGGCGAAGTCCTCGGTGTGCAGGAAGAAGCCCACACGTCCACCGGTCTGGTCGCCGACCCGGTCACGCTGGTCCTCGCCCTTGGCGCGGGCGAGCAGCAGCCCGGTACCGAAGTCGTCGGCGCCCGGCGGAGTCACGACGACCCAGCGGGAGCCGTCGGGGCGGGCCGCGTCCTCGACGAGCCGGAAGCCGAGGGCTTCGGTGTAGAAACGGATCGCCTCGTCGTAGTCGTCGACGACGAGGGTGACCAGGGCGATACGGCTCATCGGGGGGTCTCCGTGCGGTTCCGTTCGATGGGATTGACGGGTGAGGTTATACGTAAAACTTCGTGCGCGCCAGTCGGTTTCGGAGAGGCTCCAGGAGGGATGGGCGGGGCGAGCGGTCGGGCGGGGCGGGGACTTGCGAGCGACTGGACGAATATGCAGGTCAGTGGGTTGCCGGGGGTGACGGGCGCGGGTTGTCGGCTCGGCGGGCGGACGGACGTGCGCGCTGGCGGCTGACGGCTGGCGGCTGGCGGCTGGCGGCTGGCGGCTGGCGGCTGGCGGCTGGCGGCTGGCGGCTGGCGGCTGGCGGCTGGCGGCTGGCGGCTGGCGGCTGGCGGCT
>NZ_JBFAJJ010000008.1:411814-433303 GCF_040655155.1 Streptomyces sp. NPDC050508
CTGATCCTCGCCTGCACCGGACACCTCCGAACGACACGGCACGGCACGCGGGCGATGCAGCGGGTTGCCGCGCACGCCGGACATGCGCGGACGACTCCACGGACGCGCGGACCAACGGGCCCTCACGCACGCCGGGCGCCCCTGCCGACTGGCCGGACCCTTGGCGTCGACGACCTATGCGCATCCCAGCGGATCGCCGCACACGCGACTCAGCCAACCGTCACGCGCAGCCCTACCCGGGCTCCGCACGCGAAGGCCTGCCAGCCGCTGCCCACCGACGCGTCGCACTCGTCGCACGCCGACCAACGCGCGACGCCCGCGCAGCAGCACACGATCGCGCCTCCCCTGCGCCTCCACCCAACTCGCCGGACCCACCTCACCCCACCCCTCAGCCGCCCTCCTCCCCCTGTGCCACCTCCACCCGATGGTGGACGTCGATCATCTCGGTGGCCGAGGCGGCGAAAGAGAGCATGACGCAGGCGATCAGCACGGCGGCGAGTCCGCAGGCGGCGGTGCGGTGGGTGACGCGTGGGGCCGCGAGGAGGGCCTTGACGCGCTGCGGGACCGGGCCGGTCGTGGCGCCGGGGACGAAGTCCGGGCGTTCGGAGCGGGCCGACTGCCCGGCCAGGGCGGCGCGGGCGATGGCGCGGGCGATCAGGCGCCGGTCGCCGACGACGGTGGCGGCGGCCTCGTCGGCGGCGCGTTCGGCCGCGAGCCGGATCGCGTCGCGGACCGGGCGGAGTGCGGGATGGCAGCGGGCGGCCAGTTCGGCGGCGGCGAGGAAGTAGTGGTGGCCGCCCGCGTTGTGCGCCCGCTCGTGCGCGAAGAGCGCCTCCCGCTCGGCGGCGTCGAGGCTGCGCAGCATCCCGGTGGTGACGACGATGCGGTGCGGCCTCCCTGGCAGGGCGTACGCGTCCGGGCGCGGGGAGTCGACCACGCACAGGTCGCCCGCGACCGGCCCGCGCCCGGCCACGATGCGGGCGGTACGGAAGGCTCGGGACTGGCACCGTGCCCAGCGCGTCAGTGACCAGGCGCACACCGCGAGGGCACCTGCCGACAGCACGGCTGCCGGCAGGACGAGGCTGCCCGCGGAGGTCCGCAGTGGGTGGACGAGTTCACCGAGCGCCGCGAACAACGGCAGTCGGAGCAGACCGGTCAGGACGAACGCGCCGAGCGCGGCGAGGGAGCAGCCGGCCGCGATCACCGCGGAGCCGGTGAGCAGCCACAGGGCGGCGACCGGCGTGAGTCGCTCCAGGGCGCGCCGGGCCGGTGACCGCAGCGCGAACGGCAGCACGAGCGGAAGGAGCAGCAGGGCGATCATCGCTCACCGAATTTCGTCTTTCATCGCTCGCCGAATTCCACGGCCCACCGAATCTCGTCACTTCACCGTATCCACGAGTCACCGGCCTTCACTCGTCACCGGGTTCGAGGAGGTCGCGAAGCACGCGCTCGTCGTCGGGGCTGAGCTGGGCGACGAAGCGGGCGAGGACCGTCTCGCGGTCGACGTCCCGGTCCAGTTCGGTGTGCATACGGCGGGCGGTGAGCCCCTGGGCGTCCTGGACCGGGAAGTACGCGTAGCCGCGGCCCTGGCGTCGGCGGTCGACGACGCCCTTGTCGTGCAGCCGGGTGAGGATCGTCGTCACCGTGGTGCGGGCCAGGCCCGTGCCGAGGCTCAGCTGTACCTCCCCGGGGGTCTGGGGGTCGCCGGCGGCCCAGAGGGCGGCCATGACGGTGGCCTCCAGCTCACCCGCCGGTCGGCGTTCGTCCTTCGCGTCGGCCATGGGAACGATCCTCACCCCGTCCTCGTCTACAGTTCAGTAGACCGTCTACAGGATTGTAGTCACTCGGGTGCCGTCTCGTCGCCGCGCCCGCGTACTCATTCCCGCGTGCCCATTATGGAAGGACCGTCGACGATGACCGCAGGGCTTCGCACACTCGTTCCCCCGCGCGCGTCGACGCGCTTCGAGCCGATACCGGCGCTCCGTCTCCGCCCAGGTCCTACGACGGAAGAGCGCCACGATGTGTCCCCAGCCCGCAAGGAACCCCTCCGTATCCCATCTGCTCGCGCTGCTGCGCCGTCACCTGGGGCGAGCCGTCGCCGTGACGTATGTCGCCGCGGCGGTGCTGCCCGGTCCGGGCCTGTGGCTCCGGCATCCGCATGCCACGGGCATCGCCGAACTCTCCTTACGGACACCCCAGTTGCTCCTCGCCCTCGTGCTGTTCGGCGCCGGTCTTCAGGTGCCGCTGCGTGAGCTGAGGTTGCTGGTGCGGCGCCCCGCCGCCCTGGTCGCGGGGCTCGGGCTGCACATTCTGGTGCCGCTGCTGATCGTCCCCGGGGTGGCCCTCGCGCTGCGGCTGTCGCCGGACCACGACGGTGGGAGCGGCATGATCGCCGCGATGATCCTCGTCGTAGCCATGCCGGTGGCCGCCGGTGCGACGGTGTGGACCGCGAAGGGGGACGGGGACCAGCCCACGGCCGTCGGCCTGGTGCTCGCCTCCACGCTGGTCAGCCCGCTGACCGTCCCGCTCACTCTGGCCGTCCTGTGTCCACTGCTCCAAGGGGACTACGCGGGCAGGCTGGCGGTGGCCGCCCATTCGGCCGGGAACGCGTTCGCCCTCACCTCGGTGGTGCTGCCGTGTGCGGCGGGCATCCTGTGCCGGCTCGTGCTGCCCCGGCGCGCGCTGGGCGTACTGCTCGGCACGGCCGTCCCCGCCGCGCTGCCGGGTTCGCTGCTGCTGACGTACGTGAACGCCAGTGGGGTGCTCGGTCCCTTCCTGCGTCATCCGCGCCCGGTCCTCCTGCTGGCCGCGCTCGCCGTCGCCGCGACCGTGTGCGGGCTGTCCTTCACGCTCGGGCGGGTGGCCTCACGGGTGCTGCGGCTCGACGCCCGGGCCGGTGCCTCGGTGACACTCGCCTGCGGAATGAACAACAGCAGCGCCAGCGCGGTGCTCATCACGACGACCCTGCCCGACCGTCCGCACATCCTGCTGCCGGTGCTGGCGTACGGGCTGCTGCAGAAGGTGGCCGCCGGGCGGGTGGTGCGCATGGGGCAGGAGGGCGAACCCGGAGTGAGAGCGGCGTCCGGCTGAGCGAGGGAGGGGGCCGGAGCGACCTCCGAACCCGGCCGTGACAGGCTGGGAATCCGAAGATCATGCCGGGGCTCGCCCCGACGCCCCTACCTAGGTCGTGTCCGCAGAGTCCCGTCGTCCGCCCGAAGGGCGGGCCCTGCGGCGTCCGGTGCGTGCTCTCGGCGTGCCGGGCGGGAGCCCTCGTACTGGACGTACTTGGGCTTTCGCCCGGTGCGACGAGAGTGCGTGCCGGGCGTCGCAGGGCAGGCGGGACTTTGCGGACACGGCCTAGCACTGCCGTACAGGAGTTGAGCGCCATGTCCTCCGAGCTGCCGAAGTCGACCGGAGCCCCGGCCCGTCAGAACGTGACCTTCCCCAGTGCCGGGGGCACCGCCCACGGATATCTGGCGCTGCCGCCGTCCGGGCGCGGGCCGGGTGTGATCGTCATCCAGGAGTGGTGGGGTCTGACCGACCACATCGCCGACGTGGCCGACCGGCTCGCCCAGGAGGGCTTCGTCGCGTTCGCCCCGGACCTGTACGGCGGGAACGTGGCGCACGAGAGCGACGAGGCCCTGCGGATGATGCGGGCCCTCCCGGTCGCCCGGGGTGTCGACCTGCTCTCCGGCGCGGTCGACCACCTGCTGTCCCTGCCCGAGGTCACCTCGGACACGGTCGGCGCGGTCGGCTTCTGCATGGGCGGCGGCTTCGTCCTGTACCTCGCCGCGGCCGACCCCCGGGTGAGCGCGGCGGTGCCGTTCTACGGCGTGATCCAGGGCGAGCTGCCCGACTTCTCCGGGCTGAAGGCGCAGATCCTCGGCCACTACGGCGAACTGGACGAGAGCATCCCGGCGAAGAGCCTCGACGCCCTCCGCGAGACCGTCCAGGAGCAGTCCGGCATCACCGCGGACCTGCGCCTCTACCCGGCGAACCACGCCTTCTTCAACGACGGCCGCCCGGTCTACGACGCCGACTCCGCGACCCGCGCCTGGGCGAGCACGGTGCCGTTCCTGCACGAGCAACTGGGCTGACACCCGGGTGCCCTCGGGCCGAGGTCCTACACCTCTGGCCCGAGGTGCCGCGCGGGCGCCGCCGGTAGCGTCCCGGGCATGAAGATCACCGGGCCGCCCCGCGGCCCCGAAGAGCGCAGGCGTGACGTACTGGCCCGGCTGGAACGGGAGTTGGACATCTGGGTGGCCTCGGCGGACGCCGACGGGCTGCCCTGTCTGGTCCCGCTGTGGTTCGCCTGGGACGGGCAGTACGTCTGGCTGTCCACCCGGCCCACGAACCCCACGGGCCGTAATCTCGGCGACGGGCGGCGGACCCGGCTCGCCTTCGCGGACACCCGGGACGTCGTGCTCATCGACGGCGAGGTGACGGCCTTCACCGCCCAGGACGTCCCTGCTGTCTCGGCCGAGGCCTTCCACGCGAAATACGGCTGGGACCCCCGAGAGGACCGCGCGGCCTACTCCTTCTTCCGGGTACGGCCGGTGGCCGTCCAGGCCTGGCACGAGCAGCGCGAGCTGCCCCAGCGCCATCTGATGCGGGACGGAACCTGGGTGGTGTGAGCCCAGCCGACCGTCAACCGGCCTTCCTGTGCAGCTCGTTGAGCCGGCCCAGTTCGTCCTCCGTGAGCCGGATCGCGCCCGTGGCCACGTTCTCGGCGAGGTGGTCGGGGTTGCCCGTGCCGGGGATGGCGAGGACGTGCGGGCCCTGGGCCAGGGTCCAGGCCAGGCGGATCTGGGCGGGGCTGGTGTCGTGGTCCTCCGCGACGGCCAGGACCTCGTCGTCGTGGGCGTCGGTCGCGCTCCTGGCCCCGCCGGCGCCCGCGATGGCGAAGAACGGCACGAACGCGATGCCCTGTTCGCCGCAGATCCGCAGCATGTCGTCGGTCTCGGCCTTGTACGAGTCGAGCGCGAACCGGTTCTGCACGCTCACCACCGGGGCGATCTCCTGCGCCTCGGCGAGGTGGCGGGGCTCGACGTCGGAGAGCGCGAGGTGCCGGACCAGGCCCTCCTCCTGGAGTTCGGCCAGCGCGCCGTAGTGTTCGGCGATCGAGTCCTGCCCCATGCGGCGCAGATAGACCACGTCGAGCCGGTCGCGCCCGAGCTGGCGCAGGTTTTCCTCGACGTGACCGCGCAGGTCGTCGGGGCGTGCCGCGCTGCCCCACTCCCCCGAGTAGGTGCGGAAGGGCCCGACCTTCGTGGCGATCACGAGGCCGTCGGGGTAGGGGGCGAGCGCGGTGTTGATGAGTTCGTTGGCCGACCGCAGCGTCGAGAAGTAGAAGGCGGCCGTGTCGATGTGGTTCACGCCGAGCTCAACTGCCTTGCGCAGCACGGCGATCGACTGGTCGCGGTCGCTCGGCGTGCCGAGGTTGAAGGCGGCGCTGCCCGTCAGCCGCATCGCGCCGAAGCCGATGCGGTTGACGGACAGGTCGCCGAGTTGCCAGGTGCCCGCGGCCGCCGCGGTGATCTTCTCCGAAGTCATCAGCGGAGTTTCGCACACACCCGCCGCGCGGCCGACCGCACTTTACGGATACGTGTAGGTGTTCAGGGTGTTGACGGCGGAGGCGGGGTCGCCGAGGTCATAGCGGTCCACGGCAAGGAAGTTGGGCTTCTTGCGGGCGGCCGGCTGGCAGAACCGCTGGGCCCGGTCGAGGACCTTGGTGTTGTCGGTCTGTGCCGTGCCGGCGATCGTGGCGTCACGGAAGTGGTTCATGACGAACAGCGGACGGAAGCCGGACTGCGTCTGGGTGAGCGGCACGTTGAGGTCGCTGCCGTACCAGCGGCTGTAGCAGGACCAGTCGGAGGAGCTGGCGCCGGAGCCCATGGACCAGTAGTTCTCGACGGTCCACTCGCGCTGGTACATCACGCCGAAGCTGTCCCGGGTCAGTCCGGCGGACTGGTCGGAGGCGCGGCTGTGGTCGGTGAAGATCAGCAGGCGGTGGTTGGCGGCGATCAGGTCGGCCATCTTCGGCCAGCCGTTCTGCTGCACACCGGTCTGGTCGGGGCGGTACAGCACGTCGTACAGGCCGTTGACGCGGGCGAGTTCGCTGCGCAGGACGCCCGGGTCGACGTAGTCCTCCAGGAAGACGGTGACGAACTGGTCGGGGTGCGCCTTGAGGAAGTCCACCATGCGCTGGAGGTCGACGTTGAGGGCGACCGGGCTGCTGACGAGGGTGCAGCTGTCGTGGCAGAGGATCGCGCCGTCGGAGGTCTGGTGGATGTCCAGCATGAACCCCCGTACGCCGTCGGAGAGTTGCTGGTTGATGCCGCGCGACTGGTTCGGGAAGAAGTTCACGAAGGGCGGGGCGAAACCGCCGTCGACACCGTTGGCGTAGGCGTTGTGCGCGGTGAGGAACGTGACCTGGTCCAGGGTGCGTTGGTCCTGGGCGGGCATCGGCTTCGTGGGTGAGGTGATCGGCGTGAGGTACCAGGAGGCGAGTCCGCCGAAGGAGCCGATGGCGAGCTGGGCCGGGTAGTTGGCGCCGGAGGGCTTGGCGCCCACGGTCAAGTAGCTTTCCGTGCCCGGGGCTTTGAGCGTGTACTGGTCGCCGCCGGTCGGGGTGATCTGCCAAGCCGCGTCGGCGCTCGTGCAGGCGACGGTCTTGGCCTGGCTGCCCGAGCGGCCCAGACAGCTGCCGGCCGTGTCGGTGCTCTCCAGGACGTACGAGGATCCGCTCGTCCGGAGGCTCCACTGCTGGTGGTCCTCGTTGCCCTTGGGGTTGTGCTGCTCCACCGCTCCCCCCTTGTCGGCCGCGTTGAGCCCGGTCGTGGCGCTCTGGACGTAGTAGGTGCCGGCGGCGGGGACCGCGTCGGCGGCTCCGGCCGGTGGAGCGACGATCGCCGCCGACAGCGCGGCGGCGACGGCGAGCAGGGCGTGGGGGGTTCGCATGGGTGCCCTTCGGTTGAGTGTGGTCAGGCTCATGACACCGAAAAGGTGATCGGGCCACACCCAAGCGCCTTTGGTCTGAACCAGTCAAGAGGGGTGAACGGTCGGCGACATGAACGGCGAAGAACGAGGAACGGTCAGCGCGATTCCCTCAACTGCCGCCAGGCCAGGTAGTGGTCGAGGAGCGTCTCCTCCAACGGCCGGTAGTCGATGCCGAGTTCCTTCACGCCGCGCCGGTTGTCGACCGTGAACCTGATCCCGAGGTGCTTGCGGATGTAGTCCTGGGTGAGCCCGAACGCCGGGCCCAGGATGCGTACCGGCCAGTGCGGCAGGCCGTGTCGGGGCAGTCGGACGTTGCGCGGGAAGCGCTGCCGCAGGGCGCGAGACATGTCGAGGAAGGACGCCATCCGGGACGCGGCGACGATGTACCGGCCGTGTGCGTCAGGGTTTTCCGCCGCCGCGATGTGCGCGCCCGCGACGTCCCGCACGTCGGCGACGGTGAAGCTGAAGTCGGGCGCCCCGTAGAAGAAGTAGCCCTTGAACAGCTCGTCGAGTAGGAACAGGCTGCCGGAGTCGGAGGCCGGGGTCAGTGAAGGGCCCAGGATCAGGCCGGGGTTGACGGCGACCATGCGCCATCGGCTCTGCGCCTGTTGCGCGTCCCAGGCGGCGCGTTCGGCGACCGTCTTGGCGTAGTGGTAGGGGTTGTTCTCGACCGTGCTGGTGGTGTTGAAGTAGTCCTCGGAGAGGATTCCGTCCTTCATCGCCAGTACGTCGACGTAGTCGCCGAAGATCGCGCCGACCGTCGAGGTGAAGACCAACTTCTCGACCGTGGGCGTGCGTTCGATGCCGGCGAGGACGTTCCGGGTGCCGGTGAGCGCGGGGTCGACGACGTCCTTCTGGCCGTCCTTGATCTTCTCCGGCATCAGGAACGGCGAGGCGACATGGAACACGACCCGGCAGCCGTCCATCGCCGCGTCGAAGGAGCCCGCCGCCAGCAGATCGGCCTCGAACAGCTCCAGCGCGCCGGGGAATTGGGCCCCCATGGCCCGCAGTGGTGCGACCTTCGCCTCGTTGCCGAGGGACCGCACGGTGGTGTGCACCCGGTAGCCGCGCTCCAGCAACTGCCGGACCAGATGACTGCCGACGAAGCCACTCCCGCCGGTCACCAACACCGTCTCGCCGCCGACAATCATCCCTGGCTCCGATCACCGTGGTATCCAGCGCGCACGCTACAACGGTGATCGGTCCCGGGTCAGCGCTTCGGTCGCTACGACTCTCAACTCCCGGCCCCTGTATAGGCGGCCGTGGTCCGGTCGGCCGCCTCGCGGGCCACCGACTCGTCCTCGCCGCTCGCCACGTTCGCCGCGAACCACGCCTCACTGCTCGCCGTGACGAAACGACGGCCCTCCTCGGACGCCAGCCAGGCCATGGCGTCCTCGGGCTTCACGGGAGCCGTACCCGACAGGTTGCCGTCGAGCCCGAGAAGGATCGAGTCCCAGCCGACGCCCACCGCGCCGGGCCCGAACTCGGCCCACTTCGTGTCGTCGACGTGGGCGATGTGCTCCAACTCGAAGCGCGTTCCGTCGCCCTCGGGCGTCAACCGCAGCTCGATCCAGCTCACTTCGCCGCCGAACTCCCAGGTCGCGAAGAAGCTGTTGGGCGGGTCGCAGCGCTCGACGGTGCCGCCCGCGTTGCCCTGCAACTGGTACTTCCCGCCCAGCCGCAGTTCGCCGGTGACGGGCAGGAACCAGCGCGGGATGCGCTCGGGATTGGTGCAGGCGTCCCAGACGTCCTCGGGCGGTGAGTCGTAGGACTGGCCGATGGTGATCACGCGGGCCTCGCCGGCCTTGAAATCGCGTCGGCCGACCGTGCGGCTCACGGAGTTGATCTGGTGGGTGACGTCGATCATGGGGTGCTCCTCGACTCGTCGGGGCTGTCGTCGTCGGCCTCGCGGAGCCGGCGCTCGCGCTTGCCCCGGGCCAACTCGGTTGCCAGGGCGTCCAGATGAGGGGTCCAGTAGCGGCGGAACCGGTCGAGCCAGGCGTCGATGTCCCGCAGCGGCTCGGAGTTGACCGCGTAGAGGCGCCGGGTGCCGTCCGGCCGTACCGTCGCGAAACCGTTCTCCCGCAGCACCTTCAGATGCTGGGAGACCGCGGGCTGCGTTATCCCGAACTCCCGCCGGACGGCATCACTGACCGTGCCGGCGGACTGCTCGCCCTCGGCGAGCAGCTCCAGGATGCGGCGGCGCACGGGGTCTCCGAGCACATCGAAAGCGTGCATGTGCCCAAAAGTATCACCGGTCGCTTATATAAGCGACCGGTGATAGAAGAGTCCGCCCGTCAGACCAGCGGCTTCTCCAGCAGGGCCTTGCGGTGGCTGAACGTCTCGATCGAGTAGCGGCCGTGGTAGTTGCCCATGCCGCTCTCGCCGACACCGCCGAAGGGCAGGTCGGAGACGGTGAGGTGGGCGAGCGGGAGGCCGTAGCCGATGGCGCCGGAGGAGGTCTCGGCGGCGATCCGGGCGCGAGTGTCGTCGGAGTCCGTGAAGACGTACAGGGCGAGAGGCTTGTCGCGGTCGGTGATGAAGGCGATCGCCGCGTCGAGGTCGGGGACGGTGACGATCGGCAGGATCGGGCCGAAGATCTCCTCCGCCATGACGGGCGCCTTCGGGTCCACATCGGCGAGCACGGTCGGCGCGATGTACTTGTCGCTGCGGTCGCTGCGTCCGCCGACGACGACCCGGCCGGAGTCGAGCAGTCCGGTGAGCCGGTCGAAGTGGCGCTCGTTGACGATCCGGCCGTACTCGCCGGAGGTCTGCGGGTCGGCGCCGTAGACC
The DNA here is from genome assembly GCF_040655155.1 of Streptomyces sp. NPDC050508. Lineage (NCBI taxonomy): Bacteria > Bacillati > Actinomycetota > Actinomycetes > Kitasatosporales > Streptomycetaceae > Streptomyces > Streptomyces sp. NPDC050508. Next base: position 421,607 of record NZ_JBFAJJ010000008.1, read on the forward strand.
TTCTCGACCGCGGTCACCAGCAGGGGTTCGAGCGCGGCGGCGGTCTCCGGGTCGGTCAGGACGTAGTCGGGAGCGACACAGGTCTGGCCGGCGTTGAGGAACTTGCCGCGCGCCAACCGGTCGGCGACGACGGCGAGATCGGCGTCGCGGTCGACGAACGCCGGGGATTTGCCGCCGAGTTCGAGGGCGACCGGGGTCAAGTGCTCGGCGGCGGCGCGCAGGACGATGCGGCCGACGGCGCCGTTGCCGGTGTAGAAGATGTGGTCGAAGTGCTCGGCGAGTAGGGCCGTGGTCTCGGGGATGCCGCCCTCGACGACGGCGACCGCGTCGGTGTCGAGGTAGGCGGGCAGCAGCCGGGCGATGGCGGCGGAGGTGGCCGGTGCCATCTCGCTGGGCTTGACGACCACCGCGTCACCGGAGGCCAGCGCGCCGACGACCGGGGTCAGCAGGAGCTGGAGCGGGTAGTTCCAGGGGGCGATCACGAGGACGACGCCGAGCGGGTCGTACTGCGTCCAGGCGGTGGCGTCCGTGCCGAGGTGGGCCGGTACGGGGGCGGACTCCGGGCGCAGCCATTCCTCAAGGTGGTCGAGGGTGTGGTCGATCTCGCGGATCGTGAAGCCGATCTCGGTGCGCTGGGCCTCGGCGGCGCTCTTGCCGAGGTCGGCGCGGAGGGCGGCGGCGAGGTCGTCGCCGTGCTCCGTGAGCAGGTCGCGCAGGCGGCGCAGCTGGGTGGTGCGCCACTCGACGGGCTTGGTGCGGCCGGTGCGGAAGGTGGCGCGCAGCCGGGCCACGATGTCGGCGGGCTGCTCGGGGCTGGACTGGTTCACGGTGCCTCGCTGCTGGTGCGTGGGGGTTCTCGACGGTCAGGTGTATATACCAACCATTCATACACCAGGAAAAATTCCGGTGCAGTCATGGTCACCCTGCGCATCGCGGCTGTCACCTCCGGACGAGTTCCCGGCGGCGGCGTTCCAGGTACCCGCGTTCCGCCGCGCTCCCGGTGCGGGCGATGGCCGCCTCGTACGCCCGAACCGCCTCGGTGTCGCGGCCCAGGCGGCGCAGCAGATCGGCGCGTACGGCGTGCAGGACGTGGTAGTCGTCGAGGTCCAGCGCGTCCACGAGGTCGAGGGCCTTGCGCGGACCGTCGACCTCGGCGACGGCGACGGCGCGGTTCAGGGCGACGACCGGGCTCGGGGCGACGGCCATCAGCTGGTCGTAGAGCTGGAGGATCTGTCCCCAGTCGGTCGCGTCGGCGGTCGGTGCGTCGCTGTGTACGGCGTTGATCGCGGCCTGGATCTGGTATGGCCCGGGGTTGTTGAGGCGCAGGCACCGCCGGACGAGTGACTGGCCGTCGGCGATCAGCTCGCCGTCCCACCGGTCGCGGTCCTGTTCGGGCAGCGGCACCAACTCACCGTCCGGGCCCTCCCGCGCGGCCCGGCGCGACTCGATGAGCAGCATCAGGGCGAGCAGGCCGGTGACCTCGGGCTCGTCCGGCATGAGTTCGGAGAGGAGGCAGCCGAGGCGCAGGGCTTCGGCGCGCAGTTCGGGCGAGTCCGTGTAGCCCTCGTTGAAGATCAGGTAGACGACGGCGAGGACGCCCTTGAGCCGGTCGGGAAGGTCGGCGTCGCGGGGCACCCGGTACGGGATTCTCGCGTCGCGGATCTTGGCCTTGGCGCGGACGAGGCGTTGGGCCATCGTCGGTTCCGGCACCAGGAAGGCGCGGGCGATCCGCGCGGTGGTGAGCCCGCCGAGCAGCCGCAGCGTGAGCGCGACCTGGGCCTGGGTGGCGAGCGCGGGGTGGCAGCAGGTGAAGATCAGACGGAGCCGGTCGTCACGCACGGGTCCCTCCTCGGCGGGCGCGTCGGACGCGTACAGCAGGGCGGCCTCGCTGTGACGGGCCTCCCGCGACGACTCGCGGCGCAGCCGGTCGATCGCGCGGTTGCGCGCGGTCGTGATGATCCACCCGGCCGGGCTCGGCGGCGCACCTGCCTCCGGCCACTTCTGTACGGCCGTGGTGAAGGCGTCCTGGACCGCTTCCTCGGCGAGGTCGATGTCACCGAGGAAGCGCACCAGGACCGAGACCGCCCGCCCGTACTCGGCACGGAAGACGGCCTCGATGTCGGTGTCGAACGGCATCAGTCCTCGGCCGTGTTCATGAAGGGGCGCACCTCGATGGGCAGCGTGGTGGCCCAGGTCGCCCGCTTCCCCCACTCCAGGGCCGCGTCCAGGTCGGCCGCCTTGATCAGGCAGAGCCCGCCCAGATACTCCTTGCCCTCGGCGTACGGCCCGTCGGTGATCAGCACGTCGCCGTCCTTGGGGCGCAGCACGGTGGCCGTCTCGGGCCCGTGCAGTCCACCGGCGAAGACCCAGGCTCCGGCGGCCTGCAGTTCGTCGTGGAAGATCTCCAGCTTGCGGCCGATCTCCGCCAACGCCTCGGGCGAGGGCATCTGTCCGTCGGTCGGGGTGATCACGCTGAGCAGGTAGTGCTGCATGACGTCCTCCAGGACGTAGGGGGTTCTCTCACCTCCTACACGAACGTCATGGTGCCGGATCGACACCTCGCCTCAGGACACCGGCAGGATTTTCTCCGCGGGTTCGCCGACGGGTTCGTCCCTCGGCCCCTCCGCAGGCTCCCGGTCAAGCGCCGCCGTGAGCCGGGCAAGCAGTCGTACGAGGTCGCCGTGGTCGTCGATCGCGTCGAGGAGCCGGGTCTGATCGGCGAGGAGGCGACGGGCCGCGCGCTGGTGGAGGGTACGGCCCCGGGCGGTGAGGTGGAGCAGGACACGGCGGCGGTCGGCGCGGTCGGGGCGGCGGTGGACCAGGTTGTCGGCGACCATCCGGTCCACGAGTTTGGTGAGGCTCGGCGCCGGCATCAGGGCCTGGTCGGCGATCTCGGTCATCGGGTGGCCCTTGCCGTCGGCGATGATCGACAGGACGCGCCACTGCTCGACCGAGCAGTCCTCCTCGGCCAGTACGGCGGTCATGCGCAGGCCCAGCCGCCGCTCGGCGTGACTCAGCAGGTGGGCGAGGCCCGGCGACGGTACGGACGACATTGCCGCTGTCCTTCCGGTAGGTCTACTGTGCGGTTCAGATTACGAGCCTCTGCGAGGGCGCCGGGGCCGGGACGGGTATCCGTGCCCTCATGCCCTCACGGAGGTGGTCCTTTGCATCCGCTGCCGCCCGGGCGGATCAGCGGCCCGATCAGGACTCTGGTCGTGGCACTGGTCGTGCCCCTGCAAGGCCCGGCGGGCGTCTTCGGCCCGTCCTGCGAACTGGCCGCGCAACTCGCCGTGGAGGAACTCAACGCCACCGGTGGCGTGTTGGGCCGCGAGGTCCGGCTGGTAGTGGTGGACGGCGGCGCGCCGGCGGAGCGGGTGGCGGCCGAGGTCGAGGTCCTGGTGTCGATGCGCGCGGTCGACGCGGTGGTGGGCTGGCACACCTCGGCGGTCCGCAAGGCGCTGCTGCCGCGCATCGCCGGCCGGGTGCCGTACGTCTACACCGCGCAGTACGAGGGCGGCGAGCGCACACCGGGCGTGTTCCTCACCGGCGAGACCGACGCGGCCCAACTCCTGCCCGCCATGCGGCTGTTGACGGAGGCGACCGGCGTACGGCGCTGGTGCACGGTGGGCAACGACTACGTGTGGCCCCGGGTGACCGCCCGGGCCGCGCGCCGGTACGCCCTGGAGTGCGGCGGCCGGGTGCGCGACGAGGTGTTCGTGCCGCTGGGGACCTACGAGTTCGGGCCGGTGCTGCGGCACATCGAGCGGTGCGAGGCGGACGCCGTCCTGATGCTGCTGGTCGGGGACGACGCGGCACGCTTCAACAGGGCGTTCGCCGCACACGGGTTGCAGCAGCGGTGTCTGCGGCTGAGCACCCACATGGACGAGAACATCCTGCTGTCCACCGGCGCGGAGGCCACCGAGGGACTGTGGGCGGCGGCCGGGTACTTCGAGACCCTGGCCACCGCCGAAAGCCTTGATTTCAGCGGCCGTTACGCGGCCCGGTTCGGCGTGGAGGCACCCGTCGTGGGCAGCCTCGGCGAGTCGTGTTTCGAAGGCGTACGACTGCTGGCAGCACTCGCCGAGCAGGCGCGGTCGCTCGATGTGGGCGCCATGTGCGCGGTGGGCGGCACCGTCTCGTACGAGGGCCCGAGAGGCGTACTGCGCCTGCACGGCAACCACCTCCGTCAACGGCTGTACCTGGCACGGGCGGACGCCTTCGACTTCGACATCGTCGCCCAACTCTGACCTCCCCCATCCGCTCGGACCGAGAGTACCTTCCCGCAGGAATAGTTTCCACAGGAAGCATTGATTAAATCTACGCGCGTCGCCAAAAGAATTTTGAAATCCCTTCCATTTAAAGCAGGCGAAACGGCCGGGAAACAATTCGGCGTGACTCTTCCGTCCAACTCCCCCGGGCCGTCCGGGAGATGACCCACACCCGTGGAAGAGGGAAGTGTCGTGACGGAGATCGTCGACAAAGAGGCGCCGGCAACGGCTGCCGGACGGACCTACAACGACTGGGCGAAGAACGACACGTTGGAGGACTACTCGCTGCGCTACGCGCCGAAGTCCTTCCGCCGCTGGACGCCCTATGTGGTGGCCACCACCGCTCTGGGCGGCATCGCGTACCTCGCCGACTTCGCCATCGGCGGTTCCATCGCGATCTCCAACGGCTTCTCCAGCGCCATGGTGGCGATCCTCGCGGCAGCGGTGACGATCTTCCTCACCGGCATCCCGATCTCGTACTACTCGGCCAAGTACTCGATCGACATGGACCTGTTGACCCGGGGCGCCGGCTTCGGCTACCTCGGCTCGACGCTGACGTCGGTGATCTACGCCAGCTTCACCTTCATCTTCTTCGCCCTGGAGGGCTCGATCATGGCGCAGGCCCTGGATCTGGGCCTCCATATCCCCCTCGCCGTCGGCTACTTGATCTGCTCGCTGATCATCCTGCCGCTGGTGATCTACGGCATGACCGCGCTCTCCAAGATGCAGGTGTGGACCCAGCCGGTGTGGCTGGTGCTGATGGTCGCGCCGTTCGTGTCCATCGCGATCCAGGAGCCCGGCAAGTTCTCGCAGTTCACGCACTTCGCGGGCAACTCCCCCACCGGTTCCAGCATCAGCATGCTCGGCGTCGGCGCGGGTGCCGGTGTGGCGCTGTCGCTGATCGCGCAGATCGGTGAGCAGGTCGACTACCTGCGCTTCATGCCCGACAAGACCCCCGAGAACGCGAAGAAGTGGTGGGGGGCGGTGCTTTCGGCAGGACCGGGCTGGGTGGTCCTCGGCGCGGCCAAGCAGATGGGCGGCGCGTTCCTCGCCTTCTACATCGCCGGCAGCGTGGGCCTGGCCAAGGCCAACGAGCCCATCCAGCAGTACGTGCACGGCTTCAAGACCTTCGCCGCTCCGGTCGCCCTGGGCCTGGCCACGTTCTTCGTGATCCTGTCCCAGGTGAAGATCAACTCGACGAACGCGTACTCCGGTTCGCTGTCCTGGTCGAACTTCTTCTCCCGTCTGACACACCGTCACCCGGGCCGCGTGGTCTACATCTTCCTCAACGTCGGCATCGCCCTGGCCCTGATGGAGGGCGGCGTCTTCGGCTTCCTCAACACGGTCCTCGGCTTCTACTCCAACGTGGCCATCGCCTGGATCGGCGCGGTCGTCGCCGACCTGGTCATCAACAAGCCGCTCAAACTCAGCCCGTCCTACATCGAGTTCAAGCGCGCCCACCTGTACAACTTCAACCCGGTCGGCTTCGGCTCGATGCTCATCGCGTCGGCGGTCTCCATCGCCGCGTACTTCAACGCGTTCGGCGACTACGCCAAGGCCTACTCGCCCTTCATCGCCCTGTTCCTGGCGATGGTCCTCTCGCCCCTGTTCGCGTACCTCACCAAGGGCAAGTACTACATCGCCCGCCTCGACGACCTGGCAGAGCCGCTGCTCGACGCGGACGGACTCCCCTCGGCCGTCATCCTCAACTGCACTGTCTGCACAACGGACTTCGAGCGCCCCGACGTGGCGAACTGCCCCTTCCACTCCGGCGCGATCTGCTCCCTGTGCTGCAGCCTGGAGAAGGACTGCCACGACTCCTGCAAGAGCGCACCGGGCGCCACCGGCCCGGTCGACCTGGCGATGCCCGCCGTACGCTCGGCGGACTGACCCCTCGCGTTCCCACCGCTCCGGCCCGTGTCCTACGACACGGGCCGGAGCGTCGCGCGTGGCCGACCCGCCCGATCGGCAGAATCTCCCGCATGACCTCCCACGTCCTCGTCACCCGCGCCCGCCGGCTCGCGGACGACCTCCTCGCCCCGCACGCCGAACGGGTCGACCAGGAGGGCGTCCCGGCGAGCCACATCGAGGCGATCAAACGGTCCGGCCTGCTGGGCGTGAGCGCACCCGTGGCCTACGGCGGCTCGGCGGCACCGGCCGCGGTGGCCCGGGAGACGGCGGAGATCCTGGCCGGGGCGTGCTGCTCGACGTGGTTCGTGCAGACACAGCACCACACGCCGGTCATGACACTGGCGAGGAGTGAACTGCCGGTACGGGAGCGCCTGTTGGGCCCGCTGGCACGGGGCGAGCTGATGTCCGGGGTGGCGTACGCGCACCTGCGGGCGTATCCGCGGATCCCGGTGCGGGTCACGCGGGAGCGGGGCGGTTGGCGCTTCGACGGGACGGTGCCCTGGTACACGGGCTGGGGCCTGAACGACGTGATGCTGCTCGCGGGGGTGACGGACGCGGACGAGGCGCTGTTCGCGTTCGCGGAGGCGCGGGAGCAGGAGGGGCTGCGGCCGTCCGACCCGATGCGGCTGGCCGCGCTCACCGCGTCCCGGACGGTGTCGCTGGAACTGGACGGCCTGTGGCTGCCGGAGGAAGCGGTGGCCCTGCGCGCGCCGTACGCGGAGTGGGCGAAGACCGACCGCCCGAAACCCACGAACGCGTCACCGGCGGTCTTCGGTGTCGCGCAGGCGGCCCTCGCCCTGCTGGACGACGACACGTCAGGTCCGATCCGCACCCGCCTGTACGAGGTGCGCAAGCAGGCCTACGCCTTGGCCGACCAGCCCGTACCGCACGAGCACCTGGCGGAACGGCTGGCGCTCAGGACACAGGCGTACGAGGTGCTGATGACGGCGACCACGGCGGCGGTGGTGGCTGGCGGCGGCAGATCACTGTCATTGACGAGCAAGGCCCAACGCCTCGCGCGGGAAGCCCTGTTCCTGCTGGTTCAGGGCCAGACGGCGGAGTCGAGGCGGGCCCATCTGAAGGCACTGGCCGACTCTGCCACCCAGAGTGACCGGCCGTAATTCGCTTGACCCGGTCGCGGAGCAACGCTGCACTGTGGCGGGACACCACGGGAGATGGTGCCGGTATCCAGGGAGGCAGCGGCAGCGATGGAGATCCGTCCCACGACCGACGAGGACCATGACGTCTTCGTCGACACAGTCCATGCCGCGTTCGGGCTCTTCCCGGAAACCCCGGTCGAGGGCGGCGGGCTCTGGTGGTCGGCACTCGAAATGGACCGCGGCGTGCTCGCCCTCACGGCGGACGGGCGGCCTGTCGGCACGGCCGCCGCGTACTCCTTCGAGCTGACCCTGCCCGGGGAGATCCTCGTCCCGGCGCCCGGGGTGACCGCAGTCGGCGTGCTGCCCTCACACCGGCGCCAGGGCGTGCTCAGCGCGATGATGCGGCATCAGCTCGCCGAACTGCGGGCCCGCGGGGAGTTCCTCTCCGTGCTGCTGGCCTCCGAGGCCACGATCTACGGCAGGTTCGGCTACGGACCGGCGACCTATACGGCACGGCTGACGGTGCCGCGCCACAAGGGCGCCCTCGCCGCTCCCCGGGCGCGCGGAACGGCCGACGCACCGGCGACCGGCCCGGACAGCGGCTCGGACATCGGCTCGGACATCGGCTCGGTCGAGGTGCTGCGTCGTGCCGAGTGCGGCGAGATCCTGGAAGAGGTCTACGACCGGTACCGCCGCGCCCAGCCCGGCGCGCTGTCCCGGCCGCACCGCTGGTGGGCCCTGCGGGCGGGGCAGCCCCCGATCTCGCCGGCGCAGCGCTACGTCGCCGTTCACCGTGACGCCGACGGCATCCCGGACGGGTACGCCAGCTATGCGATCGAGTCCGGCACCCTGACGGTCGACGAGACCATCACCACCGACGACGCCGTCTTCACGGCCCTGGCCCGGTTCGTACTCGGCCACGACCTGGTCTCCCAGGTCGTGTTCAAGCACGTCCCGCCCCAGCACCCGCTGCGTTGGCAGCTGGCGGACTTCCGCGCCGCCGAGGTGAGCGGCGACATGGACTGGCTGTGGGTGCGGCTGCTGGACATCCCGCGTGCGCTGACCGCGCGCGGCTGGTTCATGGACGGCGAGCTCGTCCTCGACGTCGACGACCCGTTCCTCGGCGAGCACGGCCGCTACCTGCTGACCGTCCGGGACGGCAAGGCCGACTGCGTGCCGACGGACCGGGAGCCCGACCTGTCCCTGGACGTAAGCGACCTGGGCTCGGTCTATCTCGGCGGCACCGCCCCCAGCACGCTCGTACGGGCCGGACACATCCGGGCCCACCGCCCGGACGCGGCCACCCTCGCCGACGCCCTCTTCCGCGCCGACCGCTCCCCGCACTGCCTGCACTGGTTCTGACCACGCGCCCACCGACACACATCAACCGGCAAACGGCACCTGTGCCGCAGAAGCCCGCTGCTCACCGACAGGGTGCTGCCACACCCCCTGCGCCGCCAGCCTCGGCAGCACTCCCTCCCCGAACCAGTACGCCTCCTCCAGGTGCGGATACCCGCTCAGCACGAACTCCTCGATCCCCAGCGCCGCATACTCCTTGATCCGCTCGGCGACCTCCTCATGGCTGCCGACCAGAGCCGTCCCGGCACCACCCCGCACGAGCCCGATCCCGCCCCACAGGTTGGGATGGATCTCCAGCCCGTCCCGGCTCCCGCCGTGCAGCGCGAGCATCCGCTGCTGCCCTTCGGACTCACTCCGAGCAAGCCCGGCCTGCACGGACTTCACGGTTGCGGCGTCGAATCCTTCGAGCAGCCGGTTCGCCTCGGCCCAGGCCTCCGCGGACGTGTCACGCGTGATCACATGCAGCCGGATGCCGAACCGAAGTGTCCGCCCCTCCTTCGCCGCCAGCCCCCTGATCCAGGCGATCTTCTCGGCGACCTGGGCCGGCGGTTCACCCCAAGTGAGGTACACGTCCACGTACTTGGCGGCGATCTCCCCCGCGATCGGCGACGAGCCCCCGAAGTACACCTCGGGCACGGGGTCGGGCAGCCGCGCCAGCTTCGCGTCCTCGACGCGCAGGTGCTCGCCGGCCAGATCGACGGTCTTCCCGTCCCACAACTGCCGTACGATCTCCAGGAATTCGCCGGTACGACGGTAGCGGTCGTCCTTGTCGAGGAAGTCCCCGTAGGCCCGCTGCTCGTGACTCTCGCCGCCGGTGACGACGTTCAGGAGCAGCCGTCCGCCGGTCTGCCGCTGGAACGTGGACGCCATCTGCGCGGCGAGCGTCGGCGAGACGAAGCCGGGCCGAAACGCGACCAGGAACTTCAGGCGTTCGGTGTTCTGGCTGACCATCGCGGTGGTGAGCCACGCGTCCTCGCACCAGGCGCCGGTGGGCGTGAGGGCGCCCACGAAGCCGAGGTCCTCCGCCGCGCGGGCGATCTGGCTCAGATAGGCGACCGTGGGCGGCCGGTCCCGTCCGGAGGCGGTGGCGGGGGTGCCGTGACCGCCGCCCACGACATGGCGGCTGTCCCCGTTGGTGGGGAGGAACCAGTGGAAGGTGAGGGACACGGGGGTCTCCGATCTGGGCTGTCCTGTAGGTGGGTCAGAGGAGGCCGTGGCGGGGTGGCCTGGTGCCGTTCAGCACATAGCGGCCGATGTGCTGGATCTTCCAGCGGGCCGGGTCGTGCAGGGTGTGGGTGCGGGCGTCACGCCAATGCCGGTGCAGATTCAGCGAGTTGAGGGCAGAGCGGGTTCCCGACACCTCGAACAGCGCGCCCGCCACCTCCACGGCGGTCTGCGCCGCGTGCACCTTGGCCGCCGCGACAGCGATGGAGGCCTCCGCCGCCGAGTGGTCGTTCAGGTCGGCGCGCGCCGCGTCCACCGCCTTGGCCGCCTGGATCAGCAGGGCCTCGGACGCCCTTACCTGGATGGCGAGTTCACCGAACCGCTGGATCAGCAGCGGGTCCTCGGCGGCGGTCGCGACCCCGCTCTCGAACCAGGGGCGGCTCTTCGTCCGTACGAACTCGACGGCCTCGACCAGTGCTCCCCCGGCGATCCCGGCGTCGATGGCCGCGTGCAGCAACTGGGCCACCGCACCGTGGAGTTGCGGTCCTTCGAAGGTGAGGTGGTGTGGCAGAACGCGGTCGGCGGGGACGGCGACCGCCTCCAGCCGGACCGTGCCGCTGGCCGTCGTACGCTGGCCCATTCCGTCCCAGTCGTCGACCACCGTGACGCCCTCGGCGTCGCTCGGGACGTACGCGACATGGAGGTTGTCGTCCTCGGTGCGGGCGAGGACGGGGATCCAGTCGGCGAAGAGGGCGCCGGTGGAGTAGTGCTTGACGCCGGTCAGTCGGTACGAGCCGTCGGACTGTCGGGTCAGCCGGGTGCGGATGTCCTGGACGTGTTTGGTGCCGGCTTCCGACTGGGCGTTGCCCAAGCGGCGACCGGCCAGCAGCTCGGCGAAGAAGAACTTCCGCTGGTCCGGGCTGCCCTGACGGCGGATCACATTGACGTAGGCGAAGTGGCTCTGCGGGATCTGGGCGAGGCTGCCGTCGGCCGAACCGAGCAGGCGGAAGATCTCCGCGAGGGTCTCCGCGCTCACGTCGGCTCCGCCGTGGTCCGCGGGCACGGTGACGGCGAGCAGTCCGGAGTCCGACAGGCGGTCCAACTCGGCGCGTGGAAGCCTGCGTTCGGAATCGCGCGCGGAGGCCCCGGCCCGGAACTCGTCGGCCAGCGCGGCGGCGAGAGCGAGGGCCTCCGCGTCGTCGGCGATCACGTGGGCGGGCGCACGGGCAGGCTCATGGGCGGTCATGGTGGTCAGCTCGCCGCGGCCAGGAGCGGCGTGCGGCCTAGAGCGGCCGAGAACTGGTCCACCACCTGAGTGAGCGCCTCGGTGGTGGCCGGGGCGACGGTGAGCGAGCCGTCCTCGTGGGCGGTGATGTCCTTGTCGAGGGTGAACCAGCCCTGGACTATGTGGGCCGCACCCATGGAGTTCAGCACCGGGCGGAGCGCGTAGTCGATGGCGAGCACATGTGCGGTGGACCCACCCGTGGCGAGCGGCAGCACGGTCTTCCCAGTGAGGGCATACTGCGGCAGCAGGTCGAGCAGCGCCTTGAGGACTCCGGAGTAGGACGCCTTGTAGACGGGGGTGCCCACGACCACTCCGTCGGCGCGGGCGAACAGTTCGGTGGCCTCGACGATGGCCGGGTGGCGGAAGTCCGCGCCGAGCAGGGCCTCGGCGGGGATGGTGCGCACATCGAGCGGGATCACCTCGTGGCCCTGGGCGATCAGCCGCTTGTCGAGGTGGCGCAGGAGGCGATTGGTGCGGGAGGAGACGGAGGGGCTGCCGGAGACGGAAAGGACGGTGGCCATGGGTCCTCTTTCGGGGAGGTGGGGCGGGCGCCCCTGTGCGGACGCCCCGGGGCGGGGGGGGCCGGGGTACCCGGTGGGGTAGGGCAGTT
>NZ_JBFAJJ010000009.1:0-414158 GCF_040655155.1 Streptomyces sp. NPDC050508
ACGCCCGGTTACATTCCGAACCCGGAAGCTAAGCCTTACAGCGCCGATGGTACTGCAGGGGGGACCCTGTGGGAGAGTAGGACGCCGCCGAACAAATATTGCGAAAACCCCTGTACCGTTTATTCGGTACGGGGGTTTTCTGCGTTTCGGCTACCGTTGCTGGCATGAACTACAAGATCCGTTCGATACGCGCCGACGAGTGGGCCGCGGCGAAGGAGCTGCGGCTCGTTGCCCTGCAGGATCCCGTCGCGCACCTTGCCTTCCTGGAGACCTACGACACGGCGCTGGCCAGGCCTGACTCCTTCTATCAGGAGCGGGCCGTAGGAGCCGCTGAAGGTGCTGAAGGGGCTCAGCAGGTCATTGCTGAGGGGCCGGACGGGGAGTGGGTCGGTACGGCGACCGTGCTGCTTGAGGAGGCCGGGACCGTCGACTGGGCCGGCTTTGCGGTCGAGCGGAAGCAGGGGCACATCGTCGGGGTGTTCGTGCGGCCGGAGGTCCGGGGCATCGGACTGACCGAGGTGCTCTTCGACGCGGCGCTGGAGTGGGCCTGGGGGCGCGGTGTCGAGCGGGTGCGGCTCATCGTGCATGAGGACAACGAGCGGGCCCGGCGGTTCTACGGCAAGATCGGCTTCATCCCCACGGGCATCACCGTGCCGCTCGGCGCGAACGCGGACGAACGTGAGCTTGAGATGGCGGTCGAGCGGCCGTAGCCGTAGTCGACGTAAGTCTGCTTGCTAGACCGGTAGTTCGTGGTGGGGCCAGCGGGCCCTGGCCTGTTCTCTGGAGCGGAGCAGGGCCAGGGTCGGCAGGCCTCGGTCCGCTCCCGTGGCGAGGAGCTCCGGGAGTTGGGGGAGCGGGGCTACAGCCGCTACGTCGTCCAGGACAAGCGTCATTGGTGGGTCGAGGCGACCGGCCGATGACCGTTCGGCCATGTGCCGGCCGCGCTCGACCACGCTTGATGCGAGGGCGGTGAGGAGAGGCATCGCGCCCGGATTCGTACGGGGGTCCTCGATGGATTCACCGACCAGATAGAGCGTGCCCCCTTCGTTCGCGAAGGAATCCAAGGAGAGGGCGTCAGTTCTGTTGGGTGTGCAGGCTTCGCGGATGTTGACCGTGAAGAGGGAGGACAGTGCGCGGCTCGTCAACTCCTGGGCGATGTCCCGGCGTTCGGGGTGGGACGTGAGTGCCGCTTCCAGTTCGCCTGCTGCGCCGGGGGCTGCCTTGGGGTTCGTGCGGAGGATGCGTACCGCGTCCTGGATCTGGGTGCCCTGGGACCAGCGGTGCACGTGGCGGATGGTGCGGCCGTCGATCGCGGCTGCGTGCAGGTAGCTCCGCAGGAGCGTTTCGGCTGTGTCGGCCACCGCCTGGTCGATCTTTGCCGTCGGTCTTACCGGGGCGAGCAGCGCGGTGGCTCTTTTCACCGCCGTTTGTTTGTCCTCGCAGCCTGTGGTGGGGGACCAGTGGAGGCGGGCCGGGGTGTCGCAGAGGTGGGTGGGGTCGTAGAGGAGGACCGGGCCCAGTTTGGCTCTGGCGTCTTTTGTGTCCTGCCAGACCGTTTTGTTGGACGTGACTACCAGGGCTGGGCCTTCTGCGTCCCGTACGGCTTGGGTGGCTGTGGACTGGCGACTTTCCGCCGTCGCCAGGAAGACTTTTTCCCACCCGCCCACCCGTTCGCCGTTGGACAGAGAAGTCCCCAAGTGCGGTGCAGGGGGCGCCTGTTCCAGGAGGACCGTCGGCTGCGGTTGTTGTTGCTGTGGTGGTTCCGGGCGCTGTATCGGTACCTCTTGGGGCTCCGGTGAGGGCGGGGCGGCCAGGCTCTTCGCCCGCGCCCTCGCCCGTACCGCCCGCCATCTCGCCACCGTGCCCATCACGAACACCGCCAGGACGACCAGGATCATCAACTGGCCGATGAACAGGCCCCAGAAGAGGCCGTAGCCGGAGAACTGGGCGGGTGGGGACTGCGGCCAGGCGCCGGTGATGTCGTGGGGCTGGGCGATCAGGTGGCGCATGGCCATGGGGGTGCGGGCGAAGGTCACGCCCGTCGGCCAGGCGCCCTTGGAGAACAGGGCGGCCAGGCCTGTGGCCGACCACACCAGCAGGGTCATGCCGATGAGGAACGCGAGCAGGCCCACCAACAGGCCGTCGGGGATGCCCCCTTGGCGCTCGCGTCCGCCGTCGTCCGGTCTCATGTCATGCCACCGCCGTTCACGCCACCGTGGACTCGGAGGAGCCGTCGAGATCGCTCAGGTGCTGTTCCATGAAGGCCGCCGCGCGTTCCTCCGCCTCCAACTCGGCGGCGCGCAGGGCGTCGTCGGTCAGTTCGCGGTCGTGGTCGCGGGAGGACTGGGTCATCGCGCGGTCGGTGAAGACGAGGGGGCGTTCCGTCTCGGTGATCAGGTGTTTGACCACCTGGACGTTGCCGTTGACGTCCCAGACCGCGATGCCGGGGGTGAGGGTGGGGATGATCTCCACCGCCCAGCGTGGCAGTCCCAACACCCGCCCGGTTGCTCGGGCTTCGTCCGCCTTTTGGGCGTAGATCGTTCGCGTCGACGCCATTTTCAGGATTGCTGCGGCTTCCTTTGCCGCGGCTCCGTCGACCACGTCCGACAGGTGGTGGACCACCGCCACGAACGACAGACCCAACCGTCGGCCGAACTTCAGCAGGCGCTGGAAGAGTTGGGCCACGAAGGGGCTGTTGATGATGTGCCAGGCCTCCTCGACCAGGAAGATGCGCTTCTTCCGGTCGGGGCGGATCCAGGTGTGCTCCAGCCAGACGCCGACGATCGCCATCAGGATGGGCATGGCGATGGAGTTGCGGTCGATGTGGGACAGGTCGAAGACGATCAACGGCGCATCCAGGTCGATGCCCACCGTCGTCGGGCCGTCGAACATGCCGCGGAGGTCGCCGTCGACCAGGCGGTCGATGACGAGGGCGACGTCCAGGCCCCAGGCCCGTACGTCGTCTATGGCGACATTCATCGCCTCGGCCGACTCCGGTTCGGGGTGGCGTAGTTGCTCGACGATGTCCATGAGGACCGGCTGGCGTTCGACGATCGTCTCGTTGACGTAGGCGTGCGCCACCTTCAGCGCGAAGCCGGAGCGTTCGTCGAGGCCGTGGCCCATCGCCACCTCGATGATGGTGCGGAGCAGGGCGAGTTGGCCCGTGGTGGTGATCGCCGGGTCGAGGGGGTTGAGGCGGATTCCCATGTCCAGGGCGGCAGTTGGGTCCAGGCGGATGGGGGTTATCCCCAACTCTTCCGCGATCAGGTTCCATTCGCCGACGCCGTCCTCGCCCTGTGCGTCGAGGACGACGACCTGGCGGTCGCGGAAGCGCAGTTGTCGTAGGACGTACGTCTTCTCCAGGGCCGACTTGCCGTTGCCCGACTCGCCGAGGACCAGCCAGTGGGGGGCGGGGAGTTGCTGGCCGTAGAGCTGGAAGGGGTCGTAGATGTAGCCCTTGCCGGAGTAGACCTCGCGGCCGATGATGACGCCCGAGTCGCCGAGGCCGGGGGCGGCCGTGGGCAGGTAGACCGCCTGGGCCTGGCCTGTTGAGGTGCGGACCGGGAGTCGGGTCGACTCGATCTTTCCGAAGAGGAAGGACGTGAAGGCGTCGGTGAGGATGGACAGCGGATCCCGCATCTGAGCCCTACCTCCGGATGCCGGTGGCGAACGGCAGTGTGTTCACAAACGCGCGGTGGTGCTCGCGGTCGCACCACTCCAGCTTCAGATACGACTTGCCGGCGGACGCCCTTATCGTGCGCTTGTCGCGCGCGAGGGCCTCGGGGTTTCGGGAGGAGACGGTGATGTAGCCGACGAGGTTCACGCCGGCCGCGCCGCTCGCCAGGTCCTCGCCGCGCTGGTCCATGCGACCGTGGGCGGCGACGTCGCGGGGGTCGACGGTGCGGTTCATCTTGGCGGCGCGGGAGGCGTCGGCCTCGTCGTTCGTCTTTTCGGTCAGCATGCGCTCGATGGCGACCTCTGTGGGTTCGAGGTCCATCGTGACGGCGACCGTGCGGATGACGTCCGGGGTGTGGACCAGCAGCGGGGCAAGGAAGTTGACGCCGACCGGGGTCATCGGCCACTCCTTCACCCAGGCCGTGGCGTGGCACCACGGCTCGCGGGTCGACGACTCACGGGTCTTCGCCTGGAGGAACGTCGGTTCCATGGCGTCGAGTTCGGCCGGCCAGGCGTTGCGCTTCGTCATCGCCTGGAGGTGGTCGATGGGGTGGTCCGGGTCGTACATGGAGTGGATGAGGGAGGCGAGACGGCCCTGGCCGAGGGGCTGCCGTACGCGGATGTCGGCTTCCTGGAGGCGGGAGCAGATGTCCGTCAACTCGCGTGCCATGACGACCGCGAGGCCCGCGTCCCGGTCGAGTTTGCGGCCCGCCTGGGGGCGCGAGGCGCGGGCCATCGCGTGGGCCTCGGCGGAGAGTTCGCGGTTGAAGTGCATGCAGGCGACGAGGTAGGCGCGGTGCTGCTCGCTGCTGGTGGACACCATCGACTGCAGTTGGTCGTACGACTGTTGCAGCCAGGTCAGTGCCTTCTCGTCGCCGCGCATGGCCACGTCCTTGGCGTGCGCGTCCGGGTCGGCGGGGAGGGTGCGGGCGAGCATCTGGATGCGGGTGACGAAGCCGTCGCCGTTCGCCACGTGCTTGAGGAGCGTGCCGAAGCGGTCGACGAGGGCTTCCTGGTCCTCGCTGTCGCGCAGGCCGACGCCCGGGCCCTCGATCTCGATCGCCGCGGTGACCGTACGGCGGTCGGCGTGCAGGAGTACGGCGATCTCGTCCGGGCCGAAGGGGGCGGCCAGCCAGTTGATGCGGCCGATGCCCGGCGGCGGGCCGATCTCGACCTCGCGCCCGTCGAGGTGGACGCCGGCCTCCATGACGGAGGAGCGGTACGTCGTGCCGTTGCGCAGGGTCCGCTTGTAACTGCGGTTGATCTCGAACCACTTGTAGAACGTGCGGCGCTTGTACGGCACGTAGACCGCCATCAGCGCCAGCATCGGGAAGCCCGTCAGCAGCACGATGCGCAGGGACAGGACGGGGACGAGGAGTCCGCTCATCATGCCGAGGAACGCGCCCATGATGATGAGCGCGATCTCGCCGGTCTCGCGATTCTTGCCGACGATCGCGTTCGGCCGGGCTCGGCCGATGAGATATGTCCGGCGGGGCGTGATCGGATGGGACAGGTGGGACTCTGTCGTCAACGCCCTTCACCTCCCGTGCGGTTGTTGCGGGCGTTGCTGGCGTGCGGGGTGTTCGCCGGGCTCTGGCGGGGCGGGGGCGCGGCGGAGGGGACAGCTCCGCCGCCACCGCTCGACGGGCGGCTGCTGTGGGCCGCGACGCCGCCGGAGACCGGATTGGACGGGCGGGCGCCGCCGCCGGACGAGGACTGGCCGCCCCCGCCGTCGTTCGTGCGGGCGCTGTGGGTCTTGATGCCCTGGGCGACCATGGTCGCCGGGGAGCTGATGACCGCGGCGGCCTTGCCCTCGGCGCCCTGCATGATGCGGTTGTTGCGGCCGTTGGCGATGTCGTCGCCGAAGCCGGGGACGAAGCGGTAGATCATCGCGCTGGCGAAGATGGCGAGCAGGATGATCGCGAGGCCGGAGACGACGGCGGAGAAGGAGTCCGGGCCGTCGGCGGTGGACAGGGCGCCGGCCAGGCCCAGCACGATCACGATGACCGGTTTCACCAGGATCACCGCGATCATGATGCCGGCCCAGCGGCGGACGTGGCCCCACAGGTTCTTGTCGACGAGGCCCGCGTAGACGACGGTGCCGAGGAGGGCGCCGACGTAGAGGAGGGCGGCGCGGATGACGAGCTCCAGCCAGAGGACGCCGGCGGCGAGGATGCTGACCAGGGAGACGACGATCAGCATGATCGGGCCGCCGCCGATGTTGTTTCCCTTGGCGAGGGCGCCGGAGAAGTTGCCGAAGAAGGTGTCCTGGTTGCCGGTCGTCTTCGCGAGGACATCCGTGATGCCGTCCGTGGCGGAGACGACGGTGTACAGGATCAGGGGGGTGAACGCGGAGGCGATGACCGTGAGCCAGAGGAAGCCGACGGCCTCGGAGATCGCGGTGGTGAGGGGGACGCCTCGGACCGCGCGCTTCGCTACCGCGAGGAGCCACAGGAGGAGGGTGAGGATCGTGGACGCGGCGAAGACGACGGCGTACTGCTGAAGGAACTTGGAGTTCGTGAAGTCGACGGTCGCGGTGTCCTTGACGGCGACGCTGAGCTTGTCGATGGTCCAGGAGGCGGCTTCGGCGCAACCCTTGGCGAGGGAGGAGAGGGGGTCGAGGGTGTCGGTGGTGCTGGGGGTCGTGCCGGAGGTGGCACCACCCTTGCCGGTCTCGCAGATGTCCTTGGCCTGGCCGACGAGGAGCTTGCACTGTGCGGACTTCGAGGGCGACGGGGTCGGTGAGGGTGCCGCGACAGCCTGGGTGGCCCACAGCACGGCAGTGGTCTGTACGGCGGTGAAAGCGGCCGCGACCTTGAGTACGCGACGCGAGCTACCGGGCATAGGTGAACCCTCCGTACTCCTGGACGGCCTTGGCCATGTCGTCGGCGGTGGATGCCTTGTTGTCGCCGGGGACCGGGGCGGGGCCGTCCTTCTGGGAGAAGCTGTCGGCCTTCCAGTCGTTGTCGCTCCAGCGCAACCGGAGGGTCAGGGTGAACCAGTCGCTGGTCACCGGGTTGGTCGAGGTCGTGCCTGCTGTGCCGTACAGCCCGGTGCACCAGACTTCGACCGTTGCTGCGGTGTCCGAGTAGCCCGTGACCTTGGTGCCGATGGGCACGGTGCGGGAGATGTAGGTGTTGCCCGCGGTCGCGTTGCCGTTCGCGTCCAGGCCGAGCTTGCCCAGGAAGTCCTTGGAGTAGGCGTGGTCGAGGCTGTTCTCCAGCGAGACCTGCTTGTCGGCGGCGAAGACCTGCTGCACGATCTCGCTCCGCCGGGCCGGCTTGAGGATGTCGGCCGAGACGAGCACTGTGGCGTAGTTGGTCGCCGCGCTCTCCGCGCCCTGCTGAGTGTGTGCGAACCCGGCCGGAATCCCGCTCGTCTTCGACTCCACCGGCTTCGTCCCGCTCGCTGCCGTGGAGGCGGCATCCGGCTTCGAGCCGCTTGCCGTGTTGCCGTCGGTCGATGAGGAATCCCCTCCTCCGCGGTTCGCGAAGGCGATTGCGGCAATGAGGAGTACTACGACTCCGACCACCGTCACCAGGCTTCTTGATGACGATCGGCCGCCTCGGCGGGCGCCGCCGTACACGTCTCCGCCGCCCTGTGGCAGACGTGTGCGGGTCTGGCCGGTGCCGCCGTAACCGCCGGAGGTCTCGTGCTCGTCTCCGGGACTCATGCCGGGTACGCCCCTTCGCCGTCGTCCAGAAACATCTGGAAGTACGACGGTAGCCGTGCTGGTTCCCGCGCGGGCGCGGTGTGGTGACTCGACATCAGGGAAACGCAACCTCAGCCGGTGGGCGCGACGGGCGGGTGGGGTGGGAAGCGGGGGACCTACCGGGCTTGGCTATACGGCCATGCCGTACACGATCGTGAAGAGGGTGCCGAGGGAGCCGATGATGAAGACCCCGGTCAGACCGGCGATGATGAGGCCCTTGCCCTGCTCCGCGCTGAAGGTGTCGCGGAGCGCCGTCGCGCCGATGCGCTGTTTGGCGGCACCCCATACGGCGATTCCGAGGCAGAGCAGGATGGCGACCGCCATCACGACCTCGATCATCACCTTCGCCTCGTTGCCCAGGCTGCCGAAGGGGCCCCAGTCCGGAGCGATCCCGCCGATGATGGTGTTGATGTCTCCCTTGTCGGCCGCAAAGAGCATGTAAGTCACCGCCCCTGGTGGGTAGTTCCGCATCCCCTGCAGGTGCGCAGAGGTCAGGCATCATTGTCGCCGACAAAGACGCCGTCGGATGTCGACTTGGCGTCATTGGTTGGCGGGTTTCGTACGAATACTACGTACGGTCACTCTGTGTATCACGGTAGGTAACGCCGGGCAATGAGGCCTGGGCGGAACCTGTGTCCGGTTCGGTCGTTAGCCCCTGATTACCGGGTTGCTCGTGCTGATGTTCTCATGATGAACGGGCCGCGGCTGGATGCCGCGGCCCGTTCTCCCGTGCCAGGTGTGGCCCCCACGACCCACTGTGGCACGACATGTGACTGGTGATCAGTTCAGGGTGGGGGGCAGGTCACCGTCCGTCAGTTGGCGAAGGCGGACACACCTTCCGGGGTGCCCCAGCCGGTCGGGCCGTCGTAGCCGGTCTCGGCGGTGCAGAAGTACGCCGTCGAGCAGGAGCCGTTGTAGCCGCTGGTCACGTCGTTGAGGGACGAGGTGCCGGCGTAGTCGTAGGGGTACTGCGCCGGGTAGGTGCCGCTGGCCGGGGTGCCGGCCAGGGCGTAGACGCCGGCGATGATCGGGGCGGAGACGCTGGTGCCGCCGAAGGTGTACCAGCCGGCGGTGACGCCGTAGGAGTCGTAGACGGAGACGCCGGTGGCGGGGTCGGCCACGGCGGAGACGTCGGACTCCATGCGCTTGGTGCAGCCGGTGTCGGTCTGCCAGGTGGGCTTGGCGTCGTAGGAGGAGCAGCCGGAGCCGGTGCCCTCGGTGCTGGAGGTCCGCCAGACGGCCTCGGTCCAGCCGCGGGTGGTGGAGGAGGTGGAGAGCTTGGTGCCGCCGACTGCCGTCACGTACCGGGACGTTGCCGGGTACTCGGCGCCGTAGGCGCTGTCACCGGAGGAGACGGTGATGGCCACGCCCGCGTGGTTGTAGTACGAGGTGTCGTACGTCGTCTGGGAGGAGGACTCCGAGCCGCCGTAGCTGTTGGAGACGAACTTGGCGCCGAGGGCTACGGCCTCGTTCTCGGCGGTGCCGAGGTTGGCGTAGCTGGCGCTGGTGGCCTCGACGAGGGTGATGTTGCAGAGCGGGCAGATCGCGCTCGCCATGTCGAGGTCGAGGGAGATCTCCTCGGACCAACCGGCGTCGGACGAGGGCAGGGAAGTCGTCGAGCCGGTCTGACTGACCTTCTTGAAGCAGCCGTTGGCCGTCGTGCAGGCCGAAAGGCCGTAGTACGAACGGTAGGTGGCGAGGTCGGACTCCGCGTTCGGGTCGTTGTACGCGTCGACGATCGCGATCGTCTCACCGGAGCCGTTGGAGGCGGCGGCGGAGGTCAGGCCGTAGGCGGACCGGAGGTTGGTCGGGCTGTAGCCGGAGGGGGTCGTCGCGTCGGCCGCCTTGGGGGTGATGCCGGTCTTCGCGGCCTGCATCTTCTGGAAGGCGGTGAGGCCGCCGGTGACGCGGTAGGACTTGCAGGTGAGGTCGCCCGTGTGCTTGGGGGTCGCACAGGGGGTGGCGGCGTAGGTCACCTTCGTGGAGGTGGTGGCGCTCTGTGCGGCGTCGGCCTGTACGGCGGTGCCGAGGCCGGTGAAGACGAGTGCGGCTGTGGCTATGGCGACGGACCCGATGCGGCGCCATCTACCGTGCGCGTGGGGGGAGTTGGGGGTCGTGGTACGCAAGGTGCAGCCTCCTGAGTTGGTGGAACAGGGGCGGTGCGGGTGCGTCTCGCCGGTGCGGTTTCCCCGGCGGTGGGGGGCGGCCCGCGATGACCATCTCTTGTTGAGTACGCGACAACAAGAGGCTGCTGGAATCCTGACTTCCGGCTTACCGAACAGGGTCTGGCTCTTTACCAAACCCACAGGTTTTTCATGGGAGTCGGCGGCTGCGGAACGGCGAACGGGCCGCGGCTGGTTGCCGCGGCCCGTTGCCACTTGCTCCGCCAAGGGGACCCCACGTCCCCCTCTTGCCGGCGGCTCCCCGTGACCCGACGGGGAGGCTCTGCGGGGAGGTGTCAGCCGGTGAAGGCGGACACGCCCTCCGGGGTGCCCCAGCCGGTCGGGCCGTCGTAGCCCGAGCCGGCGGTGCAGAAGTAACTCGTCGAGCAGGAGCCGTTGTTGCCGCTCGTCACGTCGTTCAGGGCGGAGGTGCCGGCCGCGGCGTACGGGTACGAGGCCGGGTAGTCGCTGGTGCCCGGGGTGCCGGCGAGGGCGTAGACCGAGGCGATGATCGGGGACGAGGCGCTGGTGCCGCCGTAGGTGCCCCAGCCGGTGCCGTCTGAGCCGTAGGTGTCGTAGACGGAGACACCCGTGGCCGGGTCGGCGACCGCGGAGACGTCGGAGATCATGCGCTTGGTGCAGCCGGTGTCGGTCTGCCAGGTGGGCTTCGCGTCGTACGCGGAGCAGCCGGAGCCGGTGCCCTCGGTGCTGCTGGTCTTCCAGACGCTCTCGGTCCAGCCGCGGCTGTTCGAGGAGGTCTTGAGGGCGGTGCCGCCGACCGAGGTGACGTACCGGGAGCCGGCCGGGTACTCGGCGCCGTAGGCCTCGTCGCCCGCGCTGGCGGTGATGGCGACGCCCGCGTGCTTGTAGTACGAGGTGTCGTACGTCGTGTCGGAGGAGGACTCCGAGCCGCCGTAGGAGTTCGAGACGAACTTGGCGCCCAGCTTCACGGCCTCGTTCACCGCGGTGCCCAGGTTGGCGTCACTCGCCGACTTGGCCTCGACGAGGAGGATGTTGCAGTTCGGGCAGGTCGCGCTGACCATGTCGAGGTCGAGGGACTCCTCGCCGGCCCAGCCGCTGTCGGCGGTGGGGAGGGAGGTCGTCGACCCGGTCTGGCTGACCTTGCTGAAGCAGCCGTTGTCCGTGGTGCAGTCCGAGAGGCCGTAGTACGACCGGTAGGTCGCGAGGTCGGCCTCGGCGTTCGGGTCGTCGTAGGCGTCGACGATGGCGACGGTCTCGCCCGAGCCGCTGGAGGAGGCGGCGGACGCCAGGCCGTAGGCGGACTGGATGTCGGTGGGGCCGTAGCCGGTGGGGTCGGCGGAGGCGGCCTTCGGGGAGATGGTCTTGGGCGCGATGCCCTTCAGCGCGGCCTGCTTCTCCATGAAGGCGGTGGTGCCGCCGGTGACGCGGAGCGCGTTACACGCGGCGTAGCCCTTCTTCGGGGTCGCGCCGCAGCCGGCCTTCGTGTACTGCACGTGGGCCTTGGCGACCTGCGCGGCGATGGTCTTGGCGCTGACCTTCGTGGTGCTCGTGGTGGTGTCGGCGACCGCGCTCGCGTGGGCCGCGGTGCCGAGTCCGGCGATCAGGAGCGCGGCGGTCGCGGCGGCGGCAGAACCGATTCTGCGCCAGTTGCCGCGTATGTGGGGGGAATTGGGGGGTGACGTACGCAACGTACAGCCTCCAGAGAGAGGTGGGCAGAGGCCTGCGGGTGGGGGGTCCACCGGTGAGGTTCCCGGTGGGGGCGGCGGCCCGCGATGACCATCTCTTGTTGAGTACGTGACAACAAGGAGGGTTCCGGAATTCTGACTTCCGCGTTACTCAAGGGGGTTGGGGGATTGCTGATCAATGGCGCCGGGATGGCGTGGGGATGGCTCGGGCTTGACTCTCTCCACGGGAAATCCACAGTGGGACGCGCGTTGACAAGGGGGCGGGTGGGTGGAGCGGGGCCGGGTCGGGGGTGGGTGGTTCGGGTTGTTTGCGGGGTGCGGGTGGGTGGGGGTTGGTCGCGCAGTTCCCCGCGCCCCTAAGGGCATCAGGGCACGCGGGGTGAGGGGGTGAGGGTGGCTTGTCGTGGCCGTGCGGTGGAGCCGCATATCGACACAGTCCCGTGCCCCTGAGGGCATGAGGGTTGGGGTGTGTTGGGAGTGCGTGGGGGCTGGTCGCGCCCTCGCGGCGGCGCCGCATATCGACACAGTCCCGCACCCCTAGGGCATCAGGGCGTGCGGGGTGCGGGTGTGCGGGTGTGTGGGGGTGTGGGGGTCGGTTGGACCCTCGCGGTGGAGTCGCATGTCGATGCAGCCCCGCGCCCCTAAGGGTGTTGCGGTGGGGCGGGGTGACGGGGTGCGGGCGGCTTGTCGTGGCCGTGCGGTGGAGCCGCATGCCGACACGGCCCCACGCCCCTAGGGCATCGGGGCTCGCGAAGCCGTCGGCCCAGTCGTAGGGCGGCTCGTTGAGTTACGGGGCGGTCGGAAGCGCCGGCAGGTAGTTGTCGTTCGTCACTCGCTCTCGCGGGGCTTGAGGCCGTTCAGCAAGTGGTGGATCAGGGGTGGGATGCCGGTCACCGCGGCCTCCGGGGTGAGGGTGCCCTGGGCTGTGAAGGAGGCTGTGCCGTGCAGGGCGGCGCCGATGACGAGGGCGATGGTCCAGGGGTCGCCGGGGATCACCTCGCCCCGCTCCTGGGCGTCGGCGACGATCCGTACGAAGTGGGTCGTCGTCCCCTCCACGGCCGCCCGCAGCTGCTCGGAGATGTCCGCGTCGTGCTTGCGGGAGTACATGACCTCCAGCAGCTCGGGGTTCGAGACCGCGAAGTGGACGTAGGTCTTGGCCAGTTCGGTGAGGCGTGCTTCGAGTGTCAGCTCGGGGCTGTCGGCGGCGTTCAGCTCCTTGGTCATGCGCTCGAAGCCGGTCAGGGCCAGGGCGTCGAGCAGCGCCTGCTTGTCCTTGAAGTGGCGGCCGGGGGCGGCATGGCTGACCCCCGCGTCCCGGGCGAGTTCGCGCAGGGACAGCGCCGCGACCCCCTTCTCCAGCAGGGTGCGCTCCGCGCTCGCGAGCAGGGCGGAGCGCAGGTCTCCGTGGTGATAGGGGCGTACGGGCATGCGAACCATCGTATCCCGATGTTGGCGGTGCCAGCATTGTTGTCATTGACATCATTGTAGTCGTTGCCTACATTGGGAGGCATGGACAAGACCAGCAGCAGTAAGAGCACGAGCAAGTGGGACGTGAGTCGGATGCCCGACCTCTCCGGCCGTACGGCGGTCGTCACCGGTGCCAACAGCGGTATCGGCTTCGCGGCCGCCGCCGAGTTGGCCCGCGCGGGTGCGCATGTCGTGTTCGCCGTACGGGACCTGGAGCGGGGGCGGGCCGCGGCGGCCAAGGTGAGGGGGAGTGCCGAGGTGCGGCGGCTGGATCTCGCGGATCTGGCGTCCGTACGGGAGTTCGCCGCGGGGTGGGACGGGCCGCTGGACCTGCTGGTCAACAACGCGGGCGTGATGATGCTCCCGGAGCAGCGGACGCGGGACGGCTTCGAGATGCAGTTCGGCACGAACCACCTGGGCCACTTCGCCCTCACGAACCTGCTGCTGCCGCACATCACCGACCGGGTGGTGACCGTCTCCTCCGGCGCCCACCGGATGGGCGACGGCTTCATCCACTTCGAGAACCTGAACCTGGACGGCATCTACAGCCCGCAGCGCGCCTACTCCCAGTCCAAGCTCGCCAACCTGCTCTTCACGCTCGAACTCCAGCGCAGGCTCACGGAGTCGGGCTCGCGCGTCCGCACCCTCGCGGCGCATCCGGGCTGGGCGGCGACCAACCTCCAGAGCCACACCGCGAACCCCGTCAGCCGCGTGCTCATGGCCGTCGGCAACAAGGTCGTGGCCCAGGACGACAAGGGGGGTGCCCTGCCGACGCTCTTCGCGGCGACGCAGGACCTCCCGGGCGCGAGCTACGTCGGGCCGAGCGGGCCGATGGAGATGCGCGGGGCGCCGACGCTGGTGGGTCGGAGCACGGCGGCGAGTGACGTGGCGGCGGCGGAGCGGCTGTGGGAGGCGTCGGAGGGACTGACGGGAGTGGGCTTCCCGGTGCTGAGCCTTCCGGCGCGGGCGGAGTCGGGGCAGGCGTGAGGTCGGTGGCGGTGGTATCGGGTGCTCGGCGGTCGGTGGTCGGCGAGCAGTGGTCGGCGGATCCGGGCCACCGGGAATCGGATTCGCCCAGCGTCCCGGCGCACCGCCGGCTCGCGAGGGAATCCCGGTGCACCGACGGTTCACAGCTGCCAGGTGTGGCCCGCGGCCGTTCTCACCCGGCCGTCGTCTCCGCAGGCCAGTAGGTCGAGCAGGAGGCCCCGGATGAGGGCCAGTGCCCGGGTGGCCCTGGTCTCCGCCAGCGCGGGCGGTGTGTCGGGGGGCTGGGCCCGTACGAGGAGGTCGAGCCAGTCCCGGGCCGCCTCGCCGGCGAAGCCCGCCCAGGGGCCGGGATCGTGGCTGAGGGACAGCAGGAAGGCCTCGTACGTCAGCCGCACCATGGGGCGTTGTTCCGGTGCGGAGAGGAAGGTCCACAGGCTGTCGGTCAGGGCGTCGAAGCCGTCACCGGCCGTACCGGCTTCGTTGTTCGGCTCCGCCAGGACCGCGGCCATCATCCCGAGCTGTTCGCGGCGGGCCCGGGCGAGCAGTTGCCGTAGGAGCTCGTCCTTGCTGCCGAACAGGTAGAGCAGGACGCGCGGGCTGGTGCCCGTGGCAGTGGCCAGGGGGCGCAGGGACAGGCCGGTGAGGCCGTGTTCGAGGAGGTAGCCGTAGCAGGCGTCGAGGAGTTCGGTGCGCCGGGGAGAAGACGGTGATGACGGTGTCGTACCCACTGCGCTACCGTAACTGAAACGGGTGTTTCAGTGTCGGCTTCGGTGGAGGTCGCGGTATGGGTGGTCACGACGACTTCTCGCTCGGTGGGCGTACGGCTCTGGTGACCGGCTCGGTGCGCGGGCTGGGCCTGGAGATGGCGCGGGGCCTGGCCAGGGCGGGCGCCCGGGTGCTGGTCAACGGGCGGGATCCGGTCACCGTGGAGGCGACCGTCGCCGCGCTGCGGGACGACGGGCTGGACGCCGCTGCCGCCGTCTTCGACGTGACCGAGCGGACTGCGGCGCGGGAGGCGGTGAGCGGGCTCGGGGACATCGACGTACTGGTCAACAACGTCGGCCACCGGGACCGGCGGGGCCTGCACGAGATGACCCCGGACGAGCTGGCGCGCATGCTGGACGTCCACCTGACCTCGGCGTACGCGCTGAGTCAGACGGTCGCCGAAGGGCTGGCCGGGCGCGGCACTCCCGGCCGCATCATCAACGTCTCCTCGGTCATCGGCCAGTTGGGCCGCACCGGCGACGTCGCCTACGCCACCGCCAAAGCCGGCCTCGACGGGCTGACCCGGGCGCTCGCCGCCGACCTGGGGTCCAGCGGCACGACGGTCAACTCGGTGGCACCGGGGGCGTTCGCTACAGAGGTCAACGCCCGGCTCGCGGACGACCCCGAGTGGGGACAGTGGCTCAAGACCCGTACCGCGCTGGGGCGTTGGGGGCGGCCGCCGGAGATCGCCGGGATCGTCGTGTTCCTGGCGAGCGACGCGGCGTCGTTCGTCACGGGGCAGACGATCGCGGTGGACGGCGGGATGACGACGAAGCTCTGAGTCGTTCCCCAGCTCCCCTGGCTCGCCTCAATTCCAGGTGTGCGCCTGCGCGTTGAAGACCGCCGGGTCGCTGTGCACCGGCAGGACGCACAGCAGGTGGCCGCCCGGGGCGCGCAGTACCCGGCACTCCAGCCAGCGGGCGACCTGGGTCGCGCCCAGGGTGAGGAGGCGGGCCGTTTCTGCCTCCACGTCGTCCGTCTCGATGTCGATGTGGAAGCGCGGGTCGGTGTCGTCGATCGACTGAACCGCCGTGACCAGACCGGGAATTGCCTCGTGCAGGCTGGTGAACTGTTCCTCCCCGGGGACGGGTTCGGCGGGGGCGCCGAGTGCCGCCGACCAGAAGGCCGCCGCCGCGGCGGCCTCCGGTCCCGGCGTGTCGATCAGGAGGGCGAAGACGCGGCTCCTATGCATGCGGGGAGTTGCCCGGATCTTCCTCCACGCCCTCCACGCCCTCCACGCCCTCCACGAAGTGGTCGAACTCGCCTGCCTGTACGCCTAGTACGAAGGCGTCCCACTTGCGGCGGTTGGTGGTGACCACGTTCTCCGGGTCGCTGGTCTCGCGGATGTAGACCGGGGTCTCGCCGTCGTCTCCCTCGCCGAAGGCGATCTCGATCCAGGGGCCGGGGCCGGTGGCGTCCGGCGGGGCGGCCCGTTCCCAGGTGAGGTCGGGGGGGATGTCAGACACGGGGTTTCCTTCGTCGGGTGCCGGGGAGACGTCGAGTATCGCGCAGGAGAGGCGAGAGGGCAGGAGAGGCGGGAGTGACGGGTGGACAGTACGGTGGACTGACCACCGGACCAAACGTCGATCCAGGCGCCGAACGCGCAGTCCACAGCGAAATCTCAGTAAACGTCGACGTCCTTTCTCACCTTCGTGGGACAGAGTGGGGCCCGATGAAGCGCAGCTCACGCATCTCCCGTTCCGCTCGCCTCGCGGGCAACCGTAGGTACGCGCTGTTTGTCGCCGTGGTCACGCTGGCCCTGACCTCGGCGTCCGTGGCGACCGCCGACGACGGTCCAGGGCCCTTCGGGGTGACCACCGTGGCCGAGGTGAGCAAACAGAGCCTCCGGGTGGGCGCCCTGTTCGGGGCGGGCCATGCCTCCAGCCTCGCCGGCGGGCACCACTGCACCGCGTCCGTGGTGCACAGCGCCGGGCGCGACCTCATCGTCAGCGCGGCGCACTGCCTGGACGGGGACCCCGGCGACGTGTTCGTACCCGGCTACCGGGACGGCACGGCACCGTACGGGGTGTGGAAGATCGAGCAGCGGTTCCTGCCGGACGGGTGGTCCAAGGGGCAGGCGGAGGACAGCGACATCGGTTTCGCCACGCTCGTCGAGGTGGACGGTAAGAACATCGAGGACGTGGTCGGGGCCTACCGGTTCACGACCGGGATGGCGACCGGGGCCACCGCTGTGACCGTCACCGGGTACCCCTCCGCCACCGACCAGCCGATCAGCTGCACCAACAAACCCACCCAGCACAGCAGCACACAGCAGCGCATCGACTGCCCGGCCTTCACCGGCGGCACCAGCGGCAGCCCCTGGGTCAACGGGGACGAGCAGGTGGTGGGCGTCATCGGCGGGCATGAGCAGGGCGGACTGACACCCGACATTTCCTACAGTGTCGTGCTCGGCAAAGAGGCGGCCGAGTTGTACAAGGACGCCACGACTGCCCCGTAATAAGGCCAGGTGCAAGGCACCGCCGACTCGCTGAATACGCGTCAGATGTGGCGGAAGCACGGCGAAATGCCGCCACCCTCCCCGGAAATGGCCTTGAACAGGGCTGACATGGGGGAGGGTTGAGCCGTGCGAAAAGTATGGGTGGCCGGTGGGGTCGCGGTTGGGCTGGGGCTCAGCTTTGTGATGCTGCTCGTCGTCGGGGTGTACCTCGTCGCCGGGAACCTCGTGAACGGGGCCGGCGGCGGGAGCGTCGCGCTCGCCAAGGGCGCGGTGCCGACGGCGTACTCGGCGCTCGTGCAGAAGTGGGGCAACCTCTGCCCCGCCCTCAACCCCGCGCTGCTCGCCGCCCAGCTCTACCAGGAGAGCGGGTTCAACCCGAACGCGAAGAGCCCGGCGAAGGCCGAGGGGATAGCGCAGTTCATCCCGGGGACCTGGGCCACGCACGGGATCGACGGCAACGGCGACGGCGTACGCAACGTATGGGATCCGAATGACGCGATTCCGTCGGCCGCGACGTACGACTGCCAGCTCGCCTCGTACGTGAAGGACGTGCCGGGGAACCAGAGCGAGAACATGCTCGCCTCGTACAACGCGGGGGCGTACGCGGTCATCAAGTACGGGGGAGTGCCGCCGTACTCGGAGACCAAGAACTACGTGAAGACGATCACGTCCCTGGAGCAGAGCTTCGCCGCGCCCGTCAGCCGGGTCGATCCCTCCCAGCAGGCCGCCACCGCCATCACCTACGCCCAGGGCAAGCTCGGCACCCCCTACCTGTGGGGCGGGAACGGCACCGCCGACCAGGGCGGGCGCTTCGACTGCTCGGGGCTGACCAAGGCCGCGTTCGAGAGTGCGGGAATCACGCTCCCGCGGGTCGCCAACGACCAGTACAACGCGGGACCGCATCCGCAGCGGGCCGAATTGCTGCCGGGAGATCTGGTGTTCTTCTCGGACGACCTGACCAATTCCCGGGCCATCCGGCATGTGGGGATTTATGTCGGCGGCGGGTACATGATCGACGCACCCCGGACGGGTGCTGTGATCCGTTTCGACCCCATTGACACCCCCGATTACTTCGGCGCCACCCGGGTCACCGAAGATGGCGCGAAAGCACTCCCCACGACGGTGTGAACCGAGCGTGAACCCACCCCCTGAGCTGCGGCGATGAGTCTCTCTTCGATAACGTCTGAGTGATCATTCGGTGGAGTGTGGAACGTACTAAGTGAGACCGTGCGTTCCTATTGCGACAGCGCGCACGCGAGGTGCGCCCGGAACCACGACGAAGGAGCCGCAGCACCATGGCTGTACTCGCCGAATCCGGGTCGAACCCCGACGTCGATCTGCTCTACGACATCAATGGCCTCGCCAAGGACGCACCGCACTGGTTCGACCGGGGCGTGGAGTTCGTCGGTGAGTACGGGCTGCTCGTCGCCATGGTGCTGCTGGTGGTGTGGTGCTGGTGGTCCGTACGGCGGCGGGGAGCCGAGGACTCCGCCTCGTCCGTCGCGGCGCTTGTCTGGGCCCCGCTGGCCGCCGCGCTCGCCGTCCTCGTGAACGTGCCCATCCGCGGGTTCGTCGAGCGGCCCCGGCCCTTCCTCGATCACACCGGGCTCGACGTCCTCATCTCCGGGAAGACCGACTACTCCTTCGTGAGCGACCACGCCACCATCACCATGGCGATGGGAGTCGCGCTGTTCGTCGCGGACCGGCGGTTCGGGCTGGTCGGGATCGGGCTCGCGCTGCTCGAAGGGTTCTGCCGGGTCTATATGGGCGTGCACTATCCGACTGACGTGATCGGCGGTTTCGCGCTGGGTACGGCTGTGGCTCTGCTTCTTTCTCCGCTTGCCATGGCTCTGCTTACGCCGGTGCTCAAGGCGGTCGAGGGCTCGTCGTGGGGTGGGTGGTTGGTTCGGTCGGCCTACGCCCGGGGGGTGGGGCGGGATGCCGTGATTCCGGGGGCCCGTGCTGAGTCGTCCGGTACTGAGGAGCGGGACCTCGCGGCGTAGGGCTCCGCCGGGAGGTCGGTTCGTCGTCTGCGGGTCCGATGTGGCTGGTCGCGCCCACGCGGCGGAGCCGCATATCGATACAGCCCCGCGCCCCTAGGGTGCTGCCGAACCGGGGCTGACTAGAGGCCCTGGGGATACGTGAAGAAGTGACTCGGGTCGTACTGCTTCTTCAGAGTCGCCAGGCGCGTCGCCGCATCGCCGTAGTACGCCTTGCGCCAGTCGGTGAGGGTGGGGTCGGTGTAGTTCTGGTAGGCCGCGCCCGAGGCGTACGGCTTCATCGCGTTGTGGAAGGACGTCAGCCAGGACTGGGCCGACGTGCCGGCCGTGCCGGAGGGCCAGGAGACTATGTACTGGGCCAGGATGCGGGAGCGGCGGTGGACGAAGGCCGTCGCCGTGGGGGAGACCCGGTTGACCGCGCCGCCCAGGGCCGTCAGCGCGATGTCGCCGGAGTTGCCGCGGACCGCCTTCATCTGGTTGAGCATCGTCTGGATGCCCGTGGCCGAGATCGAGCGGTCGAAGAAGTCGGAGCGGCCCACGTAGGTCTCCCGCGCCAGCGCGCCCTGCGGAGAGCGGCCCGGGGTCGAGCCGGGGAGGTGGCACTGGGCGTCCGTCGAGAACGACGAGCAGCCCGCGTACGCGTTCATCGACTCCTCGTACGTGTGCCGCTTCAGCGAGACGCTCGACGCGTTGCCGCCGACCAGGTGGGCCAGCTTGTCGACCGCGTTCTGGAGCTCGTTGTAGGTGCCGAGGGAGAAGGCGGCGACGGAGACGCGGGGCGTGCCGCCGGGCGTGTTCGTCAGGTGGCAGGACGACCAGATCTCGTCGGGCTGGTCCGGGCCCCACTCCTGCCAGGCCTTCACCACGGCCGCCGCCATCGACGACGGCCAGGTCAGGTAGCCCGATACGGCCTGGGGCGCGGGGTGGGTCCTGAACTGCAGCTCGGTCACGACGCCGAAGTTGCCGTTGCCGGCGCCGCGCAGCGCCCAGAAGAGGTCCTTGTTCTCGCTCGCGTTGGCGACGAGCTGCTTGCCGTCCGCGGTGATCAGCGTGGCCTGCGTGAGGCTGTCGCAGGTCAGGCCGTACGCGCGGGAGACCACGCCGTGGCCGCCGCCGAGGGTGAGGCCGGAGACGCCGACCGTCGGGCAGGAGCCGGCGGGTATCGTCACGCCCTTGGCGGCGAGCCCCCGGTACACGTCGATCAGTTTGGAACCGGCGCCGACGACCGCGCTCGAACCACTCGCCCGGATCTTGTTCAGCTTCGACACGTCGACGATCAGGCGGCCGTCGCCGGAGGACCAACCCGCGTAGGAATGGCCGCCGTTGCGGATCGCGACGCGGATGTTGTGGGCACGGGCGTAGGAGAGGACCGAGCGGATGTCGTCGGGGTTCGCGACGTACGCCACCGCGGCCGGCTTCAAGGAGTCGAAGCGGGTGTTGTAGAGCTGGTGGGCCGTCTTCCAGGAGGCGTCACCGGGGCGGACCAGGGTGCCGTCCAGCTCCCGGGCCAGGGCGGCCCAGTTGGCGGCGGCGGAGGCGCTGGTGGTGCGCAGTCCCGCCGTGCCGGTCGCCTTGGAGGCGTTGTTCGCGGTGGCGGTCGCGTCACCGCCGCCCATGTTCTTGCCGTTGCACGCGGTCGTCGCGACCGCGGCTATCGCGGCCACGCCGCCACCTATGAATGAACGCCGTTCCATTACGCCTCCTGTGGGGGTTCCGTGAAGTGAGATACGTCCGGTGCCCCACAAGTTCTCGTGGCCATGTCACGGATTCGGAACAGCCGAGTGCCCCGCCGCGTCCGTCCTGGCCTGGCTTCTCGCCCGTCTCGCCGGCCCCCGCCAGCCACAGACGCAGCGGGCCACACAGAACGGTCCCTGTTCGACCGTCGTCGTGCGATGTTCCGGGTGTTCGGGGGGAGCCTCTCGGCTGTCCGGCTGAGCCACTCCGACAACGTTACCGATGTTCGGTAAAGGGTTCGTATGGCGGTCCTACGTCCTTGTCCGTGCCCCTGATCCGCGTGACGGGGCCACCTACCCGCTCGTTAGGCGGAACGACAGGGGGCCCGTGACGATGTACCGGGGGTACGGCAGCTATGGAGCGGCAGCACAGGCGGACCGGCGGGGCGGTCGTCGCGGCGGGACTCGTGGTCGGGGTCTGTGTCGGAACCGGTGGATGCGGTGCCGGTGACGGGGCGGCGACCGCGGACGCGCGAGGTGGCGGGGACTCCGTCGCGGTGGTGCGGCGCGCGGCCGACTCCCTTGTGGCGGCGGGGAGTTCGCAGGCCCGTACGTCCATGGAGATGGCCACCGGCGGCACCCGCGTGACCATCCGCGGCGAGGGTGTCTACGACTTCCGCCGGCAGCTCGGCCGGCTGAAGGTGCAGTTGCCGCAGGACCCGGCCGGTGCCAGTGAGCACCGCCCGATCACCGAACTCCTCGCGCCGGGCGCCCTGTTCATGAAGAACCGGGGTGCCGGGGTGCCCGCCGACAAGTGGGTACGGGTCGACACGGGGACGCTGTCCGACGGGAACCTCGTGACCGGCGGCGCCACCGACCCCTATGCCGCCGCCGAGTTGCTGCGCGGGACGACTAGGGCGACGTATCTGGGGAAGACGGAGGTGGCCGGGGCTTCCGTGCGTCACTATCAGGGGGTCGCCGATCTCGCCGTCGCCGCACGGAGCGCGTCGGCGGGGAACGAGGCGGCCCTGAGGTCGGCGGCGAAAGGGTTCGCCACCGCCCGGGTGCCCTTCGACGTCTACCTCGACGACCAGGGGCGCATCCGCAAGGTCCGGCAGCGGTTCAGCTTCGTCAACGGGCAGCGCCGCAGCACCGTGGCGGTCGCCTCGACGACGCTGCTGTACGACTTCGGGGCCCCCGTGGACGTACGGCTTCCGGCGTCGAAGGACATCTACGCCGGGCAGATCGCCGAGAAGTGACCTGAACCGGTCGGTGTGGGTCGGGGTGAGGACTAGCCCGTCCGTGCCATGCGCGTTGTGTAGACCGCTCCCTACTCTAGGAAGTCGGTGACGGCAGAGAAGAGGTGATGCACGTGGCTCCGGTCGGCGGTACGGCAGTTCAGGACCACGTGGCCCTCGCCGAGATCGAGCTGTGCGGAGACCTGATCATCGCGGCCTCGGCCGCCGAGGACCGGCTCAGCCTGGAGAGCATCGACGAGGTGCTGAAGGTCGCCGAGGAACGGGATGCCCCCGGCGGACCCAGGGGCTAGGTGCCAGGGGTTAGGTGCGGAGCAGTCGGGCGATCGCCTTCGTCGCCTCTTCGACCTTCGCGTCGATCTCCGTGCCGCCCTTGACGGCCGCGTCGGCGACGCAGTGCCGGAGGTGTTCCTCCAGGAGCTGCAGTGCGAACGACTGCAGGGCCTTCGTGGAGGCGGACACCTGGGTGAGTATGTCGATGCAGTAGACGTCCTCGTCGACCATGCGCTGCAGTCCGCGGATCTGGCCCTCGATCCGGCGCAGGCGCTTGAGGTGCTCGTCCTTCTGCTTGTGGTAACCGTGCGTCACCGGCTCGTGTGCCGGTTCCTGTGCCGGTTCGGAGGGCGCTGCCGCCGCGCCGGCCTCGGTGGTCGTCATCGCGTCCATCGCGTCCTCCAGACATATACCCCTAGTGGGTATATCGTAACGAACTTTGCTGGGTATAGGGCCCTTGGTACGCCCCCGTGCGGATCACTGTGCCTGATGGGCGACACTGGGGGACGGCCCATTAGCCGTGGCCGGATGATGCACTTAGCATCAGCCTGACCGAAACCGATGCATCCCGAGGACCCCTTGTGCGCTTTCGTCTGACCCCCAGGGAGACGAGCTTCTACGACATGTTCGCCGCATCCGCGGACAACATCGTCACGGGCTCGAAACTCCTCATGGAACTGCTCGGGGCGGACACCGCCGGCCGGGCCGAGATCGCAGAGCGTATGCGGGCCGCGGAACACGCCGGTGACGATGCCACGCACGCGATCTTCCATCAGCTGAACTCCTCGTTCATCACGCCCTTCGACCGCGAGGACATCTACAACCTCGCTTCCTGCCTCGACGACATCATGGACTTCATGGAGGAGGCCGTCGACCTGGTCGTCCTCTACAACGTGGAGGAACTGCCCAAGGGCGTCGAGCAGCAGATCGAGGTGCTGGCGCGGGCGGCGGAGCTCACCGCTGAGGCCATGCCGAACCTGCGCACGATGGACAACCTCACCGAGTACTGGATCGAGGTCAACCGCCTTGAGAACCAGGCCGACCAGATCCACCGCAAGCTGCTGGCCATGCTCTTCAACGGCAAGTACGAGGCCATCGAGGTGCTGAAGCTCAAGCAGATCGTGGATGTGCTGGAGGAAGCGGCGGACGCGTTCGAGCACGTGGCGAACACGGTGGAGACCATCGCCGTCAAGGAGTCCTGACCTCTCCATGGACACCTTCGCTCTGGTCGTGACCATTCTGGTCGCGCTCTTTTTCACGTACACGAACGGTTTTCACGACTCTGCGAACGCCATTGCTACGTCCGTCTCGACGCGGGCGCTGACTCCGCGCGCGGCGCTGGCGATGGCCGCGGTCATGAATCTCGCCGGTGCGTTTCTCGGTTCCGGGGTCGCCAAGACGGTCAGCGAGGGGCTGATCGAGACGCCCCAGGGGTCGAAGGGGATGGGGATCCTCTTCGCGGCACTGATCGGTGCGATCACCTGGAACCTGGTGACCTGGTACTTCGGGTTGCCGTCGTCGTCCTCGCACGCGTTGTTCGGCGGGATGGTCGGGGCCGCGCTGGCCGGCGGTACCGACGTCCTCTGGCACGGTGTCGTCGACAAGGTCGTCGTCCCGATGTTCGTGTCGCCGGTCGTCGGTCTGATCGCCGGTTATCTGGTGATGACCGCGATCATGTGGATCTTCCGGAAGGCCAATCCGCACAAGGCCAAGCGCGGGTTCCGTATCGCGCAGACGGTGTCCGCGGCGGGGATGGCTCTGGGGCACGGGCTCCAGGACGCGCAGAAGACCATGGGTGTCGTGGTGATGGCCCTGGTGATCTCCGGGCATTCGACCTACGGCGACCCGATCCCGGTCTGGGTGAAGATCGTCTGCGCGCTGATGCTGTCGCTGGGGACGTATGCGGGTGGCTGGCGGATCATGCGGACGTTGGGGCGGAAGATCATCGAGCTGGATCCGCCGCAGGGATTCGCCGCCGAGACGACCGGGGCGGCGATCATGTTCACCACGGCGTATCTCTTCAAGGCGCCGGTGTCGACGACGCATGTCATCACCTCGGCGATCATGGGTGTGGGCGCGACAAAGCGGGTCAACGCTGTTCGGTGGGGTGTTGCCAAGAACATCGTGATGGGGTGGTTCATCACGATGCCGGCGGCTGCGATTGTCGCGGCGCTGGCGTTCTGGGTCGTGGACCTGGCGTTCCTGTAGGCGCTGAATGCCGGGGGCTGCGCCCCCTGGCCCCCCGTTTCCCACCCACCCACCCGTTTACGGTGGGTTGAGAAGGCGCCGTAGAAGCAGAACGGACGGGCTCGGGTCTCCTGAGCGGCTCACCTGCTGACCGACCGCAAACGGGTGGGCGGGTGGGAAAGCATGGACGCGCACTCCCACTCACCCGCGCAAACGAACGGCCCCCGAAGGCACCTCTCGGCCCACCGAGTCGGGTGGGTGGGTGGGAGAACAAACGAACGGGCCCGCCCCCGGGAGCCAGGGGCGGGCCCTTTTCGTCCTCGCGGTGGCACCGCCATGCAGCACCGCGAGGGGTTCTTGAGGCCGGCGTCTAGCCGAAGCGGCCCGAGATGTAGTCCTCCGTGGCCTGGACCGACGGGTTGGAGAAGATGCGCTCCGTGTCGTCGATCTCGATCAGCCGGCCGGGCTGGCCGACCGCTGCCAGGTTGAAGAAGGCCGTACGGTCCGAGACGCGCGCCGCCTGCTGCATGTTGTGCGTCACGATGACGATCGTGAAGCGTTCCTTCAGCTCGCCGATCAGGTCCTCGATGGCCAGGGTCGAGATGGGGTCGAGGGCCGAGCAGGGCTCGTCCATCAACAACACCTTCGGCTCCACCGCGATCGCGCGCGCGATGCACAGCCGCTGCTGCTGGCCGCCCGACAGGCCCGAACCGGGCTTGTTCAGGCGGTCCTTGACCTCGTTCCAGAGGTTCGCGCCCTTCAGGGACTTCTCGACCACGTCCGACAGCTCGCTCTTCTTGTACGAGCCGGCGAGGCGCAGGCCCGCCGCCACGTTGTCGAAGATCGACATCGTGGGGAACGGGTTCGGGCGCTGGAAGACCATGCCGATCTCGCGGCGGACCGACACCGGGTCGATGCCGTGGCCGTAGAGGTCCTCGTCGTCCAGGAGCACCTTGCCCTCGACCCGGCCGCCGGACGTCACCTCGTGCATGCGGTTGAGCGTGCGCAGGAACGTCGACTTGCCGCAGCCGGAGGGGCCGATGAAGGCCGTCACCGAGCGCGGCTCGACCGTCATCGAGATGTCTTCGATCGCCTTGTGTGAGCCGTAGAAGGCGGTGAGCCCGCTTACGTCGATTCGCTTGGACATGACTGCTTCACTTCCAGAGTTCAGAACGGTCGCTGAGGGGGTCGCGTCAGCGACCGGACTTGGGGGCCTTCCAGCGGGCGATGCCGCGAGCCACCAGGTTGAGGATCATCACGAAGGCGATCAGGCTGAGCGAGGCCGCCCAGGCACGGTCGTAGGCCGCACCGGCGCCCGCGCTCTGCGCGAACTGCTGGTAGATGTACAGCGGAAGCGACGCCTGCGCCCCGTGGAACGGGTCGTTGTTGATGAACGGGTTGCCGAACACCAGCAGCAGGACGGGCGCGGTCTCACCGGCGATACGGGCGACCGCCAGCATGATGCCGGTGGTGATGCCGCCGATCGCGGTGGGGAGGACGACCTTGAGGATCGTGCGCCACTTCGGGATGCCGAGGGCCAGCGATGCCTCGCGCAGCTCGTTCGGTACGAGCTTCAGCATCTCCTCGGTGGAGCGGACCACGACCGGCATCATCAGGATCGCCAGGGCCATCGAGCCGGCGAAGCCGAAGGGCTGCATGTCCCACATGAGCATGAGGGACAGGATGAACAGACCCGCGACGATCGACGGGATGCCCGTCATGACGTCCACGAAGAACGTGACCCACTTGGAGAGGGCGCCGCTTCCGTACTCGACCAGGTAGATCGCGGTGAGGACACCGATCGGGGCGCCGATCAGGGTGGCGAGGCCGACCTGCTCCAGGCTGCCGATGATGGCGTGGTAGATACCGCCGCCGGGCTCGGTGTCGGCGACCACACCCATCGAGTGGGTCAGGAAGTAGACGTCGAGGACCTTCACACCGCGCGAGATCGTCGTCCAGAGAAGGGAGACGAGCGGGACGACGGCGAGGAGGAACGCGACCCAGACCAGGCTGGTCGCGATCCGGTCCTTGGCCTGGCGGGTGCCCTCGACGCGGGAGGCGATGACGAACGTACCGACGACGAAGAGGATCGCCGCGATCAGGCCCCACTGGATCTTGCTGTCGAGGCTGCCGACCAGTCCGATGAGGACGGCCAGGACGATCGACCCGCCGGCGATCGCGTACGGCGACCACTTCGGGAGGGTGGCACCCTGCAGGGTGCTCGCGGGCTTTGCCGCTACGGCTGCGTTGCTCATGCGTTGGCCCCCGAGTACTCCGCGCGGCGGGCGATGATGAGCCGGGCCGCGCCGTTGACCAGCAGGGTGATGACGAACAGGACGAGACCGGACGCGATGAGCGCGTCCCGGCCGTCCTGCGACGCCTCGCTGAACTTGCTGGCGATGTTCTGGGCGAAGGTGCCGCCGCCCGGGTTGAGCAGGCTGCCGTGGATGATGAAGTCCGGGGAGAGCACGGTGGCGACGGCCATCGTCTCGCCGAGCGCGCGGCCGAGGCCGAGCATCGAGGCGGAGATCACACCGGAGCGGCCGAAGGGGATCACCGCCATGCGGATGACCTCCCAGCGGGTGGCGCCGAGGGCGAGGGCCGCCTCTTCGATCATCTGCGGGGCCTGCTTGAAGACCTCGCGGCTCACGTTGGTGATGATCGGCAGGATCATGATCGCGAGCAGGATGCCGACGGTGAGCATCGAGCGGGGCGCGCCGCCGTCCCAGGAGAAGATCCCGGTCCAGCCGAAGTAGTCGTTGAGCCAGCCGAAGAGCCCGACCATGTGCGGTACGAGGATCAGGGCGCCCCACAGGCCGTACACGATGGACGGTACGGCGGCCAGCAGGTCGATCACGTAGGAGACCGGGCCGCGGAGCTTGCGCGGGGCGTAGTGCGTGGTGAAGAGGGCGATGGCGACCGCGACCGGGACCGCGATGACCATGGCGATGATCGAGGACACCACGGTGCCGAACGCCAGGACGGCGATGCCGAACTTCGGCGGCAGCAGGTTGGTGTTCCACTCGAAGGTGGTGAGGAAGTTCGCGTGGTCCTTGCTGATCGCGAGCGAGGCGCGATAGGTGAGGAAGACCGCGATGGCGGCCATGATCACCAACAGCAGGATGCCCGACCCACGGGAGAGACCGAGGAAGATCCGGTCACCGGGTCGGGTGGCGCTGCGGGCTGTGCGCTTCTGCACGGCGGCGGGTGAGGGGGTGGGGGGAGGTGCTTCTTCAGGGTTCTTCGTCGATATATCCATCGGGTTTCTCCGGTCTGCGGGTCCACACGTGCTGTGTGCGGTCCGTGGCGGCGGTGCACCGGACGGTGCGGCCGGGTCCCTGACGCGGGACCCGGCCGCACACTCGGACTAGCTGATGCTCGCGATGGTGCTGCGAACCTTGGCGATGATCGCGTCGGGGATCGGCGCGTAGTCGATGGTGGAGAGGACCTTCTGGCCGTCCGCGCTGGCGATGTAGGTGAGGAACGCCTTCGTGGCGGGCAGCGTGTCGGCCTTGTTGCCCTTGTCGCAGACGATCTCGTACGTCACCAGGGTGATCGGGTACGCGCCCTCGGCCTTGGTCTTGTAGTCCAGCTTCAGCGTCAGGTCGGAGCCGGTGCCCACGACCTGGGCGGCGGCGATGTCCTTGGTGGCGCTGTCGGTGCTGGGCGCGACCGGGGCCGAGGCGCCGGTGTTGATGCTGACGGCCTTGACGCCGTCGGCGACGTACGAGAGCTCGAAGTAGCCGATGGCACCCGAGGTCGCCTTGACCTGCTGGGCGACGCCCGCGGAGCCGGCCGCGGACTGGCCGCCCTTGGCCTGCCAGGCCTTGCCGCCGGTGTACTTCCAGTTGTCCGGGGTGGTGGCGATCAGGTACTTGGTGAAGTTGTCCGTGGTGCCGGACTCGTCCGAGCGGTGGAACGCCTGGATCTTGAGGTCGGGCAGCGTGGCGGACTTGTTCAGCGCCTTGATGGCCGGGTCGTTCCACTTGGTGATCTTGCTGTCGAAGATCTTGGCGAGCGTCGGGGCGTCCAGGACCAGGTTGTCGACACCCGGGACGTTGTAGCCGAGCGCGATCGGGCCGCCGACCATCGGGAGGTCGATGCCCTGGCCGCCGGAGCAGACCTGCTTGGAGGCGGTGACCTCTTCGGGCTTCAGCGCGGAGTCGGAACCGGCGAAGGCCAGCTGACCCTGGTTGAAGGAGGTGACACCGGCGCCGGAGCCGCCGCCCTTGTAGTTGATCTGGACGCCACAGGCCTGGCTGAACGCCTTGACCCACGCGTCGATCGCGTTCTTCTGCGCGGACGAGCCGTCGGCCAGCAGCTGCTGGCCCTTCTTCGCGGTGCCGCAGCTGGCGGAGTTGGCGTTGGCCGACGTGGAGCTGTTGCCGGTCGCCGTGCCGTTGTCGTCCGAGCCGCACGCCGTGAGGGCCAGGGCGCCGGAGACGGCGAGAGCACCGAGGGTGAGGGCCCGCCGGTTCATGCGCTGAAGCTTCACTTGAGGGATTTCCTTCCGAGAGCCGCCGTCCTGAATTACGGCGGCGTGCGAAGACGGGGTGACGCGGGTGGCGACCCCCAGGTCGCGGCTCGCATCGCGTAAGGCCGAAATTAGGCAGAACAGGTGAAGGCGCCTATGGGCATAAGTGAACGGAGGGTGAACCCCTGTGGGCGGTGCGGTTAGGTCACGGAACGCTCACGTCGAGGACACGGGCTGATTCCGGACTATGCCAGGTGTAGCGCGGTCCGCAGGGTGTCCACGAGGGTGCCGTCCCTCGGCTGGGTGAGGCGGTTGCGGGCGGCCGTCGGAGGGGGCCGCAGGGTGCGGTCCACCTCGGTGTTCGGTGTGAAACCGCCCTCGCCGGCCTCGGCCGCCCGGTCACGGACTCGCTCCGGCCGCTCGTTCGTAAGGTAACGCACGGTGGGCGGTGCGGCACCGGTAGTAGCCGTGTGCCGGTCTCCTTCGCGACCTCGCGCCGGGTGCGGCAGGTCAGAGGTCAATCAGCGGCAGCGCGGGAACATAGGGGTCATGGGATGTGAATCTCCGGTTCGTGCGGCGGGTTGCGTGCTGTGGCGCCGCTCGTCCGACGGCAGGGTGGAACTCGCGCTGGTCTACCGGCCCAAGTGGGCCGACTGGTCCTGGCCCAAGGGGAAGCTCAAGCGAGGTGAGACCTCCGAAGAGGCGGCTCGGCGTGAGGTGCTGGAGGAGACCGGTCACACGTGCCGCTTGGGGACGGGGCTCCCCTCGGCTCGGTACATCGACCATCAGGGTCGGCCCAAAGAGGTCCGCTACTGGGCGGCGGAGGCAACCGGGGGAGCGTTCCAGCCCAACGAGGAGGTCAGCGATCTCGTCTGGCTCTCGCCGGACGAAGCCCGTGATCGCCTCACACGGGAGATGGATCGGAGCATGATCTCCCTCGCGCTCATCGCCATCGGCACGGACGAGGGCATGAGGGGGCTTTGACGCCGGAGCGACAAGAACGCCGTCCGTGGCGGCGAACCGTACGACTCCCTCTTGTCCGGGTGCGGGGCGGGCCAATGGCCCGTAAAGCAGCCTGCCAGTCCCACCCGGGCATGAGCATGCTGATTCCACTGGCCGTCAAAGACCAGGTCGGAGGGGAATCTGATGCTCCGTATCCATTTCACCGACGCGGACCTGGCGCGTACCCGAATGGCGGCCGAGCCGGATCCCCTGTGGGAGATCGGGCTGAGCCTGTGCCGGTTCCAGACCCGGCAGGGGCGGTGGGCGTACGCCGACTGGTACCGGGACACCAGGCAGCGGCTGGCCGAGACCGGGCTGGACCGCATCGTGCGCACCACGCTCATACCGTTGTTCCCCAGAGCCACGTATTACCCGGACTTCCTCAATCCCGCCGAGGCGGCGGACGGCCTCGACGCGGGACTCACGGCCATCGTGGAGACCCCGCCGGACCGCATCCGGCGCGAAGTGAGGCACTTCGCGGACATCACGACCGCACCCTCCTGGGCGGAGCGCCTGGTGGAACGCGACGTACGCGAAGACATAGCCGACTGCCTGCGGCGGTACTACGACACGGCCATCGCGCCCTACGGCGAACGCGCCCAGGCCCGGATCGACGCCGAGCGGTCGATCCGGGCCCGCGCACTTCTGCACGGCGGCACGGAGGCGCTTCTGGGCGACCTCGGACCCACCATGCGATGGCAGGCCCCCGTACTCCACGTCGAATATCCCGCCGATGACTGCGACCTCCACCTCGGCGGACGCGGGCTGCTGCTCGTGCCGTCGTACTTCTGCTGGGGATGGCCGATCGCGCTGGCGGATCCCCTGCTTCCGCCAGTTCTCGTCTACCCCCTGCTCCACGAGCACCCCGCCCCCACCGGTACCGCCGCCCCCCTCACCGCACTGCTGGGACGGACCCGCGCCCTGGTGCTGCGAGCCACGGCGGCCGGGGCCACCACCGGGGAACTCGCACGCGCGGCCGGGGTCTCGGCGCCGGCCGCCAGCCAGCACACGACCGCCCTGCGGGACGCGGGCCTGATCAGCAGCCACCGGCACGGTCCGATGGTCCTGCACACCCTCACACCTCTTGGCGCGTCCTTACTGCGCGCCGCCACGAGATGAACGAGTCGTCAGACGCCGATCGAGACGGGCGGGCTGCAGTGCGCGGCTCCGAGTGACGATCCCCAGTTGAACCGGAAGCAGATTCTGGCCTGGTAGCCGGAACCGTTCCAGATGTTGGGGGTCTGGACGACTCCGCTCGGCGCGATGGCCGTGGTGCTGCCGACCTGGTACCACCCCGTGCTGTTGACGTTCCGTTCCATCCAGAAATCGCAGGTGTACCCGGCGTTCTGGTTCTCATAGAAGCCGCCGGCGAAGTTCCCGTACAGGTAGTAGTTCTCGTTCGCGTCCGTCTGGTTGATGAGGGCCTGGCAGTAACCGCTGCCCATGTCCTCGTACACCTCGCACACGCCCTGGCTGCAACTGGAGACGATGGCCGCGTTGGCCACGCCTGAGAAACCGATGACGGCCGATCCCGCGAGCAGGGTCGCAGCTGCCACTGTGGTGAACCTACGCATCTTCTTCTGCATGTTCTCCCCATGTTTTTCGGTGGGCCACGCAGCGCGCGTGATGAGTAGCAGAAGGGTGCCCGTGGTGGACGTCGGGCGGCCATGCTCTGTCGCCTGGACTTAAAAGCCCAGGTCAGAGGAGGGAGCGCGGAGTTCCGCTAGGGCGTGCCCACCGTCTGTTTCTGCCAGGACTGCTGGAAGGCGAAGCGGGCCGCCTCCACCTCGTGGCGCTGGTCGGCGTGCAGTACTCCGAGCGCGTACGCGGTCGCCGGGGCGATGCGCGGGGTGCGGGCCGCCGACGCGGCGGCTGCGGCGGCCTCCGAGGCGTCCCGGTGCAGATTGAGGGCCTGGCCGGCCGTCAGCAGGCGTACGTCCGTCGGAGCGCCGTCCCGGTGGAGGACCTCGATGGCGTAGCGGTGCAGGCGCAGCAG
The DNA here is from genome assembly GCF_040655155.1 of Streptomyces sp. NPDC050508. NCBI lineage: Bacteria > Bacillati > Actinomycetota > Actinomycetes > Kitasatosporales > Streptomycetaceae > Streptomyces > Streptomyces sp. NPDC050508. The sequence goes on from NZ_JBFAJJ010000009.1 coordinate 31,755, forward strand.
CAGGCGGACCTGGTGCCAGGGGCCGTCCTGGGGGTGCGGGGCGGTGTCGGGGGAGAGGCCGTGGATGAGGGCCTCCGCGTTGTACGGGTGCCCGGCGGTGACCAGGGGCAGTGCGGTGACCGCGTCCGTGAGGCGCTCCCCGGCGGCTGCGGCCAGCGGGCGCAGGTCGGCGAGGGCCGCGGCCGGGGTCAGGGGCACCTCGCTGGCCAGTACGGCGACCTTGTCGGCGACCGCGTGGAAGCGGGAGGAGCCGAGGGCCTGGAGGGCGGTGGAGTGGGCCCGGGTCCGGGCCAGGGTGAGCTGGCGCTCCAGCAGGGCGCCCGCTTTCGCGGCGCCCACGGTGAGGTTGCCGCGCTCGGCGGTGGCCGTCGGTGTCGGGATCGGTCCGCTGCCGCCGGCCCGGCCCGCGCCGATGACCCGGCCGCCGACCGCCGAGGCCGCCGACTGCGCGGGGAACGCTGTGGAGCCCGACAGCCGGTGCAGGGCCAGCAGCAGCCGCTCCAGCCGGGCCGCGCAGGCGTGCTCCAGGGCCAACGTGCCCGACAGCCACGCCAGTTCGGGGCGCATCTCCTCGGACCAGTCGGCGTCGAGCAGGGGGCGGAAGGTGTGCAGGCTGCCGCTGATGCGGCGGGCCGAGCGGCGCAGGGCGCGCGCCGCGTCGACGGACTCCTCGGCGCCGTTCTGCCCGCTGCCGGTCTCCCGGTGCAGCCGCAGGGCACGGAGGAACTCCGTGGCCTGGCCCCGCAGGTAGCCCGCGAGGGCGTCACCCGTGGGGGCCCCGCCCGCCCGGCCGGGGCCGGGAGCGGGGGAGGGCCTGGCCGTGGCCGGGTCCGTCGGGTCAAGGTGTTGCTGTGCCACGCCGGCGCCTCCGGGCGTCTATGAGCATCTCCTGGACGTTGCGCAGGGGTTGGCCCTCCGCGTCGGTCGCGTGCCGGGTCCACTCGCCGTCCGGGCCCAGGTGCCAGGAGGAGGTGGTGTCCGACATACCGGTTTCCAGCATCCGGTTGATCGTGGCGCGGTGGGCCGGGTCGGTGACCCTGACCAGGGCCTCGATACGACGGTCGAGGTTGCGGTGCATCATGTCGGCGCTGCCGATCCACACCTCGGGTTCGCCTCCGTTGCCGAAGCCGAAGACCCGGGAGTGTTCGAGGAAGCGGCCGAGGATGGACCGTACGCGGATGTTCTCGGACAGGCCGGGGACGCCGGGCCGTACCGCGCAGATGCCGCGGACCCACACGTCGACCGGGACGCCCGCCTGGGACGCGCGGTAGAGCGAGTCGATGATCGCCTCGTCCACCATCGAGTTGACCTTGATGCGGATGAACGCGGGGCGTCCGGCACGGTGGTGCTGGACCTCCTTGTTGATCCGTGAAATGAGGCCGTCGCGAAGGGACTTGGGGGCGACCAGCAGGCGGCGGTAGGTCTCGCGGCGCGAGTAGCCGGACAGCCGGTTGAAGAGGTCCGAGAGGTCGGCGCCGACCTGCGGGTCCGCCGTCAGCAGGCCGAGGTCCTCGTACAGGCGGGCCGTCTTCGGGTGGTAGTTGCCGGTGCCGACGTGGCTGTAGCGGCGCAGCAGGTCGCCTTCCTGGCGGACCACGAGCGACAGCTTGCAGTGGGTCTTGAGTCCGACCAGGCCGTAGACGACGTGGCAGCCGGCCTCCTCCAGCTTGCGCGCCCACTTGATGTTGGCGTGCTCGTCGAAGCGGGCCTTGATCTCGACCAGGACGAGGACCTGCTTGCCGGCCTCGGCCGCCTCTATCAGCGCGTCGACGATCGGGGAGTCGCCCGAAGTCCGGTACAGGGTCTGCTTGATCGCGAGGACGTCGTCGTCGTTCGCCGCCTGCTCCAGGAACCGCTGCACGGACGTGGAGAACGAGTCGTACGGGTGGTGCAGCAGCACGTCACGGTTGCGCAGGGCGGCGAAGATGTCGGGCGCGGAGGCGGACTCGACCTCGGCGAGGTCGCGGTGGGTGCCCGCGATGAACTTGGCGTACTTCAGCTCGGGCCGGTCCAGGCCGCCGATCCGGAACAGGCCGGTGAGGTCCAGCGGGCCCGGCAGCGGGTACACCTCGGCCTCGCTGATCTTCAGCTCGCGCACCAGCAGGTCGAGCACCTCGCGGTCGATGGACTCCTCGACCTCCAGGCGCACCGGCGGCCCGAAGCGGCGCCGCATGAGCTCCTTCTCCAGGGCCTGGAGCAGGTTCTCGGCGTCGTCCTCCTCGACTTCGAGGTCCTCGTTGCGGGTCAGCCGGAACGCGTGGTGCTCCAGGATCTCCATGCCAGGGAAGAGTTCCTCCAGGTGGGCGGCGATGACGTCCTCCAGGGGGACGTACCGGCCGGGGGAGGACTCCAGGAAGCGGGAGAGCAGCGGCGGCACCTTGACGCGCGCGAAGTGGCGGTGACCGGTGACCGGGTTCCGTACGACGACCGCGAGGTTCAGCGAGAGGCCCGAGATGTACGGGAAGGGGTGCGCGGGGTCGACGGCCAGCGGGGTCAGCACGGGGAAGATCTGGTGCCGGAAGAGGGTGAAGAGGCGGGCCTGTTCCTTCTCGGTCAGCTCGTTCCAGCGGACCAGGTGGATGCCCTCCTCCGCGAGCGCGGGGGCGATGTCCTCGTGGTAGCAGGCGGCGTGCCGGGCCATCAGCTCGCGCGAGCGCGCCCAGATCATCTCCAGCACCTCGCGCGGCTGGAGGCCGGACGCGGAGCGGGTGGCGACACCGGTGGCGATACGGCGCTTCAGGCCGGCCACCCGGACCATGAAGAACTCGTCCAGGTTGCTGGCGAAGATCGCGAGGAAGTTCGCCCGTTCGAGCAGGGGCGTGTTCGGGTCCTCGGCCAGCTCCAGGACCCGCTCGTTGAACGCGAGCCAGCTGCGCTCCCGGTCCAGGAAGCGGCCCTGCGGCAGTTGGGGACCGTCGTACGGCGACTCCTCGTACTCGTCGAGGTCGGCGTCGATGTCGGGTTCCAGATCGGAGACCGCCGCCGACACCGTGTGCGGGCGGTGCGCGGCTATGGAGCCCACGGAGGGCTGCGCGTGCTGGACCTGGGCCTGGGCGTTGGGCTGGCTGCTCATGGACCCATTCTTCCGCGCCACCAGCGATACGGGCGCGTCGGAGAGCGCGGTGGGGAGCGTGAGGGCGAGCGGAGCGTCCCCGTTTTCCCCGTTCACCTCGTGAGGCGGCGAAGGCTCTGGCACGACGGGCTTCATTCGCCGAGCGTCGCAAGCCCGTCTGAACCGTTGGTTACGGCGACATGGCGTGCGGGATATCGGGGGGCGGCTCCCGGACGTCTACGGCACGGAAACGAACGTAACGGATGCCTGGGAGCCGCGGGCGGGCGGGAACCGGTCAGGCCGTGCGGCGGCGGAGGAGGGTGAAGGCGGCGGTGACGGCCAGGGCGGCGACGGTGAGGATCAGGGCGGTTTCGGTGAGCTGGAGGGGCCAGAACTGGGAGGAGGGGTGGTACTCCCGGTAGTAGCCGACGACGTCATGGGCGGCCAGGCACGCCTTTTCGGCTCCGCTGCACGGGTAGGGGATGTGGGCGCCGGTGGAGGTGACGACGCCTTCGTCGCCGTAGAAGGCCGCCTTCATCGGCGGGTAGCCGTCCTTCAGGGCTCTGACGTCGACCTTCCACGGCCAGAGGTGGGGGCTTGCCCAGAGGACGAGGCTCCTCGCGGTCGCCGTCGCCACGCCGGCGATGGCGAGGCCGGCCACGGCGCGGCGTACGACCAGACCCGCGAGGGCGCCGAGGGCGAGGCCGAGCAGCGGGAACGCGACGGCGACCGGCCCGTTCGTCTCGAAGGTGCCGTTGTCGGACCAGTTCCAGCCCTCCGGCACCTGGTGCGCGTCGAACAGCAGGCGGTGCAGCAGGACGAGCAGGGTGGTGCCCGCGGTGAGCAGTGCGGCCGGGGCGGTGAGCTTGGTCGCCAGCCAGCGGGCCGGGCTGACCGACTGGGTCCAGACGAGCTCGGCGGTGCCGTTCTCCAGTTCGCGGCCGATCAGCATGCTGCCCGCCCAGAGGGCGACGAGGACCGGCAGGAAGTCGATCGCGGCCTCGCTGAACCGGTAGGCGAGGTGGTAGGCGTCGACCGAGTAGTCCCAGTCGCAGAGGTCGGCGGTGCACTTCTTCTGCCACGCGGCACTGGCCGCGTTCCCTCCCGGGCCGTACGCCCAGAGGAGTACCGCCGAGACCACGGCGACGAAGACTCCCCAGAGGATCAGGGCGGGCCGGTGCAGGCGCAGGACGGCGCGCCAGGCGCGGGCCGGTCGCGGCCGGGCCGTCGGGGCGGTGGCCAGGGCGGTCATACGGCGGCTCCCGTGGTGTTCGTACGGCGGCCGAGCAGGGCGAAGGCGGCCACGAGGGCGAGTGCGGTGAGGGCGAGGAGCAGGGCGGTCGCGGTGAGCTGGACCGGCCAGAAGTGGCGGTCGGGCCAGATGTTGTCCCACTTGCGGCCGAAGAAGTAGCGCGCCGCGTAGGTGACGGCGGCGGCCACCGCCAGGGCGGGCAGCGCGCGGCCGAGGGCGACTCCTGCGAGGGTGCCGACGGCCAGGGCGAAGAGGACCAGGGCCACGGAGAGCGGGCCGGCCGGGACGAGGACGCGGTCCCAGGACCAGTTGGTGACCAGGACGTCCTGGTCGCCGGTCCAGACCCAGGCGAAGAGCAGGCCCAGCAGGGTGGTGCCGGCGACGAGCGGCAGGGCCGCCGCGGTGAGTTTGGCGGTCAGCCAGCGGGCGGGGGTGACGGACTGGGTCCAGGCGAGGCGGGCGGTGCCGTTCTCCAGTTCGCGGCCGACGAGGGCGGCGCCCGCCCAGGCGGCGACGGCTATGGACGTGTAACTGAGCATCTCGCCAAGGAAGTTCATGACGTTGTTGACGTCGGTGAGGACGAAGTACTGGTCTACGGGGTGCCGTTCGGCGGGCGCCCGGAACAGGTGCACCCAGAGCAGCGCGCCCACGGCGAGCAGCAGGAACGCGCCCCACACGGTCAACGCCGGTCGGTGCAGCCGCAGTACGGCGCGCCGCGGTCGGGCGGTGGGGCTCAGGGCCAGGGCGGTCATACGGCGGCTGCCTTACGGACGGGCGCCGGACCGGTCTGGCGCTTGAGGATACGGAACGTGACCACGGTGAGGGCGGCGGTGGCGGCGAGGGCGATCGCGGTCGCGGCCAACTGGAGGGGCCAGTAGTGGGATTGGGGGTGGTAGTCGTTGAAGTAGCTGACGGCGTCGAGCTTTTCGTAGACGGCCCGGCACTTCCCGTCGGTGGCGGGGCCGCACTGCGGGTCGGCGATACGGGCGCCGGTGGAGGTGAGGAGGCCCTGGTTGACGACGATGCCGGAGCCGGCCGGACGGCTGTGGTCGAGGCTGCTGATCTTGGTGACCGTGGGCCAGAGGTGGGGTGTCGCGATGCCGAGGGCGCTCCACACGAGCCCCGTGGCGCACAGCGCGACGATGAGCGAGACGAGGGACTCGCGCTTGCGCAGGCCGTAGAAGGCGCCGCTGACCAGGCCCGCCAGGGCGACGGCGACGGTGGCCGGGCCGTTGGCGGCGTAGGTCCCCAGGTCGTACCAGTTCTTGGCCGTGTCGATACGGCCCTGGCCCGTCGACCAGGCCCAGTGGTGCAGGCCGACCAGGAGTCCGGAGCCGACGGTGACCAGGACGGCCGGGACGGCGAGCTTGAAGGCGAGCCAGCGGGCCGGGGAGATCGACTGGGTCCAGGCCAACTGCGCGGTGCCCTGCTCCAGTTCGCGGCTGACCAGCGCGGCGCCGGACCACGCGGCGACCAGGAACGGGACGGCGAGGACGGCGATCGTCGTGTAGTTGTACCAGTCCTTGTAGCGGCCGATCGCGCCCGCGTCGTAGGTGCAGTGGAAAGCCGACGAACAGGCGTTGTACTGCTTCCACGCGTCGGCCGACGCGTCGGTGAGCGGGCCGCCCACCCACAGCAGGAGGGCGCCGACGACGATCACGAGCCCGACCCAGACCAGCAGGGCCGGCCGGTGCAGGCGGAGCAGCCAGCGGAGCAGGTGCGGCGTCGCGGACCGGCGGGCGGCGGCCGGGGGCGCGGGGGTGGCGAGGGCGGTCACGCGACGGTCTCCTCGGTCTTGGCGGGAGCGGCGGGGGCCTGGGGGTTGCGCAGGTAGGAGAGGACCAGTTCCTCCAGCGAGGGCGTGCCTGCCTGCCAGGTGTCGGGCAGCGGGGCCGTGGGGCGGATCAGCGCGGTCAGCTGGCGGCCGGTGGTGCGGGACTCGACGACCGCGTGCGCGGTGAGGTCGGCCGCGTCGGCCGGGGCGGAGACGAGGGCGTGGGCGGCCCGCAGGTCGTCGATGTCTCCGGCGAGACGGACCTGCCCGTCGCCGATCAGGAGCAGGTGGTCGCAGGAGTTCTCCAGCTCGGCCACCACGTGCGAGGACATCACGATCGTGCTGCCGGACTCGGCGGCCTGCGCCATGAGGAGGCCCATCATCTCGTGCCGGGCCAGCGGGTCCAGGTCGGCCATCGGCTCGTCCAGGAGCAGCAGTTCGGGCCGTTTGGCCAGCGCGAGGGCGAGGGCGACGCGGGTGCGCTGGCCGCCGGAGAGGGTGCGGATGGCGGACTTCGGGTTCAGGTCGCCGTCGGCCACGATGCGCTCGGCGACGGAGGCGTCCCAGCGGTCGGTGTTGAGGTCGGCGCCCATGCGGAGCGTCTCGGCGACCGTGAGCTGGGGGTAGAGCGGCTTGTCCTGGGCGACGTAGGCGACCCGTTCGCGGGCGGCGCCCGGACGGTCACCGAGGACGGCTATCGCGCCCTCGGTGGGGGCCAGCAGTCCGGCGGCGAGGGCCAGGAGCGTGGACTTGCCCGCGCCGTTGGGGCCGACGACCGCGCAGACCCGCCCCGCGGGCAACCGGAAGGCGCAGTCCCGAAGAGCCCACCCTCCCCGCCGGCCGAACCGCTTGCCGAGCGCGGCGGCCTCTATCGCGGCGGTGCCTGTCATGAAGGTTCTCCTTGGAAGTGCTTGTCGAGTACGGCGGTGAAGAGTGCGGCGACGTCGTCCCGCCCTAATCCGGAGGCCCGGGCGCGTTCCGCCCAGTCGTCGAGTTCGGTGCGCAGGGGCGAGTCGGCGGGGGTGGTGCTCAGGCCGCGGCGGACGAAGGTGCCGATGCCGCGGCGGGCCTCGACCAGCCCCTCGCGTTCCAGCTCGCGGTAGGCCTTGAGCACGGTGTTCGGGTTGATGGCGGTGGCCTCGACGACCTCGCGGGCCGTCGGCAGCTTGTCGCCGGGCTCCAGCATTCCCAGGCGCAGGGCCTGCTTGGTCTGCTGGACGATCTGGACATAGGTGGCCACGCCGCTGTGCCGGTCGATGCGGTACTCGACCACTGGGGTTCCACCACCCTTTCACTAATTGAGTAGTGAAAGGGTGTTGGAAGGAGGCTGAGAAAGTCAAGACAGATCCACCTGCCGGACTGTGAACCGATCGGCGGGGCTCGTGCGATGAGGAGATGTGAGCGATACGGGAAGCGACGGGGAGCTGCTGCGGGCCATCGCGGCGGACGGCGACCGACGCGCGTTCGAGGAGCTGTACCGGCGGTACGCGCCGTGGCTGACCGCGCGGCTGCGCGGCCGGTGCGCCGACGCCGGGATGGTCGACGACGTCGTACAGGAGACGTTTCTCGCGGTGTGGCGGGGCAGTGCCCGCTACCGGGAGGACGGCGATGTGGCCGGGTGGTTGTGGCGGATCGGGTCGCGGCGGCTGATCGACGTGCTGCGCGGCGACGGGGCGCGCGGCCGGATGCGGCAGGCGCTGGCGCGGCTGCGGCACCGGGACGAGGCGTCGGCGGAGGAGCGCGTGCTCGCGGGGGTGGAGCACGGCGACCTCGCGGGCGCGCTGGTCCGGCTCTCGCCGGAGCTGCGGGCGGTCCTCCAGGCCACCGTGATCGACGGGCTGACCACCCGGGAAGCCGCCGTGCTGCTGGGCATTCCGGCCGGCACGGTCAAGACGCGGGCCATGCGGGCCCGTAAGCAACTGCGGGAGGAGCTGGCATGACCTGGCATGTGGCCGAAGACGACGTACGCGCCTATGCGCGGGGCGAGTTGGCACCGCCCATGCTCTGGTCCGCCGACACCCACCTCGCGAAGTGCGCCGAGTGCCGGGCCCTGCTCGCGAGCGTCACCGACCCGGTGGCCCTCGACGCGGGCTGGGAGCGCCTCGACGCCGAACTCGACGCCCCCAGAAGGGGGTTCATGGAATCGCTGCTCGTGCGGATCGGCGTCGCCGACCACGCGGCACGGCTGCTCGCGGCGACACCGGTACTGCGCCGCTCGTGGTTCGGGGCGGTGACCCTGCTGCTCGTGATGACGGTCCTGGTGACCGACGCGTCGAACGTCGCGGCGCCCAACGTCTTCCTCGCCCTCGCCCCGCTGCTGCCGCTCGCGGGAGTGGCGATGGCGTACGGCCCGGTGCTCGACCCGACCTACGAGATGACCGTCGTAGCCCCGATGCACGGCTTCAAACTCCTGATGATCCGCACAACCGCCGTACTGGTGGCGGGACTTGGCCTCAACGGCCTCGCGACCCTGGCCCTGCCCGGATACGGCCTCGCCGCCCTGGCCTGGCTGCTCCCCGCGCTCGCCCTCACCTCGACGAGCCTCGCGCTGACCCCGCGCCTCGGCCCGGTCCTCGCGCCGGGTGTGGTCGGCGGAGCCTGGACGGTCCTGCTGCTGGTGGCCCACGGGCGGGCGGCGCGCGGCGGCACGCTCGCACCGTTCACCGCGACCGGCCAGACGGTGGCCGCGGCGGTGGCGGTCCTCGCCGCGGGACTCCTCTACCTGGCCCGCGACCGCTTCGACACGAAGACCCCGGGCTTCGGCCCGACTGCCTGATTTCTCAAGCGACTTCACGCCTCACTTCATGCCACTTCCTGACTGGAGTACGTCATGACCACCACCGTCTCCGCGGCCGGGCTCAGCCTGCGCTACGGCCTGACGACCGCCCTCGACGACGTGTCGCTGCGGCTCACCGAAGGCGTCACCGGCCTGCTCGGCCCCAACGGGGCCGGAAAGACAACCCTGTTGAGGGTGCTGGCCACCGCGGTCCCCGCCGACGAGGGCAGCTTCACCGTCCTCGACCACGACCCCCGCACACCCGCGGGCCGCCAGGAGACCCGGCGCGTGCTCGGCTACCTCCCGCAGACGCCGGGCTTCCACCCCGACTTCTCGGCCTTCGACTTCGTCGACTACGTAGCGATCCTCAAGGAGTTGACCGACCGCACCGCCCGCCACAACGAGGTACGGCGCGTGCTCGCCGAGGTCGACCTGTCGGACGTACGCGGCAAGCGCATCAAGAAGCTGTCCGGCGGTATGCGCCAGCGGGTCGCGCTCGCCGCGGCGCTGGTGGGCGACCCGGGCTTCCTGGTCCTGGACGAGCCGACGGTCGGCCTCGACCCCGAACAGCGCATGCGCTTCAGGGAGTTGATCGCCAGGGCGGGCGAGGGACGGACGGTCCTCCTCTCCACCCACCAGACCGAGGACGTGGCGATGCTCTGCCACCGCGTCGTCGTGATGGCCGGCGGCCGCGTCCGCTTCGACGGCACCCCGGCCGAACTCACCGCACGGGCCGCGGGCCGCGTGTGGAGCAGCTCGGAACGGGACCCGAACGCGAAGGCGGGCTGGCGCACCGGCCTGGGCGTCTTCCGCAACGTGGGCGACCCGCCGGCCGGCGCCGAACTCGTCGAACCCACCCTGGAGGACGGCTACTTGCTCACCCTCGACGGCATGCACGCGGAGGCGACGGCATGAGCACCGTACTGACCCTGGCCCCCGCCGACACGAGCACGGCACCCGCCCGCCAGTCATGGCAGGCGATCTTCGCCCTGGCCCGCTTCGAGTCCCGCAAACTCCTCCTCCGTATCCCGGTGCTGTTCATGCTGGCGGCCTACGTCGCCTGGATCGTGTGGCGCACCAAGGGCGCCTGGTACGGCTATCCGGCGCTCCAGGACGTCGACCGCGAAACCCAGACGGGCCCGCTGCTGGTCGGCTTCGCGGTCCTGCTCTGCGTCAACCAGGCCGTGCTGCGTTCCCAACGGAACGACACCGAGCGGCTGTTCGGGGTCCTGGTCCTCGAACCGTGGCGCCGTACGGTGGCGCACGCGCTGTCGATCCTGCCGGTGACCGGACTCGTGGCGCTGGGCGTGGCGGCCCAGTTCGGCTGGCAGGCGGTCAAGTCGACGGCGGTGGGCAACGGTTCGGTGGGCGAACTGCTGGTGGGCCCCCTGTGCGTGCTGCTCTGCGGGGGAGTCGGCCTGCTGATGGCCAGGCTGGTGCCGAAGGCGTTCGCGATCCCGGTGGCCGCGGTCCTGTTCCTCGTGTTCTCCCTCCTCGCGCCGGTCTCGTTCGGCGGCGACGGTGCCTCGCGCTGGATGCCGATCATCACGGAGGCGAGCACCAAGACGCTCCCCTCCGACCTGATCGGCCGCCCGGCCGCCTCGCACTCCCTGTACCTGGCCGGCCTGGCCCTCGCTCTCGCCCTGCTCGCGGTGCTGATCAGCAAGGGCCGCACGAAGACGGCGACGGCGGCACTGGCGGGCTCGCTGGCCGGGGCGATCGCCCTGGGCGTGGTCGGCGGAATCGGCCAGTCGGCCGGCGTCTCGTCGGAGATGGTCGCGGCGCGCACAGTGGCCACGCTCAACCCGCAGAAGGACCAGACCTGCGTCCGGCACGGCAGCTCGACGTACTGCGCGTTCCCCGAGTGGGTCCCCAGGACGACGACGTGGGCCGAGGTCACGGACCACGTCCAGTCCCTCGCGGGCGGCACCGCGCAGACCCGGAAGCTGCTCGTACAGCAACGCGTCGAGGCCCGCTACGGCATGGAGGCCGACGGTGCGATCGAACCGTCCAGCACGCCGAACCAGGTGACCGTCCGCACGATGTGGGGCGGACCCCGGACACCGGAGTTCTCCGCCGCGGTCGCCTCCGTACTGGTCCTCGGGAACGAGAAGGCCGGCGGTGACGTGTGCGACGGCCGCATGGTCACCATCATGTGGCTGGCCCTGGGCTGGACCTCCGACCCGGTGACCGAGCTCCGCGCGGTCCGCCTGGACGACACCGTGACCGGCTCCGCCTCCGTCCTGTCGCCGACCAACGGAATGATGATGACGGCCGGACAGACCAGCGTCGTAAGGGAGTTGTTCGTGGCGGGCCAGTCCGCGGTCACCCCGAAGGTGAAGGCGCACTGGGCGGAACTCACTTCCCCGAAGGTGACGACGGCAAAGGTGGCCGAGCTGCTGGGCGTCAAGGCTCCCGCTGGGGCTGACAAGTGCGAGTGATGACGAGGGGGAGTGGGAAGACCGAGCAGACGGACACCCAACTCCACTCTACAGCAAGGGTGTTGGCGCAGCTGATCCGACCGGTCCTGCGCGCCCTGCCGGTACGGGCGCTGGGCTCGACCGCCGCCGTGGCCCTGCTGATCGCGGCCCTGCCCCGCCTCCTCTCGGACGAACCGAACCCGTGGTCCGCGCTCGTCGCGCTGCGCGCCGCCGCCCTCGCCTTCGCCCTGGGCCTGGCCTTCGTCCTGGACGACCCGACCCGCGACCTCACGTCCTCGGTACCGACCCGCCGCATCCTCCGCACGACCCTGCGGGTGGCACTGGTCGCCCCGTTCGCGGCCCTGTGGTGGACGGCGGCGGTCCTGCTGGTCCCGTCGGAGGTCCGCCCTCCGGTGGGCGACATGACCCTGGAGGCGGCAGCGGCGGCGGCCCTCTCCCTGGCGGCAGCGGCGGCGGTCCTCCGCTTCACGGACGAGCCGGAACCGGGCCAACGGGTGGCCGCCGGTTTCCTGCTCATCGCCCTGGTGTCCCCCCTGGCACTGCCCTACGACTGGGGGATGTACGTCTCCCCGGCGGAGAAGCAGTGGGGGGTGGGGCATGACCACTGGGCGATGGTTCTGGTGGGCGCGGGGTTGGTGTGGGCGGCTTGTGGGCCGGAGCCGGTGCGGCGGAGGCTGCTGAGGCGGAGGTCGGCGGTTACTTCTTGTTGACCCGGGCCGGCAATATTCAGCCCGTCCGGCGTTTGAGGACGAGGCCCCTTCAGGGCCGATGGGGGTCTGGGGGCGCAGCCCCCAGGGACGGTCACGCAGGCACAGCGAGCTCTACGACTCCGACCGGTACATCAGGTCCGTCTCGTACGTGGTGAATCCCAACCGCTCGTACACCGACACCGCCGCCTTGTTGTCCGCGTCGACGTACAGCATCGCCGTGGGAAGCCCCTGCAAGGCCAGGTGTCGTAGCCCGATAGTCGTCAGGGCCTTGCCCAGCCCGCCCCCCTGCGCGCCGGGCAGGACCCCGACGACGTACACCTCACCCCGCTGCTCCTCCGCGTGGACCTTGGTCCAGTGGAAGCCGACGAGTTCGCCACCCCGCTCGGCCAGGAAGAAGCCCGCGGGGTCGAACCATGCCTCGGCCTTGCGGTCGTCGAGGTCCCGCTGAGTGAGGGAACCCTGCTCAGGGTGGTGGGCGAAGGCCGCGGCGTTGACGGCGAGCCACGCCGCGTCGTCCGCGCCGGGCACGAAGGTCCGTACGGTCACGCCCTCCGGAAGCACCGGATCGGGCAGCTCCAGATCGGTCAACGGCCGCCGCAGCTGGCGGAGTTCACGGAACAGGGCGAGCCCGAGCACCTGGGCCAGATGCCGGGCGGCGGGATGCCCGCCGTGCGCCCACACCCGCAGCCGTTTCCCGGACGCGGCCAGTAGCGCGGCGCCCAGCGCCCGCCCGTGCCCGTGCCCCCGGTGCGCGGGACGGACGACGAGTTCGGCGGCCGGCGCCTCCACCGGGTCGGTGTCCTCCAACTGCCCGTAGCCGACGAGCTCGTCGCCCAGGGTCAGCAGCAGATGCGAGACCCCGGCCCGCTCACCGCCACGGATCCGCAACCGCCCCTGCTCCGACACCGCCTGCTGGCCGTCGGTCCGGGCGGCCTCGGCGATCAGCGCGAGGACGGCCGTGGCCTGGTCCGGGGAGAGCGCGGAACAGGTCTCGATGGATCGGGAGGCGGAGGCGGGCAGGCCGGTGTCGTCGCTGGTCATGGGTATGAGGGTAAGCCGATCCCCCCGCAAAGTGGCGGCAAAGAAGAAACCAGGATGTAACCAAGAACCCCCTGTCACGCTACGCGCGTTGACCCTAGGCTGCGCCGGAACGTGGTGACTTCTCAGCCGACACACAGGGGGGCTCATGCCAGCCACTTCCCAGCCGAACCGCCCGCGCAGACGCCGTACCGCAGGCCTGCTCGCAGCCGCCGCGAGCCTGGCCACGGCGGGTGCGCTGGTCGCGGCACTGCCCGCCGACGCACACACCGACCCCAGCGGTTACGGGCACAAGCCCAGCCGCTACCAGGACGTCCAGCTGCTGTCCTTCAACGACCTGCACGGCAACCTGGAGCCGCCGTCCGGTTCCTCCGGCCGGGTCAGCGAGCTCCAGGCGGACGGCACGACGAAGACGATCGACGCGGGCGGTGTCGAGTACCTCGCGACGCATCTGCGGGACGCCCGCAAGGGCAACCCGTACTCGATCACCGCGGCCGGCGGCGACATGGTCGGCGCCTCCCCGCTGATCTCGGGTCTGTTCCACGACGAGCCGACCATCGAGGCCCTCAACAAGCTTGACCTGGACGTCACTTCGGTCGGCAACCACGAGTTCGACGAGGGCGCGAAGGAGCTGGCCCGCCTCCAGAACGGCGGCTGTCACCCCACCGACGGCTGCTACACGGACAAGAAGTTCAAGGGCGCCGACTTCCCCTACCTGGCGGCCAACGTCCTCGACGAGAAGACGAAGAAGCCGATCCTCAAGCCGTACTGGGTGTGGAAGAAGAACGGCGTCAAGGTCGGCTTCATCGGCGTCACGCTGGAGGGCACCCCGGGCATCGTCTCCGCGGACGGCGTCAAGGGCCTCCAGTTCAAGGACGAGGTCGAGACGATCAACAAGTACGCCAAGGAGCTGCAGAAGCAGGGCGTCAAGTCGATCGTCGCGCTGATCCACGAGGGCGGCTTCCCGGCCTCCGCGTCGTACAACTACGACTGCGACGCGTCCGGCGGCGGCTCCGGCATCTCCGGCCCGATCGTCGACATCGCGAAGAACGTCACCCCGGCGGTCGACGCCCTCGTCACCGGCCACACCCACAACGCGTACGTCTGCACGATCGACGACCCAAGTGGCAAGCCCCGTATGGTCACTTCGGCGGCCTCCTTCGGCCGCCTCTACACGGACACCACGCTGACGTACGACCGTAGGACCGGCGACATCGCGCGTACGGCGGTCAAGTCGGCGAACCACGTGGTCACCCGTGACGTGCCCAAGGCCGCCGACATGACCTCGCTGATCAGCAAGTGGAACACCCTTGCGGCCCCCATCGGCAACCGCGCGATCGGCTACATCTCCGCGGACGTGGGCAACACCGGCACCGAGTCCCCGATGGGCGACCTGATCGCCGACGCCCAACTCGCGTACGGCAAGGAGCTGGACCCGGAGACCGACCTCGCGCTGATGAACCCGGGCGGGGTGCGGGCAGGGCTGACCTACGCGGCCAAGGGGAGTGAGGGCGACGGCGTGGTGACGTACGCCGAGGGCTTCACGGTGCAGCCGTTCGCGAACACGGTGAACCTCCAGGACTTCACGGGCGCCCAGGTGATCCAGGCGCTCAAGGAACAGGTGAGCGGCACGAACGCGGCGGCGCCGAAGGTGCTCCAGGTGTCGTCCGGGCTGACGTACACGCTGGACCTGACGAAGACGGGCGCGGACCGGGTGGTCACGGACTCGATCAAGCTCAACGGTTCCGCCATCGACCCGGCGGCCACGTACCGCGTCGCCACGAACAGCTTCCTCGCGGGCGGCGGTGACGGCTTCACGACGCTGGGGCAGGGCACCGGTGACCTGGTCGGCACGGACGACCTGACCGCGCTGGCGGACTACCTGACGGCGCACTCGTCGGCGACGAGCCCGCTCGTCCCCCCGGCGGCGAACCGGATCACGATCGTGCAGTAGGAGGACCTGACCCCTCGGGGGCCCGGTGCCGCAGGTCGGCGCCGGGCCCCTTCTGTTTTCCCGTTCTAAATTCTGTGTAAGACCCGGTTCAGTTCCGCAAATTCCATAAGAGTCTTCCACAGGAATCACTCAGGAAGGTCTAAGCGAAAATCGCTTTTCCTGCGCCAGAAGTCCAGTAGTGTTTTCCATGTCGAAAGCGAACGGCGCAAACGACAAGAAGACGCAAGAGACGAAGGAGACCACGATGAGCTTCCACAAGATCGCCCCGGTGAAGAAGGCCCACAAGCCCGCCCCGGCCCCCAAGAAGGCCCACAAGAAGCCTGCTCCGGCCCCGAAGCGCCGCCCGGTCGGCCACAAGTAAGTCGCACATAAAAACTCGTACCAGGGAGGGAATTAATCATGAGCTTCAACAAGATTCACCCCATCAAGAAGACCTGCAAGCCCGCTCCGGGAGCCAAGAAGGTGGCTCCGAAGAAGCCCGCCCCGAAGCGTCGCCCGGTCGCCGACAAAGGCTGACAAAGAATTTACAGGCGTAATTCAAAGGTAATTGCAGCAGATCGGTAGAGGAACTGTTGCAGAACCGCAGCAGAGACAGACGCGGCAGCAGCCGCATCAGAGAGGGACACAGACATGAGCTTCCACAAGATCGCCCCGGTGAAGAAGACCCGCAAGCCCGCCCCGGCCCCGAAGAAGCCGGCGCCGAAGAAGCACACCCCGAAGCGTCGTCCGGTCGGCCACAAGTAAGCCGCCCCGCGAGCCGCAGAAGACCCGCAGCACTCCACAACCCGCCGCAGCCGAGCGGCACTCCCAGGGAGGGAACCCACCATGAGCTTCCACAAGATCGCCCCGGTCAAGAAGCACCACAAGCCCGCTCCGGCGCCCAAGAAGGCCCCGAAGAAGCCGGCTCCCGCTCCGAAGCGTCGTCCGGTCGGTCACAAGTAAGCCGCAGGGCAGGCCGTAGAAGACCCGCAGCACTCACAGCACCCGCAGCACCACTTGCAGGACCCCACAACCCGCCGCAACACAGCGGCACTTACCGGGAGGGAACCCACCATGAGCTTCCACAAGATCGTCCCCGTCAAGAAGCACCGCAAGCCGGCCCCGGCCCCCAAGAAGCCCGCGCCGAAGAAGCCCGCGCCGAAGCGCCCCGTCGGTCACAAGGGCTGACGCGGCACACCCTGAGGCGGGGCCACCGGTTAGCGAGCGAACTCGCTCCGGCGGCCCCGCCTCGGCCACGTCCAGCCCGTGTACTCACCACATCGGCCGGCTACTGATCCAGGCCTGCTCTGAAGGGAGTTGTTGACCATGAGGGAAGCCCGTGAGGCCTTCCGCCGTTTCTGGCCGCTGACCCGCGGTGACCGCAAGTGGCTCGCGGTGATCATCGCGTGCGTCATCGTGTCGGCGCTCTCCGAGACCGCCGCGATCCTGCTGTTCGCGGACCTCACCGACAACGCCCTCAAGGCCGGTTCGCTGTCCGACTTCTGGGGCCCGGCCGCGGCCTGGCTCGGCGTCGCCGCACTCGGCGCGCTCGTCGGCTACTTCGGCAACTCCCTGGCCACCTGGACCGCCGAACGCTTCGTCCTGCGCCTGCGCGCGAACGTCTTCCGCCACGTCCAGGACCTCCCACCCCACTTCTTCCAGAAGCACCGCCAGGGCGACCTCGTCGAACGCCTCACCGGAGACGTCGAGGCCATCGAGCAGATGGTCGTGTCCGGAGTGGTCGGCACGATCTCGGCCGCCTTCTCCGCGGTCTTCTACGCCTGCGCGGCCCTGTACCTCCGCTGGGACCTGGCCCTGGCCACCTTCGTCCTCGCCCCCCTCTTCCTCTTCGCCGCCCGCCGCTTCTCCGGCCGCATCAAGCAGGCCTCGCAGGACGAACGGGTCGCCGACGGCGCGATCACCTCGGTGGTCGAGGAGTCCCTCGGCAACGTGGTCCTCACGCAGGCGTACAACCGCCGCCGGGACGAGGAGAAGCGCCTCGACGTCGAAGCCCGCGCGTGGATGAAGGCATCGGTCCGAGGCGCCCGACTCAGCGAGATGTACGAGCAGTTCGTGGAGGTCGTGGAGACCCTCTGCGTCCTGTCGGTGATCGGCCTCGGTGTGTGGGAGATCTCCGCCGACCGCATGACCCTCGGCGCACTCCTCGCCTTCGCCGCCTTCATCGGCTACCTCTACCCCCCGGTCCGCAACCTCGGCCAACTCGGCCTCACCCTCACCGCCGCCACGGCCGGCGCCGCCCGCATCAACGAGATCCTGGACGCCACCCCGTCCGTGGGTGACCCCAGCGAACCCGTCCAGGCCTGGCCCGTCCACGGCTGGGTCAGCTTCCACGGCGTGACCTTCCGCTACCCCGGCGCGGCGCGCGACTCGGTGAACGAGGTGACGTTCAGGGCGGACCCGGGCGAGCTGGTGATCATCACGGGCGAGAGCGGAGCAGGCAAGTCGACCCTGTCGAAACTCCTCACCCGCTTCTACGACCCCTCGGGCGGCGTGATCTGCCTGGACGGCGTCCCCCTCCGTGACGTGCCCCTCGAATTCCTGCGGGAGAACGTGGCGTTGCTGCCCCAGCAGACCCTCATCCTCAACGGCACGATCCGGGAGAACATCGAGTGCGGTCGCCCCGGCGCGACGGACGAGGAGATCGAGCGGGCCGCGAGGTCAGCGGCGGCGCACGACTTCATCGCCGCACTTCCCCAGGGCTACGACACCGAGATCGCCCCCGGCACGGCGGCACTCTCCGGCGGCCAGCTCCAACGGATCGCGATTGCCCGCGCGATGCTCCGCGAGGCCCCGGTACTGGTCCTGGACGAACCGACGGCAGGCCTCGACTCGGTGGCGGCCCGCCAGGTGATCCAACCCCTCCGCCGCCTCATGTCGGGCCGTACGACCATCATGATCACCCACGACCTGAGCCTTGCCCCGGATGCGGACCGCATCCTGGTGGTGGACGGCGGACGCCTCGTCGAGACGGGAACGCACGCGGAGCTGGTGGCAAGGGGCGGCGCGTACGCGCGACTTGCGGGCCCGCTCCCCGAGATGGCGATCACGGGAACGGGCACGGGACGGCACCGTGCGGAGGACACGATGATCCTGCGCCAGGTCCCGCCGCAGGCACCGGACGAGACGATGATCCTGCGGCTGCCCCTCAAGTAGGGATCAGCCGACGGGAGTTGCACGGAGGCTGTACCCGAGCCCCCGCACGGTGTGGATGAGCCGCGGTTCGCCGCGGCTCTCCAGTTTTCGGCGCAGGTACATGACGTAGACGTCGAGGGTGTTGGACGCGGGCTCGAAGTCGAAGCCCCACACGTGCCGGTGGATCCGGGACCGGGTGAGCGCGGCGGACGGATGCCGCAACAGGTACTCCAGCAACAGGAATTCGGTCCGCGTGAGATCGAGCGGCCGGCCGCCACGGGTGACGGTACGGGTACGCAGGTCCATGAAGAGATCCTGGAAGGCAAGCCGTTCGAGGTCGGCCAACGGATCGTCCGGATCGCCGTCGACGGTCCGTTGGGTACTGCGGCGCAGCAACGCCCGTACCCGGGCGAGGAGTTCCTCGACGGCGAACGGCTTGCTGAGATAGTCGTCGGCACCGTTGTCGAGGGCGACGATACGGTCGCCGACCGCGTCCCGCCCGGTGAGCATCAGGATCGGCACGGTGGACCCGGAGGCGCGGATGCGTCGCGTGGCGGCGAGTCCGTCCAGCTCCGGCATGGTGACGTCCATCAGCACGAGGTCGGGCGCGGCGGCATCCTCCGGTACGCCGAGGGATACGCCGAGGAGATCGAGGGCGGTACGCCCGTCTCCGGCGAGGACGGTCTCGTACCCCTCGAATCTGAGCACCCGGTCGAGCCCTTCGCGTACGTCCACGTCGTCGTCGGCCAACAGGATCTTCCGCGCCATCTCAACACGGTGTGACGGGGGGCTGTGCTGGGGCTGGCAGCGGGTTATGCGTGGGCTAGGGCTCGGGTGTACCGCCGGCGGAAGAGAGGGGTGAGCAGGCCGTAGGTGGCGAGGGGCGCGCCAATGAGCAGGAGGAAGAGGAAGGTGTGGGGACCGTCGTCGACGGCTGTCTCCCACAGCAGACAGGTGAGGGCGGCGAAGAAAACGATCAGGGCCCAGGTGATCCCTCGCTCCTGGGCCTTGCGGTACGCGGCCCGCTCGCCGATGCGCACCTCGACCGCCGGGCGCCGCTCCCAGGTCATGCCCCGGTGCCGGGCCGCCGCGGTGTGCAGGTCGGCGACCTCGGCCCAGAGGTCCGGGAGCTGCCAGTCGTCGAGGTGGGGGAGGCGTGCCCTGCGGCCGTCGTTGTCGTAGAGATAGGTCAACGACTTGACGTCGGCGCTGCGTTGGCCCGGACGGGCTTCTATGCGGAGATCGTAGATGTCGTGCCAGGCCCACCTGCGCACACGGAAGGCTCCGCGGGTGGCTACGCCGTCGGCCCCCACGGTGGTGCGCCCCCGCCGCACGGTGAGAACCGCCCAGACAACCAGCACCGCCATGAGCGCCACCGCGAGCAGCCTGTACCGGCCGGGGATGCTGTCGGGCCGCGCCATCTGAAGGGCGAAGTTCCCTTCGACGATGCACAGTCCGACGAACCGTCCCCGGGACATCTTCCGCCGCCTGCTGTACTCCCGCTCGATCCCACGCACGTCGCCGCGGTCGTCCTCGTAGTCCCCGCCCATCGACCCTCCCCAGAGCCTGCCGGGAGTGATCGTAGGGCGGGAAGCTGTGCCCCGTCAGAAAGGGTGTGTTCAGAGGGCCACTAGATCGACGACGTTGATCACGACATGCCGGTTGGACACGACGTAGGTGATGAAACCGCCCTTGAACGCGGCCGACCAGCTGTTGTCCCGGTTGCTGATCGCAGGCGGGCCGAAGGGATTCAGAATGAGCCGTTTCTCAAGCTCTTCCAGCGACGCGCGCTGAGGCGCGGTCAATGTGGCTTTGCGCTGGGCGGCGCGGGCGACGTACCGGATCGCGTATGCGCTCACCCGTGCCTGCCGGCGTCGATCGGATGGTTGTCGGCGTCGTAGGCGTTCCCGTTCGCGTCGCGGAAGACCATGCCCTCGGTGTCCCCCTCGGTCATCCGCTTGACCGACTGTTCCACCTCGTCCAAGTAGCCGGGTGTCGCGCAGGCACACGCGAAGGGGAACCACTTGTCGGTCACGGCGTCGAGCGCCGGCTGATCGAAGTCCGCCGCCGCGCTGAGCCAGTCCCGCTCGAAGGCCTGGAGCCAGTCGGGACGTCGTTGCAGGGCCGCGCGGATCGCCTCCGGGGTTCTCTCGCAGGAGTGGGGATCCACCTCGTGAGCCATGATCGGTTTCTCTTCTCCGGCAGGGGTGATGGGGCGACCGGAGGTCCACGGTAAAGCGTGATGAGGGGCGAGCGCTGGAAGACAAGACCGGTTAGGTGTCACAGTTCGCACCCCGGGATGCGGTCGCCCCGGCTGACGGCGATACGGAGGACGTCCCCGAGGGACTCGGACGCCCTGGTGAGCGCGAAACGTACGGCTCGTTCGCCGGCCTTCGGGTCCGCGAGTACGGCCTTGGCTCCGGCCAACACCTGCTCTCCGGAGTCGAGTTGGGCCGCCTCGATGTCATCGGCGAGGAGGGAGAGACGGCTGTCGTGGCTGTCGGCGCTGAGGTAACAGGGCTTGCCGTCGGGGGTGGTCCAGGGCAGTAGGCGCAACTGCCGTTCGCCGTATGTGTTGTTGGGGGTGTTCATTCGCAGTAACTCTCGGAATCCCGTGATGCGTTCACTCATGTCGGCGCACTCCTCTGTTGTTCCTCCGGTGTCCTGACGAGCGGTGATTACCGTTCGTGCCTCGATGGTCACTGGTGCGGCGTACGCTGCGGAAGAGGGTTGGCGTTGTCTGCGGGCCCAGGCAACGGGGAGGGGTGAAGTGACCGAACAGGTTGACGCGGAGGGCGAGTCGGGGCGCGCGGTGCTGGGACGGACGCTCCGGTATCTGCGGGAGAAGGCGGGGAAGTCACTCGGGCAACTGGCCGAGGAGACCGGCTACGACAAGAGTTATCTGAGCCGACTGGAGTCCGGGGAGCGGCTGTCCAAGGTGACGGTCATGGAGGACCTGGACGTTTATTACGAGGCCGGTGAGCTGCTGGTCAGCCATTGGAAGGCGGCTCGGCTGGACGCGTTCAAGGACCAGTACAAGAGGTTCATGGGGCTGGAGGCGACGGCGCGGGTCATGTGGAAGTTCGCACTGGGTGTACCTGGACTGGTGCAGACCGAGGATTTCGCTCGGGAGGTGTTGTCTGGGGCCCAGACAACACCTGGTCGTGCGGAACTGGTCGAGGAACAGGTGGCGGTGCGGTTGGGCAGGCAGTACCTGTTGCAGCAGAAACCGGAGCCCAACGTGCGCATCATCATGGACGAGTTCGCGTTCCGGCGCCCTGCTGCGAGTGGGAAGACCTGGACCGACCAGTTGCTGCGTCTTGAGGCTGTTGCGATGTGGCCCAACGTTGCGCTTCAGGTGCTGCCGTTCGGAGCCGGGGTCCACCACCACATGAACGGCACTGTGACGCTGTTGTGGCAGCAGGACGGAAGTGCCGTTGCCTACACGGAGGGCAACAGCCGGGGCGAACTGATCGAGGAACCGGACGACGTTCTGCGACACCGACTGTCCTACGATCGGCTCAGGGATCTTGCGTTGTCCCCGTCGGACTCGCTCGCTTTCATCAGGGACGTACTGGAGGAACACAGATCATGAAGTCCACCCCCGACCTCAGCACCGCCGCCTGGCGTAAGTCGAGCTACAGCGACGGGGGAGACAACAACTGCGTCGAGGTTGCCGACGGCTACACAGGCCTCGTCCCTGTCCGGGACAGCAAGACCCCGACGAGCCGCCCGCTGGTCTTCGCGGCCGGGTCCTGGCTCACGTTCGTGGAGTCGGTCCGGGGCCAGGAGGGCGCATGAAATCCACCCCTGACCTCAGTACCGCTGCTTGGCGCAAGTCGAGCTACAGCGACGGGGGAGCCAATAACTGCGTCGAGGTCGCCGACGGCTACACAGGCCTCGTCCCTGTCCGGGACAGCAAGACCCCGGCGAGCCGCCCGTTGGTGTTCGCGACCGGTTCCTGGCTGGAGTTCGTGGAACTGGTCCGAGGCGAGGAGTGCGCATGAGTTCCATCCCTGACCTCAGCACTGTGGCCTGGCGTAAGTCGAGCTACAGCCAAGGCGGAGCCAACGACTGCGTCGAGGTTGCCGACGGCTACACCGGCTTGGTCCCCGTCCGCGACAGCAAGACCCCGACCGGCCACCCGCTGATTCTCGCGGCCGGGACATAGTCCGAGTTCGTGGACGGAGTCAAGGCTGAGGCAGACGTGCACACGTTCGGGTGACGTGGATCGAAAGGCCTGACGTTCGCCGCTGCGCCCCCCTCATCGTTGATCTTCCGGTCGAATGGACGGCCGGGTGACCAACAACGGAGAGGCAAGGAACGAGCCGGTTATGGTCGTAGACACAACGCGTCGAAGGAGGGCACCGGCCATGACCGCTCACGCTGCTGAACCCGAGCCGTCCGTCCCGCCGATGCCCGAGCGGACGCCGAAGGCGCTGCGCAGGGCCATCGCGCAGAACACTCCGGAACTTCTCCCGGATTTCGACGCTCACTGGAAGTGGGCTGTCGCCGACGCGTACGACGTGGGTCCTGTGCCCGCGTTCATGGCCCGCTGGTGGGGTGAGTACGCCCTCGCCCGTGACCCCAGGCTGGACGCGCATGTCCGCGATCTCGAACACCGTGCCGCGTACGAGTCCACCGACATCGCCGAGGCCAAAGCCCTCCTCGAAGAGGCGGCGAAGATTCACTACCGGGTCCGCGACCTGGAGCCCGGCGAGTGACCGATGGGTTTATGGGGCCGCCTTGGCAGGCGGACTGGCGAACCGACGCCCTCGCCACCTTCGAGGCACTGCCCGACCACGCTCGTAAGATCGTCCT
This sequence comes from Streptomyces sp. NPDC050508, assembly GCF_040655155.1. Classification (NCBI taxonomy): domain Bacteria; kingdom Bacillati; phylum Actinomycetota; class Actinomycetes; order Kitasatosporales; family Streptomycetaceae; genus Streptomyces; species Streptomyces sp. NPDC050508. Next base: position 54,705 of record NZ_JBFAJJ010000009.1, read on the forward strand.
CGCGGCGCGAGCCGAACTGGTCACCGCGAAGGATCCGTACTTCCGTGGCATCAATGCCGACGCAGGCTTACCCGAGGGCATGAGTGTCATGCCGGGCCGGTCCACCGAACCGAAGGGCCGCCACCTCTGCTTCTTCGACCGTGGAAACGGCTGGCTGAAGTACACCTTCGTCCGCCGAACCGAAGATCCCCAGATCGTGGTCGAAGAGGTCTTCTGGCAAGAACCTGAACCTCTTGTTCTGCCTCCGGCGGAGGAGTAGCCATGGCAGGGACCGTGAGGCAGCTCGTCGAGCAACTGGCCGCCGAGCAGCCGACATTGGAGCAGGCCGCAGAGCGGATGGCTGCCGCGCACAAGGCGTTGCGGGCGCGTATGGGCGGCACACTCGGTGAAGAGCAATTCGCGAACGGACCGGACGTCCTGGCACAGCCGTGACCGGCAGTCCGTTCCAGCCGACGCACCCTGAACAGGGTGTCGGAGACACGGAGTTGCTCGTACACCTGCCTCGGCGGTGCGGAGGTCGTCCGGGAGGCAGGCCGACCCTCCCCGCGAAAGTGTGACACTTCCCGTCGAAGTGTCACACTTTTTCAACTCACCTACTGGGGGGTCGACCCTTCCGGCGGCGGAGTGGCCGCCCCTGGCATCCGCACCGTCGCCACCGTCCCACCACCCGGCGCGCGCGCGAGGGTCACCTCGCCGCCCGCCTGCTGGACCGTGCGGGCCACGATCGACAGGCCCAGGCCCGAGCCCGGCAGGGCCCGTGCGCTCGGCGAACGCCAGAACCGGTCGAAGACGTGCGGGAGTTCCTCGGCGGGGATGCCGGGGCCGTGGTCGCGGACGGTGAGGACGCCGCGGGTGAGCTGTACCTCGATCGTGCCGCCCTCGGGGCTGAACTTCACGGCGTTGTCGAGGATGTTGACCACGGCGCGTTCCAGGGCGGAGGGCTCCGACTGGACGAACCACGGCTGTACGTCGGCCGTGATCGTCAACTCCGGGCCGCGCAGGCGCGCTCGGCGGAGGGCGGACTCGACCGTGTCCTGGAGTGAGACCACCTGGACTCGCTCACCCCGCTGGCCTTCCGAGCGGGACAGTTCCTGCAAGTCGCCGATGAGGGAGGCCAGTTCGGTCATCTGCGCCTTCACCGAGGCGAGCAGTGCCTTGCGGTCCGCCGGGGGGATCGGGCGGCCGGTCTCCTCGCTGCGGGTGAGGAGTTCGACGTTCGTACGGAGGGAGGTGAGGGGGGTACGGAGTTCGTGACCGGCATCCGCGATGAGTTGTTGTTGCAGCTCACGGGAGTTGGCGAGGGAGGTCGTCATCGAGTTGAAGGAACGGGAGAGGCGGGCCACCTCGTCGTCGCTGTCCTCGTCCACGGGGATGCGGATGGCCAAGTCCTCGGTGCGAGCCACGTGTTCGACGGCTTCGGTGAGCTTGTCGACGGGGCGCAGGCCCGCGCGGGCCACCGCGAGTCCGGCTGCGCCGGCGCCGACGACTCCGATGCCGGAGACGAGGAGGAGTAGCAGGGCAAGTTCATTGAGGGTGGACTGTGTGCCCTTGAGTGGCAAGGCGTATACGAGGGCGACGTCTTCGACCACCGTACGGTTGCCGTTTGCGTCGATGGTGACCAGCGGCACCGTCAGCACCCGTACGGGCGTTCCTTTGGTGTCGACGCCGTTGTGGATGATGGTTTTCGTCGGATTCTTGGCCACGTCGATGTCTGCGCCGGTGACCTTTACCGTGCCCGGGGAGTCCGACGGGATGCAGGACTTGCCGTTCGACCTCACCAGCTGGAAGTAGTACTCGGAGGGCGGATGGAAGCCGTTCGTGTCCGTCGGGGACGAGTTGGCCTGGTCGCAGCTCCTGATGGCATCCATGACGCTGCGCTGCTGCGGGTTGCTCGCCGACGTCTTGAGCTGGTTGTTGAGCTGGTCGTACAACTTCCCCTGCACAATGAACCAACAGGTGACGGAAACCGCCGCAACCGCGAACGCCACCGCCGCCGCCACCAGCATCGCCAGCCGGGACCGGATCGGCAGGGTCCGGAACCGGTGCAGGAACCGGTTGAGGACGTTCTTCACTCCGCTCCACCCTGTCGCAGCACATACCCCACGCCCCGCACCGTGTGCACAAGCCGAGGCTCGCCCCCGGCTTCCGTCTTCCGGCGCAGGTACATCACATACACATCAAGGGAGTTGGAGGACGGCTCGAAGTCGAAGCCCCAGACCGCCTTCAGGATCTGCTCGCGGGTGAGGACCTGGCGGGGATGCGCCAGGAACATCTCCAGCAGCGTGAACTCGGTGCGGGTCAGCTCGACTTGGCGGCCGTTGCGGGTAACCTCGCGCGTCGCGAGGTCCATGCGGAGGTCGGCGAAGGTGAGGGAGTCGTCCTCGGGGGCGTTCCCGGCGGCGGCTGCCGCCGCGTACGAGCTGCGTCGCAGCAACGCCCGTACCCGGGCGAAGAGTTCGTCGAGTTCGAAGGGCTTGACCAGGTAGTCGTCAGCGCCCGCGTCGAGACCGGTGACCCGGTCGCCGACCGTGTCGCGGGCCGTCAGCATCAGGATCGGCGTCGTCGTGCCGGCGCCCCGCATCCGGCGGGCCGCCGTGAGGCCGTCCATGCGCGGCATCTGGATGTCGAGGACGACCAGGTCGGGCTGGTACGCGGTCGCCTTCTCCAGCGCGTCCGCGCCGTCGACGGCGACCTCGGTGTCGTACCCCTCGAAGGCGAGGCTGCGCTGGAGTGCTTCGCGCACAGCCGGCTCGTCGTCGACGATCAGGATGCGCTGGGTGTCACGGTCGCCTTCGGCGGGGCTCATGGGCTGGATTCCTCGGGTGCGGTGGGACAGGGAGACAACGATCGGCTGGTCGCAATCAGCCTCGCATGTTTCCCGGCCGGTGCGTGAAGAGGGGAGGAAGTGAGAAAAAGGGTGAGATCGGCTTCCCCAAGGTCTCCGACTCAGCCTCGCATCGTCTGGAGGCGGTTCAGCGGCACCTTGCGGTGGTGCGGGCGGGCCGCGCTGGTGCGCAGGCCCATCAGCTCCGGGGCGGGCGCCACTTCCGGTGCCCGTGCCGCCGGCGCGTGCAGTTCGTACGCCACCCCGAGGGCCAGGCCGAGACCGGCCGCTCCGGTGTCGGTCACCATGTGCGAAACCTGCTTGATCATCTTGATCATGACGTACTCCCTACTGATCACTGAACACTGGCCGTTGGACTACGGACTCAGCTGTCGGAACCGCCCGCCCGCAGCGAAGCCAGGTCCGCCTTGACGGTGTTGATCGGGATGGCGAAGCCGAGGCCGACGCTGCCCGCGTCGGACGACGAGGACGAGGAGTCCGAACTCGCGGAGTACATCGCGGAGTTGATGCCGATGATGTTGCCGCTCGCGTCGATCAGCGCGCCGCCGGAGTTGCCGGGGTTGAGGGACGCGTCCGTCTGGAGCGCCTTGTACGTCGTGGTGGACGTACCGGTGGTGCCGTTGAACTGCTGGCCGCCGAACTGGAACGGCCACTGGCCGTCGCTGCCGCCCGAACCCTGGCTCTGGCTCTCGTCCGTCGAGACGGTCACGTCACGGGACAGGGCCGAGATGATGCCGCTGGTGACCGTGCCGGTCAGCCCCTCGGGGGAGCCGATCGCGACGACCGTGTCGCCGACCTTGACGCCGTCGGAGTTGCCGAGGGTGGCGGGCTTGAGGCCGGAGGCGTTCGCCAGCTTGAGGAGCGCGAGGTCCTTCTTGCTGTCGGTGCCGACGACCTTCGCCGTGTACGTCTTCCCGTCACTCGTCTTGACCTTGATCGAGGAGGCGCCGGAGATGACGTGGTTGTTGGTGACGATCTGGCCGTCGCTGGTGATGATCACGCCGGCGCCGGTCGACGAGCCGTTGCTCAGGGTGGCCTCGACCTCGACCACGCTGGGGCTGACGGTCGCGGCGATGGTGGCGACGTCGCCCTTCTTGCTGGAGGGCACGACGGCCGTGGTGGTGCTGGAGGCGGCGACGGTGTCCTTGCCGGTCAGCTCCTGGAAGGCGTACGCGGTACCGCCGCCGACGGCCGCGGCGACGATCGCCACGGCGGCGAGCAGCGCGAGCGGGCCGCGGGCCCGCTTCTTCGGCTTGGGTGCCTCGGCCTGGACGGTGGGGAGGACGGTCGTACCGCCGCCGTTGCCGTCACCGCCGAACTCGCCGCCGTACGCTCCGCCGTCGGCGCCGAAGGCGGCCTGCGGGGCGGGCGAGGGGGCGGGCGTCTGGCCCGGCCACACCGTCGTGCCCGGCTCGACGGCGACCGGCTGCTGCGTCGGCTGCTGTACGGGCTGCGCCTGCTGCACCGGCTGGTAGGCCGGCGGGGGCGGCCACTCCGGGTTCACGGGAGAAGAAGCGTGCTGCTGCTGGGGGTACGCCTGCGGCTGCTCGCCCTGGGGGGTCTCGTACTCGCCGCTGCGGCGGAAGCTCTCGGTCATGGAACAGAGCCTGTCGCGCGATCATGAGAGGTACCTGAGTCCCCGCTGAGAAGCCCGACAGAACCTCGTATGCCCGATATAAAGACGCCGGAGGCCCGGAAACTCGGGGAAACGGGAGGTGGCGGGGGAGTTATTGCACGGCACGCGCCGGGCGAATACTTGTGGGACCTCTGTGTAGTACGTGTGTGCGGTGACAGGTGAGGCCTACGCTCGCCGGGCCGGAGGGGGGCTCCGCGAACAGCGCCGGTACATGCGCCGCTACAAAAGGCATGTCGCCGGCTCTGCGTGGTCGCGTCGTACGCCCTTCTCGGGCCCACTACGACACCCACACCAGGAGCCCGAGTGATACGGATACGTGCCCTGCGCGGCCGGCTGAGACGCCCCGCCACGGCGTTCCCGGCCGCCGCTCTCGCGCTGGCGCTGAGCTGCGCCGGCGTTCTCGCGGCGCAGCCCGCCACCGCGGCCGACGGCCCGCCCGGACTGCCGTCCGCCGCGGCCGCCGCCCTCGCGGTGGCCCCGCAGCACACCGCCCCCGACAAGGAACTGCGCTCCCGCGTCGTCGACGCCGCGAAGACTCAGGCGACTGAGAAGAAGGCGGCCGGCAAGACCCCGTACATCATCGGCGGCACCGAGACCACCATCTCCAGCGCGCCCTGGATGGTCCAGCTCGCCTACTACGACGCCACGACCGGCGACGGCTACTTCTGCGGCGGCACCCTGGTCGCCCCGAACAAGGTCCTCACCGCCGCGCACTGCGTCGCTGGCCTGGACTGGACGAAGAACGGCGCCGTCCTGGCCGGCGCGACCGGCCTCTACGACGACACGACCGGCACGGTCGCCGGCGTCCTGCACCAGTGGAACCACCCGCGCTTCAACGCCACCACGGCCCAGAACGACATCGCGGTCCTCACCCTGGACCGCCCCCTGGACGAGCAGTGGATGCGGCTGGCCTACCTGAACGACCTCGGGTACGTCACCCCGGGCAGGACCGCCACCGTCTACGGCTGGGGCCTGACCTCCGGCACCGGCACCGACCTCTCCGCGAACCTGCGCAAGGCCACCCTGCCGATCGTCGACGACGCGACCTGCGACAGCGCGATGAAGTCGGTCCTCGGGGACGACGAGTTCATCGAGGGCTCGATGTTCTGCGCGGGCACCCCCGCCTCCGGCACCGACGAGGGCACCACGAGCCCCTGCAACGGCGACTCCGGCGGCCCGGTGATCGTCGACAACAAGGTCATCGGCATCGTCTCCTGGGGCGTCGCGGGCTGCACCGCCAAGGGCGCCTACCCGGTCTTCACCAAGGTCGGCTCCTACGCCTGGGCCGCCCAGCCGCGCATCGACGACACCGACATGTCCTTCGACGGCCGCGCCGACATCCTGGGCCGTACGCCCTCGGGCGGCCTCTTCGAGCAGGACAGCAAGGGCACCTCGCTCGCGCAGCGCGCCTACCTCGGCAGCGGCTGGCAGACGGCGAGTTGGGGCCTTCAGGCCGACCTGGACCGGGACTACTACCAGGACCTGATCGTCCGCGACAAGACGGACGGCCACCTGTACCGCGACTACCTGGACCACTCCACGGGCGCGTACGAGTGGATGCAGATCAGCTCGGTGTGGGGCGGCTACAAGTCGTACGCGATCCCCGGCGACCTGACCGGTGACGCCCGCCCCGACCTGGTCGCGGTGGACGCCGACGGCTCGGTCTACCTCTACCCGGGCAAGGGCAACGGCCAGTTCTACGGCAAGGTCAAGGTCGTCGACAAGGCGTGGAAGAACGTCACGATCTTCGGCCACGGCGACCTGACCGGCGACGGCCGCGCCGACCTCCTGGTCCGCAACTCCTCCGGTGTTCTCTACCTCTACGCCGGCACCCAGGTCGAGAAGGCCCCGTGGAAGCCCCGCGTCCAGGCGCGCACAGGCTGGAACTTCACTTCCTACGTCTCGAACGGCGACGTCACGGGAGACGGCATCGCGGACGTCGTCACCCGCGACTCGGGCGGCACGCTGTGGCTCTACCCGGGCACCGACAAGGCGACGACGGCCCTCTTCGGGACGCGGATCAAGCTGGGTACGGGCTACAACCAGTACAACCTGCTGTTCTGATCCCCACAGCGTGAGGCGGTGGTCCTGCTCAGCCTTCGCAGCCGCAGGACCGCCGTGTCACCAGGCGCGACGGGAACACCTTCAGCCGCTCGCGACGGGAACCGGCCACCCGGAGTCCGTCGTCGAGCACGAGGTCCACGGCCGCCCTGGCCATCGCCGGCCGGTCCGAAGCGATCGTTGTCATCGGCGGGTCCGCCAGGGCGGCTTCCTTGATGTCGTCGAAGCCGATCACCCCCAGCTCCCGCGGCACGTCGATACGCAGCTCACGGGCCGCACGCAGCAGACCGATCGCCTGGTCGTCGGTGGAGCAGAAGATCGCGGGCGGGCGGCGGGGGCCGGCGAGGATGCCGAGGGCGACCTGGTAGGCGTCGTAGCGGTTGTACGGCGCCTCGAAGAGGCGGTCCTCGGTCGGCAGGCCGGCCTCGGTCATCGCGCGCCGCCAGCCCTCGACGTGGTCGGAGACCGGGTCACCGACGGACGGCGTCTCCGCCGTACCGCCCATACAGGCGACGTACTCGTAGCCGTGCTCAAGCAGATGGCGTACGGCGAGCTGGGCGCCGCCGAGGTCGTCCGTGACGACGGCCACGTCGTCGATCGCCTCGGGGCGTTCGTGCAGGAGGACGACCCGGGCGTCCCAGGCCTCGATCTCGGCGGCGGCGAGGTCGTTCAGCGCGTGGCTGACGAGGATCAGGCCGGAGACGCGCATACCGAGGAACGCGCGCAGGTAGTGGACCTCGCGCTCGCCCACGTAGTCGGAGTTGCCGACCAGCACCATTTTTCCGCGCTCGGACGCGGCCTGTTCGACCGCGTGCGCCATCTCCCCGAAGAAGGGCTGGCGCGCGTCCGGCACGATCAGGCCTATGAGGTCCGTACGCCGCGACGCCATGGCCTGGGCCACCCGGTCCGGTCGGTACCCCAGTTCCTTGATCGCGGCGAGGACACGCTCGCGCGTGGCCGGGGCAACCGGCCGGGGTCCGTTGTTGATGACATAGCTGACAACGGCGGTAGAGGTACCCGCCAGCCGCGCTACATCATCCCGAGTCACCTTGGCCACGCGCGGAGTCTACGCGGATGGACCCGCTCTGGGCAGGGCGTTTCGAAGCTTCTCTCAGCTTCCGCGCACCATCTCCGCGCGGAGGCGACACCGACAAGCGACGCCCTGCCCGGAACGATTACGCCTCGGCCGGGATCTCGGCGGCGTCCAGGGCGGCCGAATCGGCCGTACCGTCCGCATCCTCCGGCTTTGCGTCGGCGAGAGCGGCGCTTGCCTTGAGCTTGGCCTCCTCGCCGCCCCGGTCACCCTTCTCCGGGGTAACGAATCGATAACCGACGTTCCGGACGGTCCCGATCAGCGACTCGTGCTCGGGTCCGAGCTTCGCGCGCAGGCGTCGTACGTGGACGTCGACCGTGCGCGTACCGCCGAAGTAGTCGTAGCCCCAGACCTCCTGCAGCAGCTGGGCGCGCGTGAAGACGCGGCCCGGGTGCTGGGCGAGGTACTTGAGGAGCTCGAACTCCTTGAAGGTCAGGTCGAGGACCCGGCCCTTGAGCTTGGCGGAGTACGTCGCCTCGTCCACGGAGAGATCGCCGTTGCGGATCTCCATGGGGGAGTCGTCGTTGACGATCTGCTGGCGGCCCATGGCGAGGCGCAGTCGCGCCTCGACCTCGGCCGGGCCGGCCGTGTCGAGCAGGACGTCGTCGATGCCCCAGTCGGCGGTGACGGCCGCGAGGCCGCCCTCGGTGACGACGAGGATGAGCGGGCATCCCGGTCCGGTGGACCGGAGGAGCTGACACAGGCTGCGGACCTGGGGCAGGTCACGGCGGCCGTCGATCAGGATGACGTCGGCACCTGGGGTGTCGACGAGAGCGGGGCCTTCCGCCGGTGCCACGCGCACGTTGTGCAGCAGCAGGCCAAGGGCCGGAAGCACCTCCGTAGACGGCTGGAGGGCATTGGTCAGGAGCAGCAGAGAACTCATAAGTCTGGTTCCTCCTCGGTCCCTGCGAGGACGTATGCGGCACTGCGGCATTGCGGCGATGCTCTGTGCTGACAGGGGCCTTGTATCACCGGCGGCCACCTGTGGTTTCCCGTGGTGTACCACTTCGTATACAACGCTCCTGGAAGCACAAAAGGACCCGGGGGCTTCGCTGCCCGAGTCCTCTGTCGAGCAGAATAGCCCACATGAGCGCTGGTACGGCAGGTCATGTGGCACGATCCACCGTTCGTCCGAACTCTGAGACGATCAGACGCACACCTTTGCGGACGTTTCTGCACACCGACGACGGGGTGACGATCGATTCCGTATACGAACCGGGGGCGGCCGTATACGACGCCTCCCGGTCACCTTCCGGTGATCCGGTGTTCGTCGTGGCGCACGGTTTCACGGGCGATGTGGACAAGCCTCATGTGCGTCGGGTGGCCGAGGCGTTGGCCCAGTACGGGGCCGTGGTCACCTTCTCCTTCCGGGGCCACGGCGCCTCCGGCGGACGCTCCACGGTCGGCGACCGCGAGGTCCTGGATCTCGCCGCGGCGGTGTCCTGGGCGCGTGAACAGGGGCACGCGCGCGTGGTCACCGTCGGCTTCTCGATGGGCGGTTCGGTGGTGCTGCGGCACGCGGCGCTGTACGGACCGGGTCGTTCCGAAAGTTCACCGGGTGATTCCGGGGGTTCGGGGCGCGAGGGGCGCACGGAAGCGCACACGGACGCGGTGGTTTCGGTGAGTGCGCCGGCCCGTTGGTACTACCGGGGCACGGCTCCCATGCGGAAGGTCCACTGGCTGGTGACCCGCCCCGAGGGCCGCCTGGTCGGCCGCTACGGCCTCAACACCCGTATCGAACACAGGGGTTGGGACCCGGTCCCGCTCTCCCCGGCCGAGGCGGTCCCGCGCATCGCGCCCACCCCCCTCCTCATCGTGCACGGCGACCGCGACGGCTACTTCCCCGTCGACCACCCCCGCATGCTGGCCGACGCCGCCGGTGACCACGCCGAACTCTGGCTGGAGCCGGGCATGGGCCACGCCGAGCACGCCGCCGCCGACGACCTGCTGGCCCGCATCGGGCGCTGGGGCAGTTCACAGGACAGCTAGCCTGGCGTTTGCAGGAACCGATCAGAAACCGATCGATCGACCGTCTCGACTGAGGAAGCAGATGCCAAAGGTCACGGTGCGCTACTGGGCCGCCGCGAAGGCCGCGGCCGGGATCGCCGAGGAGCCGTACGACGCGGCCACCCTCGCCGAGGCCCTCACCGCGGTACGCGAGCGACACCCCGGGGAACTCGCCCGCGTACTGCTGCGATGCTCGTTCCTCATCGACGGTGACCCCGTGGGCACTCGTGGACATGAGACGGTACGGCTGGCCGAGGGCGGCACGGTCGAGGTGCTCCCGCCGTTCGCAGGAGGATGAGCGAAGCGATGAGCAACCAGCCGTATGAGGGCTACGACGAGCCCTACGACCCCTACGCCCAGCAACAGCAGCCGCAACAGGCCCAGGCGCAAGCACAGGCATGGCCCGGTCATCAGCAGCAGGCGTACGACGACCCGCAGGGCGCCCAGCAGTACACCCAGCAGTGGCAGGGCCAGACCTGGGACACCCAGGTCCACCAGACCACGACGCCCGCGGCTCCGGACCCGGCGTATCTGCCACCGCAGAACCACCAAGCGGCACCGCAGAGTTACGACCCCTACGCCCAGGCCCAGGCGTACGCCCCGCCGCCCGCGCCCGTGCCCGAGGTACAGGCACCCTCCGCCGCAGACGGCTACGGCCCGCCCTCCCTCGCCGGCAACGCCCGCATCACCGACGCCCAGCGGGCCCGGCTGGAGGGCCGTTCGCCGATCATCGAGCCCGGGATGCAGCCGGCCGGCCTCACCGCCGTACTGGCGCTCCTCCTCTCCGTCACCGCGCAGATCGGGTCGTACGCCCTCGTCGTACCGCTCGTCGTCCTTCAGGCGGTCACGGCCGCGGGCTGGTTCCGGCTGAACGGGATGTGGCCCGCCCGGCAGGGCATCGCGCTGGCCTTCGCGGGCGCGCTCGTCGCAGACGTGGCGCTGCTGGCGGCCGGCCGGGAGAACGGCCCCGCCGCGATCCTCGGCACCCTGGGCGTCTGGGTCCTGCTCTCCCTCGTCATGCAACTGCGCTCGCACGCCGACCCCGACACCCGCATCCAGAGCCTGATGGCGACGGTCGCCTCGGCGGCCCTGGCCATCGTCGCGGCCGGTCACCTCGCGGCCGACCCGGACGCGGTGACGGTCGGCGCGGCGGCGGTCGCGGTGGCGATCCTGGCCCGCGCGCTCCCGCTGCCGACGGTGGCGTCGGTCGTCGTGTCTCTCCTCGCTGCCGCCGGCGCCGGCATCGCGGTCGGCGGGATGACGGACATGGGCGCGAAGGGCGCGCTGCTCGGCGCGGGCGCCGCGGTCTGCGCCCTGATCGGCCACCGCGTGGCGAGCTACGACTACCCGTCCCGCTTCGTCCACTTCACGGCCGGCGTGGCCCTGCCGCTGGCGGCCGCGGCCCCGGCGGTGTATGTGCTGGGCAGGGCGCTGGGGTAGTCAAGTTCCGTGTTGTAGGCGGCAGTTAAGCGCCCTGTCACAGGTGATCGACAATTTTCTGCCGCGCGCATCTCGCAGGACTACGCTCGCGCTGGGCGGCTACTCGATGGTCGTACCGCTTCTGTCGACGACCATCAGGTGGGGGATCACCGTAAATGCGTGGGCTGCGAATACTTCTGACCGTCGTGGTGATTCTGGGCATCCTGTTCGTGGTCGTGGACCGGGTCGCGGTCTACTTCGCCGAGGACGAGGCGGCGTCCAAGGTGAAGACCACCGAGAACCTGGCCAGCACCCCCGACGTCTCCATCAAGGGCTTCCCCTTCCTCACCCAGGTCGCCTCCGGTGAGCTGGACGACGTCGAGCTGAACATCAAGACCTACCAGGCGCCCACGAACACCACGGGCGGTGCCGGCGCCTCCACGATCCGCATCGACGACCTCAAGGCCCAGATGAAGGACGTCAAGTTCTCCGGCGACTACAGCTCCGCCACGGCGGCCACCGCGACCGGCTCCGCGAGCATCTCCTACGACCAGCTGCTCAAGGCCGCCAAGTCCGAACCGACGAGCGTCTTCACCGGGGTCAAGGCCCAGATCGTCGGCCTCTCCGACGGCGGCGACGGCAAGATCAAGGCCGACATGAAGGTCACGGTCGCGGGCGTCGGGACGACGACGTATCCGGTGCTCAGCACGGTCACCGTCGTGGGCAACACGGTGAAGGTGCACGCCGACAACCTGCCCAAGCTGGTCGTCGACCTCGCCGACTCCCGGATCCGCTCGATCACCGACTTCCAGCAGACGATCGACGAACTGCCGGGCGGCGTGAAGCTGGACAGTGTGCAGGCCGCGCAGGGCGGTGTGGACATCAAGGTGAAGGGTTCGAACGTCAGGCTGGCCGGGTAGGACGGCGGGTGTCCGAGGGGCGAGACGCGTGTGTCCGTGCGGTGGGGGAATTAACGGCCACGCGGGTCCGGATTCCCCGCCGTAGCGCCTCCAGCGGCTTTCTCGTCTCACATCGCGGACGATCGCGTCTCAAAATACGACACACCGGTGACATGTGCCGCGATCCGTCCCTACGATCGACCCTATGCAGTGCACACGGAGCGCCCTCCGGCCGCAGGGCCAGGCGGACGACCTCACGAAGCGGCGGGCAGTAGACCTGTGCCGCGTCGCCGCCATGCTCTGTCGCACTTTCTGAGCGGAAGCGCAGACTTCCGTCTTCCCCCCGTGCCCCTGATCAGGGGCACCCGCGCGAGCGCGCACCCCTTTCTCTCACGCACCGCACCGCCGTAACTGCCCCGGAGGAGAAAAGCATGAGCCGCAGCGACGTCCTGGTCGACGCCGACTGGGTCGAGGCAAACCTCGACAACCCGAGCGTGGCCGTCGTCGAGGTCGACGAGGACACGTCCGCGTACGAGAAGAACCACATCAAGAACGCGATCCGGATCGACTGGACCAAGGACCTCCAGGACCCGGTACGCCGTGACTTCGTCGACCAGGAGGGCTTCGAGAAGCTCCTGTCCGGCAAGGGCATCGCCAACGACACGCTGGTGATCCTCTACGGCGGCAACAACAACTGGTTCGCCTCGTACGCCTACTGGTACTTCAAGCTGTACGGCCACGACAACGTCAAGCTCCTCGACGGTGGCCGCAAGAAGTGGGAGCTGGACGCCCGCGAGCTGGTCGAGGAGGTCCCCGCGCGCGCCGAGACCTCCTACAAGGCCAAGCCGCAGAACAAGGCGATCCGCGCCTTCCGCGACGATGTCGTGGCGGCCATCGGTGCGCAGAACCTGGTCGACGTCCGTTCGCCCGACGAGTTCAGCGGCAAGCTGCTCGCGCCGGCGCACCTTCCGCAGGAGCAGTCGCAGCGTCCGGGCCACGTCCCGTCCGCCCGCAACATCCCGTGGTCGAAGAACGCCAACGACGACGGCACCTTCAAGTCGGACGACGAGCTCAAGGAGCTCTACGCCGACGAGCAGGTCGACCTCGCCAAGGACACCATCGCGTACTGCCGTATCGGCGAGCGCTCGGCCCTGACCTGGTTCGTGCTGCACGAGCTGCTCGGTGTCGAGAACGTCAAGAACTACGACGGCTCCTGGACCGAGTACGGCTCCCTGGTCGGCGTTCCGATCGAGCTCGGCGCCAACAAGTAAGCCCCGACCAAGCCCAAGCCCTAACCCCGTAAGGACAGACCATGTGTGGAGCGAAGGCCGGCGGCCCCGACGCCTCGACGATCAAGCCCGGTGAGACCACCATCCAGGGCCAGGTGACCCGTAACGGCGAGCCGGTGACGGGCTACGTCCGTCTCCTGGACTCGACCGGCGAGTTCACCGCGGAGGTCCCCACCTCCGCCACGGGCCAGTTCCGCTTCTACGCGGCCGAAGGCACCTGGACCGTCCGCGCCCTCGTTCCGGGCGCCACCGCCGACCGCACGGTCGTCGCCCAGACGGGCGGGCTGGCGGAGGTCGCGATCGCTGTCTGATCGCCGTCACGGCAGCACCTGACTGTCGAAGGGCCGCACTCGTTCCGGGTGCGGCCCTTCGACATGCGGCGGGTACGGGCGGCGGGTGTCAGCGGCCCCGGACCACGCTGACCAGCAGGGGCGCCCGCAGCCCTCCCAGCGCGGCACAGTCGGCGACGACCTCGCCCAGCCATCCCACGGCGTCGCACGACCACTCGGCCAGCTCGCCGCGCAGCACCACGTGGTGCCGGGCCGGACCGTCCCAGAAGGTGTCGTCGAAGGGCGCGGCCGGAATGCCGTCGGGAAGGGCCGTGCCAGGCGACGAGGACGACGACCGGTGGACGAAGACGTCCTGCTTCAGACCGGCGAGCCGCTCCTCGATGCCGTGGAGCTCCGGGCCCCCGCTGCTGACGGCGACCGTGACCGGGGTCCGCGCACGGGGGTCCCGTTCACCGAACCACCCGACCGCCATCAAGGACGGCACGCTCGCGTAAGCCGGCCGCGACGCCGGATCGATGCCCTGCACAGGCAGCAGCAGCTGTACGGCGGTGAGGTCCGCCCGCCCGCTCCGCGCGACCGCGTCCCCGGCACAGGCCAGGAACGGCCGCACGGGCAGCGGCCGGTCACCGGCGACTGCCCCGGCCTCGACCTGGAACCAGGAGATCAGCCCCGTCCCGGAGACACCGCCCGGGTGCTCCCGACCGGCGTCGTTCATGCCCCAGAGCTGATCCAGCCAGCCCATGGCGAGCGACCGCTGGTGGAACAGCTGGTAGGCGTCGTGCTCGGGATCGTGCCAGGGATACGGGACGAGCTCGCCGTAGAAGGCACCGAACAGGGTTCCGGCACTGTTCACTGTGCCCCTCCTTGGCTGTCGGACTTGGCTGTCGGACTCAGTTGTCGGTCTAGCGGACCCGGCAGTTGACGTCGGCCTGGTTCATCGGCTTCTCGGCCGTGTCGATCTCACCGATGACGTCGACATCCACATGGTTGCGCCAGGACGTCCGCTCGGTGTCGGTGCAGTCGTGCCGGGCCACCGTACGGTTGCTGCTCCCGCCGCCGGGCTTCAGTTCCTTTGTCGGGGAACACGCCTTCTGGACCCAGCTGTTGTCCGTGTACCACTCGTACAGGCAGTTGAAGACGTTCGCGCGGTTGTTGTCGCAGTTTCCCTTGTCCCACCAGCCGTGACCCGAGGCCGCCACCCCGGTGCCGGACCGGTGCGGGTTGTCCCGCCCGCTGACGGGCGTGCACCCGAACCGCTGTGCGGTGGCCGTCCGGCCCAGGTCGGCCTGCGGGATGATCCGGCCGTCCACGTCCTTGTAGACGGCGGTCTCGTCGGCGCCGGGTGGTGCGATTCCGGGCACCGGCTCCGCGGACCTGACCGGTGCGGCCGACACCGACGCCGGAACGCCCCAGACGGCCAGGGACACGAGCGCGGCAACCAGGGCGCTTCGGGAGTACGAGGGCGTCAAGTCGGCCGCCTTTCAGCAGATGATCAGTGGAAGTACCGAACGTAGAGGGGGCAGTGCCCACGGCGGTCCCGCCGAAAGAGGGAATCGCGGCGCGCATCGGACGTACGCCCGCTCCCGCTCGAACCTGTCGCGCGCCCCTGCGCTGGTGGGCCCGCACCTGTGGAGTCGGCATCAATGCGGGCCTACGCTGGAGAGATGCTGGCACGTCGCCGTCGCGTGTACTTCGTCATGATGGGCATCTGCATCGGACTCTTCGTCCTGGCCTGGGGAGTCGTGCGGATCTGGTCGGTGCCCGTGGCCGTCGGGATGTGTGTGGTCGCGATGCTGATCCCTCCGGTCGCCGCCATGGTCGCCAACCGGCGTGGCCCCGACGACCGTTGGTGGGACGACCCCTCCGGTGACGCCAAGTCCGACGAGTGGTGGGACGAGCTGGACGGGAAGAAGCGGCGCCCGTAGGGCACGCGGTGAGCGGGTAGAGGGCGGGCATGTCGCCTACGAGACTGTCCACCGTGGTGCTCGACGCGCGGGACGCGCACGAGCTGGCCGGCTTCTACCTCCGCCTGCTCGGCTATGTGATCCGGGCCGAGGAGCCCGACTGGGTCCTGATCGGCCCGCCCGACGGCGGCACCGGCCTCTCCTTCCAGACCGAGCCGGAGTACGTCCCACCGGTGTGGCCCACCCGCAGGCCCGGCGAGCAGCAGATGATGCTGCACCTGGACATCGAGGTCGACGACCTGGAGGGCGAGGTCGAGCGGGCCGTGCGCGAGGGGGCCACGCTCCACGCGTACCAGCCGCAGGACGACGTACGAGTCCTGCTGGACCCGGCAGGCCACCCCTTCTGCCTGTGGCGACAGGAGTAGGGGGTGTGACCTGTGGTGTGACCTGTGCCCCCGGAGATCACGTACGACCTTCCTCGCCCCGCAGGTACGCTCCCGCCCGCGCCGCAGCCACCGCGGCCCCGGCGGCCCGGTCCGCGGTGGCTTCGTCGAGGTGGTCGTTGCTGGTCAGCAGGCGGTAGTAGAGGGGGGCGGAGACAGCACGGATCACCTCGTATGGATCCGTGCCCTTGGGCACCTCGCCGCGGTCGATGGCCTGTTGGACGCAGGGTGCCCACTCCTCGACGCGGATCTCGTAGAAGCGGTGCAGGGCCTCGGCGGTCTTCTCCTCGCAGGTGGCGGCGGCGATCACTGCCTTGAACAGCGCTCCTTGCCGCGGGTCGGCCAAGGTGCGCTGCACGAGCCGGGCGTTGGCCGTGAGGTCACCGAGCAGCGAGCCGGTCTCGGTACGCGGCAGTGACAGCTCGGCCATGTCCAGCAGCAGATCGGCCACCAGGCCGGTCACCGTTCCCCAGCGGCGGTAGACGGTGGTCTTGCCCACCTCGGCGCGGCGCGCGATGTCGGCGAGGTCCAGGTGGGCAAAGCCGTGCTCGGCCAAGGCGTCCCCGGCCGCCTCCAGCACCGACGCCCGCACGCGCGCCGTGCGCCCTCCTGGACGGACGGTCCCCGGATCCGCACCCTCAAACCCCATAACGGGACTCCAGTTTCGTTAATCGCTCACGCCTGCTACGTTGATGCCACAGTAACGGAACTGTAGAACCGTTAGCCAAGTCTGGCG
Source organism: Streptomyces sp. NPDC050508 (assembly GCF_040655155.1). Taxonomy (NCBI): domain Bacteria; kingdom Bacillati; phylum Actinomycetota; class Actinomycetes; order Kitasatosporales; family Streptomycetaceae; genus Streptomyces; species Streptomyces sp. NPDC050508. Next base: position 71,327 of record NZ_JBFAJJ010000009.1, read on the forward strand.
ACGAGAGAGGAACAGCCATGGAATACCGGCGGCTGGGCGCATCCGGCCTCAAGGTCCCCGCACTGAGCTTCGGTGCCGGCACCTTCGGCGGACAAGGGCCGTTGTTCGGCGCCTGGGGCAACACCGATGCGCAGGAAGCACGCCGTCTCGTGGACATCTGCCTCGACGCCGGCGTCACGATGTTCGACACCGCCGACGTCTATTCCGGCGGGGCCTCCGAGGAGGTGCTGGGCGAAGCGATCAAGGGCCGCAGGGACCAGGTGATCGTGTCCACCAAGACCGGCCTGCCGATGGGCGACGGCCCGGGCGATGCGGGCTCCTCTCGTTCGCGCCTGATCACCGCGTGCGAGGACGCCCTGCGCCGGCTCGGTACCGACTACATCGACCTGTTCCAGCTGCACGCCTTCGACGCCGGCACGCCGATCGAGGAAGTCCTGTCCGCGCTCGACGATCTCGTACGGGCGGGGAAGGTCCGTTACCTCGGCATCTCCAACTTCTCCGGCTGGCAGGCGATGAAGTCCCTTGCGAGCGCGGAGAGATACGGCCACCCGCGCTATGTCTCCCATCAGGTCTACTACTCACTCGTCGGCCGCGACTACGAGTGGGAGCTGATGCCCCTCGGGCTCGACCAGGGACTCGGAGCCCTCGTCTGGAGCCCGCTCGGCTGGGGACGGCTCACCGGCAGGATCCGTCGCGGCCGGCCGCTCCCGGCCGACAGTCGCCTGCACGACACCGCGGACTACGGCCCGCCGGTCGAGGACGAACACCTCTACCGCGTGGTCGACGCCCTCGACGAGATCGCGCGGGAGACCGGCAAGACCGTTCCGCAGATCGCCATCAACTGGCTGCTGGAGCGACCGACCGTCTCCTCCGTCATCATCGGCGCCCGCGACGAGAACCAGCTCCGCCAGAACCTCGGCGCCGTCGGCTGGACGCTCACGCCCGACCAGCTGGCGAAACTCGACGCGGCGAGCGGCAGGACAGCGCCCTACCCGTACTTCCCCTACCAGCGCCAGGAAGGCTTCGCCCGCCTCAACCCACCGCTTGTCGCACCTCCGCAGGTGCTCAGGTCGTAGCGATGATCGCCATCAGCAGTCCGCCGATGCACATCGCCGTGAGCGCCCCGGTCCAGAAGGCGTCCTCGCGCAGGGCCCGGGGTGCGCGGAACCGTCGCCGACGCCGGGCGGGTGGGGGTGTGGGTACGGCGCGTGGTGGTGCCGGGGGTTCCTGCTGTCGTACGTCGGGCCAGGGCGCCGTGGGCATGAGCGGTGGCGGTACGGACCAGCCCGGGGGCACCTGGATCAGTTGGTGAGGACACGGGCCGTTCATACGGGGTGTGCCTCACTTCGGTGTTTGCGGAGCAGTACGTTCGCGTCGGTCTCGGCGCTGTAGTCGTGTTCCGTCCGTGCGGTGGACCGGAGGCCGGTGAGTTCTGCGCAGGTCGCGCAGTCGGGGGCCGGCTGGGGCGTGACGGCGACGAGGAACGGGGCGTCGGTTCGCGGGCGGGCGTTCGCCGCGCGGACCCCGGCGCTGAGGCGCTCCGCGTCCGTGGCCGGTCGCAGTGACCCGGGGTCGGCCTGCCATTCGCGCCCGCCGCCGACGGGGCGTAGCAGGGCGTAGGGGCCCGACTTGTCCTGGTACTCGCCGACCTTGTCGGTGGCCGGGTCGTACAGCAGTGCTCCGGTTTCCATCGGCTCCTCCTCCTTTTTGTGCAACTTCCGTACAGAATGCGACAGTTGTATTACTCTGTGCATTCCTGGGTGTGTTACGAGGATGACCCAGGGCGGAGGCGAATACAGCGCCAACGGGCTCAACTTCCGCACGGGGCGCGCCAAATTCCACAAATTCCACAGGAGGTCGAGATGCCGCAACGGCTGGTGGTCACGGAGATGAGCCATGAGCCCAGGAAGCGGTTTGCTGAGGAGTTGCGGCAGCTGAGGCATCAACGAGGCCTGAGCTTGCGGGAGTTGTCGAGGCAGGTCGGGTGGGACGCGTCGCTGTTCGGCAAGATGGAGCGAGGGGGCACGCTGGGCGGACCTGAGGTCGTACAGGCGCTGGACCAGTTCTACGGAACGGGGTCCCTGCTGCTCATCTTGTGGGAGCTGGCAGTTGGTGATCCGACGCAGTTCAAGGAGCAGTACCGGCGCTACATGATGCTGGAGGCCGAGGCGGTGAGCCTGTGGCACTACGCGGTGAGCGCCCCGCCAGGTCTGCTTCAGACGGACGGGTATGTTCGCGAAGCCCTTGCGGCGGGTGGGCTCCAGGGTGAAGAACTGGAGCAGCAAGTCGAAGCGCGCGTGCGGCGACGGAAGTTGCTGGAGGGCGATGACGTGCCGCCGTTCCGCACCATCATGTCCGAAGCGGTCCTGCGTCTGGCGCTGCGTGACAAGCTGGCCTGGCGTGAGCAGTTGAGGTTCCTGGCGGAGGCCGCTGAGCGCCCGGACGTCATGATCCACGTGTTGCCGTTCGGCACTGGACTGCACGGCCTGACGAACACCGACACCATGTTCCTGAGGCTGTCCGACGGTCGTACCGTGGCCTACACGGAGAACGACGTACGCGGCGAACTGATCGAAGAAACCGAACGGGTTGAGCGGCTCCAGCGTGCATATGATGCGGTACGCGACCTGGCGCTATCTCCGGCCGAGTCGCGATCGTTCATCCTGCGGATGTTGGAGGAAGTGCCGTGCGAGCCATCGACCTGAGCAGCGTGACGTGGCGTAAGAGCAGCTACAGCAACACCGACGGCGGCCAGTGCGTTGAGTTCGCCCCCAACATCCCCGCACTCGTCCCCGTCCGCGACACGAAGAACCCCGCCCACGGCACCCTCCTCTTCGGCACCGACGCCTGGGCGGATTTCGTAAGCTCGGTCAAGGCTCAGTAGACGAGCGCCTGCGTACCGTCAGCCATAACCTCCTGCACGAACACCTGCGCCCCCGCAATCCGCACCCCCTCGATGACATCCTTCTCCGTGATGTCCCGCCGGGCCGCGCACTGCGTGCACAACGTGACGCGGCCGGCCGCGAGGATCGAGTCGATCAGGTCAACCAGCGGAGCGGCATGCGGGAGTTCGAACTCGGCGGCGCGGCCCGGCAGCGCGAACCACGCTGACTCGCCGGTCAGCCACAGGGAGACGTCCACTCCGCTGGCAACGGCGACCGCGGCCACCGTAAACGCCTGTGAGCAGCGTTCGGGGGCGTCGGCCCCTGCCGTCACCTTGATCACGAGCTTCTTCGCCATGACCGAATCGTAATCAACTTCCCTACAACTCCCTGCAACGACCATGGGTCTCCTGTGCGCGCATATGGAATGCGCATGCCATGTTCCGTGGGGGACGTTTTGGAAGTACCGGAAGAAACCATCGAAGAAGTGCCGGAGCCGGAGCCGGAGTTGGGGCCCGCGCCCCGCCCGCGCCGCCGTGGCCGCACCACACTCCTGATCGCCGTCGCCGCCGTGCTCGGTGTCGTAGCCGGTACCTGCACGGGTTTCCTCGTACAGGTGAACCGCACACCCGACAAGCTGCCCTCGCTGTCGCAGCCGAAGCTCGCGCAGGCGAAGGGGCCGGGGCCGGAGCCCCTGTCCGCCGCCGAGGACCGTCAGGTCAAGGTCGACGGCGACCTGCGCAAGGTCCTGCTGAAGAAGCCGAGCGGGGCGCGGGTGGGCACCGTGGAGGGCAGTGCCGGCTGGCTGAGCCTGGCGGACTACTCCGCGCGGTACGAGGATCCGAGCAACGCGTACTCGTACTACATCGGCGAGGAGTTCCGGCGCGCGGCCGGTATCCGCTGGTCGCAGGGGACGCGGGACGTCGAGATCGTCCTGGTGCAGTACCGCCAGGTGGAGGCCCTCGGCGCCTCCGACGCCGCCGCCGACGACAGCTCCTACGCCGAAGACCCCTCCGGTACCGACAGCTGGGCCATCCCCGGCACCGGTGACGGAATGGCGTACGTCCACCCGGCCGACGGCGGCGAGTACAGCGCCGAGGCCCACGCCTGGCGCGGCGACATCGCCATGGAGGTCTGGATGTACGACACGAAGCCGATCTCGAAGAAGGCGATCATGGATGTGGCCGAGCGGCAGATGGGGCGGCTGTGACCGAGAACCAGTCAGACCAGGTCGGTGAGGTCGGTGAGGTCGAGTTCGTGGAGCCCACGGAGCCGGCCGTGGCCGTACCCGAGGCCCCTGAGAAGCCCGTCCGCAGGGGTCGTATCGCCGCGGTCTCCGCCTGTGTCCTGCTCGCCCTCGCCGTCGTCGGCGGGGTCGGATACACCGTGGTGACCGTGAACGGTGCCGACCGGGACGCGGGCGCCCCCACGTGGAAGTTCCCGAAGGTGGCGGCGGAGCCGACGGCGGCGCCGGCCAAGGGGTTGCTCGGCGTCCTCGTGCCGTACGCCACCAGCGGGTTCGGCCGTGGCCCGGACATCGCCCAGTTCGGCTCCGAGGCCGAGCTGACCGGGCGCGAGGCCACCGCGCTGCGCAAGGAGGGGATCGGTGAACTGCCCCGCTCCCAGCGGCTGTTGCTGGAGAAGCAGATCGACCGGGAGCACATCAAGGGCCTGGCCATGCGCAGCTACCTCAACGTGCCCGACGCGGCGAACTCGACCCTCGACCAGGACCACGCCTTCACCGTCAACGTGCAGCTGGCCCAGATGGACGAGGGCGCCGCGCGGGACATCGCCACCTACCAGAGCGCGCTCCTGGACGCCCTCACTGCGTTCCGCAAGGGGCCCACCATCAAGGGCCACAAGAACGCGCGCTGCTTCCTGCCGTCCGAGTCGGCCGGGGAGGCACTCGGCGAGATGGTCTGCTCGGCGTACGAGGGCGACATCCTGGTCGCGCTCACCGCGTCCGGCACCCATTCGATGGACCCGAAGAGCGTCGCGTACTTCCTGCGCGAGCAGCTCGACCGCATCAAGTCGACGGGGGAAGCGGTATGACCGAGCAGCAGGAATCCACGACCCCGGCCGCAGCTCCGGCCGCGATCCCGGCGGAGGCGTCGGCGGTGGCGCCGGTCGCGACCTCGGGCGCAACCCCGGCTGTGATCTCGACGGAGGCGTCGGCGGCGCCGGCCGAGACGTCGGCGGAGACCCCGGCCGCGATCCCGGCGGAGACCTCGGCGGCGATTCCGGCCGCAACCTCGGCCGAGACCTTGGTCACGACCCCGGCCGAGACCCCGGTGGTGATCCCGCCCATGCCGGACACACCCCCGCCGGTACCCGAGCCGCAGCCCCCGGTGCGCAAGGACCGCCGGGTGCTGCGCGCGGCCCTCCGCTGGACGGCGGCCGTCGTGGTGTTCGCGGCGGCCGGGGCGGGCACGGCGTACGGCGTCACGCAGATGAAGCGGACCGACGTACCCGGTCTGGCGACCGCGTCGGACGGGCGCTGGGACTACCCGGAGATCGTCATGCCGCCGCTGCCCTCCGGCAGCCCGGGCCCGTTCGCGCGGGCCAACAAGACGGGCGCCCACTACGCGGACCTGCGCGCCCTCCTCCTGCCGGCGCCGAAGAGCGCGAAGGCCGATGCGGCCCTGCGCGGCACGGACGGCTGGCTGGCGGCGAAGGACTTCCTCGCGCAGTACGCCTCCGCGGACGACCGCGAGGAGTTCGGGCAGAAGCTGACCGACAACGGCCTCAGACACATCGCGGCCCGCGGTTGGACGACACCGGACGGCACGCGCACCCGGATCTACCTGCTCCAGTTCGACACCGCGGAGGTCGTGGACGAACTGTTCTCCCCGGGCCTGATCTCCTACGGCTCACCGGCCTACGCGCTGAGCGGAGCACCGAACGCCACCTTCGACGACGGTTACCCGGAAGCGGCCCGCTCCGAGAAGGTCACCATGTCGGCGTTCAACGAGTCGAAGCCGTACGGCGCCGAGCAGGTCCGGCAGGCCTACCTCTCCGCCGGCGACACCATCGCGCTGGTCGTGCAGTCCCGCAAGGGCACTGCGAAGGCCGTCCCCTTCCAGCAGACGGTGGCCCTCCAGAGCCAGCTGCTGGACTGAGCCGTACCTCGCCAAGAGCACCGGGCCCCAGCCGCGTAAGCTGGGGCCCGGCCCTGTGTACATATGCGTACCGCACCACGCTCATCCGAGGAGCACCCGTGGAGATCTTCTTCGAAACCCTGCTGGTCCTGGTCTGCGTCGGCGTTCTCGCCTTCGCCGGACTGAGCGTGAAGAAGCTGTACCAGGGCCAGCGCTGACCCCCACCGAGGAACTGCTGACGTCATGATCGAGATCCCGTCCGACCTCCACAAGGACCTGGTCCCCCTCGTCTTCCTGCTCGGCGACTGGGCCGGTGCGGGTGTGCACGACTTCCCGGGCTCCGAGAAGTGCAACTTCGGCCAGGAGGTCTCCTTCAGCCACGACGGCCGTGACTTCCTGGAGTACCGCTCCCACACCTGGGTCCTGGACAACGACGGCAACAAGGTCCGCCCCCTGGAGACCGAGTCCGGCTTCTGGCGCATCGACGCCGACCGCAAGGTCGAGGTCACGATGACGCGTGACGACGGCGTGGTCGAGATCTGGTACGGCGAGCTGGCCAAGCAGAAGCCCCAGATCGACCTGGTCACCGACGCCGTAGCCCGCACGGCCGCCTCCGGCCCCTACACCGGCGGCAAGCGCCTCTACGGCTACGTCAAGAGCGATCTCATGTGGGTCGGCGAGAAGCAGACCCCCGAGGTCGAGCTCCGCCCCTACATGTCCGCCCACCTGAAGAAGATCGTCACCCCGGACGACGTCGAACGCTGGGCGAAGGCCCTCCCGGACGACATGCCGGACGACGGGATCGCTTTCTTCAAGTAGCTCTAGACTTCCAGTGTGGTGAGCACCGACTGGAAAAGTGATCTGCGGCAGCGCGGCTACCGGCTGACCCCGCAGCGGCAGCTTGTGCTCGAAGCCGTGGACACGCTTGAGCACGCGACCCCTGACGACATCCTCATCGAGGTGAGGAAGACGGCGTCGGGGGTCAACATCTCCACGGTGTACCGGACCCTGGAGCTCCTGGAGGAGCTTCAGCTGGTCAGCCATGCCCACCTCGGGCACGGGGCGCCGACGTACCACCTCGCGGACCGGCACCACCACATCCACCTGGTCTGCCGTGACTGCACGAACGTCATCGAGGCCGATGTCGAGGTGGCCGCCGAGTTCCGGGCCAAGCTGCGCGACACCTTCGGCTTCGAGACCGACATGAAGCACTTCGCGATCTTCGGCCGCTGCAAGGACTGCACGGGCAGGACGGGCAAGAAAGCGACCGGTAAGACTTCCGCCGAGTCTTCAACTACCGAGTCGTAGGCTTACCCGTATGAAGAGCCCCCTGCTGTCCCTGCCCGGCGCCGTCCCCGCCGAAGGAGTGGACGAAGGCGTCGCCGCCCACTACGGCGACCTGTTCCGTGAGCAGCGCACCCTCGCCGACGGCACCGGTTTCGTGGACCTCTCGCACCGCGGGGTCGTCGCCGTCACCGGTGACGACCGGCTGAGCTGGCTGCACCTGCTGCTCACCCAGCACGTCAGCGACCTGCCCACCGGCGTGGCCACCGAGGCGCTGATCCTCTCCGCGCACGGCCACATCGAGCACGCCCTGTATCTCGTCGACGACGGCACCACGGTGTGGATGCACACCGAACCGGACACCCAGGAGGCGCTGATCGCCTACCTGGAGTCGATGAAGTTCTTCTACCGCGTCGAAGTCACCGACCGCACAAGCGAGTTCGCGGTCGTGTACGTCCCCGCCGGTTCCATCGCCGAGGTCCCGGCCGGTGTCGTCGTACGCGAGACACCGTACGGCCGTGATCTCTTCCTCCCGCGCGAGGACCTGGAGTCGTACGCCGAGAAGTCGGGCCCGCCGGCCGGGATCCTGGCGTACGAGGCGCTACGCGTCGAGCACCACCGCCCCCGCCTCGGCTTCGAGACCGACCACCGCACCATCCCGCACGAGTTGGGCTGGATCGGTACGGCGGTTCATCTGCAGAAGGGCTGCTACCGGGGTCAGGAGACGGTGGCGCGCGTAGAGAATCTGGGCAAGCCGCCGCGCCGCCTCGTCTTCCTCCACCTCGACGGCAGCGAGGTCCATCTCCCGGGCCACGGCACGGAGTTGCGGCTCGCGGAGGAGGGGGTGGACGGTCGCAAGATCGGCTTCATCACGACGTCCGTACGGCATCACGAACTGGGCCCGATCGCGCTCGCGCTGGTGAAGCGGAACGTGCCGTTGGACGCGCCACTGCTGGCGGACAGCACGGCGGCGGCCCAGGAAGTAGTCGTAGAGCCCTAGAGCCCTAGATCTCGACGAGGACCGTGAACGGGCCGTCGTTCGTGAGCGAGACGCGCATCTGGGCGCCGAAGCGGCCCGTCGCCACCGTGGCGCCCAGGGCGCGGAGTTGGGAGACGACCTCGTCGACGAGCGGCTCCGCGACGTCGCCGGGGGCGGCGGCGTTCCAGGTGGGCCGGCGTCCTTTGCGGGCGTCGCCGTAGAGCGTGAACTGGCTGATGACGAGCAGCGGGGCGTCGATGTCGCTGCACGACTTCTCGTCGTGCAGCATGCGGATCGACCAGAGTTTGCGGGCCAGTTGGGCCGCCTTCTCCTTCGTGTCCTCGTGCGTGACCCCGACGAGGACACACAGCCCCTCGCCCTCGATCGCTCCCACGGTCTCGCCGCCCACGACGACGCTCGCGCCGTCCACCCTCTGCACCACTGCTCGCATGGGCTCCATGATGCCGTGCGGGCGAGAACGACTCCCGGCAGGCCTATTTTTGATCCTTAACCCCCCATCTGGGGCCGTTCGGGGGCACTCGGTCACATAGCGGCCAGTTGGGGTGGCACGATGCTGTCCACACGCCGGTCGAGGGGACGGTTGAGGCACATGAGCACACCGAGTACCGGGCAGAGCCCCGGGCCTGTCTCGCTGATCCGCGCGGGAGGACCGGCCACGCGCCGCCCGCCCGTGCAGCGCGTCGACAGCCCGCTGCTGCCCGCGGAACCGCCCGCACCCGACCTGACCGCGCTACGGCTTCCGGAGCTGCGCGCGCTGCGCCGCGACGCCCAGCGGGACGAGGCCGACCTGAGTTACGTACGACGGCTCCTGCAGGGCCGGATCGACATCCTGCGCGCCGAACTGGCCCGGCGTTCCCCGGCGGGCGCGGCCTCGGTCGTCGACCGGCTGTCGGAGATCCTGGCCGACGCACCGGCCCGGCACCGCTCGTCGGCCCGGCACGTCACGCTGGGCACCCCGCACAGCGAGGAGTACCGGCTACTGGCCGCCGAGATGCTCGCCGAGGTCGAACTGTCCGACCTGGAGGCGCGCACGGACCTGGAGTTGACCACCGCGATGGGCCGCCTCGTGCGGTACGAACAGCAGGTGTCCCGCCGCCGCCAGCTCCTCCAACACACGGCCGACGGCTGCAGCGCGGAGATCGCCCGCAGGTACCGTGAGGGAGAGGCGCAGGTGGACGATCTGCTCGTGTGAGGGGTGCCCGGCGTGACGACCGAGGGTTCTGAGAGTTCCGCCACGGCACCTCCGGTGCTCGCCGAGGTCGTCCGATCCGGCTTCGTGGAGAGCCGGCACCGGGGCAGCCTGGTGATATTGGCGGCGGACGGTTCCGTGGAACGGGCGTTGGGTGACGTGAGCACCCCCGTCTTCCCCCGCTCCTCCAACAAGCCGATGCAGGCGGCGGGCGTCCTGCGCGCCGGCCTCGACCTCACCGGCGAACGCCTCGCGATTGCCGCCGCGAGCCACTCCGGCGAACTCTTCCACCGCGATCTCGTACGCCGCCTCCTCGCCGAACACGGCCTGGAAGCGGGCCAGTTGCAGTGCCCGCCGGACCTCCCCCTCGACCCCGTCGAGCAGGAGACGTACCTGGCGTCGGGCGCCGTACGCGACCGCATCGCCATGAACTGCTCCGGAAAGCACACGGCCATGCTGGCGGCGAGCGCGCTGCGAGGCTGGCCCCTGGATTCCTACCTCGACCCGGACCACCCGCTCCAACAACTTATCCACAGGGCTGTGGAAGAAGCGTCGGGCGAGCGAGTCGCGGCCGTGGGCACGGACGGCTGCGGCGCCCCCCTCCTGGCGATCACCCTGACGGGCCTGGCCCGAGCCTTCCGTTCCTTCGTCCTGTCCGACCCAGGCTCCCCGGAACGCCGCGTCGCCGACGCGATGCGCACCCACCCCGAGTACGTCGCCGGCACCCGCCGCCCCGACACCCTCCTGATGCGCGCGGTACCGGGCCTCCTGTCAAAGATGGGCGCGGAGGCGGCCCAGGCGGTGGCTCTGCCGGACGGCCGGGCCCTGGCGTTCAAGGTGGAGGACGGGGCGGGGCGGGCGTTGGGGCCGGTGTTGGGGCGGGGGCTGGAGTTGATGGGGGTGACGGTGGGGGAGGGATTCGGGAGGGTCGCGGTGTTGGGCGGGGGGCGTGAGGTGGGGGAGATCCGGGCGGTTTTCTGAGGGGGGCGACTGTCAGCCCGTCCGGCGTTTGAGGACGAGGCCGTTCAGGCCGAAGCGGGGTCTGGGGGCGCAGCCCCCAGGCGGGGTCGAAGGGGCGGCAGCCCCTGGTGATGGGACGGGTAGGGGCGGCGGGGGCGAAAAAAATCCCCGCGTCCCCCACCTCCACCGACCTACCGTGACCTCATGGAACTCCGCACCCGCCCCGAACACGACCTAGCCGTACGCCCCATCGAAGAGCCCGAGATCCCCGACTGGATCCGCGCCCTGAACACCGGTTTCCTGCGCACTCCGTACGTCCCCGCCGAGGAGATCGCCGACCGCAGCACCTACATCGTCCCGTCCCGCACCCTCGGCGCCTTCGACAACGGCCGCTGCGTGGCAACGTTCCGCTCCTTCCCGCAGCAGATCACGGCGGTGGGCGGCCACCCCGTCCCCGCCGACGCCATCACGAACGTCACGGTCACGGCCACCCACCGCCGCCGTGGCCTGCTGACCCGCATGATGACCCAGGACCTGGCCGCCGCGAAGGAACGGGGCGACGTCGTCGCCACGCTCATCGCCGCCGAGTACCGGATCTACGGCCGCTACGGCTTCGGCCCCGCCACCTCGGCGACCCAGTGGGAGATCGACGTCCAGCGCGCAGGCCTGGACCCCCGCTGGTCGGCCCCGGAGGACGGCGGCCGTATCGACCTGGTGGACGGCGAGGACGTACGCAAGCTCGGCCCCGAACTGCACGAGCGGCTGCGCCGCGCCCAGCCCGGCGCGATCGACCGGGACGACCGGTGGTGGCAGGTCAACACGGGTGCCGTACTCCTGACGCGCGCGCCGTGGACCGAGCCCTTCCACGCCGTGTACCGCGCGGCGGACGGCGAGGTCCAGGGCCTGGCCTCGTACGTCTGCGACGACACCTGGACCGACGCCAAGCAGCCGCACGACACGGCCACGGTGAAGGGGCTGATCGCCACGACCCCGGCCGCCGAACGCGCCCTGTGGTACCACGTCTGCTCGATCGACTGGGTGACGAAGGTCAAGTCGGGCTGGCGCTGCCCCGACGACCTGCTGCCCCACTTCCTGCCGGACCCACGGGCGGCCACGATCACGTCACAGGCGGACTGGCTGTGGGTGCGGATCCTGGATGTCGTACGGGCCATGGAGGCGCGGTCGTACGAGGGGGAGGGCACGCTGGTGTTCGAGGTGGTCGACGGGGCCGGACTGGCGGGCGGGCGCTACCGGTTGACGGCTTCGGCGCAGGGGGCGTCCTGTACGCCGACCACGGAGAGCGCCGAACTCACCCTGGATGTAGGGGAGTTGGGGTCGCTGTGGCTCGGTGACGAGTCGGTGGTGCGGCTCGCGGCGCTGGGCAAGGTACGGGAAGAACGAGCGGGCGCCGCCCGAGTGGCCGACGCCCTGCTGCGTACGTCCGGGCGGCCTTGGTGCCCGGACATCTTCTGAACGACCTTTCCGCTGGTGCCTGTTGATGGACTCATCCGTAGCTGTTCAGTTGTGGTTGTCGTGCGGCGGTAACGACCGACCGGGCTCTCGGCTCCCCTCCAGGAGAGAGGTCCGGTCGGCCAAGTTACCTAAGTTGGTTACCAACTCTTCTCTACTTATCTCCACTTGGATACGTCTCATAACCACCTTTCCATGAACTGCCCAAAGATGGCGGGAAGTTGTAGGGTTTGGTCGTGGAGCCGGAACACGCCACCGTCAATGGACGGTCGAGGTCCCCACGGTCACCGTGGTCACACCGCGAGCTGGCCGACGAGCTGCGCACCCGGATCAGGTCCGGTGTACTGCGGCCCGGCCAGCGCATGCCCACCCAGGCCAAGCTGGCGGACGAGTTCGGTGTGGAGCGCGGGGCCGTACGGCAGGCGCTGCGCATCCTGCAGTCCGAGCGTCTGCTCACCAACATGTCCAAGGGGAGCCCGGCGACCGTGGCTCCCGACCTCGGCCTGGCCCTGACCGGCCCCGGAGCCCCGCCGCAGCCCACGATGGTGGGCCTCGCCCCGCGCATAGCGGAGGCCTTCGCGCAGCCGCACGTGGAGATCGAGGCCCTGTGTCTGACCGCGGTCTCGCTCACGATGGCCATCGGCGAGCCGCTGCGTCTGATCCACGCCGGGCGGCTGAAACCGGCCAAGGTCGACGTCCGGGTGCTGCTGCCGAGCAGTGACATCGAACTCGCGTTCCCGTCCCGGGTGGACGCCCCGGCCGACGGCCTGCTGCAGCGGCGCTGGCTGGCCCATCGCAACGCCCAGGGCCAGGTGCTGCGGCACAACCTCCTCGCCCTGCGCGCGACGCACGGCATCGACGTACACATCACGTTCCGCGCGCTGCCGTTCACGCCGCCCGTGAAGCTGTACCTGCTCAACGGCTCGGAGGCGCTCTTCGCGTACTACACGCTGAGCCAGCGCGAGGAGGAGATCGGTCAGGAGCAGGTGGAGATGTACGACGCCGAGGGCACCCGGTCGATGCTGTTCGCCTTCGAGCAGGGTGCGGGGCTGCGGGACACGACGTTCGTGGAACAGTCCCAGCTGTGGTTCAACGCACTGTGGGAGACGATCAGTTCGGAGCTGACGCTGACGCCGACGCCGACGAGCTGATCGCCTCCCACAGTGGCTGACCCGGAGGGCGGCTTCCAGGTCACAGAGCTGGTCCGGTGACCAGCAGGGCCAGCATGACGGCCCCGATGGAGCTGATGGCCGGCTTCTTGGCCTTGATGCCGATGGAGATCAGGAGCAGGCCGATGATGCCGGTGGCGCCGAACTTCCACTGGACGATCTGCTCGAAGCCGACGACGAAGACGGCGGACAGGAGGGCGATGGCAGGCATGGTGGTTCCCCCTTCGGGCTGCGGAAGCAAAACTTCCACCAACTTGGATAAGTTGGCAGCCAACTCTTCCTAAGTTGTTCCCGATTGGCACCTACTCACACCTACTTACAATCAGGTTCCAAACAACTCCCCTTAGATGGGGCAGAGTTATACCGTTTGGTCGTGACCCAGGAGAACGTGGCAGTGAACGGCAGCAGAAGTTTCTCGCCCCAGGAGATCGCCGACGCCCTGCGGGACCGCATCCGCACCGGTGACCTCAGGGCGGGAGACCGCCTGCCCACCCAGGCCGACCTGGCAGAGGAGTTCGGCGTGGAGCGGGGTGCCGTACGGCAGGCGCTGCGGGTCCTCCAGGAGGCCGGGCTGCTGACCAACGTCAGCAAGGGGAGCCCGCCGAGGATCGCTGAACCGGCTCCGGTGCCGGACCGGCCCCAGCCGACCATGGTGGGGTTGGCGCCGCGGCTGACCGAGGCATTCTCGGAGCCGAACGTACACATAGACGTCGTGTGCCATACCGCCGAAACGCTGATGGTGGCCATTGGCGAACCCCTCCGCCAGATCCACGAGGGCCGCCTCAGCCCCCGGTCGATCCACGTCCGCATCCTCGTCCCCTCCAGGGAGATCGCCCTCGCTTTCCCCGTCCCGGTCGACGGCCGCGACGACGACTCGGTCCACAAGCGCTGGCTGGCCATGCGCAACGCCCAGGGTCAGGTTCTCCAACACAACCTGCAGGCCCTGAAGGCCACACATGGCATGGAGGTAAAGGTCACCTTTCGCGCCCTCCCCTTTACCCCACCCGTGAAGTTGTACCTACTCAACGGGGAGGAGGCGCTGCTCGGTTACTACCTGCTCGCGCGACGTGAGGAGGAGTACGGCACCCAGACCCTGGACATGTACGACGCGCTCGGCTCCCAGTCCCTCCTCTTCTCCTTCCAGCAGCAGGCCGGTCAACGGGACGCTGCTTTCGTGGAGCAATCGCAGCTGTGGTTCGACGCCCTCTGGGAAACCATCACGACGGACCTGACACTCTCCTAGTGACTTCTGATACAGCGCAGACTGAACTGGTGCCAACAGAGACCGAGAACGAGACGGAGAAACTCCGGGAACTGATCACACCCGCTCGCGTCGTGCTGTGGGACTTCGACGGGCCGATCTGCCGGCTGTTCGCCGGCCACTCGGCGGAGCGGGTGGCGAGGGAACTGGTGGTGTGGCTGGAGGCGCGTGGCCTGCGCGGTCTCCTGACGGAGGCTGAACGAGACTCCCTGGACCCCCACGACGTCCTGCGGGCGGTCGACCGCCGGCACCCGGGCAGTGATCTGGTCACTGAGTTGGAGGAACGCCTGACTCAGGAAGAACTGAGAGCTACGTCCTCGGCGATGCCCACCGCATACGCCGACCCGTTGATACACACCTGGTCGGCCGTAGGCGTCCGGCTGGCGGTCGCCACCAACAACTCACCCCGAGTGGTGCGCAAATACCTGGCGGGTCGCAGCCTCATCTCGTGTTTTGCTCCGCACATCTACGGCCGCACGCAGGATCTCCGACGCCTCAAGCCCGACCCCCACACTCTCAATCATGCGCTGAGGGCGATGGGTGCGGCCCCTGAATCCGCCTTGATGATCGGCGACGCTCCTACGGACTGCGAGGCGTCACTCCACGCAGGGGTGCCGTTCCTCGGCTACGCGCGTAACCACAGGAAGGCCAAGCTGCTGAGAGAGTCCGGGGCCGGCCTTGTAGTCGCTTCGCTGGAGCCGTTGCTGAACCTGCTTCGAAGGTAGGCGGAACGAGGTCCGCGCGGCCGGATGACGTACGTCGTGCTCCTGGCGTGGCGGTCGGCCAGGGGGCGGCTGGGGCTGCTGGCGAGGGTGATCGAGCGTTCCGCTGTCAGCGTGGGGCCGCGTGACGCGTCTCTACGGCATCGTTCCGAGAGTGCCCGTTGAGTCATCCTGCGTCCGCCGCTCGTACGTTCCTCCGAACGGGTTCTCTCCACGGAGTCATGGCCGGTTCCGAACAGGGAGGGGCAGGGGGTGGTCACAGTGGGGACGTGCACGAATATCGCCTGGCAACTCGACGCAGTAGCTGTGGTGTTCCTGGCAGTTGCGGCCCCGCCACCATGTGGCCGGAATGGAGAGGCTATGTTCTGCCAGGTGCCCCCTCTCTTGTCCCACACAACACACAAGGCGCTCGTGCATCGCCTCGTCGAGCGTCAGCTCAGGGGCAGGAGTCAGGTGCTCAAGGGCCACCACAACACCAACTACGTTCTGCGTGTCGGAGTGCTGCTGGCTCTGTTGCTGGGTGTCATGCCCTTCGCCCGCCTGAAGTACCGGGTACCGCTGGACTCGATCCCAGTGGTACCGCGTATCTGGCCGCGTGAGGCTGATGTGCTTGAGATCGTCTGCCGCTATCTGCGTGAAGTGCCGCGCTGCGTGATCGACCTCGGGGACCGCACCGTGCACCGGTACCACAGGGGCAAAGCACTCAGTGAGAAGTACCCGCATGAACCTCTCGACGACGACATGATGCGTTGGTTCGCGGAGTTCTTCGTTCGTACCGCCCATGTGCCAGTCACGGAACTGCCGACCCCCCCGGAGGACTGGCCGGACGACGGTGACAGCGAGGGCTTTCTGCACTGGCTGATCGACTTCACGGAAGCACAGGTGCATCGGCCGAATCAGGAGCGATTTGGTTTGCTCTTCAACGCCGTCGGGATCCGCGAGGATGCGATGGCGATGTTCCGGAAGAGCCATTCAGGCCTTACTTCACGCCCGTTCAAGCTCCTCCACACCGATGTACACCGGGCCAACGTCGTGGTCCGCGGGAAGCGGTTGTCGGTGATCGACTGGGAGCTGGCCATATTTGGCGATCCACTGCACGACCTGGCGACGCATGTCGTGCGTATGGGGTACGAAGAACCACAACAGCGAGACATGACGCGGCTGTGGGCTGCGGCCATGGAAAACGCTGGCTACGGGGCGCTTACGGCCGGTCTTCACGAGGATCTTCCCGTCTACGTGGACTTCGAGTACGCGCAGTCGGTGTTTCCGGACGTCATGCGCGCGGCACTCAGCCTTCGGGCGGATGCAGACCAGGAGCACTTCCAGCAAGCCGCAGACCGAGTCCGGCGCGCAGTGGTCAGGGCCTCCGGGCCCTTGGGCCTGGCAGGCGTGCCGTGTGCGGTGGACGTCGTGGAAGCCCTACGTGAGTGGCACAGCACGTCCGTGCCTTCGACAGAGCGGCTGGCCGAAGGGATGCCGTCCTACGAACAGACCGACCTGGTCGCAGGGTGACCGACGACCTGTTCCTCGTGGGGAAGCCAGCGGAACGCATCCCGAGTGGGCGGTACGTGCTGTTCGACTTCGACGGGCCGTTCCGTCGGCTCTGTCTCGATGCGACGTCGGCCGGGCTGGTACAGCTACTCAAGGGGCATGTCACCGCGCAGCGTGCACAGGAACTGCTTCAGTCGGACACCTGAGTATCGATCCCCGGACCGTGCTACGCGCGATGCACCGGGCCAGGCCCGACAACTCCCTCGTCGTCGGCCTGGAGAGGCACGAGGCGAAGGAGTCGTGGAAAGCGGGCGCGTGACTCGTTCTCTCGGACTTCGGCGTGCTCTCCGACATGATTGCGCCGTTCCCTTCCTGTCCGCAGCTCTCGACGGGCACCATGAACAGTCTTGGTCGAACTCTCTGATTGGCTGGGGGACTTGGTGTCGGAAAGCAGGACAGCACTGAGCAGGAGAGTGGCGGCAGGCTGGGCACGTGCAGAAAGTACGGCGACCAGGCTTCTGCTGTTGGCTGTCTTTCTCGTCGGGCTGATCGCACAGTTCGTGAAGCCGGTGGGCGACGCATTGGAGGGAAAGGCATATCTCGGCGGCGCCTTGCTGAGCCTCGTGGGATACGTGCTCTACACCGAGGTGCAGAAGCTGAATACCGCGCACGAGTCCCAGCGGGACAGCTCCGAGCAACTCCAGGAAACGATTCGGCTGTTGAGTGGAGAGATCCAGAACCTGGCCTCGAACCAGGTCCCGCAGCCGGGCGCGGATGCCACCATGGACGACCTCATGGAGCAGTGCAGGCAGAGGCTTCAGCTGGGTGGTGACGTACACCTGTGGGCGATGTGCTTCACCGGAGAAACCTTCGTCAACTCACTGAAACGCCTGCTGGAAGGCCTGCCGCCTGATCACGAGAGGAAGGTCCATGTCCGCATTCTGGTCCCGGACTTCAACCAGCGAATAGAGGTCCCGGGGCTGTTGCGAGACGGGAAGATCACGGACGCCGACGGCTTCCGTCGACATCTGGTCCAGAAGATCAGCCGTCACGAGCGCGATCTCAGGGAAATGATCGGCAGGATGGAGCGCAAGCGCCAGGGCACACTGAAGGTCAAGTTCCACGCGATGCACATGTCTCCCTCCCTCAAGCTCTACCTGATCAACGATGAGCAGGTGTTCGAGGGGATCTACGACAGGATCGAGCTGCGGCCCAACGAGTACGGCTCCGCCCTCCCGGCACAGCCCGGAAGCCGCACCACCGACGATCAGCTTCTCGACCTCATCGGATACGACTCCCTGCTGACCCGTTGGAACCGGGATGACGGCGAGCGGGCCCGTGAGGTAATCGACCGCCGGCGGACACTATTCGACACGTTCTGGGAGGCGGGGCACGACCTGGCGACATTGTCGGCGCGCAGCGTCGACAACGACCCTGAGAGGGTCGTCTGAACACTCATGCCTCCAGCGTCAGCCGTCCTGGACGTACGCCGACACCCGGCGGCCCCGCCACTCCTCCGGGACGCCGGGGCCGAGTTCGGCGACCACCCCGGCGACCCCGCCGCCCGGGACGTACGGCGGGGTCGCCGGGAAGAACTCCCGGCCCCAGCCGGTCCGCAGCTGGGTCTCCACGAAGATCGTGTCGATGTACGCGACGTCGATCAGTACCTCGCCCGGACCGGGGACCGGGTCCGGCAACACCACCGGGACCAGGACCTCCGGCCCGCCGAACTCCTGCACCTGCGCTGCACGCATGGCCAACCTCCACGACATCGGGACAGGCGTGCAGTCTTCGACCTCAAGCAGGCTTGAGGTCAAGGAGCGGTAGCGTCCGGCGTATGACTGACGCCACCGACTTCCAGGACATCCCCACGACCACCCTCGCCGAAGTGCTCGGCCGCGAGCAGGTCATGGACATCGGCATCCGGCCGTTGTGGGGTCCGCTGATGCGTCTCGCCGGGCCTGCCTTCACCGTGCGGTGCCCTCCCGGGGACAACCTCATGCTGCACGCCGCCATCTACCGCGCCGAGCCGGACTCGGTCGTCGTCGTGGAGTCGGGTGACCTCGACTACGCGCTGGCCGGCGGGAACGTCTGCGCCATCGCCCAGCGGCGCGGCATCGCCGGGTTCGTCGTCGACGGCGTGATCCGCGACCTCGGGGAGGTGCGCGGGGCGGGGTTCCCCGTGTTCGCGCGCGGTGTCATTCCGATCCCGGGCGTCAAGAAGGCCGTACTGCCGCTGAACGAGCGGGTGCGGTGCGGGGGAGTGGCCGTCGACGCCGGGGATGTCGTGGTGGCCGACGAGGAGGGGGTCGTGGTCGTGCCGGGCGGGCGCCTGGCGGAGGTGCTCGCCGGGGCGCGGGCCCGGCTGGCGAAGGAGGCCGCCGAGAACCTCGACGACTGGGAGAAGGCGCACCGGGCCCGGGTCGAGGAGATGCTGCGCGCGGGCGGGTTCGAGGGGTGACGCACGTGGCGTAGGAGAGGCGGTTGCCCGATCCTGTTCCCGATGCTTCTCTTCCTCGATGTCGACGGGACGTTGCTCCCCTTCGGTGCGTCGCGGCCGTACCCGGTGTACGTGCCGGGCTTCGCGCCGCCGACTGCCACCGCCCCTCCGCTGCTGACCCGGATCGATCCGGCGCTCGGGCCGCGGCTCGCGGCGCTGCGGTGCGAACTGGTGTGGGCGACGACCTGGATGGACGACGCGAACGTGTGCGTCGCGCCCTGGCTCGGACTGCCCCAACTGCCCCTGGTGGACTGGCCCGACCCCGCGGACGAGGTGGGCGGCCGGCTGCACTGGAAGACCCGACCGCTGGTCGCCTGGGCCGCCGGGCGGCCCTTCGTGTGGGTGGACGACGAGATCGGGGACGCCGACCGCGACTGGGTGGCCGCCCACCACCCCGAACAGGCGCTGCTGCGGCGCGTCGACCACCGGTACGGCATCACGGACGCCGACTTCGACGCCATGGAGGCGTGGCTGGCGGTCAACCGGTGAGGGGGGAGGGGGAGTTGGGCGGTAGCGTGCTGATCATGGCGGACTGGGAGATACGGCCCGCGTCGGCGGCGGACGTCGAGGCGATCGCCGAGCTGCGTGCCGTCGTGCTGCGGGGCGATCTGGAACGGCTCGGGCGGTACGACGCGCGGCGGGTGCGGCAGCGGCTGCGGGACGGGTTCGAGCCGGGGTGCACGTGGGTGATCGAGGTGGGCGACGAGTTCGCCGGCTGCGTGGCGCTACGGCCGGACGCGGACGCCCGCTGCCACTGGCTGGAGCACTTCTATCTCGCGCCGCGGCTCCAGGGCGCCGGCATCGGTTCCGGTGTGCTGCGGGAACTGCTGGAGCGGTGCGACCGTGACGGTGTCCGCGTCGTGCGGCTGAATGTGTTGCAGGGGAGCCCGGCCCGGCGGCTGTACGAGCGGCACGGGTTCACCGTCGAGACCGAGGATCGGGTGGACGTGTTCATGGTGCGCGAAGTGCCCGCCACACGTTCCGCCTGACATTCCGCCTGACATTCGCGGGGGCTGCGTCGTCGTAGACGTATGAACAGAATCCGGTACGTCTACGTCAGCCTCGGCCTCATGGCCGGGATGGTGCCGGTGTCGGTCCCTTCCGCGGGGCGGGGTGACAACCGGTGAAGGAGAGGATCGGCATGCGGGTGGCGGTGGCGGGCGGGACCGGGGTGGTCGGCCGGTACGTCGTCGAGGAGCTGGCCGCGGCCGGACAGGAGCCGGTGGTGCTGAGCCGGTCGAAGGGGGTGGATCTTCTGGCCGGGGGCGCGGGACTCGATGCCGCGCTCGACGGGGTCGAGACGGTCGTCGACGTGAGCAATGTGACGACGACGAGCGCCACGAGGGCGGTCGCGTTCTTCGACGCCGTCGGCCGGAACCTGCTGGACGCGGGCGCCCGGGCCGGCGTACGGCATCACGTGGTGCTGTCGATCGTAGGCATCGACCGGGTCGGGCTCGGCTACTACCGGGGCAAACTCCGTCAGGAGGACGTGGTGAAGAACGGACCGGTGCCGTGGACGGTGCTGCGCGCCACCCAGTTCCACGAGTTCGCGCAGCAGACCCTCGACCGGGTGCCGAAGCCCCTCGCGGTGGTGCCCCGGATGCGGACCCGGCCCATCGCGGCGCGTGAGGTCGCCCGGCATCTGGTGCGGCTCGCGACGACCCCGGCACAGGGCATGTCTCCCGATCTCGCCGGGCCGCGCGTCGAGCAGCTCGTCGACATGGTGCGCCGACTGCTGCGGGCCCGGCACGAGCGCCGGCTGGTGCTGCCTGTGACGATGCCGGGCGCGACCGGGGCGGCGATGACGCGGGGCGGGCAACTGCCGCTCGCCGCCGGGCCGTTGGGCAGCCAGACGTTCGACGAATGGCTCGCCCAGCACGTCAAGCAGCCCGGCCCCCAAGGAGGTTGAGCGCCGCCGTGCCCACCCCGCCGCCCGGAACGGGCCAGGACCCCACCCTCGGTTCCCTCATGGCCGAACGTCGCCGACTGCTCAACCTCGGGTACAGGATGCTCGGTTCGGTACAGGACGCCGAGGACGTCGTACAGGAGACGTACGCCCGTTGGTACGCCCTGTCCGAGGAGGAACAGCGGGCGATCCAGGCGCCGTTGGCGTGGCTGACCCGGGTCGCCTCGCGGATCTGTCTCGACCAGCTCGGGTCGGCGCGGGCCCGGCGCGAGCGCTACACCGGGGAGTGGCTGCCGGAGCCGGTGCGGCACGGTGCCGGGTGGGCCAGTACGGGCGGTGCGGGCGCGGGCGATCCCGCCGACCGGATCACCCTCGACGAGTCGGTGAGCATGGGGATGCTCGTGCTGCTGGACTCGATGACTCCCGCGGAGCGCGTCGCCTTCGTCCTGCACGACGTCTTCGGCCTGCCGTTCACCGAGATCGCCGAGACGGTGGGCCGCACCCCGGCGGCCTGCCGCCAACTCGCCTCCTCCGCACGCCGACGGCTGGCACACCGGCCACCCGGCAGCAGCACGGCGGAGGAACACGGGCGGGTCGTCTCCGCGTTCCGCGAGGCGTGCGAGACCGGTGACCTCGACGCGCTCGTCGCCCTGCTCGACCCCGACGTCGAGTCGCGCAGCGACGGCGGCGGCAAGGTGCGCGCGGCGCTGCGGCCCGTCATCGGCCGGGACAAGGTGGCCCGCCTCATCCTCGGCCTCATGCGCCGCGAACCCGAGGTGGAACTCGTCGAGGACGACGTCAACGGCACGCCCGGAGTCGCGGTCCGTATCGCCGGTACGACGATCGCCGTCCTCGCGGCGGAGGTGCGCGACGGGCTGATCACCGACCTGTGGCTGGTGGTCAACCCGGACAAGCTGCGGGCGTGGACCGGCTAGGACAGGCCCTGGGACCCTGAGGCCCTGGGGGGCTACTCGCCGGTGGCGCCGTCGACGGCCTCGCGCAGGAGGTCCGCGTGGCCGACGTGACGGGCGTACTCCTCGACCATGTGCTCAAGGACGAACCGCACGTCGGTCTGCCCGAACTCCGGGTTCGGCGCGATGCGCGCGGGGTCGGCGGTCACCCGGGCGAACACCTGCCGTGACTCCTCGCACGCCTTCAGGTAGTCCTCGTAGACCTCGGCGGCGGGCGTGGGGTCCGACTCGTCGTACCACTCGTCACCGGCAGCCGTGACGGAGGTCCGATAGGGGAAGAACCGCGGGTCGGTGCCCGCCAACGTCCGCTGGAACCAGGCACGTTCGGCCCCCTGCAGATGGCGCATGAGCCCCAGCAGGGTCAACGCCGAAGTGCCCAGGGGCCGTTGACGCAGCTGGGTGTCCGAGAGGCCCTCGCACTTCCACAGGAAGGTCGCCCGGTGGTAGTCCAGGTTCGAGGCGATCACCTCCAACCACGGGCCGGATGTCCTGCGTTGGGGCCGCACGATCTTCTGGACCACGATGTCGCTCACGCCGGGGTCTCCCGTCTTCCTACTCGCCTCTTGCCACTCGGTACTCGTCTTCAGGCTTCGTTCGGAGAAGACCCTCTGCCGCGTCGGAACTCATCGCTCCGGCTCGCGGCCTTCTCCGTGCAACTGTCGGCGACGGTGTCGGCGAAGACCCGGGCGAGCGGGGTGAGGGCGTCCCAGCGGCGGACTGCCCAGCCGACCGGGAGCGGGGGCAGATCGGGCACGGGGACGAGACGGAGGGGACCGTCACCGGGTACCTCCCAGCCGGGCAGCACGGGTACGACGGCGTGACCGAGGCCGAGTTCGGCCAGCAGGAGGGCGGTGTCCCAGTCGGCGACGCCGGTGTCGGAGCTGCTCCGGACGCCGAGTTGGGCGAACGCGGCGTCGAGGCGGGCGCCCGAAGTGGAGTTCCGGGGGAGCCGGATGAGGCTGATGCCGCTGAGGTCGGCGGCGTCGACTCGGGGCCGGGCCGCGAGCGGATCGTCGGCGCGGACCGCCAGCACCCAGGGCAGGGCGACGACGGGGCGCTGCTCGATACCGCGCACCGGGCCGTCGATCGTGACCCAGGCGAGGTCCAGGTCGCCGGCGGTGAGCGCGTCGAAGCAGTTGCGGCTGGAGGTCTCCGTCCGGAACTCCAGGCCGACCTTCGGATAGCGCCGCCGGAAGGCGACAACGGCCTCGGACATGAAGTGCCGCACGGTGGTGCCGCCCGTGGTGACGCGCACCGAGCCGCTGTCGCCGTTGACGAGGTCCCCGAGCCGCCGTAGGGCCAGATCCAGACCGGCGATGCTGTCCGAGGCGGCCTCGCACAGGACGCGTCCCGCGTGGGTGGGCACGACACCGCGCGGCCGGCGCTCCAGGAGGCTCACACCGGCCTCCCGCTCCAGCCGCTTCACATGCTGGCTCACCGCCGACTGCGTACGGTCCAGCTCCCGGGCGACGGCACTGAGGCTTCCGGCCCGGCACACGGCCACGAAGACGCGCAGATCCTCCAGAGTCACAACTCCCAAGCTACAGCTTGGAGTTGGCTAGAAATCCATAGGATTGACTGGGGTTACCGGGTCCGGGAAGACTCGGTCCAGGGCCCGGGCGGCAACCCGTCCGCGCCTTCGCGGGGTCCGGACCACAGGCGAAGGGCGGACGGGTGTCGACCTCAGGCGGTCACGGTCGAGCCATGGCGCTCCTGCGTGAACTCGGTGCCGCGGAGACCGCCCACCCGGGCGGCACACTCCTCGCGCACCTCCAGCGCGTCCAAGAACAACTCGCCGTATGGGACGCCCGCCCCGCCCTCCAACTCGCGGGCCTCTGCCACGCGTTCTACGGCACCGACGGCTTCCCCACCGCCCTGCTGTCCCTGGACCGACGTGACGAACTCGCAGCGGTGATCGGCGTCGAGGCGGAAGGCATCGTGTACGTCTACGGCTCGTGCGACCGGAGGGCCACCTACCCGACGCTCGCGGATGCCGACGCCGCCTTCCAGGACCGGTTCACCGGTCGTGCCCGCATTCCGGGGCAGCAACTGCGCCGGGACTTCGCCGAGTTGTCCGCCGCCAACGAACTCGACCTCGCCCGCATCGACCCCGCCTTCCGCGAGAAGTGGGGACCTCAACTCCTCGCCTTCTTCACCCGACTTCGGCCCCTGCTGAGCCAACCCGCCTGGTCGGACTGCCGCATGGTGCTTGCGGCGGCTCCGGAGGACTGAGTGAGTCGACCGACTGTGCGTGTCCGTTCCCAGTCGGCTGCGTGAGCTGAGTGTCAGGCCGGCGGCCGGGTGAGTCTGGCGGCCACGGCGTCCAGGACCCAGTCCAGGCCGGTCGCGAAAGATGTCTCGGCGTCCACGTCCGTGCCGTCGTGCACGGCCCTGGCCAGCGCCGGGAAGCGGCCGGTGGCCAGCATTCTCGTCACATGCGGGCCGTGGGCGCGCTGCCAGTCGTGCTTGGACAGTCCCGTGGCGCGCTCGGCCCGCACGTTCGCGATCTCGCGTCTGATCGCGCCGGTGAAATAGGCGCTGACGGTCTCCACGGCGCGCATGACGGTGTCGACGTCGGCGAGGCCGTCGAGGGCGGCCAGCGTGGCCTCGGTCACGGCGAGGCCGTTCGGGCCCAGGGTCGGGCGGCCGCCGAGCAGGTCGGCCAGCCATTCGTGACGGAGGGCGGTCCGCCTGGTGCGGTGGGCGAGGCCGCGCAGCGCCTCCCGCCAGTCACCGGGTCGCTCCTTGGGGAGGATCTCGGCCTGGACCTCGTCCACCATGAGGTCGAACAGCTCCTCCTTGGTGGAGATGTATCCGTACAGCCGCATCGGACCGGCGTTCAGCCGGGCGGCGACCTTGCGCAACGACACCGCCTCCAGCCCGCCCTCGTCGGCCAGTGCGACGGCGGCGGCGACGATCCGCTCCCGGTCGAGCGGCACGGGGCGAGTCGGCGGCTCCGGCCGGTCCCAGACAGTCATGGATCCATCGTACTGTTGCGATGCGGCGTATTGAGAAAATACAGTGTATCGACAACAGTGTATCGGCATGAGACATCGCATCGCTGTCATCGGAGGCGGCCCCGCCGGCCTCACCTTCGCCCGCGTCCTGCACCGCCACGACCACCCCGTCACCGTCTTCGAACGCGATCCCGGCCCCGACGCCCGCCCTCCGGGCGGCACCCTGGACCTGCACGAAGGGCTCGGCCGGCTCGCGCTGGACAAGGCGGGGCTGCGGGCGGAGTTCCAGGAGCTGTCCCGCCCCGAGGGGCAGGCCATGCGCATCCTGGACACGGACGGGACCGTCCTGCGTGACTGGCTGCCCCGCCCGGACGACCGGGCCAATCCCGAGATCGACCGCGGGCAACTCCGCGACCTGCTGCGCGGCCCGCTCGACGTCCGGTGGGGCCGGGGCGTGACGCAGGTGGTGCCGGGGACTCGGGACGGCGTACGGGTCCATTTCGCGGACGGGCGACAGGAGACGTTCGACCTCGTGGTCGGCGCGGACGGCGCCTGGTCCCGGGTCCGCCCGGCCCTCTCGCCGGTGACACCGCACTACACCGGCGTCACCTCGATCGAGACCTCCCTCGACGACGTCGACACCCGCCACCCCGACCTCGGCCGGTTGATCGGCGACGGTTCCATGGCTGTGTACGGCGTCAACCGAAGCCTTGTCGCCCAGCGCAACAGCGGCGGCCACGTGAAGGTGTACACGAAGTTCCGCGCGCCGCTGGACCCGCACCCGAACCTGGACCTGGCCGACGCCGAGGCTGTGCGATCGAACCTGCTGGCCCTGTTCGACGGCTGGGCCGCCCCCGTCCTCGACCTCCTCCGCCACGGCACCGCTTTCGTCCACCGCCCCTTGTACGTCCTGCCCGTCTCCCACACCTGGACCCACGTCCCCGGGGTGACGCTCCTGGGCGACGCCGCCCATCTGATGCCCCCGCTGGGAGTGGGCGCGAACCTCGCGATGCTGGAGGGCGCCGAACTCGCCGAGGTCATCGCCACCGCCCCCGGAGACCTGGACGGGACCGTCCGCGCCTTCGAGGAACAGATGTGGGCACGGGCCGGCAAGTGGGCGGAGATCACGGCGGCCGGACTGGAACGCCTGGTGAGCCCGGACCCCACCGAAGCCCTTGCCCTCTTCGACGAGGTCCAGCCGTCCTGACGTACGGCACCGCAAGTGGCGTGGCGCACTTTTGCAAGCAGGTGCTTGCAATAGTTAGCGGGGGTGAGGCAGGGTAGAGGCATGGCAACGCTCAACGTCGGCAATCTCGGTGAGTATCTGCGTGAACAGCGGCGCACCGCGCAGCTGTCCCTGCGGCAGCTCGCCGATGCCGCCGGGGTGTCGAATCCGTATCTGAGCCAGATCGAGCGCGGGCTGCGCAAGCCGAGCGCGGAGGTGTTGCAGCAGGTCGCCAAGGCGCTGCGGATCTCCGCCGAGACGTTGTACGTGCGAGCCGGCATCCTCGACGCCGAGCGGGACCGGGACGAGGTCGAGACGCGTGCGGTCCTCCTCGCCGATCCCACGCTCACCGAACGGCAGAAGCAGGTGCTGCTTCAGATCTACGAGTCCTTCCGCAAGGAGAACGGGTTCGAGATCGCCGACGGGGGCGAGGACGGCGACGGCGACACCCGCACGACGACCGACGGTGGCGACGGCAGCGACGCCGACCCGCGGGAGCAGACGGCCGGTTGACGATGACACGGCCCGTCCGCTGATCGCGTAAGCAACCCAAACCCTCAGCTGATAGCAACCGGGAGGACCATCACCATGGCCATCACCGATGACCTGCGCAAGACCCTGAGCGACCCCACCCCCCTCTACTTCGCCGCCGGCACCGCCGACCTCGCGCTGCAGCAGGCCAAGAAGGTTCCCGGCCTGGTCGAGCAGCTGCGTGCCGAGGCTCCGGCCCGGATCGACGCCGTGCGCGGCACCGACCCGAAGGCCGTGCAGGAGAAGGCCGCCGCCCGTGCCAAGGAGGCCGGTGCCAAGGCCAAGGAGGCGCAGGAGACCTTCCAGACCAAGGTCAACGACTTCATCGCCGGCCTCGACGGCGACCTCAAGAAGCTCGGCACCACGCTCGACGCCGACCTGAAGAAGTTCGGCGAGTCCGCCCAGGACTTCGCGCTGCGCGGTGTCGGCGTCGCCGCCGAGTACGCCGTCAAGGCCCGCGAGACGTACGAGAAGGTCGCCGAGCACGGCGAGCAGGCCGTGAAGACCTGGCGCGGCGAGGCCGCCGACGAGATCGAGGAACTGGCCGTCGCGGTCGAGCCCGACCCCGAGCCGGCGCCCGTGTCCGAGCCCGTCGTGGTGAAGGCCGAGACCCCGGCCCCGGCCGCGCCGGCGAAGAAGCCCGTCGCGAAGAAGGCTCCGGCCCGCAAGACCACCGCCAAGAAGACCACGCCGCCCGCCAAGTAGGCGGCGCGTACGGATACGCATACGGATACGGGCCGGGCACCTTCGGGATGCCCGGCCCGTTCTACGGGTACGGTGGCGGCGTAGGTGTCGGGAGAGAGCGGGCGGTGGCAAGCATGCTGATGTTGGGCTTCGCGGGGTTCCTGGGGCTCTTGAAGATCCTCCTCATGGGACTGGCCGCCTTCGGGCTGGCCGACGCCGCGTTCCGGCGTGAGGACGCCTTCCGCGCCGCGAACAAGCAGAACAAGATCTTCTGGCTGATCATCCTGGCCATCACCCTCGCGGTGAGCTACCTGTTCTCGGTGCTGGCGATGCTGCCCATCGCGGGCGCGGTCGCGAGCATCGTCTACCTCGTGGACGTCCGGCCCGCCCTGAGGCAGGTCTCGGGCGGCGGAGGCCGCCGAAGCGGCGGCTCCAGCAGCGACGGCCCCTACGGCCCGTACAACGGCGGACGCTGAAGCCGTACGGCCACACACCTGACCTGGACCGGGACTACGGCGCCCGGTCCAGCATCAGCACCGCCACGTCGTCCGTCAGCTCGCCGCCGTTGAGGTCGCGGACCTCGTTCATCGCTGCCCGGAGCAGTTCCTCGCCCCGCAGGCCCTCGGCCAGTTGGCGGCGGACCATGGCCACCATGCCGTCCTGTCCGAGCCGTTCGCGGCGGCCCTCGCCGACGCGGCCCTCGATCAGGCCGTCGGTGTAGAGCATCAGGCTCCACTCGGGGCCCAGGTCCACCTGCATCCGCGGCCAGCGGGCGCCGGGGAGCAGGCCGAGGGCGGGGCCGTTGTTGTCGTAGGGCAGGAGTTCGGCCGGGCGGCCGGGGCGGGCGAGCAGCGGGGACGGGTGGCCGGCCAGGCACAGGCCCGCGCGGCGGCCGTCGGGGGCGATGTCGACCGTGCAGAGCGTCGCGAAGATCTCGTCGTCGGAGCGCTCGTGCTCCAGGACCTGTTGCAGCGTGCCGAGGAGCTGGTCGCCGCACAGGCCCGCCAGAGTCAGCGCGCGCCAGGCGATCCGCAGTTCCACGCCGAGCGCGGCCTCGTCGGGGCCGTGGCCGCAGACGTCGCCGATCATCGCGTGCACGGTGCCGTCGGGGGTGCGCACGGTGTCGTAGAAGTCGCCGCCGAGCAGCGCGCGGGAGCGGCCGGGGCGGTAGCGGGCGGCGAAGCGCAGCGGGGAGCCCTCCAGGAGGGGGGTGGGCAGCAGGCCGCGTTCGAGGCGGGCGTTCTCCTGGGCGCGCAACTTGGACTCGGTGAGCTTGCGCTCCGCCCTGTCGGAACGTTTCCGCTCCACCGCGTAGCGGATCGCACGGCTCAGTAGCCGGCCGTCCAGCTCGTCGCGGAAGAGATAGTCCTGGGCGCCGACACGGACCGCCTCGGCGCCGCGTTCGGTGTCGCCGGACGCGGTGAGGGCGAGGACGGCGTGGTGGGGCGCGAGCCGCAGTACGTGCCTGAGTACGGCCAGCTCGTCGTCGGTGCCGTCCCCGGCCCGGCCGGGGGCGGGCAGCGCGAGGTCGAGCAGGATGCAGTGGACGTCGTCGGTGAGCAGCCGCTCGGCCTCGGTGAGGTTGCGGGCGGTGCGGACCCGGATCGGCTTGCCGGTCGGGTCGAGCAGCTCGGGCACGACCGGCGAGCCGCCGGGGTCGTCCTCGATCATCAGCAGGGTGAGGTGACCGGCGGGGGTGCCGTGGGCAGCGCGGTGCGCGGTCTCGGCCGTGCCGTCGGCGGTCCTGCCGCCTGCCGTGGCGTCGTCGACCGTGTCCTGCGTGCGCGGGGCCTCCACGGCTCCGGAGGTGTCTCTGGAGGTGTCTCCGGAGTGGCCGCCGACCGCGGGCGCGGCCTGCGCCTGACCACTTTCCGCGGCCGGGATCGCTCTCTGCCGCGGTATGGGTGCGGGCATCGTCCTGGTTCCTTCCCTCCCCCCGAGGGCACGGTGGGGCGAGGGACCTCGACCCACCGACCGGGACCATAGCGGTAGTGGGCGCAGTAAAGGAATGGTGTGAGTCAGGTCGCTTGGCAGGCAGCCACTGTCATATGCCGTGATCCGTACGGCAGTTGGGCAGAGGGGCCGCCACCCGGGGATGACGAAGGTCACGCCGGGCGGGAGTTTGGGGCGGGTGGTGCGTGTGCTGGGTCACGCGACCCAGGTCACCGGTCCCATAGGAGGTCACCGGCCGCATAGGGGCACATCACGCGTCCGGTCGCACAACACCCAATATCGGCATCGAACCCGCCCCCGCGATCGTCACCGTCCGCCCCGGTCGCGGGGCGTGGATGATCGCGCCGTCGCCGATGTACATCGCGACATGGCTGGCGTCGTCGAAGTAGATGATCAGGTCACCGGGACGCATGTCCTTGACGTCGACGTGCGGCAGCTGCTTCCACTGCTCCTGCGAGGTGCGCGGGATCGGGTCGCCGGCGCTCGCCCAGGCCTGTGAGGTCAGCCCCGAGCAGTCGTACGACTTCGGGCCCTCGGCGCCCCACTCGTACGGCTTGCCGAGCTGGGCCGTCGCGTACGCCACCGCCGCCTTGCCCTCGGCGGACGCCTTGCCGCTGATGTCCTTGAGGACACCGGAGTCGAGCCAGGCGGTCTGCGCCTTCAGCGCGGCCTGCTGCTCCAGCGCGGCCAGGCGCTTCTTCTCCTGCTGCTCCAGCTGGGACTCAAGCTTCTCGGCCGCCGCGATCTGGGTCGTGACCTTCTTCTTGGCGGCGGCCTTGGCCTGGCGGTTCTTCTCCAACTGCTGCCACTGGGTGGAGGCGTCGGCGGTGTACTGCTGCAAGTCCTGCTGGGTCCGGGTCAGTTCGGCGATCAGGCCCTTGGTGGCGCGCTGGCCCTCCAGCACTCGCCCGGCGCCGTCCAGGAAGGCCTGCGGGTTGTCGCTCAGCATCAGCTGCGCCTCGTCCGGGAGCCCGCCCGTACGGTACTGGGAGCGGGCCGCGGCACCGGCGCGGTCCTTCAACTCGTCCAGCCTGTCCTGGCCCTTGACGATCTTCTTGGCCAGCTCGACGATCTCGGCCGACTGCTTCTGGGCCTTCTCCTCGGCCGCGTTGTAGGCGTCCGTGGCGACGGCGGCGTCGTGGTAGAGCGCGTCGAGCTTCTCGCGTACGGCCTCAAGGTCCTTGTTGGTCACGGGAGTCGGGGACGCTGTCGGGGTAGCCGAAGGTGTTGGGCTCGCGAACGCGGTGCCGGGTGCCGCGAGTACGGTGACCGCGCAGACGACCGCCACGGCCGTCATGATCAGGGCCCGCCTTCCCATACCCCTGCCCCCACATCCACGTCAGCCGTCTGGCATCTGATTGACCGTCAGTAACTTACGGACGCCTGGGGGATCGTGCCATGTCCCTACGGAAAACGACAGAGGTAGTACTTCGCGTGCTTCTTCCCTTTCCTTCAAGGTCGTGAGCTGCCACAACCGGGCATGACGATCTCCCCGTCCGTGTGACGAACGGTCGCCGGGGATCGTTCCCCACGCACCGCACCCGCACCGGGAATCACCCGCGTGGAGCCAACGCCCCCCAGGTCACGGTCACTTCGCCCTGCCGCCAGCGCACCGGTCCGTCCGTCACCGGCCAGTCGGCGGTGAGGTCCCGCACCGCGCGGATCCAGCGCTGGCGGGCGCCGTAGGAGGCGTAGGGCGCGGCGGCGGCCCAGGCGTGGTCGAAGTCGCGCAGGAAGGCGTGCACCGGTTCGCCGGGCACATTGCGGTGGATGAGGGCCTTGGGGAGGCGCTCGGCGAGGTCGGACGGCCGGTCCAGGGAACCGAGCCGCGCCGCGAAGGTGACCGTCCGCGGCCCCTCGGGCCCGAGCGCGACCCACACGTGCCGCCGCCCGATCTCGTCACAGGTCCCCTCGACGAGCAGCCCGCCCCGGGAGCCCCCGCTCGCCGGCGCGAGCCGTCCGCACAGCCGCGCCCACACCTCGGCCACCTGCGCCTCGTCGTACTGCCGCAGCACGTTCGCCGCGCGGATCAGTGACGGCCGCTGCGGTACGGGGATCTCGAACCCGCCGTGCCGGAACACCAGCCCCTCCCGCTCGTACGGCCGGGCCGCCGCGACCCGCGCTGGTTCGATCTCGACCCCGACCACCCGCGCGCGGGGGGCGACGGAACGGAGCCGCTCCAGCAGTTCCACGGCCGTCCAGGGCGCGGCACCGTACCCGAGATCGACGGCGAGGGGCTCGCCTGCCCGCCGCAGCTCCGCCCCGTGCGTCGCCACGATCCAGCGGTCCATACGGCGCAGCCGGTTGGGGTTGGTCGTCCCGCGCGTGACTGTTCCTATGGGGCGGGCGGCTGCGCGGGCTGTCATACGTACGAGGGTAGGCGGCGCGGGACGAGGGGGCCGCCGCACCGGGCACCGGCCGAAGCTGTCGCTTCCCGTCCCGTTGTCAGTGCCGCCTGGCAGGATCGGAGATCAAGTCGCCGAGGTGAGGGTGGGACCGATGAAGGTGCTCGTCACGGACGAAGTCCACGTCGACTACGGCCAGATGCTCATGGAGAGCGGCGGGGACGAATGCGACCTGTACGACGCCTTCGCCGGGCAGGACGGCGTCGGGCTCTGTGGGGGAGGGACGGCCGGGACGCTGCTCCTGCTGACCGGTCTGCACATCGGCGGCGTCGACTTCACCGCCGAACTGCACGACAGCCGGCCTGAGGTGGACGAGACGTGGGAGGAGATCGTCGAGGTACCGTTCCGGCCGCTGTCGGAGGAGACGGTGCTGCGGCAGTGGAACGGGAAGAACTCGTGGGAGCTGGGACTGGAGGAGCGCGACTACCGCGTGCGGTACTCCGCCATCGCCATGGACGCCGGCCGGAGCAAGAACGTGCGGGAGGACGACGAGCCCGCGACCGACGACCGGTATCTGCTGCAGATATGGCCTGCCGCGCCCGAGCCGGCCCGGCTGCTCAAGCAGACCGGCGGCGCGGCCGCGTACTGGCACGCCTTCGCCACGGCGCCCGTGGGCTGACGCCCTGAACGGACACGGCCAACGCACCGTCACCTCGAACGGTTGAGCGACAAAGGGTAATGCCTCGGTAAAATGCCCATGCGCCGGAATGAGAATCCCGCCGCCTGGCGTTGCACCCCCTTGGAGGGACCCGCACGCCCTCCCTCAGGCATGCCCGCAGCGAGGAGGAACGCCACGTGAGCCAGTACGTCGGCAGGCTCGGGCGGCGCTCCCCGGCCACGCCCGCCCGGCTGCGGCTGCACCGCAAGCCCCGCCGCGTCGCCATGCTCTCCGTGCACACGTCACCGCTGCACCAGCCCGGCACGGGCGACGCGGGCGGCATGAACGTCTACATCGTGGAGCTCGCGCAGCGCCTCGCCGCGATCAACATCGAGGTCGAGATCTTCACGCGCGCCACCACGGCCGCCCTCCCCCCGACCGTCGAGCTGGCGCCCGGCGTCCTCGTCCGGCACGTGGACGCGGGCCCCTACGAGGGCCTCGCCAAGGAGGAACTCCCCGCCCAGCTCTGCGCGTTCACGCACGGAGTGATGCAGGCGTGGGCCGGCCACCGCCCCGGCTACTACGACCTCGTCCACTCGCACTACTGGCTCTCCGGCCACGTCGGCTGGCTCGCCGCCCAGCGCTGGGGCGTCCCCCTCGTGCACGCCATGCACACCATGGCCAAGGTCAAGAACGCCAACCTGGCCGACGGCGACACCCCCGAACCGGCCGCCCGCGTCATCGGCGAGACCCAGATCGTCTCCGCCGCCGACCGCCTCATCGCCAACACGGCGGAGGAGGCCGACGAACTCGTACGGCACTACGCGGCCGACCCCGCCAAGGTCGCCGTAGTGCACCCGGGCGTGAACCTCGAACGCTTCCGCCCGGCGGACGGCCGAGCGGCGGCCCGCGCTCGCCTCGGCCTGCCCCAGGACGCCCTGATCCCGCTCTTCGCGGGCCGCATCCAGCCACTGAAGGCGCCGGACGTCCTGCTGCGCGCGGTCGCCGTGCTCCTCGACGAGCGTCCCGAGCTGCGCTCGAACATCGTCGTGCCCGTCGTCGGCGGCCCCAGCGGCAGCGGCCTCGCCAAGCCGGAGGGCCTGCAGAAGCTGGCCGCGCGGCTCGGCATCGCCGATGTCGTACGGTTCCGGCCGCCGGTCGGGCAGGAGCAGCTCGCGGACTGGTTCCGGGCCGCGTCCGTGCTGGTCATGCCCTCGTACAGCGAGTCCTTCGGGCTGGTCGCCATAGAGGCGCAGGCGGCCGGTACGCCGGTGCTCGCGGCCTCGGTCGGCGGCCTCCCGGTCGCCGTACGCGACGGCGAGACCGGCTTCCTCGTCCAGGGCCACGACCCCGCCGCCTACGCGCGCGTGCTGAGCACCCTCGCCGACGACCCGCACCTCGCGCCCCGCATGGGCGAGGCCGCCGCCCGGCACGCGCAGTGCTTCGGCTGGGACACGGCCGCCGCGGCCACGGCGGACGTATACGCGGCCGCCGCGCAGGCCCACCGCCGTCACGTACGCTCGCACCATGGGTGAGGCAGCGGCGGATCAGGACCGGGCGGCGCAGGTCATCGAGGGTTTCCTGAAGGATGCCGAACTGGACTGGGAGAGCCCGGAGTTCGGCACGTTCGTCGTCAAACTCCCCGGCACCCGCAAGCTGTCGACGACCCTCTCCCTCCTCGTCGGCCGCCACTCCCTCTCGCTCAACGCCTTCGTCGTCCGCCACCCCGACGAGAACGAGACGGCCGTCCACCGCTGGCTCCTGGAGCGCAACCTCAAGCTGTACGGCGTGAGTTACGCCGTCGACCAGCTCGGTGACGTGTACGTCACCGGCCGGCTGCCGCTGTCCGCCGTCACCGAGGCCGAGATCGACCGCCTCCTCGGCCAGGTCCTGGAGGCCGCCGACGGCAGCTTCAACACCCTCCTGGAACTGGGCTTCGCCTCCGCGATCCGCAAGGAGTACGCGTGGCGGGTGTCGCGCGGGGAGTCGACGCGGAATCTGGACGCGTTCACGAATCTGACCCAGCAGCCGACCGACTGATCTCGTCCCGACCCCTTTCGTTGTGCCTGGGCATCGTGGCATGCTCACCGCCAGCACATTTCTGAACGTCGTTCACATCCATGAAGAGCCGCGTGGGAGGACGTACGTACATGAGCCACACCCGTCTCACCAGACGAACCCTGCTCGGAAGCACGTTGGCCTTGGCGGTCCCCCTGCCGAAACAGGGGTCGCGAGGTCAAGTCCCTTCCCTTTGGCGGGAGTTCAGTCGGACCCCGTTCACCCACCCGCAGATCCCGTACGTCGGGAAGGTGGGCGCGCAACGCCACCCCCGGCACTCGCGCGTGCTGGACGTCCGCGCGTACGGCGCCGTGGCGGACGGCACGACCGACTCCGCCCCCGCGATCAACCGTGCCATCGCCGCTGCCGGCAGGGCCGGCGGTGGCACGGTTCTCATCCCGCCAGGCACCTTCCGCATCGACGACGTGATCCGCGTAGGCCACTCAGGGGTGGTCCTGCGGGGCGCAGGCAGCGACCGTACGAAGCTCTACGCGACGAAGAATCTGACGGAACTGATCGGTGTCTACGGCTCCCGTTACGGCGGCGACAAGTCGTCCTGGTCCTGGGCGGGCGGCCTCATCTGGCTTGCCCCGACGGCCCGTTGGGACTCGCTGGTCGCCGCGATCAGGGCGAAGGCCTGGCCCTTCGAGGGCTGGACCGGCAACAAGCGTGACGAATGGCGTCCGTTGACGGCGATCGAGCCGGCGAGGCAGGGCGAGTGGACGGTACGGGTGGCGGACCCCTCCCAACTGAAGCCGGGCGAACTGGTGTTGCTCCGCCTGGCCGACGACACCGGCCACACCCTCCTCCAGCACATGGCGGGCGGCGGCCCCGGCCCCGAGGCGTACTACTGGGACGACAAGACGAAGCTGCTGTCGTACGTCCCCTACGAGTGGCCCGTCCGTATCGCGCACGTCCACGGTCGGAGGGTGACTCTGGAACGCCCGCTGCCTCTCGACCTACGCCCCGAATGGAACCCTCAACTGACCACCCATGTAGAGGAGTTGACGGGCTCGGGGGTGGAAGGCCTGACCCTGGAGGCCGTCGAGACCCCGCAACAACCGCACCTCCTCGACAAGGGCTACAACGGGGTCGTCCTCCAATGCGCCTACGACTGCTGGCTCGACGACGTGACGGTCCGTCATGTCGACAACGGCTTCGGCCTGGTGGCGGCGTCGGCCTGCACCCTGAGCCGTACGACCGTGTCGGGCCGCGGCTCCCACCACCCCTACTTCTGCCGCGAGGGTTCGCACGACAACCTCATCGAGGACTTCACGATCGAGGAGCGCACCGTCCCAGCCCCTTCCAACACCCAACTCCACGGCATCAACGTCGAGGGCCTGTCGTCGTACAACGTCTGGTCGCGCGGCGACATGCGCATGGGCACCTTCGACAGCCACCGCGGCCTGCCCTTCGCCAACGTCCGCACGGACATCACCGTGAACAACAACGGCCGCCACGGCGGCGACGCGAACGCCGGCCCGTTGTTCGGCGCCCGCTTCACCCACTGGAACATCCGCGTCACGAACGGCCGCGCGGGCCTGATGAAGATCGACGAACTGGCCCCGTACAGCGCCACGGTGGGCGTCAACACGGTCACCGAGTTCGACCAGATCGACGTCCCCGACTTCACCGGCGACCTGCACGCACGGCTGGAGCTCTACGGCACGACGGATGTCGTACGGCCGCGGAACCTCTACGAGGCGCAGCGGGAGTTGTGACTCACGCGCGCCGGAGTCGACGTGCGTCGCGTGCGTACCGGCCCGGCGTCACGCCCACCAACTTCCGGAAATGCCGGGTGAGATGGGACTGGTCGTAGAACCCGGTCACCGTAGCCACCTCGCCCGGCGGGCGGCCGTCGAGGAGGAGACGGCGGGCGCGGTCGACGCGGCGGGACATCAGGTACTGGTGCGGTGCGATGCCGTACGCCCCGCTGAACGCCCGTACCAGATGGGCGGGATGGGCGTGCACGAGCCGTGCGGCCTCGTCGAGGGCGATGCCTTCGGCGACGCGCTCGTCGAGGAGTTCGCGAAGGGTGCGGGCGAGGACGGGCCCGGGGACCGGGATGGGAGCGGCAGCCGCCGGTCGGAGTCGGGTGCGCAGGCGTTCCGCGATGAGGGTCAGCCGGCTCTCTGCCTCCAACTCGTCACCGGGGTGGCCGAGCGCGGTGTGCAACTGGCCCACGCGCAGCCGCAGTTCGGGATCACGGAGGTCCGGCTGGTCGACGGCGGAACCGATGAGGGTGTCCGAGAGGTGCGTGCCGTCGAGATAGAGGACGCGCTTGCGGAAACCGTGCGGGGTGGCGGGGGAGCCGTTGTGCGGGACGTGCGGCGGGAGCAGCGACACCGTGTCGTGCGGGGTGCCGTGCTCGTGCCGGTCGAGGTCGTACCGTACGGCGCCGTCGTCCACGATCAGCAGCGTCCACGCGTCGTGCACGTGCATCGGGTACGCGTACTCGGTGAAGTGGGCGTGGAAGACCTCGACGACACCGGGGATGCGGGGCCGCCACGCGGAGACTTCCTGCTGGGGACGCTGCGGGGCCATGCAAAGAACGTACAAGACGGAGTTGTGGGGCGGTCGGCAGTCTCGACGTATGAGCACTGACGCGACCACTGAACCGATCCGCTTCGACACCAAGATCGCCGTCCTGCTGCGGGACGACCTTGAGCCCTGGCAGCGGCTGAACGTCACGTCTTTCCTGGTCAGCGGCCTGGGATCACAGATTCCCGAGGTGATCGGGGAGCCGTACGAGGATGCGGACGGGGTGCGGTATCTGCCGATGTTCCGGCAGCCGGTGGTGGTCTTGGAGGGGACGAAGGAGGTGCTGGTGACGGCACACGGGCGGGCGCTGTCCCGTGCCCTGCCGCGTGCGGTTTTCACGTCCGACCTGTTCGGCACCGGCAACGACCGGGACAACCGGGCGGCGGTGCGGGCTGTCGCCACGGCTGAGCTGGATGTGGTGGGGCTGGTTGTTTATGGGCCTCGGAATGGGGTGGACAAGGTGGTTAAGGGGGCGCGGATGCATCCTTGAGGTCAGCGGGGGCGATTTTTCGTGAGGCTCTTGCGCTTGAGGGAGGCTCTTAGCTGCTGGGCGTCGTAGGTCTTTCCTTGGGCTGCCAGGGCCTCGGCCAGGGTACGGGTGATCTCGATGTGCAGACGGTTGTTGACTCCGTAGGCCTCGCGGGCCCGGCTTTTCGTGGTCCGTAGGAGCTGTTCGGCTTCGGAATTCCGGCCGAGAGCGATGAGTGTCCTGCCCAGGGATTCTGCGCTTTGAAGCGTGTGAGTGTGTTTGTTGCCGAGCACCTGTTGGCACTGCGCCAGGACATTCGTCAGAACGGCGTGGGCTTCGTCGAGCCTGTGCATGGCGTACAGGGTGAAGCCGAGGACCCTGGAGGTATCGAGGGCATTGGGGTGTGCGCTGTTCGAAGTGCGATGGAACCGCTCCAGGACGTACATCAGTGTGCTGTGGGCTTCGTCGAGACGATCCATTTGCATCAGGGTGAATCCGAATGCGGCGACGGAGCGGAGCGCATCGAGGTGATCTTCGCCCAGCGCTGCTTCGCGACGCGGCATGATGTCCGCCAAGAGGGCGTAGGCCTCGGAGCCTCGGTCCAGTTGACCGTAAGCAAGGGCGAGGTCGTGGGCCGCACTCAGCGTGTCGGGATGGTCTTCACCCAACACTCGGCGGCGTCTTTCCAAGAGGTCCGTGGCCAGGGGCAGGCATTCTTCGAACGCGCTCAGGTCATTCAGTGCAAGGCCCACCAACTGAGCCGCGTGGAGCGTGTCGGGATGGTCCTCGCCCAGGGACGTGGTCCATGTTTCGTACAGGTTCTCGCTCAGCCCGAGGGCGGCCTCGGACTGTGCGGAGCGGGCGAGATATTCGGCCGCCTTCCGCAAGGTCGGCCGCAGTTCGGGCCTGCCGACCAAGGTGTCCAGCGCGGTCGTCAGATGAGGTATGAAAAATGACCAGCCCGGCCAGTTCTTGGGCAACTCGGGGTCACCAGGATCGACGGCGGCAAACAGCCCCGCCACATCGTCCTGGACCGGCCCCACGGCTTGACCACCCGCGCGGTGACGCACCACGGCCTGTGTCAGCCGGTGCACCTGGAACACGTCCGGCCCGACGACCGCCAGCCCCAACCGGGCCAGCGGCTGGAGCGCGTTCCTGGGCCAGCGGAAATCGTTCGGGTCTCCAGGAACGCTGGTCAGCGCCTCGCGTGCCTTGACGAGCCATGTCGTCGGAATGGGCTCAGGACCGAGGAACGCGGCCAGCCGCAGCACCGCCGCCGCTTCCGGATGGTCCGCGTCGAGGCGGTCGGCGGCGATCGTGACCGTCGCGGCCACCGAGACCGGATAGTCGTAGACCTCCCCGTCGGCGAGGAGCTGGGCGGTGTTGGTCCTGAGCAGCTGGAGATAGTGGTCGGGCGGTGTCCCTTCGTCGAGCGCGCCGGCGGCCTGCGCCAGTGCGAGGGGCAGATCGCCGAGGGCGTCGGCCAGGGCGTCCGCCGTGCCGCCGCTCAGGGTGGGCAACTGGCGCTCCAGGTAGGCCAATGACTCCACACGGCTGAAGACCTCCAGCGCGAGCCCCGGTACGACCCTGCTCCACGCCGGGTCGCGCGCCGTGATCAGCACATGCCCGGCCCCTTCCGGCAGCCAACTCCGCAGCTGCTTGGGATCCTCGGCGTTGTCCAGCACGATGAGCCAGCGCTCATGGGTGCGCAGGTACTCCATGGCGTACCGGGCGTTGATCTCGGCGCCCGCCTCCGGCTTGGCCACGTCGACGCGTGCGGCGAGTTCCGCGTACCGGGCAGGGACCTGTTCGCCCTGTTCGGCGTCGACCCACCACACCAGGTCGTACTGTCCGGCGAACCGGTGCGCGTATTCGAGCGCCACCTGGGTCTTGCCGACGCCGCCCGGTCCGTGGAGCACCCGGACGGCGGCCCGGCGCTCGCCGAGCAGACCGGTGCGTACCTTCTCGATGATCTCGTCGCGGCCGGTGAAGTGCGGGTTGCGTCGCTGTCGTACGTCCCATACGTCGGGGTCTTGGGTGGTGGAGGGGAAGCGGGGTCGGAGGCCGGGCCGGGCCGACGTCCGGGCGGATTTGGTACCGGGAAAGGCCGGCGGGGTGGTCCGGGGCAACGGTCCCCGCACCGCGTCGAGGAGCGCCTTGAGCGCGTCCGCCTCGTCCAGATCGTGCAGCTCCCGACGGATCCGGGGCCGCAGGATCGCGGGCAACTGCCCTGCCTCCAGAGGCTCGACGACCAACGGAATGAAGCGGTCCCGCCCGGCGACGGCGGCGGTCCACTCCTCCTCGGTGTACCGGCCCGGGCCGAAATACTGGGGGGAGAACAGGGCGACGACGGCGGACGCCTTCTCCAGCGCCTCGCTCATCTTCTTGACGAAGTCCTCGCCCGGGCGCCAGTGCCAGATGTCGAGTTCGACCTCGTAGCCGTTCTCCTGGAGGTGCCAGGCGACCCACTCCGCCCATTGACCGTCGCGCCCCGCATGGCTGACGAAGATCGGCCCGGAACTGTCGCTCATGCCCGCCTCCCACCCCAGCGGCCCCAACGGCCCCCGTACCGCACCTCCTTGTATACCTCGTGAGGTGAGGGTCGCGCGGGTGGAGCTGCGAGTCGGCCTCAGGCCGCGCTGACCTCGGGCTCGGCCGCAGCCGGTGTTTCCACGGTCGCCGGTCCGCTCGCCGGAAGCCCCCGCATCAGCGCCCCGTACCCCACCGCCGCCACCGTCCCCACGACCGCGCACGTCCCCCACAGCCACTCCGCGCCGAGGTGGTCGATGACGAACCCGGACATCAGCGGTGCGACGAGGGCGGCCACGGCCCAGGACACGTTTCGACGCTCGCGCGTTGTCCTGTGACAGCAAAGGTTGAGCGGGTGCCGCCGAAGTTTGGGTACCGGAGAGTCGTTTGCCGTCGAACACCGTGAGATCAGCCGACCTGAGTGAAGGACCGTGTGGAATCGCGGGTGCGTAGACCTGGCGTGGTTCTGCCCAGAAGCCGGTTCTCGTGACGCTGCTGCGGACATGATGCGCCGCATGAAACTGCCGGTGAAGCGGCTCGTCCTCGTAGCGGCGCTGGTCCTTGCTGTCGTCGGCTACGCCTTGTTGTTGTGGCGCGGGCCTTGGTGGATCGATGGCGCCCACTTACGCACACGAAATCTGGAACCTGCTGACGGCGTCGTGATCACTGGCTTCCGTACGGCGCTTGTCGCTCTCGGCGCCGGCGCCCTGGCTGGGGCGGGCCGTTCTCGATCACCGTCGTGTGCTGATTCCCTGACCGGCCGCGCATTGCTCACCTTTACCCGCCCATCCGGTTTCGGGTGGGCGGGTCTCGGGCGGGAGTGACCACTCGCCCACCCACCCCCCAGCAGCGGACGCGTTCGCCGAGGGGGATTGGGGAACGCGGTGGACAAGGTGGTGAAGGGTGCGCGGATGCACCCGTGACGCCATCCACGACCGAATCTGCACAGGGCGTACGCAACCGCGGGGTGGGCGGGGCCCGTTGGGGCAGAGTTGTCCGGTTCGAACCGGCCGCCGCACTGTCTGTAAGCCCGCTGTGCGCCGCCGCGTGTAGAGAACCCGGACCCAACTCGTGTGCACACTCGCACGATTCGGCCGTCGCAGCATTCAACTGCCCTGCCGGGAACGGGTTCGGACTGGATGCCCCGCACGTCGCGTGGTTTGATCCTGCGCATCGCGGCCCGCAGTCTGTCCCCCAGCGGGACCGCATCCCCATGTGGACCACCACGCGAAGGGCAGTTTCCCCATGAACTCCGCTCCCCAGGTTCAGACCCTTGAGATCTCCGACGCCGAGCTCGACACCGTCTCCGGCGGCGTGAGCCCGCAGGTCAGCGTCAGCATCGGCTCGACGACCCTCAGCAGTGCGGACCTCCTCGCCGAGGTCGACTCGGTCAAGGCAACTGTCCTTGGCACCCTGGGCGGCACTCTCGGTGCGCTCCCCCACAACGTCGGTGTGAACGTCGGCTACTGACCGACGCCCATCGGCGGTCATCGCCGGTCACCA
The DNA here is from genome assembly GCF_040655155.1 of Streptomyces sp. NPDC050508. NCBI lineage: Bacteria > Bacillati > Actinomycetota > Actinomycetes > Kitasatosporales > Streptomycetaceae > Streptomyces > Streptomyces sp. NPDC050508. Next base: position 112,683 of record NZ_JBFAJJ010000009.1, read on the forward strand.
CGACGAGCCCCCTACCGGCAGAAGAAGTGCGGGTGGGGGGCTCGTCGTTGGCGCAGCCGTGTCATCGGAGGGCTGTCAGGCCGCGCTGATCTCCGGCTTCGCGGTGGCGGGGGCCGGGACGGTCGCCGGTCCGCTCGCCGGAAGCCCCCGCATCAGCGCCCCGTAACCCACCGCCGCCACCGTCCCCACGACCGCGCACGTCCCCCACAGCCACTCCGCGCCGAGGTGGTCGATGACGAACCCGGACATCAGCGGCGCGACGAGCGCGGCCACCGCCCAGGACAGGGTGTACATGCCCTGGTAGCGCCCGCGTCCCTGGACGGGGGAGAGGCGGACCACAAGGCCCGTCTGCGTCGGGGCGTTGATCATCTCGCCGAGGGTCCACACGCACACCGTGAGGGCGAAGACGCCGACCGAACCGGCGAACGCGGTGAGCCCGAAGCCGTAGCCCGCGAGGAGCGAGGAGACGACCAACAGCCGCTTGGGGTCGCGGTGTTCGATGAGGCGGGTGACCGGGATCTGGAGGGCGACGATGAGGAAGCCGTTGACGGCGATGGCGGTGCCGTAGTCGGCGGGCGTGAACCCGGCCTCGCCCATCGCGACCGGCAGTCCGACCGAGCCCTGCTGGAAGACGAGGGCGACGAGGAAGGACAGTCCTACGACGCTCATGAACCGTCCGTCGCGCACGACCGTCCCGAGGCCGACCGCGTCGGCGGCGGCCCCCTTGCCGTCGTCCGTAGCGACGGTGGGCCGGGACTCGGGCAGCTTCAGGAACACGACGACCGCGCAGACCGCCGTCATCCCGGCCTCCAGCAGGAACCCGGCGCGGTAGCTGACCTCGGCGATGAACCCGGCGGCCATGGACGAGACGGCGAAGCCGAGGTTGATGGCCCAGTAGTTGAGCGAGAACGCGCGGACGCGGTCCTCGGGCCGCACGATGTCGGCCATCATCGCCTGCACCGCCGGGCGGGACGCGTTGGTCGCCGCCCCGACGAGGCACGCTACGGCGGCGATGGCGACGGGGTCGTGCACGAAGCCGAGCAGCGCCACGGACGCGGCGGTCGACGACTGCGCGACGAGGAGGGTGGGCCGGCGTCCGATCCGGTCGGTCAGCACCCCGGAGCCGATGGAGGAGACGACCCCGCCGAGCCCGTACAGCGAGGCGACGAGACCGGCGTAGGTGGCGGAGTAGCCGCGGTCGAGGGTCAGGTACAGGGCCATGAAGGTCGAGACGAACGCCCCGAGCCGGTTGACGAGGGTGCTGGTCCACAGCCACCAGAACTCGCGGGGCAGACCGGAGACGGTTTCCCGGGCGGCGCGTCTCAGGGCGGCAGGTGACATGGATGAATCCCCCCACGGTCGGACCAGGTGCAGGTGCAGGTGTAAGTGGTCAAGGCGGCAATCACAACTTACGAAGGGGAAGGGTCGGCGGACCACTCAATTAACAGAAGCCGTCAACTGTCGGACCGGGAGGCGGCCACCCGACCGTGGCCCGAATGCGTGGATTACGCTCTGAGGCATGGCCGACGCACCGTACAAGCTGATCCTCCTCCGCCACGGCGAGAGCGAGTGGAACGCGAAGAACCTGTTCACCGGCTGGGTGGACGTCAACCTGAACGAGAAGGGCGAGAAGGAGGCAGTCCGCGGTGGCGAACTCCTGAAGGACGCCGACCTCCTCCCCGACGTGGTCCACACGTCCCTCCAGAAGCGCGCGATCCGCACGGCGCAGCTGTCGCTGGAGGCGGCGGACCGCCACTGGATCCCGGTCCACCGCAGCTGGCGCCTGAACGAGCGCCACTACGGCGCCCTCCAGGGCAAGGACAAGGCCCAGACCCTCGCGGAGTTCGGCGAGGAGCAGTTCATGCTCTGGCGCCGTTCCTACGACACCCCCCCGCCCCCTCTGTCCGACGACTCGGAGTTCTCCCAGTCCGCCGACCCGCGCTACGCCTCCATCCCCCCGGAGCTGCGCCCCCGCACGGAGTGCCTGAAGGACGTCGTCGTCCGCATGCTCCCGTACTGGTACGACGGCATCGTCCCCGACCTCCTCGCCGGCCGCACGGTCCTGGTCGCAGCCCACGGCAACAGCCTCCGCGCCCTGGTCAAGCACCTCGACGGCATCTCCGACGCCGACATCGCGGGCCTGAACATCCCGACGGGCATCCCGCTGGCGTACGAACTGGACGCCGCGTTCAAGCCGGTCAAGGCCGGCGGCACGTACCTCGACCCGGATGCTGCCGCGGCTGCGATCGAGGCGGTTAAGAACCAGGGCAAGAAGAAGTAGCCCCCAACCGCACGGGACGCGGACGGCCCGGGTGCGCAGGGGATGCGAACCCGGGCCGTCTCTGCGTGCGTCAGCGGGACCTCAGCGCCGCCAACTCGCCTTCGCCAGCGCCGGTATGAACCGCAGCGCGTCCACCGTGCCCACGCCCGTCGCCATGTCGTAGCCGTTGACGGCCGTGTAGCCGGTGACGCCCGCGTACGTGTTGTTCGTGCCGTCGTTCACGTCGACGATGCCGTTGCTCTTGGCGCCGTGCTTCGACAGGGTGTACAGCGCCGAGTTGATGTTGCCCACCCGGTGGCCCGCCGCCTGGTCGGCGAGGGCGACGATGCCCGAGAAGAGGGGGCTGGCCTCGCTCGTGCCGCCGTAGACGTCCCAGCCGATCGCGGTCGGGTCGTAGCTGGAGTAGACCCACGCGCCGCCGTTGACCGCCGCCGCCATCGACACGTCCGGCGTGGCGCGCTGGGTGCCGACGATGCTCTTCACGCCGTTCTGGAAGGACGGGCGGGAGAACACGTGGGACTGGCCGCCGCCGCCCGCGCCGTAGTCGTTGTAGACGCTGTCCGGCGTGACGCGGTCGCCCTTGTCGTTCAGGTGGAGCTGGGTGCCGCCGATCGACGTGACCAGCGGGTCCGAGGAGGGCCAGGAGTTGACGGGCTTGTCGTAGAAGGCCGAGCCGTCCAGGTTGTAGTCGGTGGCGCCGCCGTCGCCGGAGGAGGCGAGGACGGTCACGTGCTTGCGGTTGGCGTCCTGGAAGGCGTAGCGCAGCTTCTTGATGCTGGAGAAGTCGCCCTGGTCGAAGCCGGGGAAGGTGTTCTCCGTCGCGCCGAAGCTCTGCGTGATGACGTCGCCGATGCCGTGGTCGATCAGGGCCTTCTCGGCGTCCATCATCTCCGGCAGGCCGGTGACGCCCTCGGTCTCGGCGACCGCCGTCTCCACCAGCACGATCTTCGCGTCGGGCGCGACCGCGTGCGCCATCTCGACGTCGAGGGTGGTCTCGCCGGCCCAGCCGGTCATGTCGGCGTTCTTGGGGTCGAAGACGGGCACGTTGCCCCACTTCACGACCTTGACCTTGGCGCTCTTCAGGCCGAACTGCTTGCTGTACGTGTCGAGATCGTGCTGGATCGTCGGCGAGCCGAACGAGTCGACGATGACGATCGTCCGCCCCTTGCCCGTAATGCCCTTCTTGTAAAGCGGGTTGAGGTTGTACGCCGTGCGGTACTGCAGCGGGTTGTAGCAGGCGATGTGCCACTTGGCCTCGCACTGCGCGCTGGTCAGCGGGCTCGGCACGTCGCGCGCGAGGGTGTGTCCGGCGATGGCCGGGATCGCCTTCGTCTGCGGTACGGCGGCGGGCGCGGCGCTGGTGACGCCGGCCAGCGGCGCGGTCGCCAGGGCGGCGACGGCGAGGGTGGCGGTGGCGGCCGTGGAAGCGGCTATGCCACGCCTGGTGGGCCTGGTGCGGGCCATGTGCATGAATCCCCCCTGAGTGCTGCGGAGTTCGCCCGGCCGTCAGCCGTACGAAAAGGTCTCCGCGCATCTCATCGAGTGAGACATGCACAGGACAAGACTGTTGAACTGTCGATGTCGAACCCTTTGCCCAAACAGCACCGAAGGCTCGAACAGTCCTGCCGATCAGACGTGTTGATTCAGTTGACTCAGGCCGCGGACCCTGCCAGGCGGCGGAACGCCTCCGTAGTGCGGGGATGGGCGATCTCGTCCAGCAGATGCCGCCACTCCGGGTCGCCCACAGCGGGGTGCGCCAGGTCCCACGCGGCCAGCAGCGGGGCGAGGGCGTTCTCGCCGGGAACCTCGGCCGGGTTCGTGAACTGCGTTGATTCCATGGGACGTTCCTTCCGGCGGACGGACGGGCGAGCGGCTGTTGTCGACCGCTGTCGGCTGTTGTCGACTGACCTCCACGATGCCCTCGCCCGCCCACGGCAGCCATGGAGCGCCCCACCCGATAGAGGGTGGGGCTGGCTGCACCCCCGTAGGGCCGTCGTAGGGCCGTCAGATCGAGTACGGCACCGCGTGCACCTCGTCCGCCCGGTGCCCCGCGCGTTCGTGGACGCGCTGGACCGCCTCGGACGACGGGGCCTCCGACAGGCAGTAGACCGTTCCGGACTCCGGGTCCGCCCAGGCCCGCTCGAAGTGGACGCCCTCGTCCTTCTCCACGGCGAGGTCCGCCTTGTGGGCCTCCATCAACTGGTCGGCCGTGATGCCCTTCATTCCGTGGTGTACGTCCATGTACTGAGCCATGGCCGCGCACCTCCTTCCGTGCGCTCGCCCGTTCCACCTTCCCTACTCATGCTGCGCCTGTACGGCGCCCCCGGCTACCGTGCGGAACGATCACGGGCACGGCAAGGCGAGGGGCCCCGGCGCGGCGAGCGCCCGGGCCCCTTCAACGGCGTTACGCGGCGGTCAGCCGCACTGGCAGGGATTGCCCGACTGGCACCCACAGCCGCAGCCCGAACCGCAACCGCACGCGCCGAAGAGCGGGAGGCTCTTGATCTCGGCGGGCTGCTGCGTCTCGCGCTCCTGCGTGGGGTCGGGTGTCGTGCCGGGGGATTCGGCCATGGGTCCTCCTAGAGGCTGGTGCCTGTGCCCATTGGATGCCCGCTTCGCCGGGCGCATCAACGGCGCATTGGGGCTTCCCCGCAAGCCCCCCGCTCGGAGGCCCGTGCCCGGCGGCCTACGCCCCCTCGGCCCCCGTGACCGGCTGGATGTCCGGCTGCAGTTCGTCCGCGTGCTCGCCCGTGACCAGGAACACCACGCGCTTCGCGACCGACACCGCGTGGTCGGCGAAGCGCTCGTAGTAGCGGCCGAGCAGCGTCACGTCGACCGCGGTCTCGATGCCGTGCTTCCACTTGTCGTCCAGCAGGTGCTGGAAGAGCGTGCGGTGCAGGAGGTCCATCGCGTCGTCGTCCTGCTCCAGCTGGAGAGCGAGGTCGACGTCCTTCGTGATGATGACCTCGGCCGCCTTGGCCATCAGGCGCTGGGCGAGCTGGCCCATCTCCAGGATGGTCGCGTGCAGGTCGTGCGGCACCGCGCGGTCCGGGAAACGGAGCCGGGCGAGCTTCGCCACGTGCTGGGCGAGGTCGCCGGAGCGCTCCAGGTCGGCCGACATGCGCAGAGACGTGACGACGATGCGCAGGTCCGTCGCCACCGGCTGCTGCCGGGCCAGCAGGGCTATGGCCCGTGCTTCCAGGTCGTGCTGGAGGTCGTCGACCTTCTTGTCGGCCTCGATGACGCTCTCGGCCAGCTTCAGGTCGGAGTCCAGGATCGCCGTCGTGGCGCGCCCGATCGCCGACCCGGTCAGCCGGGCCATCTCCACCAGACCGTCACCGATCGAGTCAAGTTCCTCGTGGTACGCGTCCCGCATCAGGGTTCCCTCTCCTACGTTCGCTTCGGGGGCTCAAGGGGCCCCGGGCCTGTCGTGGTGACGAAAAACCGGCCCTTCCACCCCACGCTCCCACGTTCCCGCTCCTACGCGACGGTTTCCGCCACCCCAAATGAACCAATACTGGCTCCAAGGTGAACTCTGGGCGACGAGTGTTCGAGGTCGCACTCCGATGGCTGTGGCCAGGAGGTATCCCATGCCTAACCTGGGGGCATGGACGTGAACGCGGCGGTCGCCGCAGCGGCAGCGATCGCCGGGGTGCTCACCGGCGTCATCGCCATGCTGGCGTTCCGCTGGAGCGAACGCGACCAGAAGCGACCGACCAGGACCTCCCTGCATACGGACCCGGTGCTTCCGCCGGGTGTGGACACCGTGCTCTCGGTGCTCCGCTCCTCTGCCGTCGTCCTCGACGAGGCGGACGCCGTGGTCAAGGCCAGCTCGGCGGCGTACGCCCTCGGACTGGTCCGCGGCGGGAAACTCTCCGTCGACCCGATGCTCCAGATGGCCCGGGACACCCGGCGCGACGGCGAGATACGCCAGGTCGAGCTGGATCTGCCCCGGCGCGGCACCGGACGAGGAGAGGCCCTGGCGGTCTCCGCCCGGGTCGCGCCGCTCGGCTCCCGGCTCGTCCTGCTCCTCGTGGAGGACCTCACCGAGGCCCGCCGTATCGAGGCCGTACGACGTGACTTCGTGGCGAATGTCAGCCACGAACTGAAGACTCCCGTCGGCGCGCTCTCCCTCCTGTCGGAGGCGGTCATGGACGCCTCCGACGATCCTGAGGCGGTGGAGCGTTTCGCCGGCCGGATGCAGATCGAGGCCACCCGCCTGACCAATCTCGTGCAGGAGCTCATCGACCTGTCGCGGGTCCAGAACGACGACCCCCTCGAAGACGCCGAACCCGTCCGCGTCGACGAACTCGTCGCCGAGGCCATCGACCGCTGCCGGCACCAGGCCGGCGCCAAGCAGATCACGATGGCCGCCGGCGGCACCGCCGACCTGCACGTCTGGGGCAACCGCGGCCAGCTGGCCGCCGCCCTGGGCAACCTGGTCGAGAACGCCGTCAACTACTCGCCCGCCCGCACCCGGGTCGGCATAGCCGCCCGTCGGCTGACCGCGCCCGGCGGCGACCACATCGAGGTCGCCGTCACCGACCAGGGCATCGGGATCTCCGAGAAGGACAAGGAGCGCGTGTTCGAGCGCTTCTACCGTGTCGACCCGGCCCGCTCGCGGGCCACCGGCGGTACGGGTCTCGGGCTGGCGATCGTCAAGCACGTGGCCGCCTCGCACGGCGGGGAGGTCACGGTGTGGAGCTCCGAGGGACAGGGCTCCACGTTCACCCTGAGGCTGCCGGAGGCGGGTGCGGCCCGCGACCGTGCCCACCAGCACCCCGACCTCGACGACGAGGTCGAGGGGTCCCCTGAACCATCCCCGTACGAACCGCTTCCCGCCCCGGAGGTCCTTCCGTGACCCGAGTGCTTGTCGTCGAGGACGAGGAGTCCTTCTCCGACGCCCTGTCGTACATGCTCCGCAAGGAGGGCTTCGAGGTCGCCATCGCGACCACCGGGCCCGACGGTCTCGACGAGTTCGAGCGCAACGGCGCCGACCTCGTCCTGCTCGACCTGATGCTGCCGGGGCTGCCCGGCACGGAGGTCTGCCGTCAACTGCGCGGCCGTTCCAACGTCCCCGTCATCATGGTGACGGCCAAGGACAGTGAGATCGACAAGGTCGTAGGCCTGGAAATAGGAGCCGATGACTACGTCACCAAGCCCTTCTCGTCCCGTGAGCTCGTCGCCCGTATCCGGGCCGTCCTGCGCCGCCGCGGCGAGCCCGAGGAGGTCACCCCGGCCGCCCTCGAAGCCGGTCCGGTCCGCATGGACGTGGATCGCCACGTGGTCACGGTCTCCGGCTCCAAGGTCGACCTGCCCCTCAAGGAGTTCGACCTGCTGGAAATGCTCCTGCGCAACGCGGGCCGCGTACTGACCCGCATGCAGCTCATCGACCGCGTTTGGGGCGCCGACTACGTGGGCGACACCAAGACGCTGGACGTCCACGTCAAGCGCCTCCGCGCGAAGATCGAGCCGGACCCGGGCGCGCCGCGCTACCTGGTGACGGTCCGCGGCCTCGGCTACAAGTTTGAGCCGTAGACCGACCATCGGGCCTTAGGTGTCGAGTACGACGAAGGGCGGGACCTCTCCATGAGGTCCCGCCCTTCGTCGTACGCGTCACCCGTACGGGTGCTCAGCCCGCGGAAGCCGACTCCGTGGCCGTCGCCGTGGTGCTCTCGGAGGCCGAGTCGCTCGGCGTGGCCGACGTGCTCTTGCCCGGCTTCGGGGAGGCGGAGGTGGTCGCGGAGGCGCCCGGGGCCGCCGTGGGGATCGAGGTCGGACCCCACTTGGTGAAGTAGCTGTCGGCCGGGACGACGAACGCGCTCAGGCTCACGCCGCCGGTCGCGCTGAAGGTGAAGGTGACCTTCTGGGCGTTGCCGTCCTGGAGGCTGTCGCCGGGGTTGGCCAGCGCGGCGGAGGCGTTGCCCCTGCCGCCCAGGACGATCGAGCCGAAGGCCGGGACGACCAGCTTGCCCTTGCCCTTTGCGGGGGTGAGCTTGGCGGTGCCGACGCCGTCGACGCTCACCGAGTCCAGGGTCTGGGGATCCTTGCTGTTGTTGAACAGGGTCGCGGAGATCACCGCCGGGCCAGCGGCCTCGGTGCCGGTCTCGGTGAGGGGCTGGGTGATGACGAGCGCGTTCTGCACCTTGATGGTGCCGACGGAGGCCGCCGCGTTGTCCGGCTTGACCTCCAGCGTCTGTGCGTCGTTGCCGGCACCGCACGCGGCGAGCGAGGCGATCGAGAACGCGATGGTGGCGGCGGCGAGGGCGCCGCGTCGAAGGCTGCTGCTCACGGCGGCGGCTACTCCTTGAACGTGGGCGGAGCAGGGCGGCTCCCGAATAAAGCCGCCCTAAGTGTCTGTCAGCGGCCTTAGGTTACCGAGCCGTTCCCGCACCACTGCACCCGACCCTCCCCCAACCGGGTACCCGTGTGCCACAAGTGACTCACGGGTCACTTGTGCCCGGCACTCGTCCGGCATTCACATAAGCAGCTCAGCGGGTCGTCGACGGATTTTCCGTGAAGAATGCAGGACACCTCGAAGAATTGATCACCGGCCGTTCCACGCCACCTCGGTGATCAATTCCGGATTCGTCTCGTACCGGGCTCCGGCCACCGAACGGAGTAGCGGAAGTCGAGCACTTGGAACCAGACATTTAGGGACGTTCGTCCACTTGGGGGCGGCTCCGGATGTGTGTAACGTACGCGTTTCACCTCGCCCGGAGAGCTGCTCCGACCTGCGAATACCCTCTTCCGCCGGGCCTCCGCAGCACGTTCCTGTTGCTGTTGTCAAGCCCCGAGATGTGCCCTGACCTGCGAAAACGCCATTCAGAACCCGCAGTTTCCGTGTTACCCTGGATAGCCACGGAAGGGGTACCTGTCACATGACGTTCAAGGTTGGCGACACCGTGGTCTATCCCCATCACGGGGCCGCGCTGATCGAGGCTATCGAAACTCGCCAGATCAAAGGCGTGGACAAGACCTATTTGGTGCTGAAGGTCGCTCAGGGTGACCTGACGGTGCGTGTGCCAGCGGACAATGCGGAGTTCGTCGGCGTACGTGATGTGGTCGGTCAGGACGGGCTGGACCGGGTCTTCGAGGTGCTGCGCGCTCCGTATGCCGAGGAGCCCACGAACTGGTCGCGTCGTTACAAGGCAAATCTGGAGAAGCTCGCCTCCGGCGATGTCATCAAGGTCGCGGAAGTTGTCCGTGACCTGTGGCGTCGTGAGCGCGAGCGCGGACTCTCCGCAGGTGAGAAGCGCATGCTCGCCAAGGCTCGCCAGATCCTGGTGAGTGAGCTCGCGCTCGCGGAGAACACGAACGAGGACAAGGCCGAGGCCCTGCTCGACGAGGTTCTCGCGTCCTGACGCAGGCGACTGGTACGCCCTGCTCAGCACACTGAAATGCCGTGGTGCCCGATGACAGCTCCCTTGTCGCCGGGCGCTTCGGCATGTTCGGGGGCGGTTCAGGGCCAGGCCGAGAAACCCCCGATAATGGTGTGCCGGGCCCGGGCAGCTGGCTCGACCGGTGTCACGGAAGGGTCCGGTCAAGGCGTCGCGCCCGGCACTCCTCAGGCCATACCCACGTAGGTCGAGCACACAAACCTGACAGGAACCGATGTCTGACGATTCGCGCTCTTCGCAGGCGCAGTCCTCCGTCGCCGCCGTGATTCCGGCCGCCGGACGGGGCGTACGCCTCGGACCGGGCGCCCCCAAAGCGCTACGCGCGCTGAACGGCACCCCCATGCTCATCCACGCGATCCGCGCCCTGGCCGCGTCCCGCGCGGTCTCCCTGGTCGTCGTCGTGGCCCCACCCGACGGCGCCGCCGAGGTGAAGTCCCTCCTCGACGCCCACGCGCTGCCGGACCGCACCGACTTCCTGGTCGTCCCCGGCGGCGACTCCCGCCAGGAGTCCGTGAAGCTGGGCCTGGACGCGCTGCCGCCCGGCTACGACATCGTCCTCGTCCACGACGCGGCCCGCCCGCTCGTCCCGGTCGACACGGTCGACGCGGTCATCGAGGCCGTACGGGACGGAGCCCCCGCCGTCGTACCGGCCCTGCCCCTCGCCGACACCGTCAAGGAAGTCGAGCCGGCCGCGCACCCCGGCGCCCCGGAGCCGGTGGTCGCCACCCCCGAGCGGGCCCGCCTCCGCGCCGTACAGACACCACAGGGCTTCGACCGAGCCACCCTGGTCCACGCCCACGAGACGGTCACCGACAACGTCACCGACGACGCGAGCATGGTCGAGCAGCTGGGCCTGACGGTCGTGGTCGTCCCCGGCCACGAGGAGGCCTTCAAGGTCACCCGCCCCCTGGACCTGGTCCTGGCGGAGGCGGTCCTCGCCCGCAGGAGGCTGAACGATGGCTTCTGACCCGTACCCCCTCCCTCAGGTCGGCATCGGCACCGACATCCACGCCTTCGAGGAGGGCCGCGAGCTGTGGTGCGCCGGCCTCAAGTGGGAGAACGAGGGCCCGGGCCTGGCCGGCCACTCCGACGCGGACGTCGTCGCCCACGCGGCCTGCAACGCCCTGTTCTCGGCGGCGGGCCTGGGAGACCTGGGCCAGCACTTCGGCACGGGCCGCCCGGAATGGTCCGGCGCCTCCGGCGTCACGCTCCTGACGGAGGCCGCGAGGATCGTCCGCGAGGCGGGCTTCACGATCGGCAATGTCGCGGTCCAGGTGATCGGCCCGAGGCCGAAGATCGGCAAGCGAAGGGACGAGGCGCAGAAGCTTTTGTCGGAGGCGGCAGGAGCCCCCGTCTCGGTATCAGGGGCGACAACGGACGGCTTGGGCTTCCCAGGGCGGGACGAAGGCCTGATGGCAGTGGCAACCGCCCTGGTGGTCAAACGCGCTTGACTGGTCCGACGTAAAGGGGCGCGGGGAACTGCGCGACCAGCCCCCACCGGGCCCGCGGACAACAATCAACCCAACCGTCTGAGGCACAGGGAAACGCCCACTACCCTTGTACCGTGACCATTCGTCTGTACGACACCAGCGCCCGGCAGATTCGCGACTTCACCCCGCTCACCGCGGGCTGTGTCTCGATCTACCTCTGTGGCGCCACCGTGCAGGCAGCCCCCCACATCGGCCACATCCGTTCCGGCCTCAACTTCGACATCCTCCGCCGCTGGTTCGAACACCGCGGCTACGACGTCACGTTCATCCGCAATGTCACGGACATCGACGACAAGATCATCGCCAAGTCCCGTGACCAGGGCCGCCCTTGGTGGGCGATCGGCTACGAGAACGAGCGCGCGTTCAACGACGGCTACCAGGCACTCGGCTGCCTCCCGCCGACGTACGAACCGCGGGCGACCGGGCACATCCCCGAGATGATCGAGATGATGCGGGGGCTCATCGAGCGCGGTCACGCGTACGAGGCCGACGGCAGCGTCTACTTCGACGTGCGCTCCTACCCGGAGTATCTCCAGCTGTCCAACCAGGACATCGACGACCTGCGCCAGCCCGCCGAGGAAGGCATCACCGGCAAGCGCGACCCGCGTGACTTCGCCATGTGGAAGGCGACCAAGCCGGGCGAGCCCGACTGGGAGACCCCGTGGGGCCGCGGCCGGCCCGGCTGGCACCTGGAGTGCTCGGCGATGGCGCACAAGTACCTGGGCCCCGCCTTCGACATCCACGGCGGCGGCCTCGACCTGATCTTCCCGCACCACGAGAACGAGATCGCCCAGGCCAAGGCCTACGGCGACGACTTCGCGCAGTACTGGGTGCACAACGCCTGGGTCACCATGAGCGGCGAGAAGATGTCGAAGTCGCTCGGCAACAGCGTGCTGGTGAGCGAGATGGTCAAGCAGTGGCGGCCCATCGTCCTGCGCTACTACCTCGGCACCCCGCACTACCGCTCGATGATCGAGTACAGCGAGGAGGCCCTGCGCGAGGCCGAGTCCGCGTTCGCGCGGATCGAGGGCTTCGTGCAGCGGGTCGTGGAGAAGGCCGGAGCCGTCGAGCCCGCGGCCGAGGTGCCGCCGGCGTTCGCCGAGGCGATGGACGACGACCTGGGCGTGCCGCAGGCGCTCGCCGTCGTCCACACCACCGTCCGGCAGGGCAACAGCGCACTGGCCGCCGACGACAAGGAAGCCGCTGTGGCGCGTCTCGCCGAGGTGCGTGCCATGCTCGGCGTCCTCGGACTCGACCCGCTGGACCCGAAGTGGGCCGGCGAGAGCGACCGCGGTGACGATCTGCACGGTGTCGTCGACACCCTGGTCCGCATGGTCCTCGACCAGCGCGAGGCCGCCCGGGGCCGTAAGGACTGGGGCACCGCGGACGCCATCCGCGACCAGCTCAACCAGTCGGGCCTGGTCATCGAGGACGGCCCGCAGGGCCCGCGCTGGACCCTCGGCCCACGCTGAACCCACCCCGATCACACCCGGTCAACGAAGATCGACTGTGCCGCCCGGCCCTCCGGGCGGCACACTGCATAGACGTACGTACGCAGACTCACACGCTTCAGAACAGACAGGTAGGTCATGGCAGCCAACAACCGCCGCATGTCCGGCAAGAAGGGCGCGCAGGTCGGCAGTGGCGGCCAGCGGCGCCGGGGCCTCGAAGGCAAGGGCCCCACCCCGCCCGCCGAGGCGCGCAAGGGCCACAAGAAGAACCGCATCGCCAATTCCAAGGCCAAGCAGGTCCAGCGCCGTCCCGCGCCCCGCGGCCGTGGCGGCAAGGGCACGTCCGAGATGGTCGTCGGCCGCAACCCGGTCGTCGAGGCGCTGCGCGAGGGCGTTCCGGCGGTCACGCTCTACGTCCAGCAGTTCATCGACAACGACGAGCGGGTGCGCGAGGCGCTCCAGCTCGTCGCCGAGCGCGGCGGCATCCACCTCATGGAGGCCCCGCGCCCCGAGCTGGACCGCATGACCAACGGCCTCAACCACCAGGGCATGGTCCTCCAGGTCCCGCCGTACGAGTACGCGCACGCCGAGGACCTCGCGAACGCGGCCTACGACAAGGGCGAGGACCCGCTGATCGTCGCCCTCGACGGGGTGACCGACCCGCGCAACCTCGGCGCGATCGTCCGCTCCGTCTCCGCGTTCGGCGGCCACGGCGTGCTCGTGCCCGAGCGCCGCGCGGCCGGCATGACCGCCGGCGCCTGGAAGACGTCGGCCGGTACGGCTGCCCGTACGCCCGTCGCCCGCGCGACGAACCTGACGCGCGCGCTGGAGGCGTACAAGAAGGCGGGCCTCGCGATCGTCGGTCTCGCGGCCGACGGCGAGGCCGAGGTCGGTGAACTCGCCGCGCTGGAAGGCCCGGTGGTCATCGTCGTCGGCAGCGAGGGCAAGGGCCTGTCCCGACTCGTGGGCGAGACCTGCGACTTCCGGGTACGGATCCCGATGCCGGGTGGGGCGGAGTCGCTCAACGCGGGTGTGGCGGCGGGGATTGTCTTGTACGAGGCGGCTCGTCGACGCGTCTGACGGCAGTCGGCGCAGGCAGGCGGAGCCCGCCGGTCGGAGGCCGGCGCAGCCGTCCCGAAGCGCGAAGCGTGCGAGCGGCGGCCGACAAGAGGGGTCCTGCGACTTCCGGGTACGGATCCCGATGCCGGGTGGGGCGGAGTCGCTCAACGCGGGTGTGGCGGCGGGGATCGTCCTCTACGAGGCGGCACGCAAGCGTTCCTGAACGGACGTTCGGCACCGTCACCCACTCGGGGCAATCTGGGTGTCGAGGGCGAGCTTGACGCTGTCCGGACACTTCCGGCAAGTCAAAGCAGTGTCCTAAACACACGTCACTCGGTTAGATGAGTGTGGACACCAGAACACCCCGCACACCCACGGGGGACCGCTCGTCCGGATTCGAGTCCGGGTTGGACGACGCTCCCGCGCTGAGCATGGTGAAGGTGCCGAGCGATCCGGCCCAGGTCATCGTCAATCATGCGAGCTTCCGCGTGCAGCTGGGCGCCTCGACGCGCACCCAAAACCCGCGCCTCGCACGGCAGTTGAGCGCCTCCGGGGACGCCGCCCGGATGCCCGGGGCCGGCTCGGGCGCCGCGCGCCGCCGGCCCGTCGTCTGGAGCGGCAAGTCCGCCCCGGACGACACCGGCGCCCACCGCCTCCTCCAGGCCGTGCGGGGCAGCGGCGTACGCCACGGCGAGCAGCCGGCCGGCGACGCCGGGGCCACGCAGGTCATCCCCCGTATCGACGACGGCGGTTACGACGGCGACCTGACCGCGCAGACCCTCGAAACCCCCATGGTCGGTGCCCAGCGCGGCCACGATCACGACACCGGCGAGAACCGACTCCTGCCGAAGATGCGGACCGTGGGCAGCGCCTACGACGAACCCGCCTACGGGGACCGGGAGTTCGAGGACTTCGAGTCGGACGAGGCGGACGCGCGGCGCGAGCAGCGAGCCAAGCGCTACGGCAACGACCCGGTACGGCACGCCTATTACCCGGGCCGCCGCATGAACCTCGGCGTCGTCCTCCTCCCGCTCCGCATCTTCCTCGGCTTCATCTCCATCTACGCCGGCATGGGCAAGCTGTGCGACCCCGTCTACTTCGACGGCGGCAAGCGCGGCTCCATGGTCAAGTGGCTCAACACCCTGCACCCCTGGGAAGTCGCCGAGCCACTACGGCAGTTCGCCCTCCAGCACCCCGTCGGCTCCGGGCTCGTCATCGCCTTCGCCCAGGTCATCGTGGGCGTCCTCACGATCCTGGGCCTGTGGCAGCGGGTCGCGGCGGTCGGCGGCGCGCTGCTCTCGGCCGCGCTCATCGTCACCGTCAGCTGGAAGACCGTTCCCGCCTACGACGCCCCCGACATCATCTACCTCGCCGCCTGGTCCCCGCTGATCATCGCCGGCGCCCCCGTCTACTCCGTCGACGGCCGCCTCGCGGGCAGCGCCTGGCGCCGCCTCGGACCCCGCGCCGACATCTGGGAGCTGCGCCGCTACGTCCTGCGCCGCGGCGCCCTCATCACGGCCGTCTCCATCGGCCTCACCCTCCTCATCGGCTCCCTGCTCGGCGGCGCGGTCCGCGACTCCAGCCGTGTGGTCGTCCCCGGCCCCGGCGAGGCCCCGCGCAACGAACTGCCCGGCACCCCGCTCCCCGGGGAACCGACCAAGCGGCACAGCAGCAGCCCCTCCGCGGCCAACTCGCCGTCCCGGCACGCCACTTCGGCCAGCCCGTCGGGCGCCGCGACGACCCCGGGCGCGACCCACTCCTCCGGTACGGCCACCAGCGGCTCGCCCAGCCAGACGCAGGGCACCGCGGGCCGCACCCAGCCCCAGCACTCCTCCCCGGCCGGCCAGGCCCCCAGCACCACCTCCGGCCCCACGTCGAGCGGTGGCACCAACGGCGGCACCGGCTCCAGCGGCGGCTCCAGCACCGGGGGTTCGTCCTCCTCCGGCCAGCCGGGCCTGGTGGGCGGCCTGTTGGGGTAGCTGGGCCGGTGGGCGGCCTGTTGACACGGCCGCCTACCGGCTGACACACAGAGAGAGGGCCTGCACTTTTCAGTGCAGGCCCTCTGCAGTTTGCCTTTAGGGGCGCGGGGAACTGCGCGACCAGCCACAGCGGACCCGCACTCAACGACCCAGCGCAGCCAGTTCTTTGGCGGCTTCGGTCAGATCCTTGGCGGTGTCGATAGCTCGCCAGTAGGCCCCTTGAGGAATCGGGAACCCGGCCAGCCTCAACTCACGCGCAAGGTGAGGGAAAGTCGTCCGCTCGTGATCCCCCCGCTCCGGCAACAACCCCGCGAACTCGGGCGAGAAGACGTACACCCCCGCATTGATCGCGTACTGCGTCGGCGGCGACTCGATGAAGTCGGTGACGCGCCCGAAGCCGTCCGTCTGCACGGCCCCCCATGGGATCCGCGGCCGAGCCAGCGCGATCGTGGCGACCGCGTCGCGCTCCGTGTGGAAGTCCGCCATGTCGCGCAGCGAGAAGCGGGTCCAGATGTCGCCGTTGGTGGCGTACCAGGGGCGGTCAGGGTGGGGCAGACGCGCGGCGGCGTACTTGAGGCCGCCGCCGCGGCCCAGGGGCTCCGTCTCGACGACCGTGGTCACGTCGACCGGCAGGTCGGCCGTCTTCAGCCAGTCCTGCAGCACCTCGGCGAGGTGGCCGCAACTGACCACCACGTCGGTCACGCCCTCCTCGGCGAGCCAGACGAGCTGATGGCCGATGATCGGGGTCCCCGTGCCGGGGATCTCGACCATCGGCTTGGGCCGGTCGTCGGTGTACGGGCGCAGCCGGGAGCCCTGGCCACCGGCCAGGATCACGGCTTGGGTGGGGCGCGACGCGGCGTTCGGATCGGTCATGACCCGAACTGTACGTGGCGGCCCCACCGCATCTTTCGGCTGCAACCGTTCCTTAATCAGCCGTTACCGACCTCCTACTCCGACCTCGTACCCGGGCACCGGCTCCGGTCAGCTGTGCGCGGCCATGACCCCGGAGGCGAACGCGGTGTCGCACACGGGGCGGGCGTAGGACTGGGCGCGCGTCGCGCCGTAGATACGGACCGCTGCGCGGCCCAGTGCGCGGGCGATGGAGGTGCAGTGCGTGGCGAGCGACGGGCGGCCGTTCACCGCCTCCTGGAGGTGCGTCAGGACGACGCCGGGGTTCTTGTCCTGGAGCTCGGTCATGAGCTGGTCGCGCAGGATGTCCTGCGGGGCCCGTGCGGCGGCCTTGGAGGAGGCGCCGGCCGCCGTGACGTCCGTCGCGGTGAGCATCGAACTGGAGGGGCTCCCCGACCAGTTGACCCGGGTGACCGCGAGGGTCCCGGAGAGCACCATGACGACGGGCAGGACGAGGGCGAGCGTGCGGCCGACCCGGCGGGCGGGGCCCCGGCCGCGTCGCGGCTGTTGGTTATTGGAGTGCTTCACGCGTGTGAGGGTAGCGTCCGGTAATGATTTGGCGACATTTAGTCACCAATTCGGGGGATGGATTGGTGCCTCGAATTGGGTAAGGCGTTGACGAACGCTGCTCGAAATGACCGCTCTGCCGGGGTATTTGTCGACACGTTCGGGCGACGTCCCGCACGGGAAAGGGCCCCGCGGTGAACCGCGGGGCCCTTCCTGGGAACGTTTGATCAGTCGGTGAGGCGCTCGCCCGTGGAGGTCGAGAACACGTGGATCTCACCCGGACGCGGGACCACGTGGAGCGTGGCGCCCTTCTCGGGCACCGAGCGGCCGCTGACGCGGACGACCAGGTCCGTGATGTTGTCGTCGACCTTGGCGCTGCCGTAGACGAAACCGTCGGCGCCCAGCTCCTCCACGACGTTCACGGTGACCGCGAGACCGGCCGGGGCGTCCTCGGAGTCCTTGGTGAGGGACTTCGCGGCCTCGCCGTTGTGCTCGTCGATGTCGAAGTGCTCGGGGCGGACGCCGACCGTGACCGTACGGTCACCCTTGTCGGTGGCGGCCTTGAGCGCCTCGCGGTTGACGGGGACGACCGAGTTGCCGAACTTCACGCCGCCGTCGGTGATCGGGACCTCGATCAGGTTCATGGCGGGGGAGCCGATGAAGCCGGCCACGAAGAGGTTCTTGGGGCGGTCGTACATGTTGCGGGGCGAGTCGACCTGCTGGAGCAGACCGTCCTTCAGTACGGCCACCCGGTCGCCCATCGTCATGGCCTCGACCTGGTCGTGGGTGACGTAGACGGTGGTGATGCCGAGGCGGCGCTGCAGCGAGGCGATCTGCGTACGGGTGGAGACACGGAGCTTGGCGTCGAGGTTCGACAGCGGCTCGTCCATGAGGAAGACCTGGGGCTCACGCACGATGGCGCGACCCATCGCGACACGCTGGCGCTGACCGCCGGAGAGCGCCTTCGGCTTGCGGCCGAGGTAGTCCGTGAGGTCGAGGATCTTCGCCGCGTCCTCCACCTTCTGGCGGATCTCGGCCTTGTTGACGCCGGCGATCTTGAGCGCGAAGCCCATGTTGTCGGCGACCGTCATGTGCGGGTACAGCGCGTAGTTCTGGAACACCATGGCGATGTCCCGGTCCTTCGGCGGCAGGTGCGTGACGTCGCGGTCACCGATGCGGATGGCGCCGGCGTTGACGTCCTCAAGCCCCGCGAGCATCCGGAGCGAGGTGGACTTGCCACAGCCGGACGGACCGACGAGGACGAGGAACTCGCCGTCCCCGACCTCGATCTCCAGACCGTCTACGGCGGGCTTCTCGGTGCCCGGGTAGATCCGGGTCGCCTTGTCGAACGAAACAGTGGCCATGGTGAAGGGCCCCCTTCTACCGGCAGGAACGTGCCGGACGATCCGTTGTAGGAAGGTGGTGGTGTAGTCCACGCGAGTGAACTGGGTACGGACGGTACCTGGCGTTTGCCCGGTCTGTCAGTACCCGAGGCCATGTGAACTTCGCGGAAATTTTCGACAGGGGGTGGTGGGGACCTGGGTACACTGCACGGGCACGTGATCGCGATCGCGCGCGTCTCGGGTACGCACGTATCGCGCAGGCCTCCTTAGCTCAGTTGGCCAGAGCAACGCACTTGTAATGCGTAGGTCGTCGGTTCGAATCCGACAGGGGGCTCCGGCGAAGGCCAGGTCACATAGCCCGTGACCTGGCCTTTTGTGTTGCTCGGGGCGTGACGCGTCGCACGGCTGGGGTGCCGTGGGACGGCTTGCGTGAGCGATGCGTGAGCGGCGCGGCTCGGTGCCCTACTTCTTGGGCTTCTTCCGCGCCTTGTTCTTCTTCGCCTTGGCCTGGGCTTTCGCCTTCTCCTTGGCCTTCTGAGCGGCCTTACGGGCCTTCTCCGCCTCGGACTTGCGCTGGAGCGGGACCAGCTTGGCGGTGGCCTCGGCGGAGCTCTTGCCGACGTGGGGGAGAACGCTCTGGTAGATGTCCCGGGTGATGCGGGTGTCGCTGTGCCCGAGGGTGTCCGACACGATCTTCACGTCGATGCCGGCGGCGAGCATGAGGGTGGCCGCGCCGTGACGGAGGTCGTGGAGCCGGATCGGCGGGAGGCCGGAGGCGGCGACGAGCCGCTCGAAGAGGTCGGTCACTTTGCCAGGGTGCAGCCAGGAGCCGTCTTCCTGGGTGAAGACGAGACCGGTGTCGACCCAGGCCGGTCCCCATTCCTCGCGGTCCGCTTCCTGCTCCTTGCGGTGCCGCTCCAGGACTTTGACGGTGTCGTCGTCCAGGGCCACGACGCGGAAGCCGCTGTCGGTCTTCGGTTCGGACGCCTCGACGTCCCATCCGTCCTGGACGAGTTGGCCGGTGACGGTGAGGGAGTGCCGGTCGAGGTTGGTCTCCGACCAGGGCTGGCCGCACGCCTCGCCGCGACGCAGGCCGCGGAAGGCGATCAGGTGCCACATGGCGTACAGCCGGTCCGCGGCGACGAAGTCGAGGAAGGCGCCGGTCTGTTCCGGCGTCCAGACCATGACGGGGGAGGGCTTCTCGCCGGTCTGCTGCCACCGCGCGACCCGCTCGTCCGTCCAGACGAGGGCCTTCGGCTTGCGTACGGGGTCGATCTCGACGTGGGCCGCCGGGTTGAACGTGATGATCTGCTGGCCGATCGCCTCGTTCAGGGCGGCGCGGAGCGTGGCCTTGACGTGCTGGCGTGTGGACGGCCCGGTGACGCGACGGAAGGGCGGCATCGCGTCGATCGCTGCCTTCATGGCCTTGCGGCGGGCGCGGTTCTCCATGCCCTTCCACGGCACGGCCGCCAACTCCTCGACTGCCGAACGCCGTTGGGCGTTCTGCTCAAGGATCTCGGCGTTGGCGTCGGTGATGGCGGTGAACATCTCGCTGAGGTGGCTCACGCGCAGCCGGTCGAGGCGCCGGTCGCCGATGTGGGGCTTGAGGTGGACGCGGACGTCGGTCTCGTAGCGGCTGACGCCTGACTTCCGGATGCGCTTGCCCGCGAGCCACCGGTCCAGCCACTCACTCACGGTGAGGCTGCCGACGAGGTCCTGGCCGGCGTTGAGGCGACGCCGGGTCTCCTCCACGTCGGGGAGCGGCAGCTTGTCGCGGCTGACCTCGGACAGCATCTCGGCGATCAGCTGGACGCCTTCAGGGTCGTCCGACTCGGCGAGCGCCATGAGGGCGCGTACGTGGTCGAGATCGGCCTGGGCCGCCTTGAGGCTGGTGTACCCGCCACGGGCGAAGGAGCGTCGGCTGCCGTCCTCGCGGGGTGGCAGCTCCTGGCGTATGGAGTAGGTGCAGTGGTTCCTGCTGTTGCGCTTGGGGCAGGACGTGCCGAGTTCCTTGCCGGTCTTGGGGTCGCGGCAGGAGCAGCGGCGGTAGGTGGAGCCCTTCAAAGGCGTTCCTCCGGGGTGGTGTTGGGGTCGGGTTCGGGCGGGTCGACGTCCGCCAGGGCGGGTGGGAGAGGGGGCGGGGTGGCACCTTCGTCGCGGAGGTCGCGACGGAGGTAGCGCAGTTTGTACTTCGCGGAGATGGCCTCGTCGGAGTACTTGGTCCGCCTGCGCTCGGCTTCCTCCTCCTGGGCGCGGTTGCTTGCCGTTTTGGCTGCGAACCGTGCCTGTTCCGCTTCTTCGAGGGCGGCCAGAGCGGTGCGTACGAGGTTGTCGTGCACTTCGAAGTCGGGGACCAGCCCTGCGTCGTGCAAGGGAATGTCCTCGTTGCCGGTGAAGCGCCGCAGGGCGTCCCAGGTGGGCACGAGTTCCTGGAAGGGGAGTTCCTGGGTCCTCTCGACGTAGCCGACCGGGAAGATCAGGCAGACCGGGTACGTCTCCAGGGCGGCGGCCAGGACGATGACGTCCACCAGCGGCAGGGTGGCCCGGCGGCCGGACTCCATGTTGGCGATCACGTTGCGCGGGATGGGATGCCCGAGCTGCTCGCAGGCGTCGGCCAAGTCCTGTGCGCTCCATCCCATCTCCTTTCTTCTGCGCCGGACTTCGCCGGCGACGTTGGCCTTGACCCGGTCCTCCCACTCGGGAACGTCGTCCTCATCAGCGTCCATATCGCGTTGTGTCATAAAGACACATTAGCTTCCCGATGATGGTTGGTAGACGCCTGGAGCCGGACGTGAGGGCCACGTTCGCCGAGGGCTGTACCGAAAAGGGGCGCACTGTATGCGCGAAGACGCGACGGCCGGACGGATGAAGGACTCGAAGGGGATGAGTCGGGACGAGCTTCTCGCCCTCCCCGTGTCCGTTGACCTGGACACAGGCAACCGTGCTCTGGGGCTCGGGCGGAGCAAGGGCTATGAGCTGGCGAAGCGGGGCGAGTACCCGTGCAAGGTGCTGCGGCTCGGCAACGCCTACCGGGTCGTGACCGCGGATCTGCTCGATCTGCTGGGTCTGGCGGCGTGATGACGCGGCACCGTACCAAACCGTTCTGCGCTGAGCTGACACAGAAACGCTGGACTGTTGCCGGGTGTGGACGTACGGTCCGTGTTCCCTCGCGATGGCCTGGTGCCCGCGAGACGGGGATGGGCCCCCGGCGATGCAACGCCGGAGGCCCGAGCAACCCCAACCGGCCCGTGAAGAACCAACCCGGCGGCCAGGGCGCACACGCCCGCCACCGCCAGACGAGGAGCTGCCCCGTGGAACATGCGGGAGCCGAGCCCTATTCCGACTCCGACAAGCCCTCGTGGCCGCCCGTCACCATCCCCGGCCAGCTCGGCCACCACACCGGCGAAGCCCCGCCGACCGCCAACGACGGTGCGCCTGACGCCACTTCGGTGGAACAGCCTGCCGAGGAGACTGTGCCGGATCCTGAGCCGACGCCCGGCTCGGCGCTGCTGGACGAACTGCGTGCGCAGATAGCGAAGTTCGTGATCCTGCCCTCGCAGGAGGCGCTGGACGCGGTCACGCTGTGGGTGGTGGCGACGCATCTGCAGCCCGCGTGGCAGCACGCGCCGCGTCTGGCGGTGGTGGGACCGGCGAAGCGGTGCGGCAAGTCGCGATTGCTGGACGTGCTGACCGAGACGGTCCACGAGCCGATGATCACCATCAACACCACACCGGCGGCCATCTTCCGGTCGATCACCGAGGAGAACCCGCCCACACTCCTGGTGGACGAGGCGGACACCATCTTCGGCACCCCGAAGGTGGCCGAGAAGAACGAGGAGATGCGCGGCCTGCTCAACGCCGGCCACCAGCGCAACCGGTACGTCACCCGGGTCGTGGGCAACGACCACACCCCGCACCGCTTCGCGACCTTCGCCATGGCGGCCATCGCGGGCATCGGCGACCTGCCCGACACGATCATGGACCGGGCCATCGTGATCCGCATGCGGCGCCGGGCCGAGGGCGAGAAGGTCAAGCCCTTCCGCTCCCGCCGCGACATCCCGGCCCTGCATGAACTGCGGGACCGCATCGCTGCCTGGGCCAGGCCGTTGCTGGACGAGGCGGCAGAGCTGGAGCCGGTCATGCCGGTGGAAGACCGGGCGGCTGACACCTGGGAGCCCTTGGTCATCGTCGCCGACCTGGCCGCCGGGTCCTGGCCCCGCCGCGCCCGTACGGCGTGTGCGCGGATGGTGGCCACAGAGGTCGAGGTGGAGGAGGAGCGACCGGGCGGAGCGCGGATCCTTGCCGACATCCGCCGGGTCTTCGTCGCTCAGCGCGAGGCGGACAGCCTCTCCACGGACGAGCTGCTGTACCACCTGCGCAAGGACGCCGAGGCCCCGTGGGCAGAGCGGGGGCGCAACGGGCTGGACTCCCGCGACCTGGCACGGATGCTCAGCCCGTACGTCATCAAGCCAGGCAACGTCCGCCTCGCCGACGGAACCCAGCGCAAGGGCTACATGCGCAATAAGTTCCTCGACGCCTGGCGGCGCTACTGCCCCACCGTCCACCCGGTGGACGCCGGGCCTACCGCCCCCGCCTCGGGCTGAGCCCCGCATCCTCCGGGTGGCCGTCCCTGCCGTCCCTGCCGTGATCCCGCAGGTCAAACGGCATGCAGACAAGACGGAAACCGGGGGCAAGACGGCAACGCGATCATGAAGGCCGCGCTGCCCGGCCGGGACCACGTCCCGATCCGTCTTGTGCCGTCCCGCCCGTCCCCGCCGTATCGCCGCAGGTCAGAGCGTCAACCGCTAGGACGGCACAGCACTACTAAGCCGTCTCGGCCGATGCCGGAGAACGCCTCCGGCATCGGCCGAGACGGCAGACCAAACCTCGTGCCGTACCTGCCCTGACCTGCGCTTGCAACGGCCAAGACGGCAAAGACGGACCACGCCAACGCCCAGGAGCACCCCGCTTGACGAACATCTCCACCGCCAGCAACCGAGACGAACGCCCCGACGAGGGAGGGCCGACCACGATCCAGGAGGCCGCCGAGCGATTCACGCTCATCGCAGCGGGCGTGGTCATCGTGGCCCTCACGGCCGGTGGGTTCTGGCTCTCGTACGCGCATCTCGCCGAGGTCGCCGGACAACACGGGCTCAGGAACTCCCCGGTCCGCCAGTGGGCCTGGCCGGCGACCCTGGACGCGTTCATCGTCGCGGGCGAACTGCTCATGCTCCGCGCTGGTTTGCGTCAAGCGACCGACGGGTGGGCCATCGCCCTCACCGCCACCGGATCGGTCGGCTCCATCGCACTCAACGTGGCGGGCGTCAGTGGCACGGGTGGCACCGGCGCCGTGCCCCTGCTCGACTACGTGGTCGCCGCGGTCCCGCCGACCGCCGCGCTGCTGGCCTTCGGTGTCCTGATGCGGCAGATCCACCAGCTCGTCGCCGAGCCCGCCGACGCCACTCAACGCCACAACGCTGCCGACAGCAGCCACAACGGCACCCAGATAGTCAGTCTCGCGGGAGACGGTTCCGGTCAGCCGCAGCCAGCTGCCCTCGAAGCGGCGGACCGGCACTCCGACGTGGCGCAGGACGCCACCAACCTGCCGGAGCTCCCGCATCCTTCGGACGAGCCGGAAGGCAAAGAGTTCAGCACGGTCTCCGAGGAGTTCCTCACCATCGCCCGCACCGCGCCACTCGGACGGGGAGGCCGTGCTTCGCGCCGCCACATCGAAGCGGCGATACGAGACAAGGGCCTGTCCATCGGCAGGGCCGACGCGGAAAAGGTCAAAGACGCCTTGCAGACCGAACTCGACGAGGCCGCCTCTCAGCGGCAGGCCGAACACGACAGGGCATCTGCCCGCGCCTTCTGAGTCCACCGCTTCCCGCCCCACGAACGCGCCACGGAGAACCCCCTCATGCACAACCCGGGCTACGAACTCCCCACTTCTCAGCGGGAGATGACCACCACCGCAACCCAGCCAGCAAGGTATCCCATTGGACCGTCCAAGGGCCGGTCCAACGGGGGTGCCTCCGCCCCAGGGGTGGCGGAGGGGCTCGGGCACCAGAGGGTGCCCGAGAAGGACAGGCTCGTCGAGACCCCCGCCGTTTTGCTGCCCCGAGCCGCCGATGCCGCCGCGCTGCACCGTGTCGCCCGCCGCCGTCAGCGCGAACCCGTCCAGCGCAAAGAACGCGTCGACGTGCGCTACAGCGCCGACGAGAAGACCGCGATCCTCGCCAAGGCCCGGTCCCTGAACATCGCCGGCGCCCACTACATCGGCGCCGTCGTCATGGCCCACCTCCACGGCGACCTCGCCCTCCCCGGCCAGCGCACACCCCTCGACGACTACATCGACGAACTGACCGCCCTGCGCCGCGAGGTCGCCAAGATCGGCCACAACATCAACCAGATCACCAAGAAGCTCCACTCCGGCGGCCATCCACACCCTGGGGACAACGCCATGCTGGCCCAGGTCGAACCCACCTTGGACGCAGTAAGCGCCACCGTCCGCCACATCGCGTCCGCCGCGAACCAAGCCGTCGCCAAAAGGTCCGCCCGATGATCGCGAAGATCAGCGGCGGCACGGACACCGCGGGCCTGATCCGGTACCTGTTCGACACGAAGAAGGCCAAGAACCACACCGACCCCCACCTGGTCGCCTCCTGGGACGGCTTCGCCCCCGACCCCGGCCGCACCGACGACTTCGAAGCCACGAAGAGGCTCCTCGTGGCCGACCTCGACCTGCACGTCAAACAGGCCCGGCGACTGGGCCGCGCCCCCGAGAAGCACACGTGGCACTGCTCGATCCGGGCCGCCGAATCCGACCGCCACCTCAGTGACGAGGAGTGGGCCGACATCGCCCGCCGGGTCGTCGCGGCCACCGGCATCGCTCCCGTTGACGATCCGGACGGCTGTCGTTGGGTCGCCGTCCGCCATGCGCCGGACCACATCCACATCGCCGCCACCAAGGTCCGTGCCGACTTGCGTACGGCCCGCCACTGGAACGACTACCTCACTGCCGACCGTGAACTCGCCGCCATCGAGAAGGAGTGCGGCCTCTTCCAGGTCGTCCGCGGAGACCGCACCGCCGCCAAGCGCCCCACTCGCGCCGAACAGGAGAAGGCCCGCCGCGCCGGCCACGACACGACCGCTCGCGAACGCCTGCGTGCCACCGTCCGCACCGCCGTGGCCGCCGCCTCCACCATCGAGGAGTTCGTCGACCTGCTCAGCCGCCTCGACGGCGTACTCGTCGAGGTCGTGCACTTCCCCTCAGGCGACGTACGCGGATACAAGGTGGCCGTCGCGGATGACGCCCAGGGTCCCATCTGGTACTCCGGCTCCAAACTCGCCCCGGACCTGTCCCTCCCCAAGATCCAAGAACGCCTGGCGAGCATAGGGCCGCAGCCCACCGTCCAGTCGGACAGGCGCAGGCCCAACCCCTGGCACCAGGCCACCGCCGCAGCCGAACGCATCCCCCACCACTTCGACCAACCCGACGACGAAGCCTCCCAAGGTCACCTCGCCGCCTTCGGTGAAGCTCTCGACGCCCTGCCCCTCGTCACACCCCAAGCCATACGTCCTCAACTCCGAGAGGCGGCAACCTCGTTCGAGCGCGCCACCCGCTCCCGCATCCACGCCGAACACCACCACGCCCGAGCCCTGCGCGGCGCCGTACGCGCGATGCTCCGCGAACCCGCTCCCCAAGACGGCGCCGTCCTGGCGATGTTCCTCGACGCGGCGATCCTCGTCGTCATCGCCGCCGCCCGCTGGCACCAGCTCCGTCACCACGACCAGCAGGTTGCCGCCGCCCGCCAGACCCTGGTCCACCTCCAGGCCGCCTACGACCGAGCAGCCGCCGTACCGCTGGCTGCCCTCGCCCAACGCCGACCACCGCAGCAGACTGTGGACCGGCACATCTACCACCTGCGCCAAGCTGTCCCCGACCATGCCGAGAATGTCGTCAAAGACCGCGCCTTCGGCGCCCTCACCGCCGCCCTCGCCGAGGCCGAGGCAGCAGGCCACGATCCGCAGCAGCTCCTCCAACAGGCCGCGGACCAGCGCGCCCTGGACGACGCCGACTCCCCGGCACGAGTCCTGACCTGGCGCATCCGACGCCTCAGCACACGACCGGCACCGAGCGCACGAGCCCGTGCGGCACAGGCTCGCAGCACAGTACGGGGCGGCAGCACACCACAACTCCCGGATGCCGCAGGCCACACACCCGCCGCCCTCCCGACCTCGCAACCGCCGCAAGGAAGGCGGCGCTGATTACGACCTCGCGGACAGTTTCGGGGCAAGCAGCTCCAGCACTTCCTCCCAGCGATACCGATCCGCCCCACCGCCGGCCTTCGGCCGATGAGGCTCGTACGACCCGATAAGGATGCCCATCTCGCGCAATCGCTCCAGGCTCTGGCGGTATGCGGGGTGGGCGGCCTGGGCGGAGTTCAGGTACGGCAGTACGGCGATCGGTACGCCCATGGCGGGTGCTTCGCACAGGATGCCCAGGGCGAGGTTGTCGGAGATCCCAGCGGCCCATTTGTTGACGGTGTTGAAGCTGGCCGGGGCTACCGCGATCGCGTCTGCGGGGCGGGTCGGGCGCGGTTGGTCCGGTGTCCGCCAGGCCGAGCGGATGGGGAGACCGGTCTGCGCCTCGATCGCGTCGACGTCGAGGAAGCCGAGCCCTTGAGGGGTGGCGACGACACCGACATCCCAGTTCCGCTCGTGCGCTGCGGTGATCAGCTTGCCGACGTCGGCGGCCACCCCGGCCGCGCAGACGACGATCTGGAGGAACGGCTTGTCGGGCTGATCACTCACGCTGGCACTCCCAGTTGGCGGCTGAAGTGGTGCAGCTCGGGCAGTGCCCGGCGCCGGTCGCGGGCCGCCATGTCGGCGACCAGTTCGCGTACGGCCGGGCGGCGGATGTCCTGAGCCGCACAGCTCTCGGCGATGCGCAGGGCCTGGTAGCCGTCGGCGAGTCTGCCCTGCTGACTGTAGGCGCGGGCGGTCTCCACCCAGAGCGCGGCCCGGCGCTCGGGGACGGGAATGTGCCGCCGCATGAGTGGCCGCGCGGTTTCCAGCGCGATGCCGGCGTCGCCAAAGGAGACGGCCGCGCTGATCTCGTGCAGGGCCACGTTGGTGGGGCTGAAGTTCGCCCAGGCGTCGGGCCGGTCGAAGGAGACGTAGCGCGCCACCTCTTTGGCCTCGGTGAGGAAGTCCTGGGTCGTGGCGCGGTCGCCGTTTCTGCTGGCGGCGGTCGCCCCACGGAGCAACAGCAGACCGACCGCTGCCAGGTACCGGGGCGAGCGCTGGTCGTAGGAACCGGTGAGCTGGTCGGCAGTGTGGCGGACCATGTTCACGGCCTGGGCGGTGTGCTTCTCGCGCACGAGGACGTGGGCGTGAACGCGGACACTAGCGGCGAGGACGATGGGATCCCCAGATCGCTCCGCCTCGGCCATGGCCCGACCGGCCGCGAGCCAGGCGTTGCCCTGATCGGATCGCTTCAGCAGCAGACTTACCGACGTCTGGTACGCGGTGGCGAGCAACCCGGACGCCTCCGCCGAGCCGGATGAGCCTCCGGCGGCATGGCGCAGGTCGGTGATCAGGCCCGGCAGCGTCCGTTCCAGATCCGTGTAGTCGCACGTGCAGAACATCCGGCGTACGTCCCGTGTCCGGTCCCGTAGCTCGTCGATGTCCAGGGCTTGCCCGGTGGCAGCAGGGATCGTGCTTGGCAGCAGGACCTGTACCAGGTCGAAGTGCGCTGCGGTGGACGACGGCGGAGCCGCGAGAGCTGCGACGCTCGCGGCCAGGAAGGTACGGCGGTGCATGTCCTCTGTTCCGGGGTCAGCGGGGCTGGTGTCGGAGGAGGCGGCGAGACCGAGACGGTGCGGTGGAATGTCCAGCACCTGCGCGATCTCGCGCAGCGTGCGCACGTCCTCGGTGCCCCTGCCGCTCTCCAGACGGCTCACCTTCGACTGGTGGTACCCCAGGGCGGCGGCAACCTCCGTCTGCGAACGCCGCTGTAACACGCGGGCCTGACGGATCACTTCGCCGATCCGTCTCGCTTCACTCTGTGCCTCGGCCATCTGTGCCACGGCCCCTTCTGCCGTCGCCGATCCTGCCTGCTCAACCGAGCGTAACCGAGCAGCAATTGACCGCGATGCAGCTCCTGCATAAGTCATGCGGCGCCGGCACACGGCGTGGCCCCGCCTGCCTCCTAAGCGGTTGCGTGGAGCTGCCACACCGATCCAGGAGGCCGCTCATGGAAGCGCATCAGATCCAATTTCCCGTTCACGGCACACCTGCTGCCGCCAGCTCCGCGCGCCAGCAGCTCGCCATCGGGATACGGGCCTGGGACGCCTCTCTCGATCAGGAACTCCTGGAGACAGCGGAGTTGGTCGCCGCCGAGTTGCTCGCCAACGCGGTACGGCACGCGGGCCACGGCCCTATCTCGGCCGGCGCTCGCCTGAACGACGAACGCCTGCTGATCGAGGTGACCGATGCCAGCTCCAAGGCCCCGCAGGTCGGACTGCCGGACGTGGAAGAGGAAGGCGGACGGGGCCTGTTCATCGTCGCCGCCCTTGCAGACCGCCACGGGATCGAACCACTGCCATCCGGCAAGCGGTGCTGGGCCGAGTTCAAGATCAGCGGCCCGGACCAACCCTCACGATGCCTTCCCCTGCAAAGGAGTTGACGGTTGACAGCCGTAAGGATTCCCCCGGTCGCCGCCGAAGTGGTCGCTATCCGGCCCGGCACCTCTCTCACCGGTTCCGTGACAGTCGACGGGTCCAAGAACGCAGCCCTGCCCCTCCTGGCCGCCGCCGCGGCCCTGCACCGCCCAGTACATGTGGGCAACGTCCCGGCGAACACCGACGTCGAAACGATGCTCACCCTGCTCCAGCAGTCCGGCTGGCACACGGCCCGCCCCGTCACCGATCCGCACACCGCGGTCATCCTGCCCAGCGACAGGCCGCAACCGGGGCCCAACCCCGAAACCGCCGCACGCATCCGAGCCTCGTACTACCTCGTACCAGCGTTGCTCGGCGCCTACGGTCGGGCCCGACTTCCCTGGCCAGGCGGGTGCCGGATCGGGGAACGCGGCATGGAACAGCACTTCACGGTCTACGAGCATTTCGGCGACCGTACGACCGTCGACGACCGGGGCTACCTCGTGGAAGCAGCCGCCGCACGGACCGGAACGGTCTCGATCATGCTGCCCTTCCGCTCCCGAGGCGCGACCATCGCCGCCGTCCTGCGCGCCGTCGTGGCCGGACGGCCACTGCGGCTGGGAGGGCCCAACCTCTCGCCGGAAGTCCTCAGCGTCGTAGAGGCGATACGGCTGGCTGGATGGCAGTGCCGGGCCGGCGGGTCCCTTCTTTCGCTCGCGCCACCCCCATCCGCTCCCACTGAGACCATCGCCTGGAAGGTGCCCGGCGACAAGATCGAGGCAGGCACGCTGGCCTGTGCCGTCGCAGTGACGGGCGGCGAGGCACGTATCTGCGGCGTACGCGGCGATGACGTCGTTCCCCTGGTCAGCGCTCTACGACAGCTCGGTGTGCCCGCGAGCACCGAGGACGACGTACTGACCATCCATGCCCACGACACCCGCCCCACCAGCCGGCCGCTACGAGCCGTCGCCTCCCTCGCCCCCGGCGGCCTGGACGCCGACTTCGAACCGCCCCTGATGGCCTTGGCCCTCACCCGCCCCGGCACCCATCTCTTCTCCGACACCGTCAACCCCGGCCGCCACGGCAACCTCCTGCCCCAATTCGCCCGCCTCGGCGCCGAGATCCACGACCTGTCGCCCACCAAGTGCTGTCTCACCGGCCCGCAGCAACTGACCGGCACCGGAGTGGAGGCCACCGACATCCGCACGGGCTCCGCCCTGCTCATCGCCGGCCTCACCGCACGCGGTGTCACCACGTTGGGTGGCCTCGACCAACTCCGGCGCGGACACGCCGACCTGCCCACCAAACTGCACGCCCTCGGCGCCGACATCTGCGAGGTCACCCCATGAGCCGACGGTTACGGAAGATCATCGCTACGACCGACGTCCACTCGGCCTTCGACGTGGCCACGCCGATGCTCACCCACGTCCACACCGCCAGGGCCGAGAGCCTGATCGTGGACTGCGGCGACTTCTTCGAAGGGAGCGGCTACTACCGTTTCGGCAAGGGTCGGATCGAGCGCGAGATTCTCACCAGCCTGTACGACCTGCTCGCGCCTGGAAATCACGGCTGGCCGCACTACTTCGAACCAGGGCTGCACGAGATGACCGTGTGCGCCAACGCCTCCGACGACAACGGCAAACCGCTCTTCGACCGGGTACGCATCAAGCGGGTCGGCGGCCAACGCGTCGCTATCACCGCGGTGATCGGTCCCCAGGCGTTCAACACGATCCCCACCCGCGATCGCAACGGCCATCACGTCACCAACCCGGCTCATGCCCTGCGCGAGGTGATGCTGGAGAACCACCACCGAGCCGACGCCTGGATCGTGTTGTCCCACTCCGGCTTCGAGGAGGACCTGAAGCTGGCCGCCGCCTGCCCGTTCGCGGACGTCATCTTCGCCGGCCATTGCCACAGCGATACCTACGGCCCTGTGCGCATCGGCAACACCTTGGTCGTCAAGGGACGCGAACTCGGCGTCGGCTACGCCACCGCAGAACCGGGCGGCAGCGGCTGGGCCGCCCGCACATGCACCTTTCCCGATGCCACCGCAGTTCCCGGAGACCTCGCCACGGTGCGGGAGAAGATCTCCCTCTTCAGCCGGAAGCTGGCGAGTCCGCTCGGAACCGTGAACGAGCCCTACCGCAATGGGGAGTTGGACCGCAGCCGTCTGCTGCGAGAGATCGCCGGTCGACTCCACTCCGGCCTCGGCGCAGACGCGGTGATCCTCAACGAGACCGCGCTCCGTTCCGTACCGCTCGGCGAAGTGCTGACCCTCGGCGACCTGTTGGCCATCGAGCCCTTCGACAACCAGCTCGTCCACGCCATCCTTCCTGACGAGCACGCCCAGGACCACGACAAGCTGCTCACGCAACTCGCTGAATGCGTGGGCCCGTTGGTCATCGCTCCCACGCCTCTTCCGTCGGCGATGAGCAGCGTGCTGACGACGGGCTACCTCGCCGACAGCCATCTGGGCGGCCGAACACATCAAGCCGGGCTCCGGCTCAGCCAAGCAGTACGCCGCGTCCTGGCCACCACCTTGCCCAGCGGCGCCACCGAGGGAGGCGAGCAGTGATCCTCACCGGCCCCGAGATCACCGCCGCTGCCCGCGACGGTCGCCTGACCATCGACCCCTTCGAGCTGGAGCAGGTCAACCCCAACAGCTACAACGTCCGCCTCGGCCCCACCCTGCTGACCTACGCCGACACCGTGATCGACTCCTACCGCCCCAACCTCACGCGTGAGATGGAAATCGGGACGGACGGACACGTGCTCCAACCCGGCGAGTTGTACCTCGGGCACACCCTCGAACAGGTCGGCTCCAACTCCTTCGTACCGCTGCTGTTCGGCCGCTCCTCGGTCGGCAGGCTCGGCCTCTTCGTCGAAATCACCGCCCCCATCGGCGACATCGGCTTCCACGGCCAGTGGACGCTGATGCTCTCGCCAGTCCGTCCGCTACGGGTGTACGCCGGCATGAAGATCGCGCAGATCATGTTCTTCCTCTCCACGGGTGAAATCGACCCGTACCAAGGCAAGTACCAGGCCGCCACAGGACCGCAGCCGTCGAAGTACTGGCGGGACGTCGCCCCGGTGCAGGCGGTCGCCTCATGATCCTCACCGGCCCCGCAATCAGAGCTGCCCTTCAGGCCGGCGAGATCACGATCGACCCGTACGATCCCGCATGCCTCTCCCCGAACGCCTACGACTGGCGGCTCGGCGACACGCTCCACGTCTGCGCCGGTGACCTGGACGCCGCCACCCCCACTGCATTCACCGAACAGACCATCCCCGCGGCGGGCTTGGTGCTGAAGCCGGACGTGCTCTACCTCGGCGTCACGCTGGAGAAGACCGGTTCGGAGACGTACGCGCAGATGCTCAACGGCGACCGGACCATCGGCGCACTCGGCATCTGGGTCCACGTCTCCGCCCCGCTCGGCCACCAAGGCCACGCCATCCGCTGGACGTTGGAGATCCGCGCCGCCAGGCCCGTCCGGGTCTATCCGGGGATGACCTTCGGCAAGCTCGTCTTCCTCACCGCCTTCGGCACGCCGACCAGCTACCAGCAGCAGCTTTCCAA
The DNA here is from genome assembly GCF_040655155.1 of Streptomyces sp. NPDC050508. Taxonomy (NCBI): domain Bacteria; kingdom Bacillati; phylum Actinomycetota; class Actinomycetes; order Kitasatosporales; family Streptomycetaceae; genus Streptomyces; species Streptomyces sp. NPDC050508. Next base: position 145,343 of record NZ_JBFAJJ010000009.1, read on the forward strand.
GTACGCGGATACGGACGGCATCGACATCTCCCGCCTCTACGAGGAGATCCCCGGAGGAGTCCTGTGAGTCCCCGCTCAGCCGCCGGGCCACTGGCCGCCACCCTGCTGGACCTGCCCGTCGGAAGCCCGGGCGGCAGCGTCGAACTCTTCCTCGATCTCTACACCGGCGACCGCCCTCTGATCCCCGCACGCGCGTTCATGCTCGGCTCACCGAATCTCAGGCACCACCTCCCGGCCGGGCTCGACCTGCTGCCCGTCGCCGGGAAGTGCTTGGAAGGCCCGGCCTTCGGTCGTTACGTCGCAGCCCTGCGTAAGGCTCTTTCAGCCGCGATCGACCCAGATCAGATCAGCGTCCTGCACCTCCAGCACCTCGCCTTCGGCGCCACCCCCGCCCTGATCCGGGCCCTGCCCCTGCATCCCCGCATCGCCCTGGTCCACGGCACCGACCTGCTCTTCGCCGAGGCCCACCACGATCAACTCCGCGTCCTGCGCGAGACCGCCAGAGCCGCGGACGCGATCGTCGTACCGACAGGAGCAATGGCCGACCGCCTACTCAAGCTCGCCCCGCAGATCGACCGCCGGAAGATCACTCACATTTCCTGGGGCATCCCCGACCGCCTGCTCGCCGACCCGCCACCCCGGCCAACTCGTGCCTCCACCAGCCACCTACGGCTGCTGTACGCGGGACGGCTGACCGCCGAGAAGGGAGGCGACGCCCTGATCAAGAGCCTGGCGCCCGTGCCAGGTGTCGAGCTGAGCGTCGCTGCGCCCAGGGCCCAGTTCCACGCCCTGGCACCGCTGTTACAACGGGCCGGCCTACGGCCCCGCTACCTCGGCTGGCTACGCCGTCCACAGCTGTGGAAGGCGTTCGCCGAACACGACGTGCTGGTCATGCCGTCGACCACTCTGGAGGCCATGGGTCTGGTCGCGCTGGAGGCCCAAGCCTGTGGACTGCCCGTCCTCTACCAACCCGTGCCCGGCCTCAGCGAGGCCCTCGCCGCCTCCGGAATGGCCACCGATTTCACCAACTCGGCCGCCCTCGCCCGCGATCTGGATCGGCTGCGAGCTTCTCCGGGCCTACTCTCCGCGCTGCGGCAGGCGGGCTACGCGAACGCTGCTCGCTACCCACTGTCGGTTGCCGCACAAGCTCTGATCGACCTCGGCCACCAACTCTCCTGAGCAGGTACAGAAACCGGGCCATCCAGCGGGGCGGGGGCAGCCCCCGCATGCCGTTCCTCCACTCATCCCACCCGCGTCACTACGCTGACCGGCGGGATGCCCACTGCGAACAGGGAGACCATGACGTACCGCACCGACCGCATCGAAGAGCTCCTGAGTGAAGGCGTCCGCGACAAGGTCTACCCAGGCGCTGTATGGGCCGTCGGAGACGCCGCCGGAACTCACGTCCACGGCGCCACAGGGGTCCTCGACCCCGAGCAGCCGGACATGCCGATGCGGTCCGACACCGTCTTCGACGCCGCCAGCCTCACCAAGATCCTCGCTGTGTGGTCCTCCATCGGCTCCCTCTGGGAAGAAGGCAAGCTCGACCTCGACTCTCCCCTCGGTACCTTCTGGCCCGAGGTCGAAGGCCACGCGCTCGGATCGGTAACCGCCCGCCAGTTGCTGACCCACACGGCCGGCGTCCCCCTGCGGGCCCAACTCAAGAACCTCTACGGCACCGACCCGCAGGACATCCGTGACGGCGTACTGAGGGAAGCACTGCACCGCCAGCCCGGAGAGGCCGTCGAGTACACCGACCGTGCCGCCCTCATCCTCGGCTACCTCGCCGAACACCTCTCGGGCCAGCGCCTTGACCAACTCGCCACGGAGCGGATCTGGCAGCCGCTCGGTAGGAACACCACCCGGTTCGGGCCGCTGCCCTCGGAGATCGCCGCACGGTGTGCGCCGACCGAACTCGACCAGGACACCGGCACTCACCTCAAAGGCGTCGCCCACGACTTCTCTGCACGACTCCTGGGCGGCGTGTGCGGCATCGCCGGTGCCTTCACTGTCCTCGACGATCTCGCCGCTTTCCTGCGTTACATGCTGGGCGGCACCTCTGCATCTGAGCAGGCTGGCTTCGGGTCGACCTGGGTGACTGAGTCGCTGACGATCCAGACCGGTGAACTGGAGCCCGTACGCGGCCTGTTCTGGCACCCGGCTCCTGGTACCGAGCCGACCCAGGATGTCTGGGTGCACTACGGCTTCACCGGAACCGGCATGTGGATCTCGCCCGACCAGGGGCGCTGGGCCACACTGCTGACCAACAAGCTCTACTACACCCGCGACCGCCAGCCCCTCACGGAGATTCGCAACGCCTTCCGCGAACTCGCCTTCGACTGAGACAGAGGACCGACTCACGCCGCCGGTTCGAAGACGACTCCGACTGCAAGTAGTCACACGGAGGTTGAGGTCACGAGGATGAAGGGATCAGGCAGCAGTTCTGAGGTGGACCGCGCCTCGCAACTGGCTGCGAGCGACGAAGGGACACTAGCCTTGGCTCAGCGGACCAGCGACGATCAGCCTAAACGCCTACCGCCCGCCCTCGAATCCATGACCCTGCTGGTCGCCGCCGTCATCGTCCACGACAAGACCACCAACCGGGTTCTGCTCCTCCAGCGCAGCGAGAACGCCAAGTTCGCCCAGGGCATGTGGGACCTCCCCGTCGGCAAGAGCGAACCCGGCGAGCCCATCACGGCAACCGCCGTACGCGAGTTGTACGAGGAGACCGGCCTGACGGTGAAACCGGACTTCCTGAAGGTCGCTCACATCATCCACGGCGCTTGGGGCGTCGAAGCCCCCAACGGCTTCTTCACCGTCGTCTTCGCCGCCCACGAATGGACCGGCGAACCCGAAAACCGCGAGGCTCGCAAGCACGCCCAAGTCCGATGGATCGACGCAGATGCCATCCCTGAGGACTTCGTCGACACCACTGCCAGCGCCTTGCACTGCTATCTCGCTGGCGGGCCGGAAGTCTCCCTAGATGGCTGGCGATGAGGACGCCCATGGCCCAGTGTGCCAAGGTCGCGAACAGTTAGATTGCAGCAAGGTCTACGCCTACGTGCTGGTCGATATCGTGAACGTCTGGACCGCGGCGCACCTCCGGCCTGCTCTGCAAGGCAAGCTAGTTCAGATGCCACCCGATTGTGCAGCAGTCCTGGCGGGCCGACCCCCAGCGTTGACTGTGAACTCGCTGGCCCAGTCGGCGAGCGCTCCCCGCTTGTCCACGAGTGTGTTGTCGAGGTCGAAGAGCACCAGAGGGCGCCGCACATCTCGCACCATAAGGCTGCAGCGCGTTAGTTCATCGAGGCGATGTCCCCTGTAGTGGCGTAATCGCGTCTTCTACGGCTGACTCGGCCGATCATGTGGCTTCTGTGGAGTCCTGCTTCGAACCCGAAAATGTGTGGCAGCGCGCCCTTGTGCAGCCCCGTGCAGCTGGGAGGCCCAGCTCCCGAAAGAGCACGTCACCGCTACTGATCCAGTCGAGGACGAGGACACGCCCACCCCGATGGTGGAATATGGGTCGTCCGGGACTCGGCGGGGGGAAAGACGCGCGTGCACGCTCAGGAGACCACGTTCAACGAACTCGTCCAGGGTGAGAAGCAGTACCAAGTGCCGCTCTATCAGCGCACTTACAGCTGGCAGCGGAATGAGCTGCGACAACTCTGGGACGATGTACAGGAGTTGGTCGAGGAGCAGTTGGAAGGACGCCCCCCTGCAGCGCACTTCCTCGGCTCCGTGGTGCTGGCCCCCGGCCGGATCACCGCTGGCGGCATGCAGCGCTGGCTCGTCGTCGATGGCCAACAGCGGCTCACCACCCTCATGCTCGCCTTTACCGCGCTGCGCGACCGCCACCGGGAACGCGGCGCGCAGCGGAAGGCTGAGCGCATCCACGACCTCGTGCTCGTCAACAAGTACCGCAGCGGTGACGATCACTACCGCCTCCTACCGACGCAAGCCGACCGCGACGCCTTCACCGCCTGCGTCGAGAGCTCTCCCAGAGCCGGTGGCCCTGGCAATGTGGGCGCCGCCTACCGGTACTTCCTGGGCGCCCTCGCCGAGGGTGAGGAAAACGGCGGTGAGGTGTGGACGGACACGGTGGAGACCGTGCTGAGCGGTCTGCTGTCGATCGTGGAGATCACCGCGTCCGAGGGCGACAACGTCTACCGGATCTTCGAGTCGATCAACAACACCGGGGTAGGACTCAGCCAGAGCGACCTGCTGCGCAACTACCTCTTCATGTGCCTGCCGACCCGGGGCGAGTCCGTCTACCAGAATCTCTGGCTGCCCATGCAGGAACGGCTGGGCCCCGCCAACCTCGAACTCCTCGTCTGGCTCGACCTGGTGGTGGCCGGCAACAGCCGGGCGAAGCAGAGCGAGATCTACCGGGACCAGAAGAAACGCCTTGAGCCTCTGAGCTCCGACGAAGCGGCCCTGGAAGGCGAGATCGCCTCCCTGGCCCGCCGGGCGGAACGTCTGATGCGGATCCTAGAACCCGAGAGGGAGCCCGACCCGGAGCTTCGCGAAGTGCTGGAGAGGCTCTCCCGGTGGGGCGGCCAGACCCACTACCCGCTGGCACTCCACTTGCTCGACCGCGTGGACGACGGGCAGGCCACACCTCACCAGGCCGCCCGGGCACTGGTGAACGCCGAGAGCTACATGGTGCGGCGCCTGTTCACCGGACACTCCACCACGGGCAGTAACCGAGTGTTCATGGAGATGGCCAAGGAGATGGAGAAGGACGACGATCCGGCCGATGCCGTAAGCCGCTTCCTGTCGAAGAGCAAGACGGGGGCCCGCGTCTGGCCCGACGACGACGCCGTCCGCGAGGCGATCCGCACCCGCCCCTTCTACAAGGCGGGCCGCAGCAACCAGCGGTTCCAGGTGCTGCGCAGACTGGAGGAGAGCTACGGAGCCAGCGAACCGGTCGACTACGCCAAGGCGCACCTGACCGTCGAGCACGTGCTGCCTCAGAGCCCCGCGCACCAGTGGCTGGACCTGCTCGCCGAGGAGACCGAGGACGGACAGGGCGCCGAGGAACTCCACGCCCTACTGGTCCACACGCTGGGCAACCTGACTCTCTCGGCTGACAACGCGAAGCTCTCGAACCATCCGTTCCGCCGCAAGCAGGAGATCCTGGACTTCAGCTCCCTGCGGATGAACCAGGAGATCGCAGGGCGGGAGCGTTGGGGGAAAGCAGAGATCCTCGACCGCGCCGCCGCCCTCGCCGACCGGGTGGTACGGCTGTGGCCCGGCCCCGTCGCGGGCACGGTCCCAGTGGACGACGAGTGGTCAGGTTGGAAGGAGCTGCGGGCCGCGCTTCTCGCCATGCCGGCCGGGACGTGGACGACGTACGGCGATGTCGCAGCGCTCATCGGCACCCACGCCGTCCCGGTCGGCCAGCATCTGGCGTCCAAGGTGGGCCTGCACGGCGCCTACCGGGTGCTGACGGCGGACGGCCGCGTCTCGGCGGGCTTCCGGTGGCCGGACGGCCAGGACCTCGGTGATGTGCGAACCCGTCTGGAGGCCGAGGGAGTTTCCTTCGACGACGCGGGCCGGGCCCGCCGATCCCACCGGCTGACCACCTCCGACCTGGCGGCCCTGCTGGGCAAGGATGTCGCCGAGGATGCCGAGCCGTCGCCGCAGGCCGATGGCGATGAGCAGCAGTCGGCGGCCGGCCGGTTCGAAACTCAACTGCGCGACAACCAGACCAGTGAGACCGTCGACGGCGTCCTGGGTGCCCTTAGTTTCTGGGAGCAGCAGGGCGGTCACCTCGCCTACGGCCGGGCGAGTGAGACCAGTTGCTTCCCCACGGTGCGTTTTGGCAGTGCCCCCGCTCCCCGAGAGCTGTGGCCCCTGGCTCTGTACCCGGTCTCCGGCACGGTCGAGGTCGTCTTCCAGTATCTGAAGCGGCGTCCCCCGTTCGACGACGAGCCGCTGCGGCGCGAGTTGATGACCCGCCTGAACAGGATCGAGGGCATCGACCTGGCCGAGGCGAAACTGGACCTGCGCCCTTCCTTCGCGGTGGAGGTCTTCGCCGCGCACAGCGAGGAGATCTGCGCGGTGCTGGAGTGGTTCGCGCATGCGGCGGCCGTCGCGGAGGCCCGCCGCATGGCGGACGGGGACCCCGGCACTCTCTGACACCCTCTGCGAACGCTCCAGTGGTGCGTGGGGCGCCCACGGGCTCTGTGGTCCCACGCACGTGACGCTCGGCCCCCGCAGGAATGGCGTGCGGGGGCCCATGGACGCTATGAGCGCGGGTTGGTCACCGGTGCCAGGAATGGGCTCGGCGCCCCGTGCCAGGACACCCACAGTGCCTCGCGCGCCCGCGTGCACGCCACGAACAGCAGGCTCAACTCGCTGTTCAGGTCTTCCTGATGCTGCTGGGCGTCGACCTCGACGGCGGTGACGGCTGACTTCATCGGTACGGTGCCGTCATTCACGCCGGCGACGGCAACGCAGCGGAACTCCAGCCCCTTCATCCGGTGCATGGTGCCGATCCGGACACCGGCACCACCGCGCCCAGCACCGAGCACGCACGCGGAGAGGCCGGCCCGCTCCAGAGCCTGGGCGATGTCCCGCCCCAGCTGGACGAAGCGCACCGCCACCCCGATGTCCTCCGCCTGCACCCCTGCGCCGGTCCAGTCCCGCACACGGGCCACCAGAGCCTCGATTTCCTCATGCTTCGTGGCATACCCGGCCGTCTTGGGCCGCTCTCCGTGCATCGTAGAGCGGTATCCCGCCAGCGTCTCGTTTCCGCCGTCCATGTCGTCCGGCTCTTCACCGGTCAGCAGTGAGGCCGACCAGGCCAGGATCTCCTGCGTGGTGCGGTAGTTGATCCGCAGTCGGTGCGAGCGGCCGACGACCTGGACGCCGAGCGAGCGCAGCGACACCCGATTCCCGTAGATCCTCTGGTAGGTGTCCCCGGCGAGGAACAGATCGTCCTGGCCGGGGGCGACCAGGGCCCGCAGGAACCGCCACTGCGCGGGGTGCAGGTCTTGCGCCTCGTCGATCACGACATGCTGGTACGGCTGCTTCTCCCGGCCGTCCAGGATCTGTGCCGCCTCCGCGCACACCTGAAGGAACGTCCACTCGCCGGCCTGGCGCAGTTGCTCCTCGAACGCGGAGACGGCCCGCCACACCTGAAGGCGTTTCAGCGGTGGGAGCGCGGTGCCACGGCCGGTGCGCGGCGCCTTGAGGTACTCCTCCGGGGCCGTCAGCGCCTGCGCCAGGACGATCTGACGCCACTCCTGGTCGAGGAAGACGTCCGTGAAGTCGACCCCCAGCCGCCGGGCGATGCGCGCCCAGCGGGCGGTGATCTCCTTCTGGTCGAAGACCAGCTTCAGCGGGGCGCCGCCGTGTTCCGCCCGCACGATCTCGTTGGCCAGGGCATCGACGTTGACCACCCGGATCTTGGCTCGGACGTTCTCCTCCTCGACCAGCAGCGTCAGACAGCGCTCCAGCTCGGCCGCGAGATCCTTGGTGAAGGTGGTGAGCAGAACGCTTCCGTCGGGGGCGTTCTCGGGCAGTTGCCGGGCCAGGTGGTACGCCCGGTGCAGGGCGACCACCGTCTTCCCCGTGCCGGGCCCGCCGGTGACCCGGGCCGGCCCGGCGTAGCCCTCGTGGTACGCCACCCGGTACTGGCTCGGGTGCAGGAAGACCCGCCAGGCATCGAACGGCCGCTCCAGGATTCCTTGCAGCTCGACAGGGCCCGACACGAGCGCGACCCGGCCGCGGGAACGGGCCATCGCGGTTCCCAGCTCATCACCGTCATCGGCTTCGGGAGTCCGCGTGGCGGTCCGGGCATACGCCTGCACCAGTTCCCGGTCGACCGCCTCGGGCTTCATACCGCTCGCGAGCCCCAGCAGCACGTCGTACTGATGCTCCGGCATCACCTTGTGCAGTGCTTCCAGATGGTCCTCGTCCGGGATCAGCCGGATGATCGGCAGGATCTCCTCGTCCACGCCGAGGCTGCGCAGCACCTTGTCCGGGTAGTCGGAGGCGGGGAACAGGCGGGTCGGTTCTTCGGCGGCGAGCGCACGCAACCCCGCAGTGGCGCGTTCCAGGGCCACGTCGTTGCGTATCTCGATGCCCTGCGTCGCCACGTTCACCGACGCCCGGTGCTTGGCGGCCCAGTCGTTGGCCTTGTCATGAGGGAGCACCTTGAGCAGCAGGTAGCTGTCGCCCGACTCGCCCTTGAGGACGACGCCACGCCAGAAGCCAGTGATGCGGATGGTCCGCAGCCGAGGGTCCTTCTGGTGCGTCAGCTTCTCCAGGTGCAGCCCGGTGTGAGTGGCCGCCGTGAACTTCTCGAACACCTCGAAGACCCGCTTCTGAACGGGTTTCTCCAACGCCGCGAACTCCAGCAGGAAGTCCCGGTGCATCCCCAGCGTCGCCATCCGTGCCCCCTCCAGAAGACTACGATCACCTTACTGACCGCCTTCGATGCGCGAGCCGGTCCGTACGCGTAAGGGCACAAGGCGGATGGCTCAGGTCCGCCTACGGCGGTGGTCAGTTGACGCGGCGGTTGCCGGGCGGAACCTCGCTCCGGTGCATCCCCACGACGACGGAGCCCGGTCCGCCGGCGGACAGGCTCTCGCGTATCAGGTCGATGACGTAGTCCCAGCCGGTGCCACGCGTGCCGATCCATCCGTCCCTGAGCAGCGTGGTGAAGGTGGTGTTGTTCAGGTACCGGGGAACCGACTCCTCGACGATGCGCGTCCCGCCGGACGGCCCGTCGGCCTCGGGACGTTGAAGCAGTTCCTGGAAGTGCTCCCGCGTCAGATACATGCCGGGGATGAGGGCGGCGGAGTTCATCATGAAGGGAGCGGTTCGGCACAGTTTGACCATGCTGGGCGTGGGGACCAGGCGTGGATCCCCCAGCGTTGTCGGCCCCTCCTGGCTGGTCCGAGCCCACTCGTCCTCGGCCTTGCACTGGTCGTCGACGGTCTCCATCCGCTTCAACTCCCGCTCGCCGGTGGCGTCGTGCCAGTACACCCAGCCGGGCCCGCTCTGACGCATCCGCTTGTACTGGACCATGGCCACGCTTCGGGCGTGCTCGTTCACGTAGATCATGTCGACGCCCATGACGGTCTCGGCGTTCGTGCGGTTGGCGTTGTACACGAACAGCCGATGGTGGGAATCGGAGCTGCGGCGGTAGATCCGCCAGCCGACCTGCACGGCGTCTTCGCCCTCCATGCCAGGGAAGCGCAGGTAGTCGTGGACGATCTGCTGGTCCTCGATCTGCCGGAGGTCCGGCATGCCTTCGATGAAGGGGACGGATCGGGAGCGAGGATCGTCCCCGCTGAGCGGCTGCTGCCACGCTTCGAGTGGATCGCGGTCCGCGCCGAACGTCTCCATGACGGTGCCCATCGCGTCCTTCTCAAAGCTTCGCTGTTCTCCCTCCCGACCTGTCGGAGGGTTGGCCCCCAGGCTGTTCTCCAGGCCATCCAACGTCCCGTTCAGTTCCGGCCGCAGATGCCGGATGGCGGCGAGCAGGTTGTCGCCGGCCGCGGGAGACAAACGACCGTCGTCCTTGAGGAATCGGCGGCTGGCCCCCATCGCGCCCTCAAGATCGACGAGCGGCAGCGGGACTCGGAGTGCGGTGAAGTCGCGGGCGAGCAGGGCGCGTTCGTAGGTACCCGACCGCCTGCCCGGGAAGACGCCGCCCACCCCGATGATCCTGCGCTGCTCATAGCGGGCGTGACGGTCCGTGAAAAAGGCGAGGCACCAGACGCGCGGCTTTCTCCAGTCTTTGTATGGATACGCGAAGGTCCGCTCACCGCGGGTCAGCCATGCCGGAGGCTTTTCGGGGAGCCGCTCCGTCATCAGCGCGGTGCTGTGCACCAGAGCGACAGCGACCATTTGTGACCTCCTGCATCATGTGAAACCGGAGGCTCAATTGTTGGCCAGGTTCCGACCGTCAGGGCTAAGTGGCCGTCAACCGGCCATGCAAATGGCGATGATTCGACGGTGACGGCACTTCATCAGGCGCCTGGCCACCGCGCGAGAACCCCTCGGCGCTGCAACTCCCTTATGTGTTCCGCCATCCGTCCCGGCATGGGACCGCCGTTCAGCAGGACGCCCGCTTCAATGTTGCGCTCGGCGCCCGCCGCCGTGAGGTTGGCGCTGGAGAGGAAGAGGATCCGGTCGTCGGCCACCGCCAGTTTCGCGTGCAACCGGCTTCCGCGAGCGGGGCGTTGGTCCGTCGGCCAGTGCCAGAGCCGCAGGCCCGGTATGCGGGAGAAGGCGTCGGCCGGTTCGCTCCCGGAGAGCAGCCCGCCCGCGCCTTCCAGCGTCTCCACGACGATGTCCACCGTGACACCGCGGGCCACGGCCTCGGACAGCGCCGCGGTCAGCGGTGCGTACCAGCGGGCCGAGTAGGTCACGGCGACGAACCGGTGCTCCGCGGCCCCGACCACCTCCGTCAGCACCTGGGCGGTGGCGCGACTGGGTGTCCCGGGCGTGGAGGGACCGCTCCACACCGCACGGGCCTCGGTCTCCTCGCGTCGCCGGGTCCAGGCCGCCGCGTAACCCCGCAGATACGCCGCCGCCTCCGCCGAGGGAACGTCGTCCTCCGTCAGCGATGCCAGCAACGCCGATACGGCTTCCAGCGCGGCTGGGGTCTGGAGCCTGCCGAGGATGTACGCGGGGGAGCGGCTCTGGGCGAGGAGTGTGGCCAGGGCCTTCGTCCGTGTGGGGCCGAGCGAGGCGGCGGCCGTCGCTGCCGCCGCCTCGAAGCGCCTGCGGCTCACCCGGTCGATCCGCTCACCCGAAGTCCGGGATGAGGGCCAGTGATTTCGGGTCGCCTGCCAGGTGGGTGATGAACCGCCGGTCCAGGAAGCGGTTGCCGCGCTCGCACGTGGTCTCGGACACGAACAGGCAGGCGTGGCAGGCGGCACCGTGCAGGAAGTCCTCCGGCGCCTTGGGAAGGCGTTCGCCGCACAGCGGGTCCGAGGAGCACCGCCCCGCTTTGTACAGTGCCGTCCGTACGATCCTGGCCAGCCGGTTCTCCCCGGTGCTCGGGTCCTGGTCGGCGAGGGACACCAGTCCGCCGAGCGTGCCCTCCGAGTCCGGGACGGCCGTGTAGATGAGGATGCCGGTCCGCCGTTCCTCGGCGTCGCCGCTGTAGATCCGCTCGGCCAGGCTCGCCGAGTTGTAGCCGCACTCCATCGCGATGGTGCGGATGAGCAGATGGGAGAGCGTGTGCAGGGCGATGTAGCGACTGCCCGGCCAGCCCTGCATGAGGTCGGAGCCGTCCTCGATCCGGTCCGACCTGCGGTGCTCACGGAACCGGCCGAAAGCTGCGGCGTGTGCGGCGAGGGCTTCGCTCGACGCGACCCGTTGCTCCCACTGCTCGATCAGGTGATCGTCCACCCGCAGGAACAGCCCCTCGCCGCGCACCTCGCTGGCCGGCACCCAGCCGCGTTCGCGCCGCCCCAGGTCCACGCGGGTGACCAAGCCAGGGTCCTCAGGATCGGGGGCGTCGAGCCGGGTGAAGCCGATGAGGGCCCGCACCTCGCGCAGTCGTTCCGCCTGCCGCACCTGGGAAAAAACGGTGGACAAGGACCCGCTGAGCGAGGCGTCCACCAGTGCGAAGTCCTCAGTCGGGTCGGCGGTCTTCGCCGCGGACAGCACCTGCCACTCGGGGGTCAGCAGGTCCGGAGGGCCTGGCGGCTGCTCGGTCACGCCCGCATCGCCCGACAGGGCCGCGCGGTAGGCGGACATGGCCTGCCAGACCTGTCCGGGCTCGTAGTCGCGAAGGTAGCGGTGGTGCTTCGACTTCTTGGCGAACATGGCGATCTCCGCCTCGTCCTCGAAGTCCTCCAGGTCCGGCCAGCGTTCCTCGACGAGCTTGCGCAGCGAGTCGGTCCCGGTGTCGGGCAGTGCCAGTGCGCTGAGCGTCACGGGAAACCACTGGTTGGACGCGCCCACGACCAGCAGGTACGGCGTCTCGTCGCAGGTGTCGTAGACGCCGTCGAACTGCGGGTGCCGGCCACGGCAGCGGGGCAGGTTCTCGCGGCCCTTGTCGCCCATTGCGTCCCGGATGTTGCGCTTGGCCTTCTTGCACACCAGGCATTCGAGGGAGACGTTGGCCGCGAGGTTGCCGCCGTTGTCGCGCATCCGCAGCGTCGGGTATGTCGTGTCGGGGCAGGCGCGACCCTCGTGCACGAACTCCGTGTACGGGAACTCGTCGAGGTGGCCCTTGGTGCAGGCGAGCGCGAAGCGGGCGGCCACGGCGAGGGGCTTGCGGCCCTTCTTCTTCCGGTAGCAGTTCTCGTGGTAGAACCGCGCCTCGTCGGGGCGGCGGGCGTTGTTGTTCTCGAATCCCCACTTGCCGGAACCCAGGGAGGCCAGCTCATTGCACGCCGTGCAGCGCAGCCACTGCGGGAAGGGGGTTACGGGCACGCCGATCCGTGCCGCGTTCCCCTTCGGGTCGGTGTCGGTGCCCGGGATCCACGGCGCGGCGCGCAGTTCACCCACCTGGTTGGGGCCGTAGCGCCGCAGGGCCCGGTTGACGGCCCCGCGGAGCCGGGGTTCCTCGATCACCGGATCGGGCACACCGGCGTAACTCCAGTGGTCGAGGCCCTTGACCATGACGGAGAAGTTAGGCAGGTCGACGAGGGCGCCGACGCCGCCGGTGAACATTAGGTGGCTCGGCCGTACCGCCCCCACCCGCCTGAAGTATCCGCCGCCGCTCATGACCGCCGCCCCCTGGCCGTGCCGTTGTCGTCGCCGTTCCCGTCCGGGTCCGGCATCTCGCCATGTTCGTCGCCGCTTTCGGTGTCCGGGCCGTCGGTGCCCTCGGCGGGCGGTCCGAACTCCCAGGCGTTGCCGGCCGGGGCCGACAGCACGGTGTCGGCGGACAGCAGCATGTTGATCTCGTTCTCCGTCTCGCGCATCGACTGCGGGACGGTGAGCACGTCCCATCCGCTGCCGTCCGCGTTGCGCAGCAGTCCCAGCACCGTCTGCTTCTGCCGGGTCTGGCTCCGATAGCCGAGCCGGCCTTGCTCACCCTTCTTGGCCGTCCAAGCGTCGCGCAGGGCGTCGATGCGCTCGGCGAGGTAGCCGCGCGCCCGGTCCCCGTCCACGGCTTCCGCGCGCGCCAGCAGCCGCCGCTCGACGTCCCGCACCCGCGGGTCTTCGAGGTCCACCCCCTCCGCGTCCACGTTGTCGGAGAACTCGTCGCACGCCTGCCGCACGGCGGAGACATACGTGGCGGTGGTGCCCCGGTCGAGCGCCCGCCGCGTGAACGGGGTCACCGACAGCGCCTCGACCTGCCGGTAGAACGTCGCGTGGTAATGCTCGAAGTCTTCGAAGTGAGCGAGGTCCCGGGGCCGCGCCCAGTTGTAGAGCGTGATCACGATGCCGGGCCGCTTGGCCTGACGTCCGACACGGGAGGACGCCTGGATGTACTCGGCGGTGTTCTTCGGCTGCCCGGTGACGACCATCAGGCCGAAGCGGGAGACGTCCACGCCTACCTGGAGCATCGACGTGGCCAGTACATGGTCGACCGGCCTGCGGTGCAGTGGGGCGGGCAGGACCCGGGGCTGACGGTTCCTCCCGGCGTCCCGGAGCTCGTCGACGATCGCCTTCTTGCGCTCCGATGTGTCGTGCTCCGGGTTGAACCCGATCTCCAGCCGCTTGAGGGTGGCGCTGATCTCCGCCGACGAGATACGTGAGGTCAGCTCCTGGAGGTTGAGCATGTCGGTGTCGCGCAGCAGCCGGTTGGCGATGCCCCGGCGGCGTCCGTTGGCCCGCAGTCGGCTCGGCACGTCGTCGTCCAGGACGCGCCGCATTCCGGCGAGTTCCTTGGTCGCGTTGAAGTATCCGACCACCGTCATGTACGGATCGGCGGGAGCACCGTAGAGGTCGAACATGTGCTGCCCGGCGAGCAACAGGATCTCCGCGACACGGATCTCTGCGGCCTTCATGCGCACCCCGTGCGCGCAGACGCCGTAGTAGCGCCGCCCAGGGTTGTCCCGGGTGACGTCGACCTGCTGGGAGAAGAAGGTGTCGCTGACGTCGACCACCTGCGGCGGGAAGATCGCCAGGTCTCGGGCGAACACGCCAAGTACCTGCGCACGGGCGTTGCGGGTGGTGGCCGTCGACGCGACGATCTTTGGCCCGGTTTCCCGAAGCTGCCCGTGGGAGTCCTTCGCCCGCCAGGTGCACAACTGGTCGACGGCCGACTCGAACAACCCCACCGTGGTGCCCAGCGCCCCGGAGATCAGGTGCAGCTCGTCCTGGATGATGAGGTCCGGAGGCCGCAGCCTCCGTGGCATCGGTCGGCTGGTCACGGCCTTGTGCCGGTCCTTGGCGTTGTGCCGGGACCCGCAACCGATCTCCTCGTCGAGGTCGTCGTGGCGGTAGCCGTGCCGATCGCAGTAGGCACTCACGCGCCCGAACAACATTCCCGCATAGCCGCGCCACGGCAGCTGGGCGAGCTTGTCCACGGTCGCGATCAGCAGGCTCGGCACCAGCCGGTAGATCTCCTCGTCGACTGTGAGGATCGGCAGCCCCTCACCCCGCGCCTGCATGCGGGAGAACGGACAGGGTTCCGCGTCCTCCCCGCGCGGGCAGTACACGATCACGCGCCGCCGTACATCGTCCGGTGCCACGTCACGCCACGCGCGCAGTTCCTCGCCGCACCACGGGCAGGACAGCACCTGGAGGACGTTCGCATGCCTCCCCGAGGCGGACTCGTTGGCCTCGGCGATCTGCTGCGCCGCGTCCCCGTACCAGTTCGGCGAGACACCGGCACCGACCCACAATCCGATACGGAACGGCCTGCGGCCCCAGACCTCCTCGTTCTCCCTGCGGAGCACCTCCGTCGCGCACACCAGAGCGGAGGCCCGCTGGAACTGCTGGGCCGTCAGCAGCCGCAGGGTGTACCGCATGAGTACGGCGACGCCGTCCCGCCCCTCGCGGGCGTCCTCGGCCTCCCCGACGACCTTCTGCAGCCGTCGGATGGCGAACGTGTAGGCCGTGAGACCGAGATACGCCTCCGTCTTGCCGCCACCGGTCGGGAAGAACAGCAGGTCGACCGTGGCGGTGCTGTCGGCCCTGCGCTCCTTGTGCGCGGGGTCAGTGAGGGAGCACAGGTTGAGCAGCACGAACGCCAGCTGGAAGGGGTACCAGCTCGCGGCCACGGGGCCGCGTCCGTCGACCTCGGCGTAGGCCGCCGCGTACGTGGGCGGCTTCTCACCGCCCTCGGCCCGCAGCGCGGCCGTCGCCGTGGCCCGGCGTTGCATGGCCATTGCCCGGTTGGCGAAGCGGAACGCCCGCAGTGCGTCCTTGTTGGTGTGCAGCAGCTCGATACCGAGGGCGATCCGGCCGCACGCGTCGCGGGCCTCATCGACCGCCCGCAGCGCGGTGGTCCGCAGCTCGCCCGACAGCGACTCCGCCTTGGCGGCCTGCTGTTGCAGCCAGCCGTCGTAGCCGTCGGCCAGCGGCTGCAGGGCCTTCAGCAGCTCGTCGCGCCGCTCCCAGACGGCCAGTTCGGCGAGCTTGTCCATGCTCACCTCAAGACCGGCGAGCAGCGGCTGCCGAGCCGTGTTCGGCGCGACCGTGGCCGGTACGTCCTTCACCGGCAGCCAGGTCGTCTCCAACTTGACCGCGCGCCGCCCCTTCGGCAGGACACTCGCGTGCACGGCGACGTTCCGCCCGTGCGCGTGCTTCAACTCCTGCCGGTACAGCAGCCGCAGATGCTGTTCCTCGGGGTTCTCCAGGATGTGGCCAGGCTCGTCGGACAACGGGTCGTCGATCGGCAGGAAGACGCTGGACTGCCCGTCGAAGGAAGTGACTTCCAACTTCGTCTGGAACAGCCACTGCCCGTCCCGCAGTTCACGGGACTCCTCCAGAGAGTTGATCAGCGACACGTCGACGAAGCGTAGGTTGTCCGCGCCGTCGACCGTGCCTGGGCGCTCCCGCACGTGCACGTCGAGCCGGATGCAAGGAAGGTCTGGGTCGGTGTCGTCGACGCCCTCCAGAACCTTGCGGACGGTGCCCGGCGAGTCGACGGGAATGTCCACCTCGTACCGGATGGGCTCCCGCGACCACGTGCGTACCGCCCGGCCGCCGTCGGTCTTGCTGTCGCTCTGCCGGTACCGGCCCCAGGAGGCGACGACACTGAGCATGCCCACATCGGCCGGCACCAGGAAGCTCAGCCCCATGGACGACGCCCACAGCCGTCCGGCGGCCTGCGGGGTGAGCCGGTCCGCGAGCTCGGGGTCCCGCCCGTCCCCCTCAGCGCTGACCTCGGTCTCCGCCTGGCCCGCCGCGACCTTCACGGGCGCGTCGGTCGGCGCGGGTCGGGGCCCGAGAAGTCCGACGAGGTACCGGTCACGGGGTCCCGCGCTGTGCGGCGCCAGAGCCTCGGTCTCGTCCGCCCACGGCCCGAGTAGATCCCGTGAGATCAGATCGCCGAGCTCCTCCCGGACGTCGTACGACGACCCGGACCGGAAGGTCTGCGGGACCTCGTCCACGGGGTGGGGAACGCCAGGCTCTGGAGCGGGGGCGTTCTGTGATGGCGACGGCATGCGCGTATCCCTCCCTGGGCGCGGACCGTGCTGACCGACACCCGTGAACAACGATAGGGGGGTCCACTGACATTGATGGAGCCGCGGTGAGCCGTGCAGGCCGTACTGGTTCGGCAACGACTCAAGCCGTCCCGAGGGCCCTGCCGGCTTCGTAGACTCACCGCGCCGCAGCTCAGAAAAGGTCGGGGCGAACCTGCGAGAAGTAGTACGGCCGCTGGGCGATGAAGTCCACCGCGTCCATGCCGGTCAGGTAGTCCGTGTTGGTATCGGAGTAGCGGGTGTTCTCCTTTCCGTCGAAGAACTTCCCGCTGGTGGTCTTGGAGACCTCGATGGTGCCACTGGAGACGCTCATCGCAACCTGATGAGTCTGGTTCCCGTAGCCGTCATAGGGCTGATAGGTGTGGCTGACGCCGTCGAACTCGCCTGCCTCGAGCGCTTCGAGAACTCGGTTTGCATCCATGATCAGCGCCTCCAGGTCGGCCGAAGAGTGCAGAGACGCCCCGACCACCGGGGGTGGTCGGGGCGTCTCTGAGACCTCACATTGAAATGTGAGGTCTCAAGCCTAGTACCAAGGCCGTGAAGTCTGCGGTTGAGGTGCGTCGTCAACAGCCTGCGGAGGCGGGGATGTTGATGTTGGTGGCCTTGTAGGTGGTTCGGTCGATGCTGGGGACCGCGAGCCTGGTACTTGGAGATGGCGCGTTTAACGACGGGGACTGACGCGTAGTCGCCGTGCGGGCAGCAGGCAGGCTAGGACATGTCGAACGATGGCGCCGACGAGGTCTATGACCGTGTCGGCGATGACGTCCGCGGCCTGATGACCAGGTCGCGGGCGGTCTGCCAGACGGTGCTGAAGCTGGCGCGGTCGGGATCGGTGCCGTATTGAGTGCTGGTGGCATCGGCCATGGCGGTCCGCAGCAGTTGGCGGACGACCAGCAGGGCGTAGATCTCCTGGTCGATGCCGTCGGGGGTGCGGGCCCGCATGACCCGGCCGCCGAGGATGGTCAACTTCATTTCCAGGCAGGCCGTTTCGGTCTCCCAGCGCTGGTGATACAGCGTGGTCAGTACGGCTGCCGGGTGGCGGTGGTGGTCGAGCAGGGTGGGCGTGTTTCCCGGCGGTGGTGATGGTGATCTCGCAGTCGATGACGCGGACGCGTAGGTCACCTAGCGTGGAGAGGCCGGAGCCGTCGCGGTAGCGGGTGAGGACGGGCACGTGGCGGCCGTTCTTGAGCCGGACCAGGACCTCGGCTCCCGGTGGCCGCGATGTCGGCCAGGAGCCGTTGGGCGCCGAAGTTGCGGTCGGCCAGCAGGATCATCCTGGGCCCCAGGCGCGGGGCGTAGGTGGTCTCGCCCAAGGTGGCGGGACCGAATACCGCGTCGATGAGGGTGCGGGTGCCGCAGGCGACCGGGGCGAGCAGGCGGATCCCCGGTCCCGCCGTGGTGGCTGGCCTGCTTGGCCCAGCTCACGGGATTACTGGCCAGCTCCTCGTCGCCCATCACCGGTGCTTCCACAGCTTGCGTAGGCGCAGCACGTCCACGGTCCACTCGCTCCGGAGAGCTACATCCGAGAGGGGAACAGTGCGGTCGAGAGAGAAGGCTACGTGATGGTACAAAGGGTGAATCTCGCCGTCTCCCACGACGATGAGGCTCGACAGGAGGGGTTCGTCGGCCAGAGTGCCATGGTCGATGGTGACCAGGACCTCGCCTTGGTCATCGGGGTGTAGGCGGGGGAGGGCGCTCTCCCCCAGTTGCCGTCGCACGTCCCCCCACGTTGTCAGGGACTGACTCCGTGCGTGCCCGTCGCGGATCACTCGTTGGCGAAAGCCTATGTCCAGGCTCTCCCGGTACAGCGGGTAGATGTTGGCGCCCAGAAACCACTTGACAGTGCTGCCAGCAGGGCGCAGACCCAGTCCCCCCGTTTGCTGCGGACCGCCGCGACCAGCGCATGGGCAATATCAGCGACAACCTCGTCGCCCGTCACCGTGCGACCTGTGTCGTGGTTGGCGACTCCGTCGTATTAGGCGAGCACATGCCGCGTCACCGATGCTTCTTGTGCCGCTCGTGTCGTTCAGGTCCGGGCTTCCTGACGGCACGACAGGCACCGGTTCGAGCTTGTCTTCCGCACCTTGGGCCGTGATGTGCCTGGGGCAGCTCCTGGCAGATCATGTACGACCACGTGAACCCGGTCATCCCCGACGGCCGCGTACCCGGCTGTGGTCGCTGGAGACGCGTGGCGCATCAGGCGTTGTGTCATGAGCAGGTCTCTGCCAGACGAGCGGTAGACCATCGTGCCGTATCGGTGTCTTAGTTGGTGGTAGCGCATGCGGATGCCGATCTTGGCTGCGATGCCGGCGACAGTGCGGGAGACGGATTCGGCCCGTGTTCCTTCCCAGAATTCGCCCTGTCTCGTCAGGTCGAGTGCCTTCATGACGACGGGCGGTACAGGGACAGTGTCCGTGCGTCCACCCTTGCCCGTAACGCGGAGTATTGCTGTGCCGTCGTCGAGGGTAGACACGTCTTCCCGAGCGAGTTTGGCCGTTTCGTGCGCTCGGAGGCCACAGAACGCTCCCAACAGGACCCAGGTCTTGTGTGCTCCACGCGTGGCTGCAGTGAGCCGTGTGAGCTCATCTTCTGGGAGTGGGTGAGGTGTTGACCGGGGTGCTGCAGGCTTGCGTATGCCCTGTATGAGGTCCACCCCCAGCCACTTTCCGAACGCCCGGAGATGGTTTAGGTAGGTTCTGCGCGACCATGGACGCAAGGGGCGCGCAGCGAAGTACGTGATGACGTGATCGACTTTGAGCTGGTCCACGGTTACGCCAGCGAAGCGGGCTATGGCGTTGATGCAACGTACACGGGCTCCGATCGTGTTGGCTGAGTAACCGTCCGCACGCTGGGCCTCGGTGAACTTGTCGAGTGTCATGAGGGATGTCATGTGCCCGGTTGCGGGGTTTATATCGTGGCGCGATGAGTTTGGCGGGATCCACCTCTGAATCGGCCTGACCTGCGCTCTTGGCAACAGGCTTCCGTCTGGTATCAGGATCAGCGCCAAGTGAGCCTGGTAGCGGGGTGGTTAATAGGTCACCAGCGTTCATCGGTTCGTACGTGCTGCGGGCTGCCATCACTCGGCATGCCGCGAGGTCCGCGTCGGGCGCCGACCGGGTCAACTCGAGAGTTTCCGCGAGCTTCAGACAGCCCTCGCGTGCCGCTTGCAGTTCCTGCGCTTCGAACTGCAACCGGAGGATGGCCAGTCGGCGGGAGACGACCTCCGGATGCGAGGAGCCGAGACGGGGCAACACGTCGTTGAGATCCTTGCCCAGCAGCTCCAGTGCCTGGGACAACCGTCCCTCTGCCGCAAGGCGTTGCGCGCGCTCGCGCAGGTCCGCCGACTCCGCGGGCGACCCGGCCCTAGAGGTAGACGGCGGTTGCGCTGGCCGAACGGGAGGTTGTGCAGTCGCGAGCGGGGCCGGGGCGTGCTTCGGAACGGGTGCGTGTGCTTGGTCAGGAGGAGGATCGTTCGGAAGGTCAGTGCCATCGTGCGGCAGGCGCGTGGTGGCTTTGCCGTGCCTCGGAGTTCCGGCGCGGGTGGCCTTCGGCACCGCCTGCTCGGCCCAGGGTGTGAGGGCCTCCCGGACTTCGGCTGCGTCCGCCGGGCGGTCCTCCGGCCGCTTCGCGAGTAAGCGGGAGACCAGGTCGCACAGTTCGGCTGGTGCGTCGTCGCGCAGCCGATCCAGTGGTACTGGAGTATCGGCGATGTGCTGGACCACCAGGGCCAGCGGCTCGTCGGCCGTGAACGGCGGTCGGCCGCCCAGTATCTCGTACAGTACGCAGCCCAGTGCGTACAGATCGCTGAGGGGAGTGGCCGCCTGCCCCTTGCCTTGCTCTGGAGAGATGAAGCCCGGAGTTCCGGCCACCATGCCCGCGTCGGTCAACCGTGGCCCGTCCGGTGGTTGCAGGGCGGTGGCGATACCGAAGTCGAGGACGCGTACCGTGCCGTCTGCCGTGAGCATCACGTTGCGGGGCGTCAGATCCCGGTGGACGAAGCCGCGTCCGTGAGCCTGGACCAGCACGGAGCACACCTGGGCGCCCACCGCGGCGGCCCACTCCACGGGAAAGGATCCGCGCTGGGCCACCAGCCGGTCCAGCGTGTGTCCGTACACGCGCTGCATGACCAGATAGAGCCGACTCGCTCGATGGGTGCCCGCATCATGGATGACCGGTACGTACGGATGCTCCAGCTTGGCCATCAGTCGTGCTTCTCTGGTGAAGCGGACGACGGCGGGGTCCTGCGGATCGAGCCTGCGCGGCATCTTGGAGGCAGCCGTCCGTGGTGTCAGCAGTTTCACCGCCACAGACCGGTCCAGCCGCTGATCGTACGCCGCCCACACCTCGCCCATGCCACCTCTGCCGAGCAGCTCCGCCAGCTCGTAGCGGCCGTCGATCAGTTCGCCCCTCGTCAGGTGATGGTCACTCATCGTCTTCCCTGCGCCCTTTTGTTGACCCGGGTTGCCGGTGGTCGCGGAGAGGCCGGGAATCGGAATGGCCGCGTCATGGACATATCTGGTTCTAGGAAGGAATCCCACGATGCGTCAGATGCGGACGCAAGAATATGAGGGGCCAGGAGGGAGTACCCCGAGGTGGCGCCGGCGTCCCGCTCGCAGGGGTGCTTCGCGAGGAGACGGAGGACCAGATCTTTGAGGTCCGGTGGGACGTCGTGGCGGAATGAGGCGAGGGCCGGAGGCGTACTGGTCCGGTGTGCCAGCATGACGAGCGCTGGTATCGGGGCGGTGAACGGGGGCTCTTCGGTCAGCACGAAGTACTGCAGACAGCCCGGCGAGTAGAGATCGGCACGGTGGTCGACGTGGGAATGGGGACTGCCTTCTTGCTCAGGGGCCCGAGAGTCCGGTGCATCGTGCCCGCTTACAGGGCGGTCAATCGTGTGGGCATGGCGCCGGGCGCGGCCACCAGACTGAAGTCGATGATCTTCAAGGTGCCGTTGGGTGCCACCATGACGTTCTGCGGTTTGAGATCCCCTGTGCACGAGACGTGCGGCGTGCACGGCGGACAGTCCGGCGGTGATCTGCCCGCCCGCGGCGCCGGTCGCGTCCACTGAGAGTGGACCGTGCTCCGACACGAGATCCACCACAGTTGCTACGCCGGGGACGAGCTGCATCACGAAGTGATGTATCGCCTTTCTTCCACCGGCGTTGTGCACGGTCGCGACGTGGGGATGGTCGACTCCGGCGAGAGTGGCGGCCTCACGCCGGAAACGCCGGACGATGCGCTGCCGTTCGTCGTCGGAGTCGAGGAGTTCCGGACGAATGAAATTGAGGACGATCAGACGCCTCAGATGCAGGTCGGTGCATTCCCATACCTCGCGCATCGCTCCATGGCCGATCGGCGTGCGTACCTCGCAACGATCGGCGATGCGCTGTCCCCGAGCCATCCGGGGGCCTCCCCCAAGGTGTGTACGTAGCCGGTCCGTCCCGGACCATCACGGTGCGTGCATGGTCGCTGACGATCCTAGGTCAGCACGAGGGGACCTGGGAGCGGGCGAGTAAACCGAAATAGTCTGAAGCTACCGAATCCTTTGCCGACGCCCCGCTCCACGAGGGTTGCGTGCCATCAGGAGCGGTGTACGACTCACGGTGCTACGCCGTATTCAAGGGGACGGGACAGAGTGCTGGGGACTTTCATCGGGCGCGGGAGCAGCGGCGTCTGACGGCGGGCCGGTTATTTCGAACAGGGCGGCCGGTCAGATGCGGAGATCGGACGGCAGCTCGGTGTGAGTGCGCAGGCCAACGCGAGTGGAGCCTGAGGCGAGTAGCTTTGCCCGCCATGGGAGATCTCCGTGTGCGGGCTCATTGCCGGCAGGCGGCCCTTCGCCGTCGCAGATCCGACTTCCTGGCATGCGACTTCTCGACCTTGGCCGCCTCTATTCTCCCGTGGTTGCCGCGGCTGGGACTGGATGACCTGGCAGTCCTGGGGTCAGCGGTTCAGCAGGTCGCTCGGTTCGTAGCGCAGCAGGTACGACCTGACTCCCTGCTCATTCACCCTGTAGACCGTGACAGCTGCTAGGAACTGCTCCTTGATCATCTGAGCTCGCTGCCGTTCCTTCCCGGCCACGTCGCTGATCCACGTCTCCACGTGGTCGGGCAGCTTGAAGGTCAGTCTGTAGGCGTCCGGGGCGTCCCTGGGCGTCAGCATCCACTCCGCTGCCTCCGCCTGCCCGACGCGCCTGATCCTGACGGGGTGGTCCGGCTGGAGGTCCGCGTAGGCGAGGAACTCCTTCTTGTCCTCCGTGGCGAGCGGGAGGACGAAAGGCGCGGCTGGAAATCCGAGCAGGAGCTCCCGTTCGCTCTGCTGGTGCAGGGCAGTCGCGAAGTCCGCCAGCGTTGCGCTGGCAACTGACCGAAAGAATTGTGCGCTGGTCGTCGCCGAGGGAAGCTCGTCGTCCGCGCCCGTGCCAAGTGCCTGCCTCAGCTCGGTGCGCATCCAAGCGACGGGGAACGATGTCACCTGATACTGCGTCTGCGCGTCGTAGAGATCGCTCGCGGCCCCCCGGATAGCGGCGCGCAGCCACTCGAAGGACTCACCCGAGAGGTCGACCAGCGAGATCTGATGGGCGAGGGCATAGTCCTGAGCTTCAGGCGTGAAGCCGTTCGCGGAGAACAGCGCGTACGAGTACTTGAAGCGCCGCCTCGGACGGGACCCCGGGAGCATGACGAAGTTCTCGTTGACGTCGTGTACCACGCCGTGTGCGTTACGAACCACTTCCAAGCGGCAGGGCGTCCGGTAGAACTTGGCTTCGAGGAAGAGGCGAACCGGCAAGGAGAAGGCTGGGGTGAAGGGGAACTCGCCGAGGACGTCGACCTGGTGGTGGGCTCCACGGCCCTTGACGCGCAGCGTGCCGCCATTGGCCACGAGCTCGACCGGGTCCTGAGCCTCGCTCACGAGCAGTCGGTATCCGCTCTCCCGCAGGAGCCAGGCAAGCGACTCCTCCAGGAGATACCCGCGCAGCATCGCCCGTGTCGCCATGTTGCACCCCCGTCCGCCCGCGCCCCTACGGCCCGATGTCATCGCTCATGGCCTGATCGATCATAGGACTAGCCCGCAGGCAAGCCAGCCAGCTGAACCCTGCTCAGCGCCACCGCTGCGGCTTCGGCAACGCTGAACGGCCATGACGAAGACGAGCCACCGTGCCCCCAGGACTTGGCCGGCACCCTGGGCGCCCGCCGAGACAGTCACGGCCTGAGTCCCAGAGCAGCCGCGAAACGGGCGGGTAGGTTCGGGACGCCGGTGTGCGCGATAGCAGGCGACCTCGCCTGGAGGCGGCCCGATATTGCGCCCGGCCGCAGGCTCGGTCGGTGCGCCCTGTCCGCCGAATGCGTGAGCGATGCGTGAGCGGACGGGGCAGCGCCATCTGGACCGGGCATCACGCCGTCGAGCCCGACGGGTCGCTGACCAGGAAAAACCGGACCGACCGTGATCACGGATCACCATCCATCACGATCATGCAGGCTCTTGTAATGCGTAGGTCGTCGGTTCGAATCCGACAGGGGGCTCCACGAAACCCCAGTTTGGACGGCGTCTGAACTGGGGTTTTCCTGTGTCCGGGCGCTGCGAGGACGGAACTCGATGATCTTCGCGCCCTCGTGTGTGGCCGCGGTGTGGCCATCCTGCTCGGCGGCCGTCTCGTCGGTCCGTCCGGCGAGGCTGTCGCGGCCTCGGCGCAGGCGCTGACCTTCATGGAGGGCATGACCTCCGACCGCACCCGCAAAGCGATCACCTCGCTCCGCTCCACCCTCTCCATCTACCAGCGCCGCAAAGTGCCCGGAGCCACCGAACTCGCCCGCCGCGCACGCGAAGCACGGGCCTAAGCTGCCCGCCAACCGGCCGACGAAGGGACACCAGCCGTGGCTCGGCGGACAACCGACGACCAGCCCAAAGCCCTACCGCCCGCCCTCGAATCCATGACCCTGCTGGTCGCCGCCGTCATCGTCCACGACAAGGCCACCAACCGGGTTGTGCTCCTCCAGCGCAGCGAGAACGCCAAGTTCGCCCAGGGCATGTGGGACCTCCCCGTCGGTAAGAGCGAGCCTGGCGAGCCCGTCACCGAGACCGCGGTGCGCGAGCTCTACGAGGAGACCGGGTTGACGGTGAAACCGGAGTCCCTGAAGGTCGCCCACATCATCCACAGCGCTTTCGGCGTCGAAGCCCCCAACGGCTTCCTCACCGTCGTCTTCGCCGCCCGCGAATGGACCGGAGAACCGGAGAACCGCGAACCGCGTAAGCACGCCCAGGTCTGCTGGGTCGACGCGGACGCCATCCCAGAGGAGTTCGTGGACACCACCGCCAGTGCCCTGCACCGCTACCTCGCCGGAGGTCCGCAAGTCTCCCTCGACGGCTGGCAATAGAAACACCGAAGCTTCGCCCGGGAGCGGTATGGCGCCGCGGGAATGGGCGGGGCTGCTGTCGTGCTATCGGTCCAGCGGACTCGGCTGGCCTGCCTGTCCCTACGTGATCGGTACGGTGGCACCGGGACGACGAGAGGGGCGGCGCTGCCGTGGGTGAGGAAGCTGAGATCAGGACGGCCAAGGAGGCCGCCGACCACGAGCTCATCCTGGCGTTCGGGCGGCTGCAGGGGGCGGCGAACCGGCTGGAGTACATCCTCGGCCGGGCGCTGGAGGTGGAGTGCGGCATCAGCCATCTGGTCTTCGAGGTGCTGCTGATTCTCGGACGTGCGGGCGAGCCGGGGCTTTCCATGCGGGCCATCGCCCAGGAGCAGGTTCTGACCACGGGCGGTGCCACCCGGCTGGTGGATCGCATGCAGGCGGCGGGTTTCGTGACGCGCGCGGACTCTCCCGACGACCGGCGCGGAAAGCTGGTGCGGCTGACGCCATTGGGGGAGGAGACGGTCGTACGCGCGTCCCGGGTCCACCTGGAAAACATCAAGCAGTACCTCGTGGACCCGCTGCCCACGGCGGACTGGAAGCGGTTCGCGGAAGACCTTCGCATCCTCAGCCACACGGCCCGGGACCTGCTGCCCCGACTGCCCTGACCTGCGGACCAGCGGTCACGCTGGTGTAATGGCGTGGTCAGCCACACTCATGTGCCCCACCTCACACGAGCCTTGAAATATCTGACGTGTCAGTTACTGTTCTGTCAGGTGAATCGCTCGCAACCCGCGGGCGCACATCTCTGCCGAGGTCTTCGATGAAGCTCGTCTACGTCTTCGACGCCTACTGCGGCTGGTCGCACGGGTTCTCCGGAACACTGAGCGAGGTCGCCGCCCGCCACCCCGAACTGCCGGTCGAGGTCGTCTCCGGCGGCCTGTTCACCGGATCGCGGCAGGTGCCCATCCGCCAGTTCGGCTACGTCCAGGGCGCGAACGCCAAGATCGCCGAGCTGACCGGCGCCGAGTTCGGCGTGGCCTACGAGCAGCTGATCGCCGACGGCTCGTTCGTTATGGACTCCGAGGCCGCCGCCCGCGGTGTCGCCGCCCTGCGCCAGGCCGCACCCGACCGCGCGGCGGAGCTGGCCGCGGCCCTGCAGACCGCCTTCTACGTCGACGGACGCAGCCTGTCCGAAGCGGCCACCTACCGGAAGGTCGCGGAGGAGGCCGGGCTGGACGCCGACGCCGTGGTCGCCGCCTTCGAAGCGCCCGACGCACAGACCGAGGCCCACGCCGACTTCCGCCGCGCGGTCCAGCTCGGCGTTACCGGGTTCCCCACTCTGCTGGCCGTCGACGGAGACTCCGTCACCCCGCTGGCCTACGGCCAAGCCACCGCCGACGAGGTCGACGCACGCTTCGCCGCCCACTGATCTTCCCCTGCCCCCACCCCATCCCTTGCATGTAGGAGCCTCCGCATGAGCACCCTCTCCTTCAAGGTTCTCGACCTCGACTTCCCGGCCGGCAGCAAGAACAAGACCGCCACCCTCGTCACCGGCGAGAACGAGGCCCTGCTGGTCGACGCCGCCTTCACCCGCGCCGACGGCCACCGCCTCGCCGCCGAGATCCTCGACTCCGGCAAGAAGCTGACCACCGTCTTCGTCAGCCACGCCGACCCCGACTTCTACTTCGGCGCCGAAGCCATCGCCGACGCCTTCCCCGAGGCGACCTTCGTGGCCACCCCGATCGTCATCGAGCACATCCAGCACTCCTACGAGGGCAAGCTCAAGGCGTGGGCCGCGCTCGGCCCGAACCTGCCCACCCGGCTGGTCGACCTCACCCCGCTGACCGGTGACCTCACCCTGGAGGGCCACCGCTTCGAGCTCAAGGGCGGCCCGGCCACGCTGCCCGACCGCCACTACCTGTGGCAGGCCGAGCACCGCGCGCTCCTCGGCGGCGTCCTGCTCTTCCAGCAGGAGCACGTCTGGGTCGCCGACACCCCCACCCCGGGCGACCGTGCCGCGTGGATCGGCCTGCTGGACGAGATGGCCGCGCTGCAGCCGGAGTTGGTCGTGCCGGGCCACCGCCTGCCCGGTACGGCGGCGGATGCGTCCGCCATCACCGCCACCCGCGACTACCTTCTCGCTTTTGAGGAGGAGCTCGGCAAGGCGGCCGACGGCGCCACGCTGACCGAGGCGCTGGTCAAGCGCTACCCCGACAACGGCATGCTGATCGCCGCCCAGATCGGTGCGAAGGTCGCCAAGGGTGAGATGAAGTGGGGCTGACCATGGCCGAGTTCGCTACCTCCACCGCCCCCGCCGACGTCGTACGCCGCCAGTACCTCGCCTCCGCGGCGGGGGACCTGGAGGCACTTCGAGCCACCCTCGCCCCCGACGTCGAGTGGACGGAGATGGCCGGCTTCCCCCTCGCCGGCACCTACCGCACCCCCGACGGCGTCACCGCGGGCGTGATGGAGAAGCTCGGCCAGGACTGGGACGGCTGGACCGCCCACGACGACACCTACGTCGTCGACGGTGAGAACGTCGTCGTCCTCGCCCGCTACACCGCGACCAACAAGGCGACCGGGAAGCCGATCGCCGTCCGCGTCGCCCACCACTTCGTCGTACGCGCAGGACGCATCGTCCGCTTCGAGCAGTTCGTCGACACGGCGCTCGTCCGCGACGCCATGACCGTCTGACGCACGCCCCAGCACCCGGGGAGCGGGGGAAGCTCGTGTCCGCTGCCGACAACAAGGCGTTCGTCATCGCGTTCTACGAGCAGGCGTTCAACGACTACCAGCCGGAGCAGGCCGCCGCCGCGCATCTCGGCGACCGGCGGGGATGCGGTGGACCGTGGCGCCGAGGGGTGCTGACCCTTGCTCACGCCCTGGCGGTCGCCGTGTTCGTTTACGTGGTCGGTCGGCATGCGAGTGATCGGTGCGCCCCGAAGCGGGCCCAAGCAGCCACCCCGGCCCCGCATCCGCGAATACTTGGCTAGCCACATGATTGCTGTTACGTTATTCATGTGGCTAGCCACATTTGTTTCTGGAACCTCCCCCACCGAACTGAGGAGACCCCATGTCCCACGAGAACTCTCAAGTGAAGCCCCCGATCAACCAACGCGTGCTGACCCTCGGCATCACCCCTGATGCGCTTTCGCCGGACGATTTCCCGCCGGGGGTTACGACGCTCGAAGAACTGGTCGCCATGAGGAAGCGCAACTGGGCTGCGCTCCGGGCCACAGGCATCGACGGCGAGGAGGGCTATGTCAGCCTGGACCCCGACGAGGCTGAGGCCGAGCTGCGCCGACTGTTCGACGGGCGCTCGTTCGGCGTGGTGCTCATCGGCGGCGGCATCAAGAACGTCCCGGAGTAC
This sequence comes from Streptomyces sp. NPDC050508, assembly GCF_040655155.1. Classification (NCBI taxonomy): domain Bacteria; kingdom Bacillati; phylum Actinomycetota; class Actinomycetes; order Kitasatosporales; family Streptomycetaceae; genus Streptomyces; species Streptomyces sp. NPDC050508. The sequence goes on from NZ_JBFAJJ010000009.1 coordinate 173,644, forward strand.
ACCGTCCTGTTCGAACGGATTATCAACGTGCTCATCGACCTCCAGCCCGACATCCGGTTGAGCTTCAGCTCACATCCGACGAACGTGCCCGAGGCGCTGCAACGCTGGCTCAAGAAGTCCTGACAAAGCCGTCTCGCGGAACTGGGCGTTGGACGTGTCGGTGAGTGATGAGGTGGGCGGCGAGGCCGAGGAAGCCTTCGTGGGTGTCGTCGCGTCGTTCCCGGCGGATCCGCAGTCGGCGCAAGCTGTGCAGCCAGGCGATCGTCCGACCACCCGCACAGTGAGCGGCCTCAGTCGCAAGCTCGCAGAGCCGGCAAGCTCGTCACCACCGTCAGTACCTACCCGCTCGACCGAGCGGCCACAGCCCAACCGGTCGGCGACGCCGAGCACGTGTGGGGCAAGCTCGTCCTGACCGTCGGCTGAGCACGCCCGCCCACGGCCTCCCCAGGCGGCGGAGCGGCCGGCTACACCGACTACCCCACCCACACCGGCTGAGGAAGCGAACCATGCCCACCCCCGAACCCCGCATCCCCACGACGGCCGACGCAGGACCGATGAGCTACGCGATCTTCCAACTCGCCCGCGCCCACCGCGCCTACGCTGCCGCCCTGCTGCGCGAGATGGACCTGCATCTCGGACAGGAACTGGTGCTGATGCACCTCTTCGACCGGGACGGCCAGTCCCAGTCCGAGCTGATCGAATGCCTCGGCGTGGACCACTCCACCATCTCCAAGGCGCTACGCCGCATGCAGGACGCCGGCCTGCTCATCCGCGAGCCGGCCGCACACGACCGGCGCGTCATGGTGGTCCACCTCACCGACAAGGGCAAGGCGATGCGCGAGCCCATCACGGCCCTGTGGCGGGCCCTGGAGGAGACCACCGCCCGGAATCTGTCGGAGCAGCAGGCGGAGTCCTTCGTCGAGACCGCCTACGCCATCACCGAGGCGATCAGCAACCGCGCGCTGCCCGAGGAAGAGTCCACGTGACTCCCCGGTGTGCATCCCATGTCCGCGTACGCCACACCACACGTGAAAAGGGGACACGCGGACTGGGGTGCACACCGTCCCGCATGCGGCGCGACCACCTCCAGGCAGGCCATGTCACCCACCCCGTACCGGCTGTTCCGGACGCGGCACGTGGCGGCGAGGCGCGCTACGGATGCGCCACGACGGCCCGCCTCCCTTAGCCCCGCCCGGCGCGCAGGCACCTATGCCTGCAGCCACCGCCCACCAGCCTGATGGAAAGTGAGACATCCATGCCTGCCACCGACTCAACCGCCCTCCCTGTCCTCGTCGTAGGGGCGACCGGCTCCCTGGGGAGCAAGGTCGTCGACGAACTCCTTGCACGCGGCAAGAACGTCCGCGCTCTGGTGAGGCCGACCACCAACGCCGACCGGCTCGAAAGCCGGGGCGTTCAGATCGCCCGCGGCGACATGCTCGACGTCGGCTCGCTCGTGGCCGCCATGAACGGCGCCGACGCCGTCATCACCACCGCCGCCGGCTATACCCGCGGCGGCAAGAACGCCAACGACATCGACACCATCGGCAACGCCAACCTCGCCGAGGCCGCCCACCGCACCGGCATCCGGCGGTTCGTCCTGACCAGCATCCTCACCAGCGACCAGACCCCGGATGTCCCGCACTTCTGGCACAAGAAGCTCGCCGAGGACAAGCTCGAACAGCTCGGCGTCCCGTTCGTCGCCCTGCGCCCGGGGGCCTTCCTCGACCAGGTCGCGACCATGGCGGGCAACCCGCTCGACAAGGGCCGCCTGATCTGGATGTCCAAGGCCACCGTCCCGCTGACCTTCGTCCGTACCTCCGATCTCGCGGCCTACCTGGCAGCCGCGGTCGACGCCGACGCCAAGGCCGGTGAGCGCATCGACATCGGCTGGGACCGTCCGGTCAGCATGCGCGAGGTGGCCGACCTGATGGGCCAGCGGGCCGGAAGGAAGATCAAGGTGTGGGCCGTCCCCTCCGTCGTCGTCCGCGCCGCGGGAGCCGTCGTCGGCCGCTTCAACCCGGTGGTCAAGGACATGGCCGCGATGTTCGGCTGGTTCGACACCGGACGCTACGTCGCCGATCCCCGCCGCCAGGAGCAGCTGTTCGGCCCCGTCCCCACGGCCGAGGACGCCCTCGCCGAGTACACCGACGAGCTGCGCACCACACAGCACCGGTGACAGGCCCGCGTCCCATCCCTCGCTGCCCGGACGGCCTGACCAGGACGCCTCGGTCCTGTCCCTCCGAGTCCCGAGGCAGGAGACACTCATGAACGGATCGACCCTGCAGACGTTCGCCGCCGAGTGTGCGGAGGGACTTCCCGCAGCCCAGCTGGAGCATCCCTTCGGCCCGGACTGGGAGGTCTTCAAGGTGCGCGGCAAGGTGTTCATGCTGATGACCGAAGTCCCCGGACGCCCCGTCGTGATCCTCAAGGCGGACCCCGACGAGGCCCACGCTCTGCGGGAACACAACAGCCACATCACCCCCGGCTACCACATGAACAAGAGGCACTGGATCACGCTGGAGGGCGGGACAGGCGTCGACGACAAGCTCGTCAGGGAACTCGTCACCGACTCCTATCTGCTAGTCGTCTCCCACCTGCCCAAGGCCGAGCAGCCCGTCGACCCGCACACCTACGGCACCAGCACGCGGGCGGCCCGGTGAGCGCGGCCGGTGACCGCCTCCAGGACACCGCCCGCAAGGCGGCCCTCGCCCTCCCCGACGTCAGCCACGGCCGCCCCTTCACCCCTGGACTCGACGTGTACAAGGTCGCGGACAAGGTGTTCCTGATCGTCACCGACGACCCGGACGAACAGATCATCACGCTCAAGTGCGAGCCCGAGCACGCGCGGGCACTGGAACGCGGCTACGCCTCGATCACCCCGGGCCGCTACCTCGACAAGAGGCACTGGATCTCGTTGGGGCCCGGGCGGGACATCACGAAGCGGCTGATCAACGATGTGGTCGAGCACTCCTATGACCTGGTCGTCGACGGGCTGCCAAAGAGCCGGCGCCCGCCGCGAGCCCCTGGCCCGGACACGGCCGCCAGGTGAACGTTGGCCGCGCCCCCTTGGACACTGGCTGGCCTCAGTTCTTAGAGACTGAAGACGAGTTCGCGCCCGATACCTGACGTCGCTTCGTCGTCCTGCTGATCCAGTCCTTCCAGGCCCCCCGCCAGCGGCCCCCTGCCTGACCCATCCCAGGATGACGCCCTCAACCAGGCCATGCGCCGAGCCGGCCCGGCGGGCCTTCCCATGCAAGATCGGCCCAGAGGCGAATGACAGGCAGGTGACGGTCCCCGGCGCACCCAGCGGGCGGAGGCGGCCCCTCGGGCACCCACCGAATCGTCAAAAAGAGACTTTCGTATCCTGAAGATCGCTCTGCGAGTCCGCTCGGCATCGAGCTCGCCCGCATGCGGATGAACCCCTCTGGCGCCCGGACCGTCGTGCAGCGCTTCCTGGCCAAGCAGCGGTAGGTGCGCGAATGGCCTGTCCGTGCGTGGGCGATGCGTGAGCGGACGGCGCGGCAGAGACCGTCCTGGTGTGGCAGAGCACTGGGCGACATGTGTCCTGACCAGGTGGGTTCGAGTCCCGCAGGGTCCACCGCGTGGGTGACTGGGGCTAACCCCTCTGACCTGCTGTGCGGCGCCTGGGTCGGCTTCGTCCGGCTCGGGTGCTGCTTCTGTTTCGGGGTTTTCTACCTGAGCGTGCGGAGTTTGGGCAGCGGAGCCGCGTACGTTCCGCTCTTGCTGGTGGTGAGGCGGCGGTGGGCCAGTGACTCGACGAGTGCGACCGCGCAGCTGACGCCGTCCACGACGGGGACGCCGAGCCGGTCGGTCATGCGGGTGTCGAGTCCGGTCATGCCGGCGCAGCCGAGGCAGATGACCTCGGCGCCGGCGGCCATCGCCTGGCGGGACGCGTCGATGAACGCCTCCTCCGTGGTGGCCGGGTCGAGTTCGAGGTCGAGTACGCCCAGGCCGGTGGCGAAGACTCCGGCGCAGCGGTCGAGGAGTCCGGCGGTGCGCAGGCTGTCCTCGATCTGGCCCTGGGCCCGGGCGAGTGTGGTGACGACGGCGAAGCGGCGGCCCAGGACCAGGGAGTAGAGGGCGGCGGCTTCCGTGATGTCGACGACGGGGACGTCGAGGAGTTCGCGTGCTCCTTCGCGGCCGTGTTCGCCGAAGCCTGCCATGACGACGCCGTCGACCGGCTGGTCGAGGTTCTGGAGGAGGTCCAGGACCGAGGCGGCGCTGAGGAAGCTGTCGAACCATCCTTCTGCGGAGGCGACACCCCAGGTGGGGGTGAGGGGGAGGATGCGGGTGCCGGGCAGGGCGACCGCGCGGGCGCCGGCGGCGATGGTGTCGGTCATGGTGGTGCTGGTGTTGCAGTTGACCACGGCGATCACGGTCATCGTGCCGCCCCCGCTCCCGCTGTGACGCGTGGGCCCGAAGTGCCGTACTCCGTACGGGTGTTGATGCCGATTCCGGCGGTCCGCGCATGCTCTATAGCGAGTGCCGCGTAGGCGAGGTCCTGGACGGCTATGCCGACCGAGTTGAACAGGGTCACCTCCTGCGGATCGGTGCGGCCGGGGGCCGATCCGGTCAGGACCGCGCCGAGTTCGCGGCTGAAGGTCTCGGTCGTCGTGGCGCCTTCCGCGATGGAGAGGACGGCTTCTCCGGACTTGAGGAGTTGGGTGGGGGTGCTGTCCACGACGACGGTCGCGCGGGCCATGCCCGCCGAGTCGATCTCTCGGTGGTCGGGGCGGGGTGGGGCGCCGACCGCGTTGATGTGCTGGCCGGGGCGGAACCACGCGCCGTGGACGACGGGGAGTCGGGCGGGGGTGAGGGTGCAGACGATGTCCGCGGCCTCGACCACGTGTCGCGGGTCGGGTGCCTCGACGACGTCGACGAGGTCGCCGACCGCGTGGTGGAAGGCGCGCAGGGTGGCGGGGGAACGGGACCAGACATGCACGGTGTCGACGGCGCGTACCTCGCGCAGGGCGTGGACGTGTTCGATCGCGAGCCGTCCCGCGCCGACCAGTCCCAGTACGCGGGCGTCGGGGCGGGCGAGTGCGTCGGTGGCCACCGCGCTGGCCGCCGCCGTACGCGTCCGGGTGCCGACCTCGCCGTCCAGTACGGCGAGGCATTCTCCGGTGTGCGCGTCCAGGAGCAGGACCGTGGAGCGCTGGGTGGGTAGACCGGCCGCGCGGTTGTCGGGGGCGTCGGACATGACCTTGACCGCCGACAGGCCGAGCCGGTGGGAGGTCGCGGCCATCGGCAGGAACTGGGTGGTGCCGGTGCCGGGGAAGGCCACGGGGGCGGGCTGTTCGGCCCGGCCCTCGGCGAGGTCGATGAGGGCGGTGCGTACGGCGGCGATGACCTCGGCGCGGCTGACCAGCCCGGTGAGGTCGGCGGAGCCGAGCAGCAGCGTCATCGGTAGTCCGCCATGAAGCTGTCGTCGGCGAGGGAGGCGTAGGAGGGGGCGGAGCTCACCAGGCCGCCTTCCGCCAGGATGCGCATCCAGCGGTCGCTGGCCGTCTCGTCGATCGCCACGGTGTCCCATACGGCGCTGGCCGCCATCTGGCGCTGTGCCTCGCGCAGGATGCCCTGGTCCTTCTCGGGCCAGCGGCGCTTGAGGATGGCGTCGACGGTGTGCGGGTCGACGGTCGGTACGAGTCGCATCGCGGTGTCGATGCCGGCGACGAACCGGCTTATGCGGTCGCGGAGTTCGGCCACGCGCTCGGTGCGGCAGTAGTAGACGCTGTTGGGCATGATGCCGCCGTCGTCGAGGTGCCGGAAGACGATGCGGGCGGCGCCCGACGCCTCCAGTTCGGTCGCGGTGACCAGGTCGGCGATGATGGCGTCGCCGAGTCCGGCGGTGAACAGCTCCACGAGCATCGCCGTAGAAAGGTCGCGGACGAAGCGGATGCCGGCCGGGTCCACGCCCGCCTCGCGCAGCAGGCCGGCGGTGAACTCGTAGGGGGCGCTGCCGCCTGCGCCGGGGGCCAGGACGACCTTGCCGAGCAGGTCCTCCAGGGCGAAGTCGCCGGATCCGGTGGAGTTGCCGTCCCGGACCGCTATGGCCATGGGGAACTGGTGGTTGAGCTGGCACACGACGCTCAGTTCGCGCTCGCTGCCGGCGTACATGGCCGGCACCCACAGGCCGCCGAGCGCGATGTCGGCGTGGCCGGTTTCGAGGTCGTCGAGGACGCCGGTCCACGGGTCGCGGGCGACGGCGGTGACCTCAAGTCCCGTGTCGTGGAAGAGGCCTTCGTGGTCGGCGAGGTATTCGGGCAGGTAGTTCAGGCCGTTGGCGGTGGCGGAGATCGTGAGCTTGTCCATGTTGTTCGTCCTCTCCAGGGGGATGGGGTACGACGGTGCGGGTGCCGCTGGTGCTGGTCAGGCGTGGGTCGGTGTGGGGGCCGTCGTCTCGTTGACCTCTTCGAGCGTGCGGCTGCGGGTCTCGGGGGCGAACCGGGAGGCGATGACGAGTGCCGCGTACATCACCGCGACCATCCCGAAGACGCCCGCGAAGGAGAACCGGTCCCACAGCGCGACGGCGGCGAAGGGCATGACGGCTCCGGCGATGTTGCCGATGCCGTTGACGATGGAGGTGCCGCTGGCCCGGATCGGGGTCGGGTACAGCTCCGGGGACCAGACGGCGAGGGTGGTGTTGGTGAGCATGGTGAAGAACTGGAAGAGCGCGCCGAGGAGGAGGATCGCCGCGGTCTGGTGGGCGAACACCGCGAAGGCGACGGCGGTGAGACAGCCCAGGCTGCCGGCCACGCCGATGACCGACCGCCTGCCGTAGCGGCCCGCGAGCAGTGCCGAGGCGCAGGCGCCCAGCAGTGAGCCGACGTTCATGATCATCGTGTAGAGCAGGCTGTCGGACAGGGTGTAGCCACGCTCGGTCAGCAGCGTCGGCATCAGGAAGTTGAGGGTGACCTGCGCGCCGAACGCCATCCAGGACGCGGCGCCGATGGTGACCGTACGGGACAGGACCGAGGGGCCGAAGACCGCCGCCGGTGACGCCTTGACCTGCCGGGCGGGGATGTCCGCCTCGGTCAGTACGGGCGGGACGGACGCCGGTACGTGCTTCGGGTCGAGCCGGTCGCCGGTCAGCCGGGCCAGGGAGCGGTTGGCGTCGTCGACGCGGCCCTGGGAGAGGAGGAAGCGGGGGGTCTCCGGCAGGCGCCGTCGGTATACCACCACGATCAGGGCGGGCAGGGCGAGCAGGACGAACGTCCAGCGCCACACCAGGTGGTCGCCGCCGAGCGCGGGGGCGAGCGGTCCCAGGAGCAGGAGGAACAGGCCGTAGGAGAGGAAGTTGCCGACGCCGCCGGAGCCGACGTTGAGGATGGCGACGAGCGTTCCGCGGTGGCGGGTGGCGACCATCTCGCACAGCATCGCGATGCCGATGGTGAACTCGCCGCCCAAGCCGATCCCCACGATGAGTCGACTCGCCAGCAGGGTGGGGTAGTTCATCGCGACGGCGCTGAGCAGTCCACCCAGGGTGTAGACGAGGAGATTGACGCTGAGCGAGGTGCGGCGGCCGTGCCGGTCGGCGATCCAGCCGCCCGCGAACCGGCCGATCAGGCCGCCGATCACGGTGAAGCTGTTGATCGCGGTCAGCTCGTTGTTGCCGATGTGCAGGGACGACTTGATGAGGCTGCCCATCGCCCCCACGGAGTTCTGCTCCAGGGTGTCGAAGAACATCCCGGCCAGGATGATCATGAGCACCCAGAACTGGGCCCGGGTGAAGCCGGCTTCGTCGAGGGTCCGCGCGAGGGTGTTGGTGGCGGGGCGCGCCGCGGACGGCGCGGAGACCTGGGACGCACTCATGCGACACCTGCCGGGGATGCCTCGGGTGCCTGGGGCGCGGTCGTGTTCGTGATCTTCAGGGGACTTGGTGCGGTGCGATCCATGAGTGCCTCCGTCAACCAGTGAGTGCTATTGGTATACCAACTACGGTTCGGCGGCTACAGGGCTGCGATGTTAACTCGACGTAAGTGATGGGTCGCTCAGATTCCATGCCTGTAAAAACACCAGGTGGGAGCGGCTGTTGGGCGAGGCTGCGCGACGTGAAGATCGACCACGGGCCTTGATGGCCCGAGTGGAGCCTCGGCTATCTTGTATGCCATGTCACTCACGGACTCCTCCGGCTCCGACAGCCGCTCACTGGTCCACAAGGTCTACGAGTACCTGCGCGACGGCATCATCGAAGGCGAACTGCCGCCGGGCACACGGCTGTTGGAGCGCGAGCTGTCGGAACGCCTCGACGTCTCCCGGATCCCGATCCGCGAGGCCCTGCCCCAGCTCGAAGCCGAGGGGCTGATCACGACGCTGCCCCGGCGCGGATCGATGGTCACGCAGCTGACCCTGCGCGATATCGACGAGTTGTTCAGCGTGCGTACGAGCCTCGAAGTGCTCGCCGCCCGGCTCGCGAGCGGGCAGGCGGCCGAACGCGCCTCCGCGCTGCTCTCACCCGCCTTCGCCCGCGCCGAACTCGCCACGGACGAAGGCCGGCAGCCCGAGATCGCCGCCGCCAACGCCGCCTTCCACGAAGCGATCGTGCGGCTGTCGGGCAGCCGCCTGCTCAACTCGATGATGGCGCCCATCAGCGCCCGCGTCCGCTGGCTGTTCCGGCTGACCTCCGACCGCGACCCGGGCGTCCTCTGCACCGAACACCGCGAGTTGTACGAGGCGATCTGCGCCGGCGACACCGAACTCGCCGCGTCCCTGGCCTTCGTACACGTGGAGCGCGGCCGGCGCCCGTCCCTGGAGTCGCTGGCCGGGGTGCTGCCGGCCGGCGCCGACCCGGCCGAGGAGGACGGGCTGGGATGACGTGTCCGCGTGAGCGTCTCTTCTGCGTGTGCGTCTCTTCTGCGTGAGCGATGCGTGAGCGGACGGCGTGGCATGAGCCGTGCTGACGTGGATCGGGCCCTATGGCGAACCTGCCCTGACCTGGCGGTTTCGGACACCGAGTCAGCGTCCGGAACCATCCAGCAAGATCCTGCCCGGACTTGTAATGCGTAGGTCGTCGGTTCGCATCCGGCAGGGGGCTCCGTGGAAACCCCGGGTCAGGACTCTGACCTGGGGTTTCTTGTTTCGGGCAGGGGACTATCGCCTCCCCTTGGTCGAAGGCTGAAATGTGACGCCCGGGATCACGGGCGGCGGCTGGCGCGTCGAGTACGAGGCGGGTGCCGAACTGCGTGCCCTGACCGGGTCGCCGCCTGGGTCGGGCAGGAAGTGACCGCGTTCGGCACCTGCGTCGGCATCGGAGTCGACGCCGCCTTCCTGCGCGCCCGCAGGCTCAAGCGCGGCACCTTCAGCCCTCAACTGGAGGAGATCACAAGCGTGTTGCAGAACCGGGAGGCTGTGGTCTGCTGTGACGCGCAGGGGTGCATCACCGTGATCAACAGTGCGGCAGGCCGGTTCCTCGGTCTGTCTGCGGAGGGACTTGAAGGGTGCCTCGCCGAGATCGGGCTCGATCCGGCCGGGAGCGACACGGGGACGCCGGGGCAGGAGGTGCGGGACGAGGCTCTGATGGTCGGCGACCGGCTGCTGGTGGTCAACAGCCGGCCGAGCGTGCGCCGTTCGGCGAGGACGACCTGTCGCTTTCGCGGACAGCGGCCCCCTCTGAGTCCGTCATGTCGACGGACACCCCCTGTGCTACTGGGAGGCACTGCCCTCCTGCCCCGGGACGGCCTTTCAGCCCGCGCGGACGAACTCCATATTGATCGAGTACATGAACTGGTCCACGCCCACGCACTCCCAGCCAACGGTTTCGACGGATCGCACGACAAGATCGATCTCCTTGCGGATCTTCTTCATGGGGTTCCTGACCCGGGCCATGCCCCGGGGGTCGATGTCGATGGACGCTTCGAAGGTGTCGTCCCCTTGCGCGTGTGCGCGCCTGGCATCCGCGACGAGCTTCTGCATCCGGATCGCGTGCAGTATTCCCACGTGTGCCTCCCGCTCTGGGCTGCCGTGGGCCCGTTTGCCTTCCCAACTGCCTTACGGGCCCGTGCAATTGATGGTGTGCGTGCTCCGCAAACGTCACCTGCTCGTGCCGCGCGCTCGATGCATGTCCTGCTCGACGCGGTCACCGACGCGGCCTTGACCTCTACCGCCCCTTTGACGAACTACCGGTAGCGGTAGCCGTGGTCGTGGGGCTCGGTGGGTAGGTAGGTGGGTGAGGTCGGCGGAGGGCGGTTCGGCGACGGTGTCTCGGAGGCGCGGGAGCGGGTGGGGGTCGGGTGCACAGTCGGCGTCGGGTGCGAGCTCCTTCCGCTTCCGTTCGCCGGGGAGCCGAGGAGGTTGCCCGTCACCTCGACCGCGGCGCCACAGGTGAGCAGCGCTGCGGCCAGCGCGGTCAGTCCGACGGAGGCGCGCAGTGTGCGGGATGCCGTGGAACGCGGTTCGATGTCCGTCATCAGTCCACGTACTCCTGGGCGACCTGGACGTACTCGAAGCCCTTGACGTCGGTGGCGATCTGCATCTGACCGGTCTTCGACGAGGCGATCAGGGTGTTGAGCAGACCGGTGATCGCTCCGCTCAGTGCCGACTCCGTGTCCGAACCGTCGGCGATGAACAGCGCCTTGGTCGCCACCTTTTCCAGCACGTCGCGCTTCGCGCCGCCGAAGCCGTAGGCGATCACGTGCGGGTGGCGCGGCCAGTCCCGGTTCACCAGCGTGCGGAAGGAGTTCTGCCAGTGCGCGTCGGTCGGACCGCCGTCGGTCAGGAAGAAGATCGTCGGGCGCAGCACGCTGAAGTTCTGCATCCTCAGATCGCTGACATCCTGTTCGATGCACTCCCGCACCCGGTCGAAGGTCTTGCCGTATTCCGTGCGCCCGCCGCAGATCACCTCGGGCATGGCCGGTACCTGCTCCATGTCCGACATCGGGATCACCACGTGTACATCGGTGGAGAAGGCGATCACGCAGACTCGGGCGAACTCCGAGACGCGGGGATTCGTCGCCAGGTTGTAGTGCAGACGGGAGAGGGTCGCGTTGAGCACTCCCTCGTGCTCCTTCATCGACGAGGACGCGTCGATCACCACGTAGGTGGGCAGGCAGAGTGACATGGTGCACCTCTGAGCTAGTGGTTGGCCGCGATGACGAACAGCAGGATCACGGCTATGACGACTACGAGAATCCAGCCGGCGTGCGGGCCGGGCTCGGGCGGTTTGGGGGGCGTCGGCCCGGGTTTCGGCACGGGCTTGTGGGAGCCGGCGGGGGGCTTCGGGGCTGGGCGCTGCGTGGGCAGGGCGGGCAGCGGGGGCAGTGCTGTGCGTGTCGGAGGTGGCGCGGGCCTGAGATAGGGGCCGCTGTTCAGCGCCTGACTCAGCTGGGCGGCCGAAGGACGTCGCTCGCGGTCGGTCGCGAGCAGCATGTCGAGCAGCACCTCGGAGACGGCGGGCTGGTTCTGCCAGGCGGACCCGGCGACGGTGTGGAAGGCGTGCGCGTCACGCCGGCCCGTCAGGCATTTGGCGACGAGCAGTCCGATCCGGTAGCGGTCGGTGTACTCGTCCGCGTCGGTGCCCGGCGGTGTGAGCGGGTCGGCCCAGTTCGGCTGGTGGAGGTCGGCCATCTTCTTGGGCTGACAGCCGTCGACGTCGATGAGGTAGACGGAGCGCTGATCCGGGCTCCAGAAGGCGTTGGAGAACGACCAGTCCGAGTAGACCAGGCCCAGGCTCTCCAGGATCGCGGCGAGCTCCGTCAGTCGGCGACAGGCGGCCAGCCTGCCTGCGAAGCCGGGGGGCGGCAGTCCGACGCCCCGGATCGACTCGTCGGACTTCGCCAGCCAGTCGATCTCCACGAAGCGGCGCTCGCTGAACTCGCCGCGCCGCAGCTCGGATCGGTACTGCTCGGGCGCCTTCGGGATCACGCAGCCGACGGCCGGGTTGCCGGGCGCGTGGATCCGGGCCGCGGGCCAGCACGTGCCGGTGTACAGGAGCGCACGGTCCGCCTCGGGCAGCGTGCCCGGGGCCGAGATCAGCAGGTCGAGCCGGTCGGCGTCCTCCGGGTGCTGGTCCGGCCGGTAGAGCTTGGCCAGCCAGCCCGGATGGTTCTTCAGTGGTCTTACGGCGATGGCCTGGCCGTTGTGTTCGGAGATCGGATCGTCCAGTGGTCCGAGCTCGCCGACGCTCACGGTCCGTGGCAACGCCCAGCCCCGTGGATCGGCCGCCGGGCGGTTGTCGTCGCCGACACTGTCGTCCGCGCCGTCGACGGTAGGGGATTCGGTCATGCCCGGCCGCCGTTCCACAGCACGACCGCGGTGCGGTCGTCGAGGCACTGCGGTGCGTCGAAGCCGACGTCGGCGGTGAACCGCGTGGCCGGCACCGGCGAGCGCCAGGCGTTGGCGAAGTACTCGTTGACGTTGCCCGCCGGGTCCGCCCACGCGTCGCCGATCCCGTCCGTGACCAGGGCGAGGGCGGCGCCGGGAGCCAGCGTGACGTAGTGGTCCCTGGCCAGTTGGGGTGTGTCCGGCAGCCGCCCGGCGACCTCGTTCGAGACCACCGCGGCCGCGCGGTCCTTCGCCTCGCCGGCGGCGAACCGCCACCCCGCGATGTGCGGGTCGAGTGTCCAGGCCGAACTGTCGCCGAGCCACGCGACCCAGGCCTTCGCGATGCCGTTCGCGTCCGGCTCGGCGAGCACCGCGGTGATCAGCACCGTGGCCATGTGCGAGGTGTCGACGCCGCGGCCGGTCGCGTGTGCGGCGATCGATTCCGCGATCCGCCCGTACAGCTCTTTGACATCGAGCCCGCCGAAGCCCACTGTCCCGATCTGCTCGCGCAGCAGGGTGACGGCCTGGCTGGAGGCCGTGGTGGCCCCGGCGTCGGACCAGGCCGCGCTGGACAGGCCGTCGGCCACGGCCACGATCGCGTACCGGCTGTCCCGGCTGCGCCCGATCCGGTACGAGTCCTGGCGCGGCTCGGCGGGTTCGCCGCAGCGGTGGCCGGGCCCGATGACGGAGGCCGCGCGGATGCTGAAGGCACCGACCGTGGCCTCGTCGGCGGCGATCCCGTTCTGCACCGTGCGCTCCGGCAGCAGCCAGGGGTAGCCCTGGGCACGGGAGCCGTCGCCGAAGCGGGGGACGCTCAGGTCGGTCGGCCGCTCGCGCAGGAACGGCCGGGGCCTCGGGGGCTGGGACTGCGGCACCGCCGGTCCGGTGACGTAACGGCAGACCGGAACCGTCGGGCTGGGCTGGGGTTCCGGTGCGAGCCGGGCCGGCGTCGCGGCGGACTCGGACCCCAGCACGGCCGCCGCGCCTACGACGCCCACCGCCGCGAGGGCGAAGACGTCCACCAGCGGGCCGTAGCGCCGATGTGGCGTGCTGACCTCGATGAAGGCCCCGATGACGACGGCAACGAACAGCACCGCCCGCAACCGTCCGTCCATGAGACCGCCCCGCCGGCTGTCGTGTCGGCTGTCGTGCCGGCTCACGGCTGTTCCCCGGAATCGTGGGATTTCGGCCCGGAGGCAAAGTGCTGAGTGCCGTTCTGCACCGCGAATACCTCGCCTGAATTGGTGGCGGAATTGACCTGGATCACGATGTCCGGCCTTTCTGGTATTCGCAGCGAAGCCAGGGCCATGACGTTCTGGGCGAGATCCGGATTCCGGTCGAGCAGTTGGGACAGGGCGTCGGTCCAGTAGCGCACCGCCCCGGCGTCGACCGCTCCCCTCGCGGCGGTCGACTGCCGGGTCAGCGCGGCGGACAGCTCATTGCGTCGGCTGCCGCGAACCTGGGCGAGGACGCCGCCCATCAGCCTCTTCGCCTCCTGCCAGAGATCGGTGCCCATTGCGGAGACCAGAGCGGTGGCGCCGCTCGCGGCCAGCTCGGCGAGTTCCTCGTTCATCGGCGCGTATCAACCCCGGTCGTTGTGACGGATGTACTGGTCGCCCCGGTGCGCGGCGAAGACCGTGCTGTTTCCGGTGGCCCGGACGAGTTGCTCCGCGGTCCCCGGCTCGGGCCGCACGGGCTGCTCGCTGAAGCCGGACTCCCGGCCGGAACCGACCTGCGGTCCGACGGGGCTGCCCGGATACCAGAGCCAGGCCTTCGCGGCGTACTCCTTGACCCGGACGTCGGCCGGGGTGAAGGCGTCGGCGTCGAGACCCTCGTAGCCGTGGCCGACCGTCTCCTCGTAGAAGTGGTGCGAGAGGATCGCCGCCACCGGGGTGCCGCGGGTACCGGCCCGGGTCGCATGCCGCAGCGGGGCCGAGTCGAGCAGCCGGGCCAGCGCCTCGAAGGGGGCGCCGGAGACGGTGCCGTCCGGATCGAGCCGGATCTCCCCCGCGTGCACCGCCGCCCGCACCCGCAGCCGGGTGTCCGCGGAGGTGTTCCGGTTGTGCTTGCGGATCCGCGCGTTCAGCTCCGGGAGCAGCGGGAACAGCAGTCCGGCCTTGGGCAGCGCGGCCGGCGCGACGAGTTGGCAGCCGTCGCCGGTGTCGACGTACAAGAAGTTCCGCGGGTCCAGGTCCGCGGTGCTCAGGGCGTCGAACAGCGCGGAACGCAGAACTCTGCGGATCTCCTGCAGCCGCTGCTCGCCGCGGCCCGCGGAGCCCGCGATGTCGCACGCCAGCAGGGCTCGGTATTCGTACCTCGGATTCACAATTCCTCCGCGATTACGGCACGCGATGACGACAGGCGCAGGTAATTCGAAGATCGATTTTCTGTCGTCCCAGTCATCCCCGGTTATCCGGTGTCGACAAGATGATTGACGAGACCGTAGAGGAGGGGTCCCCGGGTAGAACGGCTACTAATACGGCTTGTGCGGTTTCGGCCGCGCGAGGAAGAGAGGTGTGGCCGATGAGCAACACACGTGTTCGCGGTGTCGCGGCCTACTGGCCGTCGGCCGGGCTGCTCGGCCGGGTCGACGAGGCCGACCGCGGAATTCTCATGGGGCTCGGCCACCGCGTGGTCTACCCGGCCGGTCAGATCACCATCCGCGAGGCCGACAGCTCGGACTTCGCGCTGCTCCTGCTCGGCGGCACAGTGAAGGTCACCGCGCACGCGCAGGACGGCCGCGAGGCGCTGCTGGCCGTGCGGATGGCAGGGGACCTGGTCGGGGAGTTCGCCGGGATCGACGGTCAGCCGCGCAGTGGCACCGTGACCGCCTGTGGCAGGGTGCTGGCCCGCTACATCCTGCGCTCCGAACTGCTGGAGTGCACGAAACAGCACCCCTCCATAGGACTCGCGCTCAGCGCGAGCGTGGTGGCCAAGCTGCGCACGGCGACCGGCCGGATCGTCGACTTCACCGGTTGCGACGTGCTCGGGCGGCTGGCCAGGATCCTGCACCACCTGGCCGTCATCTACGGGCCTCCCGGCCGGAACGCAGCCCAACTCCCGCTGTCACAGCCGGAGATGGCCACCCTGGTCGGCGCGGCGGAGTCGTCGATCCACAAGGCGCTGCGGGCGTTGCGGGAGTCCGGCGCGGTCGTGACCGGCTACCGCAGGATCACGATCCTCGACCTGGAACACCTCGCCCGGATCGCCGTCGCGGCCGGGCCCACCGGATTGCCGGCGATCTCGCCGAACACGTAATAACGCCGGGTTCGCACGACGGGTCGGCACCAGCCTGACCGAGTGCCGGGACCCGGGCGTTGGAGAGGACGGGGGAAACAGATGCCAGAGAACAACGGTGCCGCGGACGATTCGGGATGGATCCGGATCGGCAACGTGTCCGGAACCGCGGTCATAGGCGACAACAACACCGTGTACGGGGGACCGCCGCCGGTTCCGGTCAAGCGCTCGCCGATCTCTCACCTGCCGTCGCCCGCCGCCGAGCCGCTGATCGGACGTGCGCGGGACGTGCGCGTACTGCAAGAGGCGATCGAGACACGGCAGTTGGTGCAGGTCTGGGGCGCGTCCGGGGTCGGCAAGAGCGCGCTGCTGCGCCACCTCGCGTGCGAGCTGCCGCACGGGCCCGAAGGCGTGGCCTATGTCGAAGCCGGCGGACGTACGGCCGACGACATCGCGCAGGCGATATTCGACATCAGCTTCGACGCGCCCCACTACAAGCCCTCGTTGGAGGTGTTGAAGGAGCATCTGAAGACCCTGCGGCTGCGGATCTACCTGGACGACGCGGGACTCGGCGAGAAGGACCTGCGCCGACTCCTCGACATGGCCGGGCAGTCCACGTTCGTCTTCACCTCGCAGCAGCGGTCCGCGGTCGCCGGCGTGCACGCGATCCGGCTCGAAGGGCTGTCGGCCCCGGCGGCGGCGGAACTGGTGGAGGCGCTGCTGCCCCGCGAGCTGCGGCCCGACGAGGCGCCGGTCGTGGCCGCGCTGTGCGACGCGGTGGACGGCAACCCGCTCCGGCTGCGGCGCATCGCCCTGTCGGCCGCGACCGGCAAGGGACTGCCGGGCATCGCCGATCTCCCCGAACTGCTTCCCGCGCTGCTGAACAAGCTCCAGCCGCACGAGCGCGACCTGCTGCACCTGCTCGGCTCGCTGTCCGGCGCCGAGTTGGCCGCCCGGCATCTCCACGACCTGCTCGACCGGCCGGACATCGACACGGTCGCCGGTGGTCTGGTGCGACACGGCCTGCTGCTCGCCTCCGAGACCGGCTACAGCTGTCCGCCGGATGTCGCCGAGTGCGTGCTGAACATGCGGAAGACGGAGTTTCCCGCCGATCAGCTCTGCCGGGCGCTCACCGCGTGGGTCGAGGCGAGGGACACCACCCCGGACGACGTCGCGGCGCACTTCCAGGCCCTGGACGTCGTGGTGCTGCGAGCGGAGCGGAGCGGACACGCGCGGCTCGGCGCGGCGTTGGCCCGTGCCGCCTCGCCGAAGCTGGCGCTGTCCCGGCAGTTCGACGCGTGGGGCAGCCTGCTCGGAGTCGGCTGGGCAGCGGCGAAGAGCGCGGGGGACAAGGAGAGTGAGGAGTTCTTCCTGGGCGAGGCCCGCACCCGACGGAGGGCGCTCGGCCGGGGTGCGATGACGGCGGCCCTGGTGCTGGAGGCGGACGTGCTGTGGCGGGAACTCACCGCCCTGCACGCGCATTCGGCGGTCCATCAGGTCGCCACGGCGGCGTCGGTCTCCGCCCCGCCGGCTGCCACATCGCCGGTGCACGCGTTCACCCCGACGACGCACGGTGCGGTCCACACGCAGGCCGTCACCCACTCGACCGCCGTCACGTCCGCCACGTCCGCCACGTCGGCTCCCGTGCACACAGCCCTGCCCGTCCACGCGGCGAGGCCGGTGGTCGACATGTCCCAGGTGACTGGCGCACACTCAGCGGCACCGGTACCCCAGCAGATCGACCTCTCGGGGGCGCATTCTTCCGTCGCCTCGCCTACGCACGCCGCGAGCACCACGACGACTACGGCGAGCACGGGCCACACGGGAGGTGCCGCCGCCGTCGCGACAGGTGCCAAGAGCGGAATAACGGGACTGGCGCTCGCCTGCACGCTGGGCCTCGCGGCCGTGCTGGGCGTGGGTGCCATGGTCTCCGCGAACGACCAGCCGACCTCGTCTCCAGTCGTCGTGCCGAGCCCCGTCATCACGCCGGACCTGAGCTACGACACCTCGCCCACCGACGACACCTCGCCCACGGTCGATCCCGTGTGCGCGACCGTGATCTCGGCCCTGTCGCCACAGATCACGCAGTTCAATACCGACGTCTCCGCCGCGTCCGACGCGATCGACTCATACAACAGTGAGATGAGCTCCTACAACGCGGGCGAGACGTCCACCCTTCCCGACAACAGTGCGGTGGTCGCCGCCGACAACACGGTCATCAGCGACCTGAACTCCACCGAGTCCACGTTGCAGCAGGCCATATCGGAAGTTCAGGACAGCTCCGTGGAAACAGACCTCAACGCCATGCTGACCGCCGCTCAGCAGACAGCGAGCCAGTATCAGTCGTTCAACTCCGGTGGCGGAGGCAGCGTGCTCGACACATCGAGTCAGGTCGCGGCGATGAACTCGGCCGCAGACAGTCTGCAGATCGACTGCGGCGCCTGACCTTCCCGAAACCGACCAAGAAAGGCCCGCCATGCCCGCGGAACCCACACACGGAGACATCCACACCGGTGACGTCTCCGGCACCTTCGTCGTAGGAGACAACAACCGCGTGACGACCACGACGCCTCTCCCCGAGCAGCCGAAGCCGCAACCACACCAGCAGAGTTCCGCGGAGGACCAGGCGGCCTCCTTCACAGTCCAGGACGGCCCCATGTACGTCACGTACAACGCCGCAGTCGAGCGTGACGCGGAAGACGCGGAAGGCTGAGAACGCCGCGTGCCCCGGCCGACGATCGGCCGGGGCACGTACTCCGCGATCCGCTCAGTCCTTGTCGGCCAGCAACTCCAGGTCCTGAGCACTCAGCGTCGCCGTCTTCAGCAGTTCCCTGATCAGGTTGACGCTGAGTGTCGACCCGACCGGCTCGCCGACCTCGTCGCGCAGCAGTCCGCGCACGCCCCGGCGGTGCAGCCGTTCGCGTACGTCCTCGACCGTGTTCGCGACCGACTTGTGGGTCCAGGACTTGGTCGCGTAAGGGGAGGCGTTGACCAGACGGGCCGTGTCCTCCCAGGCCAGCGGGAGCGGGAAGGCGTCGTGGCCCTCCAGGTAGCGCCGGGCGAGCCCGGTCAGCACCAGCCGCTCCTGCGGGGAGAGTTCGTAGACCGTCTCGGGATCCACGGTCTCCGCACCGCTCGTGGAGCGGGGATGCCGGTCGTCCTCGTCCACGACGCGGACCTCCACCAGGTGGGAACGCCGCTTGGACGAGTTGATCACCAACGGGGTGTACCCGGACGCGATGAGCCGCTTGTGGCCGTTGAGCATCAGCACGCCGTCGGGCAGTTCGATCGGCAGATTGCCGGTGTTTATAAGCCACCATTCGCCGTCCGTGGCCGTGCAGGTGAACACGCCGTGCCGGCGGCTGACGGTCGGGTCGTCGACACCGACCGGCACATGCACGTCCTCGCGGTCGCGCCCGAACAGCAGCGTGTACCGGCGCGGCGGCACGGCGTACCCGCCCTCCGGGCCCAGTACGAAGATCGTCCCCGGCGGCGCCGAGGGCACCCTGTCGGAGGGACTGCCCGGTGGCAGCATCTGGGGTGGGAAGTTTCCGTATGCCATATCACATACCTCCGGCTCGGCTCGCGTCAGTGTATGAGCGCACCGCGAGGACCGGTCCTCCCGCTGATACGTACGCTGGGCAAAGGCGTGTTCGCCGCCAACTCGTGTTGCCTTGCCCCGACTTGCTCGATAGCCTGCCCGCCCGTGAACGCGAGCGGTCGGGGAACTTCTGATGATGGACAGCACGATCGCCGAACCGCTCGGCGCGGACGATCCGCAGGAGATCGGCAGCTTCCACATCATCGGTCTGCTCGGCGTCGGCGGCATGGGCGAGGTCTACCTCGGGGCGTCCGACAAGGGCTACGCAGCCGTCAAGCGCGTCCGGTCACGGCTGGTCTCCAGCGAGCGCTTCGAACGCGAGGTCGGCATCCTCTACCGGGTGCCGGCCGGGGTCGCGCCGCGGGTTTTGGCGAGCGACGGCACCGCGGAACGTCCCTGGTTCGCCACCGAGTACGTGCCCGGACTCACCGTGGACGAGGCGGTCCGGCTGCGCGGCCCGCTGCCCGCCGAGGCGCTGTGGCTGCTGCTGGCGGAGGCGGCCACCCACCTGTCGGCCGTGCACGCGCTGGAGATCGTGCACCGTGACGTCAAGCCCGGCAACGTCATGCTGGTCCGCGACGGCGTGAAACTGATCGACTTCGGCATCGCGCGCGCCGCGGACCAGGCGAGGCTCACCAAGAGCGGTGGCAGCTACGGCACGCAGGGATTCTCGGCACCGGAACAGCAGGCCGGGGACGAGGACGTGGACGCGCCCGCCGACGTCTACGCGCTCGGGGCGCTCGTCCTCTACGCGGCCTCGGGCCGCACGCCCGGTGTCGTCCCCGACGTCGAGCCGCTGCGTGCCGTGGACGCCGACCTCGCCGCCGTCATCGGGTCCTGTCTCGCGACCGGCCCCGGAGCCCGCCCCACCGTAGACGAGGTGGCGGAGGCGGCTCGCGCACACCTGCCTGATCCTTCTCCCACCTGGCCTTCCGAGGTCATGTCACGCATCGCCTCGCGACGTGCCTTCGCCGCGACGCCCGTCGGCAAGCTGGAGACCGTTCCGCCGCCGGACCTGGACGCGGATCCGACGCCCGAGACCGTGCCCCCGTCCGCCGCGTTACCGCGCCGCCCACGCAAACGCCTGCTCCTGCTCGCGACCGCCGCAGTGATCGCACTCGGCGCCGTCGCGGCGTTCGAACTCGGCCCGTCCGGTTCCCGGCACAACGGCGCCGCGCATCCGTCCGGCAGCGCGTCGGTCAGCGTCGAGCCCATGGGCGGGGCGACACGGACGTCCTCCGCGAACCCGAGCCGTTCGGCCTCGCCCACCGCGAAGTCCGGGGGCCCGACCCCGGTGGTCACGGCCGGCACGGACACGACCGTCACGCCGAGCGCGTCCAGCACACGTTCGCCCTCCGGCGCCGTCAAGACCACCACGTCCTCGGCAGCCACCCCCCACGTCACCTCGTCGTCGATCAGCGGTGTCAACGGCGGCGACGACCCGGCACAGGTCAAGGGCTCAGAGGCGGACACCTCCTGGGTCGGCAACGACGCCGCCTGCTCCGCCTGGCTGGACGACAACGGCTCCGGCGAGCTGGCAGGCGTCCTCAACACCTCCCTCGGCCAGAGCTGCGGCGCCGAGCTGTACCGCAACGACGGCATCGCCTACGTGTTCCACGCCTCCGTGGGCGCCGCGAAAACAAGTTTCGTCCCGGATGTCGGTCACACGATGTGGATCTGCGTCTGGAACGCGGACGACCGATCCGACGAGCAGTGCTCCGCCCGCTTCGCGATGAACGGCAACACCCCGGTCAAGCAGTGAAACAAACGGCACGACCCGTGGGCCTCACAGACCATGCAGGGGTTGTGGAACCGCGCGCGACGAGGACTTGACGGTCCAGGTCCCGGTCTTCGCGGCACTGGTCACCGTCGGCCCGTATGTCCTGGCGAGGGGCGCGGTGAGCTTCGCCTCCTTCAGGGAGACGTTGCCGGTCGCCTTCCAGCGGAGGGTCAGCGGGACCGCCGTGGTGTTCACCGTGGCGGTGGCGGCTGTCTTGCCGTCGACCAGGATTCCGTACGACGAGACGAGTGCCGGCGGGGTCGTGGTGGATCAGGTCACCGTGAGCGGGCCGTTGGTGTAGGAGGCCGTATTGACCACGCTCGTGCCGGTGGCGTCGTCGATGGTGAGGCCGGCGGCCAGCGTACGGACGGTGCCGAGGGCGGCGTAGAACGCGTCACCCGGGCACAGGGTGTTGTAGCCGTCGCGGTGGCCGTGGATCGCGGGGAACGTCATCTGTTCGCCCGGGCCCCAGCTCCTGCCGGCGAGGTTCTGGCCGCTGACGGCGGTGGTGAGGGTGACCTTCGAGTCCGGTTCGACGCCGTACTGGCCCAGCTTCCAGGCGGAGAGGCGGGCGACCGAGGTCATCGCCTCCGTCGAGGGTGCGGCATCCGTGTAGGTGCCGAGGACGGAGATGCCGGTGGTCAGCGAGTTGAAGCCGTACGCGTGCGCGCCGACGACCGGGAGACCGACACCGCCCTTGCGGCCCTCGTAGATCGTCCCGCACTTGTCGACGAGGAAGTTGTAGCCGATGTCCTTCCAGCCCAGCGTCGTCACGTCGTACGTGTAGATCGCGTTGATGATCGAGGGCGCCTGGGCGCAGGTGTAGTCGTTGGTCGAGGCCGTGTGGTGGACGACCACCGCCTTGATCTTCCCCGCGATGTACGTCGGCTCCTCCGGGCTCAGTGATTCGTCCGCGCCCCACCCCGAACGGGCGGTGACGGGGGGCTGGGAAGCCGTGGAAGGCGAGGGCGAGGTGGTCGCCGACTCGCTGGGAGCGGTGCTCTCGGAGGCCAGGGCCGAGGGAGACTCGGACGGCGACTCCGACGTGGACTCGGAGTCCGTGGGGGAGGGCTCGGTGGCGACCGGATCCGGCGTCGCGGACTCGGGGGTGGGAGTGACGTCGGTCGGGTCGGATGTCGGGGATTCGGAAACGGTGGGCGTCTCGGTTCCATCGGTCCCGTCCGCGTCCGCGATGAAGGCGGCGGCCTCGATGTCGCTTCCCGTACTGGTAGCCGCACCCGGGCTCGTACTCGTGCCGCCGGACGTGATCATGTGGAGGCGAAGCCCCTGGGGCAGTTTCGAGGCGACCTTCCCCTTGATCCGTGCCTCGACGCCGTCGGAAAGACCGACCCACGCCGGCTCGGTGCCACCCCGGGAGGCGCTCTGCTCTGCCGCACCGCTGTCACTGTCGAGGGTCAGCCAGCCGGACCATTTCCCGGACCCGGCGGCCCGTGTCCGCACCTCGACCGTGCCGGCCAGATCGGCGGAAGGCTTCCGCCAAGTGATCCCCAGCATGCTGAACGGCTCGACGTCTTGCCGGGCGAGCGACGCGGACCCCCCATCGCCGCCCACCGTCAACGCGGCCGACCGCACCTGATCGCGTACCGGTGCGGACTTGCCGGCAGCCTGCGCACTGTCGCCGGATGCCCCGTTGGCTTCCTGCACGACCAACGTCCCGCACACGGCCGCCGCGACGACCGCGCCCGTTCTCCACCAACGACGCATTCTCATACCGGCTTTGATGCCTTCCGCTCTACATCTCTACATCGACCCCAGCCAACTCCTCGCGCAGGTGACCGGCACGTCCGGCCGCACCGCGCGTTCCCGCTCGGTGCGGCCGGACGTGCCGACGCTTGTGCCTACTTCAGGTAGCCGCCCTTGAAACCGCTCTGGTCGGCCCAGATGCGCTCGCGGGCGTCCCAGCTGAAGCCGTTCCACTTGCCCTGCCAGATCGTCTCGGCGTGGGCGTTGTTCGCCGGGTCGGCGGAGATCCACTCCTTGACCGGGCCGTTGGAGAACTCGGCGAAAGGCACGAAGTTCCGGTGCGAGGCCCAGCCGTTGTAGACCTTGACGACCCGGGTGGCGGTCGTGCGGTAGTTGACGCCGATCTTCACCGTCGTGACCTTCACACGCATGATCGTGTCGGAGACGCTGTACCAGGCGCTCCGGTCGTAGTACCGGGCGGACGGGTCGGAGAGCTCCTCGTCGGTGGTCGGGGCCGTCTCGGTCTCCTCCACGTTGAGCGTCGCCTCAAGAACGACGTCCCCGTCCTCGGTCTCCTTCCTCAGCTCGGTCTCGTAGGCCTCTTCATCGATGGTGTCGATGTCGGAGACGTCCGAGATGAAGTCGCCGATCTCCGCACCGCGCTGAGGGTCGTTCAGGAGGGTGACGAACTTTTCCTGGTCGCTGTCGGACAGCTCCGAGTACTGGTCCAGCGTCTCCTGGGCGTCCGTGTCACCCAGCTCCACCTGCTCCACGAGGTAGGCCTCGTAGGCCTCGGGAGTGGTGCCGCTCTCTTCCGCGGACGCCGTCGCGGGCATTGCCGCCATGGTGAGGGCGGCCGCCGTGACGGCAGCCAGTCCGACGAGTCTCTTGCGGGTCATCTTCACGGTATTACGCATATCTACTGCCTCCATTACGTGGATGGGAAACACGAATCGAATTGAGCAGTAGGGAATGCATGCAGCATGCAAGTGGAGGCATTGCCTCAGGCGAGCGAACGCCTCCTCCCCCCTACGCGCGGTTTCCGCCTTTCCCCTTCGGCGTTTGCCGCGCAGATGTGATCTTGCCGTAAAGGCCGACTACATGGAACCCTTACATGCTTTATTTGAGCTTTACCTGAGGTTGCCCTGGGTTTGCTTGGATTTGGTCTGTACTTTGCTCTGCGATATATCCCAAAAACTGCGTTTTGACCGTATCCCGGGAATGGTCCAACTGTCGGATCGTGGAGGCCGGCCCTTCTCGGTGTGGGTCCGAGATGGTCATATGGGGGCCTTGCGGACTCGATCTCCGCCGCCTTACTCTTCGATGCGATCAAGCGGACCCGTCTTCCTCTCGCCGCTGCCGTCGGCACAGCCGACTGCTTCCCCTACGGCCTTCTGACGGATCACGCCCGTGCGTCACGCCCTATGCGTGAGAAGCGCACGTGGACAACGTTTCGTCACATTTCTCTTCGTCGCGTTTCTCTTCGGCACCCGGCCTTTGGCGTGCCGAAATTCTCCACTCACCTTCCTCGCATGCTGAGTCATGCCTGCCTGATTCCGAGGGCGATATGTATAGACGGATATGGATGGCGGCCATCACCACGGTGATGGCCGTGAGCCTCGGCGCGATCCCCGCCCACGCGGCTGGTACCTCGTCGCCGGCCACCGTCGCGGCGGCCACCACCGCAGACGACGTACCGGCCGGGACCGCGGACGACCCGATCGACGCACCGTTGTACGACGCCACCGCCGATGGCAGCACGGTCCGCGTCATCGTCGTCACCGAGAACCGCGACGACCTGTCCGGCGCGGCAAGCGTCGGCGAGACGCTCCAGACCTTCGAGACCCTGCCGATGGTCACCCTTCGGGTCGACAAGGACGGGCTGGACGAACTGGCCGCCCAGGACGGTGTCGTGAGCGTCACCGAGGACGAGTTGTCCGAGCCGAGCCTGGACGAGAGCATCCCGATCATCGGCGCCGACGACGCCCACAAGGCCGGCAGGACCGGCGAGGGCAGCGCCATCGCCGTCATCGACACCGGCGTCGCCACCAACCACCCGTTCCTCAAGGACCGGGTCGTCGCCGAGGCGTGTTTCTCCCCCATCGACACCAGTTACGGCGCCACCAGCCTCTGCGGCAACGCCACCGCCACCCAGGAGGGCACCGGCGCCGCCAACTCCGCGAGTGGAGCCTGCGCCACCCTCGAAGGCTGCGACCACGGCACGCATGTCGCCGGCATCGCCGCCGGTGACGGCACCGGCGTCTCCGGCGCACCCGTCACGGGTGTCGCCCCGGGCGCCGACATCGTCGCGATGCAGGTCTTCTCCAAGTTCGACACCGCGAAGTACTGCGGTTCGGCCGCCGCCACCCCCTGTGTCCGCAGCTTCACCAGCGCCCAGGTCGCCGCCCTGGAGAAGGTGTGGCTGCTCCAGCAGGCCGGCACCCCGATCATCGCCGCCAACCTGAGCCTGGGTTCGGCGAGTTACACCTCCGCCTGCACCAAGGACGCCCGCAAGACAGCGATCGACAAGCTCTACGAGGCCGGCATCGCCACCGTCGTGGCCGCCGGCAACAACGCTCTGACCACCGCCGTCAACGCCCCTGCCTGTGTGCCCAACGCCGTCTCCGTCGGCGCCACCACCGACGACGACGAGATCGCCTCCTTCTCCAACCACGGCCCGCTGCTCGACCTGTTCGCTCCCGGCAACGGCATCATCTCCTCCGTCCCCAGCGGCGGTTACGACTCCAAGAGCGGCACTTCGATGGCGGCCCCGCATGTCGCCGGCGCACTCGCCGTCCTCCGCCAGGCGTACCCCAACGAGGGCATCGCCAGCCTGATATCGCTGCTCGCCACCACCGGTACGGCCATCGCCGACGAGGCAGGCGTCAGCATCCCGCGCATCAACGTCGCCAAGGCCGCCGCGGCGGTCGACGAGAAGCCCGAGGGGGACAAGAAGCCCCGCGCCTTCCAGGCCGACAACGACAAGGACATCGCGATCCCCGACGCCCCGACCGGGTCGACGGGCACCCCTGCCACCTCGCCGATCACCGTTGCCGAGTACCAGGGCAACGCGCCCAAGAACCTCAAGGCGTACGTCAACATCACCCACACCTACCGGGGCGACGTCAAGCTGGAGCTCGTCTCGCCCACCGGCTCGACGTACCTGCTCAAGAGCGCGAGCAGCTCCGACGGCGTGGACGACATCGTCGGAGAGTTCACGGTCGACGCCTCCGCCTCGCCCGCCAACGGCGAGTGGAATCTGCGGATGACCGACACCGACGACGGCGACACCGGCACGCTGACCACCTGGTCGCTGATCTTCCCGACCCCGTTCGAGTCGACGGCCAGCCAGACCATCCCGGACAGCGGCACCCTCAGCACCACCATCGCCGTCTCCGACATCGACGGCAACGCCGCCGGCCCGCTCCAGGTGTACACGAACCTCACCCACACCAAGATCGGTGACCTGCGACTCGTCCTCGCCAGTCCGGACGGCAAGTCCTACACGCTCAAGGCCTACGGCTCCGAGGCGGGCGGCACGCTCCAGACCACCTACGGCGTGGATGCCACCGACGCGGTCGCCAACGGCACCTGGACGCTGAAGGTCACCGACTCCGCCACCGGTTCCACCGGTACCCTCGCGGGCTGGTCGCTCGGGTTCCCCTCGTACGAGAACCAGACTCTGAAGGCCATCCCGGACAAGAACTACACGGAGATCTGGACGAAGACCGCCGGCCTGTCCGGCGTCGGCTCCGCCAAGCTCCAGGTGTACGTGCACGTCGAGCACGAGTACCTGGGCGACCTCAAGATCGACCTGATCGCACCCGACGGCTCCATGCACGCCCTCAAGGCCAACGCCGAGGAACCCGGCGGCACCCTCAAGAAGATCTACACGGTCGACGCGAGCGACCTGCCGGTCAACGGCTGGTGGAAGCTCCGCGTCGACGACGTGGGCACCGGCGACACCGGCACGGTCAACAACTTCGTCGTGAGGTTCTGAACTTCCGCGACGCCGAACGGGCTT
The DNA here is from genome assembly GCF_040655155.1 of Streptomyces sp. NPDC050508. Classification (NCBI taxonomy): domain Bacteria; kingdom Bacillati; phylum Actinomycetota; class Actinomycetes; order Kitasatosporales; family Streptomycetaceae; genus Streptomyces; species Streptomyces sp. NPDC050508. The sequence continues at coordinate 200,269 of NZ_JBFAJJ010000009.1, forward strand.
GTGTCACCCACCCGCCTCACCTATCGTTTATCGATAACATCGAAAATCGATAACATCGAGAAACGACAGGTGAGGCGGCGCGGCGTGTCCGAAGACCGGAAGATGCTCGAACCCATGGCCACGGTCGTGTCCATCGTCCTGCGCACCCTGTTGGCCCTGCTGACGGCGGGGCTGGTCTTCACCGTCGTCCGAGGCGGTTGGGGTGACGCCGCCGTCTGTGCCACCGACGACTCGGCCTACAGCTCGACCGTCCCCGGCGGCTTCTCCCCCGAGAGCGGTGCGCAGGTCGGCTCAGTCCCCCGCTACTGCGCCGGGAACCCCGACGCACACCTGCGCCTCCTGGACGTACTCGGAACGCTGCCGTCGACGCTGCTGGTGATCAGCGGCCTCTTCCTGCTGCACAGGCTGTTGCAGGGTGCGGCGCGGGACGGCGTCCACACCGTGCGGACGGCATCCCGGTTCCGCCGGCTCGGTTGGTGGGTGCTGCTCGGGAGCCTGGTCGTCGAGATCATCGAGGCCAACGCCAGAGCAGCCCTGCTCGCGGAACTCGCCAAGACCGTGGACTTCACGGCCGGCGCCTGGCTGACCATGTGGTCAACCCCTTACCTGGCCGTACTGACCGGCCTCGGCCTGCTCACCTTCGCCCGGATCACGCTCGCGGGCGCGTCCATGCGCGAGGACCTCGAAGGGGTCGTCTGATGGCCGCCGACGACGACCACGAGGGCCACGAGGGCCACGACATCGAGGTGCACCTCGACAAACTCCTCACCGAGCACGGCATGACCCTCACCGAACTCGCCCACCGCGTCGGCGTGACCAACGTCAACCTGTCCGTCCTCAAGAACGGACGCGCCAAGGCGATCCGGTTCACCACCCTCACCCGCATCTGCGAAGTCCTCCAGTGCCAGCCGGGGGACCTGCTCAGCCACCGCCCCGCACCACCCCCAGCACATCCCCGGAATTCCTGACCCAATGCCTGACCCAATCCCCGACCCACTGCACCTCTCAAGAAGGAGACCCGGATGTTCGGCGTCATGGACACAGACATGAAGATCGCGCTCGTGATCACCGCGGCTGCCCTGATCGCCCTGGCGATCGTGGTGGGGCGGTGGCTGACGCGCCGCTGAGACCACGGGGAAGTAGGGGCCAGAGCTTCCGTCTTGCGAACCGCGCGCACAGGGCCCGCGTCTTCCCTCGCAACTGCCGCCACACGCACAGGGGAACAGGCCGTGACCGACAAGGACGTTGAGCAGACCTACGAGCGCGGTGACGACTCGGGGCCCTGGTGGGCGGACCTCGGGGCGTGGGGCGCCGTCGCGCTGATCGTCTTCGGGGGGCTCGCGGCAGTGTGGGTCTTTTTCCGGCTGCCTGGCTCCCCGGAGGAGCTGGCGACCAGCTACTACCAGGCCGCCAAGGTCGTCTGCATCGGCCTGGTGATCGCGGGAAGCGCCTTGCTGGGCCGCCGTCGCGCCCCGGCCGCGGCCACCGAGGGGACGAACGAGACGAACGAGCCGGAACGCGCTTGATGCCACCGGCCGGTGAGCAACGTCAGGTTGATACGCCGTGGCGGTCCTGCTCGACGGCTTGCCGGAGTTGGGGCCGCTGTACGCGCCGAACGTCAACTCCTACCCGGCCACGGGCGCAGGCTGGAACCTTGAGGTTCGGGTGCCGGGCGCAGATGACGTCTTCCCGTTCCGCCGGTTGCAGAAGTGCCGGTGCGCGGCGATTCGGCCACGGCCGGTACCCCTGTCCGCCCCGTGATTCAGGGGTGAGCGACGTACGTGTCCCGTAACCGTGGGGCGGGGACACGACTCAAACACGCGTGTTCGAAGACGGCTGCGGGCTCGTTGGCCCGGTCATCATCAGTCATCCCCAACCCGGCTTCCAGGCCGCGTTGTTGGCGTTGCGTAACGGTGGCCGTCGTCCGCGCCGGACACCGGTACGCCCTGGTCCCCGTCCCCCTCACCCGATCGAGCACAGGAGATCCCATGAACCCCACCCCCGTCTGCGCCCCTCCCCTCCCCGGACGACCTGAGGCTCTCCATGCAGCCCCGGTGGGCATCGTGGTGGACGCGGATATGTCACGCCCGACACCGAGGTGGGGGGCATGACCGACCCGAACCTCCCATCGGCGCCGCTGTGCGCCTGGGCCGAGAACACCCTGGGCCCGCTCGCCGCCGTACACAACGTCTCGTCCGCACCCTCGACCGCGGCGGCCGTGTGGTACCTGATCCGCAGGTCCGACAACGCCCGCTTCCATCTCAAGTCGGCAGCGTCGCCAGGGGACTTCACCCGGGAGACGTTCGCCTACCGGCATGCCGTGTCCGCCCTCGGTCCGGGTCGCGCGCCGCGGCTGGTGGCCACCTCCGCGCGGCACCTGGCTCTGATCCTGACCACCCTGCCCGGCACGCTCCTGCCGCAACTGCGGCTGACGGAGGCCGAGTTCAAGACGGTCCACTGGCGGGCCGGTGCGCTCGTCTCCCAACTGCACCAGGCCGGACGGCCGACCGCGACCGCGCGCCGTGAGGCGTCCTCGCTGCTGTCCCGTCTCGCCGACGCGTCGGCCCGTCACGTCGATGCGGCCGGTGACCTGCTGTCGGCGGAGGACCAGAAGTTCGTCATGACGCTCGCCGACCGCCTGCATCTCCTCGATCGTCTGCCCCTCGGCTTCGTACACGGAGGCGTCCTCGAATCGAGCCTCCTCTGGTCCGACACGTCATGGCCGGCCCTGCAGGACTTCGAGCGGTCGCGCTTCGCCCCGGCCGTCCTGGACTTCGTCCACCTCGCCTACGGCCTGTGGGCCACCCGGCCGCGCGTACGCACCGCGTTCTTCCACGGCTACGGCCGCCCCCTGGGCCATGACGAACGGCAGGCTCTGCGCTGTCTGACCGGCCTGCGGGCCGTACGGTCACTGGCCGAAGGACGCGCCCGCGGGGACCAGGCAGCCGTCGGCACGGCCCGGTCGGTACTGGACCGGCTGAAGAACGAGGTGGGTGCGTGAGGCCCGAAGGGGCCGTGGTGGGTGCCGGGCGGGTGCCGCCCCCGCCGCCCTGCCGAGCTGCGCTACGGCGGCAAGTACGGCAAGAACCCGTTGGAGGCGGCCTGTTCGCCGACCTCCTCACCCTGTCCGCCGACCGATGACGCACCCGTCGCCCGAACGGCACGAAGGAGCAACCCGGTTGGGACACACACCGCAGGACGCATGGGACGCGCACTACACGGAGGGGGCGGCGCTTCCGCCCCCACGCGCCGGCTCCCGGCGAGGGCGGCAGGGCCCTGGATGTCGGTTGCGGCCTGGGGGAGTTGGCCGTCCACCTGGCATCGACCTCGGGGCCCTCGGGCTGTAACCACGGATGAGTGGTGGGCTCACGCCACCCTGCGTGAGCCCGCGTTCGCTACCCGGGCACCAGGCAGTGCGGTCATGAGCCGACCGGGAGCAGGCCGGCGGCCCGGACCCCCGGGTCAGACTTCGTCCCGCTCGGCACGTCGTATGTCGTCGGGCAGTTCTCTCAACGTCGGGTCCGTGATGCGGGCGGTCAGGGCTCTGGTGAAGCGTTCGGCGTGCAGTACCCGGAACGGTCTGGAGTGGTATGGGCGGGTGGTCGGGTCGACTCTGTCCGTCAGGTTGAGTTGGTTGTGGATGCCGGCGACCGCTTCGTAGGCGTAGGCGAGGTGTTTCTCGCGGGTGTGCCAGTCCGTGGCCGCGAGGGCGGCGGTGAGGGTCGGGACGAGGCGGTGGCCGGCGGTGGTGCGGGCGAAGGCGCTGCCGAGCCATTTGTTGTACGGCGGGTAGCGGCGGTCCATGAGGAGGCAGAGGCGCATCAGGTGGCGGGTGAGGCGGCCGGCGACCATCGCGGAGCCGAGTTCGTCGCCCACTTCGCCGCAGCGGCCCACGAAGGCCTCCTCCTGGGAGATGCGGTTCCACTGGCGGGCCAGGACGTGGAGCCAGACGTCGGGCGGATACCAGCGCAGGGTGTGGCGTGCGGGGCCGAGTTCGTGCAGGCCGTCGTGGAAGACCGCGCCCGCTGTGACCTCGGCGAGGAGTTGGGTGGGGGTGGAGAGCCAGTCGGCGGGGGTTGTGTCGTGTGTGGGGTCGAAGCCCAGGGTCGCGGTGAACCAGGCTGCGGTGTGGGTGACTTCGACTCGGTGGTGGACCGGGCCGGCCGTGCCGCTCATGACGCGGATGTCTCCGTCACCCGTCGGGGCGAAGTTCGTCGGGTAGCCGTGGAAGGTTTTCGGGAGGTGCTCGGCGAGGTGGTGTCTGATGCGGCCGCCGTGGCGGGGGACGTCCCGGGGGCGGAGGAAGAGCTGGAGGCGTGGGCCCCATTCGTGGTCCGCCGAGCGCGGGGTGTCGTAGCCGAGGACCTCGGAGCCGCTGCCGATGCGGGCGGCGGAGTGGGGGAGGTCGGGGGCGGTCTCTTCGAGGAGGGGGCGGACGGCCTCTGTGTAGAAACGGCGGGAGAGTTCGAGGCCCGGTAAGAAATTTGGCATATTCGTGAAGCTCATGCGGGGACCCTGCCCAGTCCGGACATGATCGTGCACGCGAATTTCCGCCGACGCCCCTCAACTCGCCGCTCAACTCGCTCCTCAACTCCCGTTCGGTGCGCCCAACTTGCTCAACGCCCCGTCCGTCAGCCGATACGCCGTCCACTCCTCCTGGGGCCGCGCGCCCAGGGCCTCGTAGAAGTCGATCGCGGGGTGGTTCCAGTTGAGGACGGACCACTCCAGGCGTTCGTAGCCGCGTTCGACGCAGATGCGGGCCAGTTCGGTGAGGAGGGCCTTGCCGTGGCCGGTGCCGCGGGCGGTGGGGCGGACGTACAGGTCTTCCAGGTAGATGCCGTGGACTCCGCGCCAGGTGGAGAAGTTGAGGAACCACAGGGCGAAGCCGACGGGTTCGCCGGTGGTGTCGTCGGTCGCGATGTGGGCGTAGGCGCCGGGGTGTTCGCCGAAGAGGGCCTCGTGGAGTTGCTCCGGGGTCGCCCTCGCCTCCTGGGGTTCCTTCTCGTAGGCGGCGAGTTCGCGGATCAGGGCGTGGATGACGGGGATGTCGGTGGGGATCGCTGTGCGGATCATGCAGGGAGGCTAAGGGAAGGGAAGGCCAGGGGTTGTGCGGGGGATCGCCGTGGACGCGGAGACCGGCACGCCCGCGTGCGAAGTTGTCGTCGGTCGTCGGGTCACCCGCGCTCGAACGGCCTCGGCCGGAGCGGTAGCCGCCGATGTCCACGTCTCCTCTGCTCCTCTGCTCCTCCGCCGGACAGGGCTCTGCGGGAGGTGGAGGTGGAGGTGGAGGTGCGCGGGGTGTCCCCTTCAGGCGCCCTCCACCGCTTCCTGGGCCTCGGCGGCACCCGCGCGCTCGTCCCGCCGCCCGTTCTCCCCGCGCGGCAGCAGCAGTGGGCTCGCCAGGAGCAGGACCCCCGCGAGTGCGATCGCCGTGCGCGGGCCGGTGAGCGCCGCCAGCAGTCCCCACGCGGCCGTCATCGCCGCGATGGCCGCGCTGGTGCTGATCGACCAGGCGGTCAGGGTGCGGGCGACCCGGTCGGGGGCGGTGTGCTGGAGCCGGCCGGTGGCCAGCAGGGGGTTGAAGACGCCGATGCAGGTCACCAGGCCGAGTTGGACGGCGGTGACGAGGAGCATCCCGGGGATTCCGGGGCGGACGAACGCCAGGCCGACCGGCCAGCACGCGCGCAGGACCCCGGAGGTCAGCATCACCCTGTGCTGTCCGAACCGGGCCGCGAGCGGGCGCGCGAGGCGGGATCCGACGAAGCCCCCGGCGCCGGAGGAGGCCGCGAGCGCGAGTGCGTACTGCCAGGGCGCGAATCCGAGGCGGCCCAGCATGAGTACGGCGAGCAACGGCTCGGCGGCCATGATCAGGCCGTTGACCACCATCGCGTTGAAGAGCAGCGGGCGCAGGGTGGGGTGGGCGAGGATGTAGCGCCAGCCGTCGAGCAGGTCGCCCGCTCGCAGCCGCGGCGCACCGCTCCGCTCGGGGCGCGGTTCCGTCCCGCCGATGGCACGGATGCCGAGGGCCGAGAGCAGGTAGCTGACCGCGTCGGCCACGACCGTCGTCACCGGACCGAACAGCCCGATCGCCGCCCCGCCGAGCGGAGGGCCGAGCATGGTCGACGTCCAAGTCGTGGACTCGAAGCGTGCGTTGGCGATCAGCAGGTCCTCGGACGGCACCAGCGACTTCAGGTACGAGCCGCCGGCCGCGTTGAAGGCGATGTTCGCCGCGGCGACGACGACGGAGACGACGAGGAGCTGCGCGAAGGTGAGCAGCCCGAACGCGAACGCGACGGGCACGGTCAGCAGCGCCGCGAACCGGGTCAGGTCCATCGCGATCATCACCGGCCGCTTGCGACGGAACTCCACCCACGGACCCAGCGGTACGGCGACCAGGGCCCCCACCGCCCGCCCCGACGCGGCCAGCACCGCGACCTGGGTCGGACCGGAGTGCAGCACGAGGATCGCCATGAAGGAGAACGCGCCGAACCCGAGCCCGGTGCCGTACGAGCTGACCGCGAACGCCGCCCACAACCACCCGAACCGGCGCCCCAGCGCTCGCCGCCGCCCTGCCATACCCGCCCCACCCTCTCGCCGGAAAAGTGTGACACTTTCCGCGAAACTGACACACTTTTCCGGGACACCCACCCGCCGGCCACCATCATGGACACGACCGCGACCACGATTTCGGCCACCGGCATCAAAGCGAGTGCCGGACGTCGAGATCAAACAACCGACTCGCCGCGAAGTCACAACCCGTGGTTGTGTCTGCTGGTGAACGGCGATTGTCAGTGATGGCCAGTATCGTCGCCGACGTGGATCTCGACGCTGTGCGCACCTTCGTGGCCATCGCGGACGCGGGCCGTTTCCAGGACGCGGCCACGGAGTTGTCGATCACCCAGCAGGCCGTCTCCAAGCGCATCGCCACGCTGGAGCGGTCCGTCGGCGTACGGCTCTTCGCGCGGACCCCGCGCGGGGCGGAACTGACCGTCGACGGGCGGGCGTTCCTGCCCCACGCGCGCGATCTGCTGCGCGCCGAGGCGCGGGCGTTCGCCTCCGTCCGGCCCGGTCATCGCGCGCTGCGCGTCGACGTGATCGGCCGCGGGCTCGCCCCGGCTGCCCTGCTGCGCGACTTCCATCGCGCGCACCCCGAGATCGAACTCGACGTCGTGACCCTCTTCGACGCCGACGCGGCTGTGGAGGCCATCCGCTCCGGCACGGCCGACGCGTCCTTCCGCGCCGTCACCATGACCGGCCGGCCGCTCCCCGACGACACGGGCCCGGCGCGGTCCGTCTCCCTCACCGAGACCGGTCGGCGGCTCCGCGACGACACGATCCCCGCGCGGTCCGTCTCCGCCGCCGAGACCGGACGCCGGCTCCCCGACGACATCGAGGTCAGCCGGGCCTTCGACGAGCCCGTGCAGCTCCTCACCGGCCCGGCCCACGCACTCGCCGCCGCCCGCACGCTCACCCCGGCCGACCTCGTCGGGCACCGGATCTGGATGCCCGGCCTCGTCCCCGGCACCGAGTGGGCCGCCTACTACGACGCGCTCGCCGCCGCGTTCGGGCTCACCATCGAGAGCACCGGCCCCGACTTCGGCGTGGAGCCGCTGCTGGACACCATCGCCGGTTCGCGTTCACTCGCGACCCTCGTGGGCGAGCAGACCCGCCTGGTCTGGCCCGCCGGCCACGACCTGCGCCGCATCGCCCTACGGAATCCGACCCCGGTCTACCCGCACTCCCTGGTCCACCACCGCGACAACCGGCACCCCGCCCTCGCGGCCCTCCGCGACCACCTCCGCACCACCGCGAGACCCGACCACGCCGACGCGGGGACCTGGACACCGGCCTGGGCGTAAAAAACACAGCTAGCCGCGCAGCCGCCGGCCGATCTCCAGCTGATCCGGCACCGGTGGACGCCCGTCCTCCACCGCCCACAGCGCGTTCTGCAGCACCCGGCCCAGCGTCCAGGCGCGTGCCCGGTCCCGGTCCAGCCCGAGTACCTCCGTCATGGCGTCGAACCGCCACCCGACCTCGTCCGCGTCGAAGCGGTTCCACAGGGCCGGGAGGAGCTCGAAGCCGGGGTCGCCCGCGAGCGGCTTGGGGTCGATGGCGAGCCAGGGGGCGCGGTCCGCGGCCAGGACGTTCTCGAAGTGCAGGTCCCAGTGGAGCAGCCGGTCGCCGGGTTCGCCGGCGACCTCGCGCACCGCCGCCGCCCAGTCGGCGAGCAGCCGCCGCTCGGCCGGGTCGCCGACGCGGGGCAGTGCTGCCGGGGTCCGGTGCAGCGCCTGTGCCGCGATGTCACCGAGCCGCCGCAGCCCCGCCGGTGCCTCTACGGCCGTCAGGCGGGCCAGCAGCCGGGCGACGACCAGCGTGGCCTCGCGGGAGTCCGGCAGATCCGCCAACACCCGCCCCGAGTCCAGCCGTTCGAGCAGCAGCGTGCCCGTGTCGGCGTCGGCCTCCAGCAGTCGTACGGCCCCGTCGCCGTCCCAGACCCGCAGCGCGACCGGCTCCCCGGCCGTCTCCTCGTCCACGTCCTGGAGCTTGAGCGCGGCCCGCGTGCCTCCCCCACTCTCGACTCCGCTCGACCGGGAGGTGCCCCCATCCCGCAGCACGGGCAGGACCAGCGCGCACCGGCCGTTCATCGACGGTCCGTCGAGGCGCAGCTCCCACTGATCGAGGAACCGTGCGGCCCGCTCCCGGAGGGCGGTGGCGAAGTCCTCTCCCGCCTCCCCGCCGAAACTCTCGTAACTGGCGATGAGGTCGGCCGGAATGTCGATCACGCCTCCGACGATACTTGCGTGCGTGAATCGGCTCATGCGAATTACCCGGGGCCTCCACAGGGTGTGGACGTACGTCCGCAGCGCCCCCGGCACCTACGTCTGGCTCGGCGTCCTCTTCGTCACCACGGTCGCCATGCATCACATGTCGCCGGAGTTCGAGCAGGAGTTCCTGCGGCAGCGGTCCACCAACATCCACGAGCTGTCGAACAACCCGGTGCGGGTGCTGTTCGCGAGCGCGATGTGGATAGACGGGGGCCGCTGGCTGCCGTACGCCGCGTTGTACACGGTGTTCCACGCGCAGGCCGAGCGCTGGCTCGGTACGGCGCGGTGGCTGATGGTCTGTGTGGCCGCGCATGTGCTGGCGACGCTGATCAGCGAGGGGTCGCTGCTGTGGGCGATCAAGAACGGCATGGCGCCGCATTCGGCGGTCGACACCCTTGATATCGGGGTGAGTTACGCGCTGGCGGGGGTGGTCGGGGTACTTGTGTACCGGATCGCTGCGCCGTGGCGGTACCCGTATCTGCTGGTCGTGCTGGCGGTCTACGGGGTGCCGTTGGCGACCGACCGTACCTTCACCGATCTAGGGCACTTCACGGCCGTGCTGATCGGTCTGGCGTGTTATCCGCTGGTCAGAGGCTGCGGAAAAGCATGGAATCCGAAGGAGACAGTGGCCGCCCTCAGGGGTTAGCGTCCGGTCATGAGCAGCTCGGTGAACGATGTCGTGAACGGCGGCATCTCCTTCTGGTACGCGGACGACGGCCTCCCGGCACGACGGGAGCCCCTCGCCGGTGACGCGTCGGCCGACGTCGTGATCGTCGGCGGCGGCTACACGGGACTGTGGACCGCGTACTACCTGAAGAAGGCGGCCCCCTTCCTCCGGGTCACCGTCCTGGAGCAGAAGTTCTGCGGCTACGGCGCCTCGGGGCGGAACGGTGGCTGGCTCTACAACGGCATCGCGGGCCGCGACCGGTACGCGAAACTCCACGGCCGGGAAGCCGCCGTACGCCTCCAGAAGGCCATGAACGACACCGTCGCCGAGGTCGTCAAGGTCGCGGAGGACGAACGGATCGAGGCCGACATCCATCGCGGTGGCGTCCTCGAAGTCGCTTGTACACCCGCCCAGTTGGCGCGCCTGAAGGACTTCCACGAGCACGAGCTGTCGTACGGCGAGACCGACCGCGAGCTCTACGGCGCCCGTGAGACCGCCGAGCGGATCCGGGTCGCGGACGCGGTCGGTTCGACGTGGACGCCGCACGGAGCCCGCCTGCACCCGGTGAAGCTGGTGAAGGGGCTCGCGGCGGCGGCCGAGGCCCTGGGCGTCGTCATCCACGAGTCGACGCCGGTGACGGAGATCCGTCCCCAGCACGCCGTCACGCCGTACGGCACCGTCCGCGCGCCCTACGTCCTGCGCTGTACCGAGGGCTTCACCGCGAGCCTCAAGGGGCAGCGGCGGACCTGGCTGCCCATGAACTCCTCGATGATCGCGACCGAACCGCTCACCAACGCGCAGTGGGAGTCGGTGGGTTGGGGTGGTCTGGAGACCCTCGGCGACATGGCGCACGCGTACATGTACGCGCAGCGCACCGCCGACGGGCGGATCGCGCTGGGCGGACGCGGGGTGCCGTACCGCTTCGGGTCGAGGACCGACAACGACGGGCGCACGCAGGCGGCGACGATCGAGGCGCTGCGCGAGATCCTCGTCCGCTTCTTCCCCTCGCTCGCCGGACTGCGCGTCGAGCACGCCTGGTCGGGGGTTCTCGGGGTGCCGCGCGACTGGTGCGCGACGGTGACGTTGGACCGGTCGACCGGGCTGGGGTGGGCGGGTGGTTACGTCGGCTCGGGGGTGGCTACGACCAACCTCGCCGCGCGGACCTTGCGCGACCTGGTCCAGCTGGACTCGGGACAGGCGGGCCCCACCGACCTCACCACCCTCCCGTGGGTCGACCACAAGGTGCGCAAGTGGGAGCCGGAGCCGTTCCGTTGGCTGGGTGTGCAGGGCATGTACGCCACCTACCGTGCGGCCGACCGGCGTGAACTGACCGGGCACAGCGCCGAATCGTCGCGGTTGGCACGGTTCGCCGACCGGGTTGCCGGACGCCACTGAGGCACCGGCGGGCGACAACCACCCCCTGAATACTCACGGGTCCTGTGTCACCCCTGTGTGCGAGCATCGCCTCAACAGCCCATGATTCAGGGGGGATTCATGCCCGATATCGATTCCTGTCCACGAGCGAGACACAGACGGCCGACCGCGCTCGCCGTCCTCGTCGCCCTGCTCGCCGCACTCCTCTCACTGACCGGAGCGGGCGCCGCCCAGGCCGACGACGACCCCACCTGCGCGCCGCTCGCGCTCGCGCCCTTCGGCGACCCGGGGGACGCCGTCGGCAAGGCGACCGTCGTGCCCGGCGCGAGCACCTGCTACACCGTCACCGCCGACACGGCGGGCCTGTACCTGCTGTCGCTGAACGACACCAGCAACTCGGCGTACACCCAGCTCCTGGCCGAGGACGGCAGCCAGGTCGACTGCCAGGGCGACGACTACACCACGCACGGCATGTGCACCCTGCCCGCCGCCGGCACCTACACCGTGAAGGTCGTCAACAACGGCTGGAACGACGCCGACACGGCCGTCACCCTGGTCCCGCTCGGCTCGACGCGCGGCTGCGCGGACACCACCGGCACCTCCTGGGACCAGCCGGACGCCGTCCGCACCTCCGTGAGCCCGGTCGAGGTCGACTGCCAGCCGTTCACGGCCACCACCGGCGACCGCATCCGCCTCACCTACGGCTCGAAGGTCTACGGCTCCTCGCTCGCCTGGATCACCGACGCGACCGGCGCCCGGATCTGCCCGCACTTCCCGGAGGACGGCGAGGACAGCTGCGTCCTGCCCGCCGACGGCACGGGCCCCTACCGGGTCGTCTCCCGGGTGTCGTACGGCGAGAACGGCTTCCCCGCCGACTTCGCGGTGAAGACGCGCCGGCTGAACGACCCCCAGGGCTGCACCACCGCTCCCGTCCGGTCCTACGGCCCGCTGGCCGACCAGGACCTGACGACGAACCCCTGCTACACGTTCACGGTCGGCGCGGCGGCCCCGTACACCGTCCACTACGTGAGCGAGACGGGCGACAGCGGCCCCGCGCGCGTGTACGACGCGGCCGGCAAGACCGTGTGCCAGTCCTCCACCGACCCGTGCAAGGTGCCCGGCGCGGGCACGTACACCGCGGTCCTCGACGGCACGTACCCCTTCAACGACACGAAGGACGGCCTGATCGTCCTCGACCGCACCTCCTCCACCGGGTGCGCACCGGTCCAAATGGGCCTGCACAAGGGTGAGTTGAGCACGGCCGGGCAGTACGACTGCCTCACGCTGGACGCCCCGCAGGGCGCCTCGGTCGCCGCGCTCACCCCGCTCATCGCGTCCGGCGTCGACGCCGACGTCGAGGTCCTCGACCGCAACGGCACCGCGCAGTGCGGCGCGTCCGCCCTGTCCGCGGGCACCTGCGCCCTGACCGGTACGGCGCCCTACCGCGCGCTGGTCCACGCCTCCGACGGCGGGACCGGCCCGTACGGGGTCGCCTTCTACCGCACGGACGCGGAGAGCGGCTGCCCGGTGCTGCCCGCCGGCAGCTTCTCCGCCGACGGCGCGAAGGCCACGCTCACCACCGGCGGCGGCGTCTTCTCGCAGTGCCTGAGCATCCCGGCGAACGCCCACACGAACGCGGAGGTCCTCCAACTGGTCGCCACCTCGGGCGCGATCCCCGCGAAGTTCACCGTGCTGGACTCCGACGGCAAGCAGGTCTGCGACCGCCTCCCCACCACCAACGGCTGGACGCTCTGCGCCCTGACCCCGGGCAAGGCCCACACCGTCCTGGTCACCGGCCGCGACCTCGCCGCCTCCTACACCCTGACCCGGCGGGACGTCACCGCGACCGCCGCCTCGGCGGGCTGCACGCCGACACCGGAACAGAAGGTCGGCGGCCCGTCCGTGAAGGGCACGTACGACGCCCCCGGCACCCTGCGCTGCCACCAGATCACCACCGACGCGGCCACGGACGTCGTCCACGTGGACGTGCGGGACGCGCTGGGCACCGCGAACATCGCCGTCATGCGCGGTGACGGCACCGCCGAGTGCTCCTTCCGCAACCGCTCCTGCGCGGTCACCGGATCCACCACCCACCAGGTCCTCGTCCAGACCCCGGCCACCCTGGAGGCCGCCCCCGAGTACCACCTGGACGCCCTGCGCATCGCCACCGCCGCCGGTCCCGCGCCCGAGTGCACGAAGATCCCGTCGGTGGCCTTCGGGTTCGGCCCGCTCACCGGCACCCTCGACGAGTCGCACACCGCTGTGTGCGCGGTGCTGCCCACGGCCGGGCTCGACCGCTTCGACACGGCGATCACGGACACCACCGGCGCGACCGCCACGGCGGTGCCCGCGCTCTACAACAGCGCCTGGAACAACGGCTGTTCGCTGTACATCCCGGGCGGCTACCAGTGCGCGGCCGGCGGTACGTCCTCGGCGTCCAGCCCGTCCCTGCTGGTGCTCGGCCTGCCGGACAAGACGTCGAGCACCTCCTACCGTGCCGCGTTCAGCTGCCGGTCCCCGCTGTGCGGCCCGGACAAGGTGAGCGTCACCGGCGTCAGCCCCACCACCGGGGTCGCGGGCGGCAAGGTCGCGCTGACCGTCACGGGCACCGCGCTCGGCGGCGACGCCACGGTTCAACTCGCGCTCGCCGGCAAGACCTTGACGGCGACGACGGACTCGGTCTCGGCGGACAACCGGACCCTGAAGGCGACCGTCGACCTGACCGGCGCGGCCACCGGCACCTGGACCGTGAGCGTGATCGAGCGCGGCGTCCAGTACCAGTTCGGCACCTTCACCGTCACCCAGCCCGCCCTGACCAACACGGCCGCCCCGAAGATCACCGGCACGGCCAAGGTCGGCGCCAAGGTCACGGCGGGGAACGGGAGTTGGTCCGCGGCCCCGTCCTCGTACAGCTACCAGTGGAAGGCCGACGGCAAGGCGATCTCCGGGGCGACCGCGTCGACGTACACGATCGCCGCGGCACAGCTCGGCAAGAAGCTCACCGTGACCGTCACCGCCGCCAAGAGCGGCTGGACCGGCGGGGCGTCGACCTCGCCGGCGGTGACGGTCGCCAAGGGGGTCGCGCCCAAGGCCACGAAGTCGCCGGTGATCAGCGGGACTTCGAAGGTCGGCAAGACGTTGAAGGCCTCCACCGGTACCTGGAGCCCGACGGCCACGTCGTACGGCTACCAGTGGTACGCCAACGGCAGGGTGATCAGCGGTGCCACCAAGTCCTCGCTGGTCCTGAAGTCGGCGCAGAAGGGCAAGAAGATCACCGTCAAGGTCGTCGCGCACCGCACGGGGCACGGGGACGGATCGGCGGTGAGCAAGGCGACCAAGTCGGTCACCTGACCGGGCACTTGAGCCTGTCGACCGAGTGACGCCCCGGCCGCTTCGGCACCGGGGCGTCGCTCATGTCACCGACTTCGACGTGGAGTCCGGCACCGGCGCCTGCGCCGTCGCCGCGTGCTTCGGCGCCCGCGCCGTCACCATCAGGCCCGCGACCAGTCCCGCCAGCAGCATCACGGCGACGGCCCACCAGATGGCGACCGTGTAGCCGTGCACGATGCCCTTGCTCGTGATCAGGGCCTTCTGCGCCGGGTTGTGGAGATGGGCGGCGATGTACGCCGTACTGCTGGTCGTGGCGATCGTGTTGAGCAGCGCCGTACCGATCGAACCACCCACCTGCTGCGAGGTGTTGACGGTCGCGGACGTCACGCCCGAGTCCTGCGGGGCGACCCCGGCCGTGGCGGTGGCGAAGACCGGCATGAAGATCAGGCCCATGCCGAGGCCCATCAGCAGCAGCCCGGGCAGGAGTTCGGTCGCGTAGTCCGACTCGACGGTCAGCCGGGTGAAGAAGGACATGCCGCCCGCCGCGAGGACCGCGCCCGGCACCATCAGGGTGCGCGGCGGCACGTGGTGCATCAGCCGGGCCGAGATCTGCGTCGAGCCGACGATGATCGCGACCGTGAGGGGCAGGAAGGCCATGCCGGTCTTCACGGGCGAGTAGCCGAGGATGACCTGGAGGTAGTAGGTCAGGAACAGGAACATGCCGAACATGCCGATGACGGCGAGGCCCATGGTGAGGAAGCAGCCGGCCCGGTTGCGCTCCTTGACGATGTGCAGGGGGAGCAGGGGGCTGGGTGCCCGCGTCTGCCACCACACGAAGGACACGAGCAGCACGACACCGGCCGCGAACAGCCCCAGCACCAGCGAGTCCGCCCAGCCGCGCGACTCCGCCTCGCTGAACCCGTAGACGATCGCGACGAGTCCGCCGCAGCCGAGCAGCACACCGGGCACGTCGAGGCGGGCGCCCGCGTGGCCGGGCCGGTCGTGCAGCAGAGCGAACGCGCCGAAGACGGCGATGATCGCGATGGGGATGTTGACGTACAGGCACCAGCGCCAGTTCAGGTACTCGGTGAGCAGCCCGCCCGCGATGAAGCCGATCGCCGAGCCGCTGCCCGCGAGCGCGCCGTAGATCCCGAAGGCCTTTCCGCGTTCCTTGGGGTCGGTGAACGTCGTCGTCAGCAGGGAGAGCGCGGACGGGGCGAGTACGGCGGCGAAGACGCCCTGGAGGGCGCGGGCGCCGAAGAGCATGCCCGAGCCGGTGGCCGCGCCGCCGAGCGCGGAGGCACCGGCGAACCCGATCAGCCCGATGACGAACGTCCGCTTGCGGCCCACCAGGTCGGCGATCCGCCCGCCCAGCAGGAGCAGCCCGCCGAAGGCGAGGGTGTACGCGGTGATGACCCACTGCCGGTTGCCGTCGGTCATGCCCAGGTCGCGCTGCGCGGAGGGAAGCGCGATGTTCACGATCGTCGCGTCGAGGACGACCATCAGCTGCGCGAGAGCGATGATCACCAGGCCCCACCAGCGGCGGGGGTCGGGACTCTCGGCCGTCGTTCCGGTCTCACCTGTTCGGGTGACACTCATCTGGTCAGAAGACCACGAATCGTGATGTATCGCATCCTCGGACCCGCTGTGCCGGGTCATGGTTCCAGCACCACCTTCCCGGTCGTCCGCCGCGTCTCCAGCGCCCGATGCGCCTCTGCCGCCCCGGCCAGCGGAAACCGCTGCACGGCCGGTACGAGTCGCCCCTCGGCCGCCTCCGCGAGCGCGCGCAACTCCAGCGTCCGGACGGGACTCGGCCCGCCGGCCTTCCGCATCATCACGGGCCCGAGCACCTGCTCGGACACCCCTTCGACGGCATACGGCTCCCCGCTCGACCACCCGAAGACGACATGCCGACCAGTCGGCCCGAGCAGCCCGACGGCGTCCCGGGCCACGCCTCCGCCGACCCCGTCGAACACGACGGTCGCGTGCCGCCCGCCGAGCCGGGCCCGCACCTTCCCCGGCCACTCCGGGTCCGTGTAGTCGACGGCGAGATCCGCGCCGTTCGCCCGCACCAGGCCGACCTTCTCCGGGCCGCCCGCGAGACCGATCACCGTGGCACCGGCGTGCTTGGCGTACTGCACGAGCAGCGTGCCGAGACCTCCGGCGGCGGCCGGAACGACGACCACGGAGTCGCTGCCCAACTCGCTGATGAACTGCACGATCCCCATCGCCGTACGCCCCGTCCCGATCATCGCGACGGCCTGCGCGAAGTCCAGGTTCTCGGGGATCTCGTGCACCCGGTCGACATCGACCACGGCCAGCTCCGCGTACCCGCCCGGCGCGAACCCGAGATGCGCGACCGCCCGCTTCCCGAGCCACAGCCCGGCGACCCCCTCCCCGAGCGACTCGACGACACCGGCGACCTCGCGGCCGGGGATGGTGGGGAGGGCCGGGAGTTCGGGCAGCGGACCCCGCTCTCCCTTCCGCAGGGCGGTGTCCAGGAGATGCACTCCGGCCGCGGCGACGGCGACACGGATCTGGCCCGGGCCGGGGGAGGGGTCGTCGACGGGTTCGTAGGTGAGGTTCTCGGCGGGACCGAAGGCGTGGAGTCGTATGGCGCGCATGGCTTCACTCTTCGACCTCAAGTGCGCTTGAGGTCAAGGTGCATGGGGTTTGCGCAGGTCAGGGGGATTGTCAGTGGCGGGGTGCAGGATGGGGGCATGGCGAGGAGAGCGACGGGTGGGACGGGTGGACCGGGCAGGACCGGTGGCCCGGGGGGAGTGAAGGGGGCACGGCGGCCGGAGATGCGGCTGCCGGCTCTGGAGGCGTACGACGGCGGGGAGTTGGAGCCGGACGGGGACTACGACGGGCTGGAGTTCCGGGACGAGGACTTCGTAGGGCAGGACGGCGGGGGCGCCCGCTTCATGGACTGCGCGCTGACGAACTGCGCGCTGGACGAGACGCGACTGCACCACGCCCGCGTACTGGACTCGGTCCTCACCGGTATACGGGGTGTCGGCACCGACCTCGCGGAGTCGACCCTGCGTGACGTCGAGGTGATCGACGCCAGGATGGGCGGGGTGCAGCTGCACGGCGCGGTTCTGGAACGGGTGGTGATTCGGGGCGGCAAGATCGACTACCTGAACCTGCGCAAGGCGAGACTCCGGGACGTCGTCTTCGAGAGCTGCGTCCTGGTCGAACCGGACTTCCTGGACGCCCGCCTGGAGCGCGTCGAGTTCGTGGACTGCGCGCTGAAGGGGGCGGACTTCACGGGGGTGACGTTCACGGACGTGGATCTGCGCGGGGCGGCGGAGCTGGAGATCACACGGGGGATCGACCGGCTGTCGGGGGCGGTGATCAGCATGGGGCAACTGCTGGATCTGGCACCGGTGTTGGCGGTGCAGATGGGGATTCGGGTGGAGGGGTGAGGGGGGGGGACTTCTTGACGCAGGCTGGCAAAAACAGCCCGTCCGGCGTTTGAGGACGAGGCCCCTTCAGGGCCGATGGGGGTCTGGGGGCGTAGCCCCCAGGTACGGCGCCACCAGATTCAGGGCAACCAAGAAGCTCAGCGCACCCTCGGGAACCTCGCCTGCAACGTCCAGATCGCCGGGTTCTCGCCCAGGGCATCGTGCATATCGACCAGGTCGGCGATCAGATCGTGCAGGAAGTCCCGCGCCTCACGCCGCAGTTCGGCGTGCGAGAAGGTCAACGGTTCCTCCTCCCGCCGCATCCAGTCCGCCTCGACGTCCACCCACCCGAAGCGCCGCTCGAACAGCATCCGGTCGGTGGACTCGGTGAAGTCCAGTTCCGCCCGCTGCGGCCGGGACGCCCGCGACCCCGCCGGGTCCTGGTCGATCCGCTCCACGATGTCGCACAGCGCCCACGCGAAGTCGAGCACCGGCACCCAGCCCCAGGCCGTGGACACCTCCCGGTCCGCCTTGGTGTCGGCGAGATACACGTCACCGCAGAACAGGTCGTGCCGCAGCGCGTGGACGTCGGCGCGCCGGTAGTCGGTCTGCGGGGGGTCCGGGAAACGGTTGGAGAGGGCGTAGCCGATGTCGAGCACGTAGGAGATGGTGTCACGGTTCGAGAGGGCTGACGGCAGCCGGAGCCGCTCCCTCACGGGGCCCCGCCTGCCCGCTGCCGCCCTGGTCCCGCCCGTCGCCGCCGGCGTCCCGCGCGGCGGCGGCTGCCTCCAGCAGGGCCCAGCCGTCGACCTCCACGGCCCGAGTTTCTCCCGGCCGCGGCAGCCACCCGCGGGCCGACGCCGCGTCGAGCAGGGCACGGACGGCGCCGGGTTCGTGCAGGTTGAGGGAGGCGCCCCGGACGTACCCGACGTCACCGGAGCCGAAGGGGGCGCCGCCCGGGACGAACCGCCCCGGTGCCGCGACGAAGACGATCCGCAGCGGTCCGCCGGTGCCGGCCGGCTGCGGATTCAGCGTGAGGGTCTGGACACAGCCCACGGACCGGCCACCGTTGCCGCCGTCGCCGTCCGGCACGGAGTCGCGGTGACTGTGGCGCAGGCTCCACATGTATGTGCGCCCGTCGGCGACGAGTCGGCGGGACTTCTTCGAGGAGCGGGGCATGGAACCGAGCGTACGAGGGTCCCCGTATTCAGAGGCGAGGAGTCCCGGACTCGTAGAATCGCGCACGTGTCCCGATCCGCGCGGCTCGTCGCGACTGCCAGGCCCTTCCTGCTCGCCCTCGCCCTCACCCTCGTCGTGACGGCGTGCAGCGGACCGGGCGGGGCACACGCCACCCCCGGCGGCGAAGGCGTGGGCGACCCGTACTTCCCCGAGGCGGGCAACGGCGGCTACGACGTAACGCACTACGCCCTCACCCTCACGTACACCCCCGACACCCACGCCCTGACAGGCACGGCGCAGATCACGGCCCGAGCCACCCGCGACCTCTCCGCCTTCGACCTGGACTTCAAGGGCCTGGAGGTCAAGTCGCTGACTGTCGACGGCAGAAAGACCTCCTGGACCCGTAAGGGCCAGGAACTGAAAGTCCACCCACCCTCCGCCCTCCCCAAGGGCAAGGCGTTCCGCACGACGGTCCGCTACTCCGGCACCCCCGAGACGATCACCGATCCCGACGGCTCGGAGGAGGGCTGGCTGCGCACGGCGGACGGCGCGCTGGCACTGGGCGAACCGACCGGCTCGATGGCCTGGTTCCCCGGCAACGACCACCCCTCCGACAAGGCGACGTACGACATCACGATCACCGTCCCGAAGGGCCTCCAGGCGGTCTCCAACGGTGAGTTGAGAACGGAGACGACGGCAGGGGACGGCCGTACGACATACAGCTGGCGCATGACCCACCCCATGGCGACGTACCTCGCCACGGTCGCGATCGGCCACTACGACATCACGCGCACCACCACGAAGAACGGCCTCCCCGTGTACGTGGCGGTGGACCCGGAGGAAGCGGCAGCGAGCCGCAAGGTACTGGCCCGGCTCCCGGAGATCATGGAGTGGGAGGAGTACAACTTCGGCCCCTACCCCTTCTCCTCCACCGGCGCGATCGTCGACCGGCGGGGCGACGCGGGTTACGCGCTGGAGACGCAGGCCCGTCCGTTCTTCCCCGGCGCCCCCGACACCGCCACCCTCGTCCACGAACTCGCCCACCAGTGGTACGGCGACTCCGTCACCCCGAAGACCTGGCGCGACATGTGGCTCAACGAGGGCTTCGCGACGTACGCGGAGTGGCTCTGGGCCGAGGACCACGACGGCGACACCGCGCAACAGACCTTCGACGCGCTCTACAAGGGCGACTACTACGACGACAAGGCCGACAACGAGGCGATCTGGGCCTTCCCACCGGCCGACCCCACGAGCGCCGCCCACATCTCCGACAGCCCCGTCTACGAACGCGGCGCGATGGTCCTCCAGAAGATCCGCCGGACGGTCGGCGACGCGAGGTTCTACGACATCATCCAGGGCTGGGCAGCCGCACACCGCCACGGCAACGCGACCACGGCGGACTTCACGGCGTACGTGGAGAAGATGGCGCCGGGAAAGAACTTCGACGGAATCTGGAAGAACTGGCTGTACGGGCACGGAAAGCCGCCCCGTCCCTGACTGATCCGTCTCGTGGTGACCTCTACGACAACGAGAGGGAGCTTACGGTGGCGTCCGCGAGTTGCCTGAAGGTGTCGTCCTGGCTGAAGAACCGGTCGGTGGAGCAGGGCCCGCAGCTGGGGGCTCGGCTGCGGGCGGTCTTCGGTGTCGGCCACGCGGTCATCCATTCCCCGCGCTCGTGTCCGGCCCTTCCTCCAACTCGTCGAGCAGCCGGGCGAGTTCAGGCGGCCACAGGGTCTCCGTCGTCCCGCGCAGCTCCTCCCGTGTCCACCATCGCCAGGTGAGGATGCCGTCCTCGGCGTGGGCGGCGGCGAGGTGGGGGCCGGTGGGTTCACGGTGGGGGCCGTGGGTCACGTAGATGGTGTCGTGCTGGCGGACGGGGGTGTCGCCGTGGGTGAAGTCGTGTTCCCAGCTGTGCAGCAGCGGGCCGGGCTCCAGGTCGGTCCAGCCGGTCTCCTCCGTCAACTCCCGCAAGGCGGCCTCGCGCGGGGTCTCGTCCCCCTCGATACCTCCGCCGGGCAGGGACCAGTGGATGCCGATCTCGACGTTGTCGTAGCGGAAGAGGAAGACGGATCCGGCCGGGTCGAGTACGGCGACGCGGGCCGCGCGGCGGGGCTTGCGCAGCTGCTTGCGCAATACGGCGCAGGGGCGGCCGAGTTGGCGGTCTTGCCGGTGGTCGATGACGTCGTAGCCGAGGGTGGTCCAGAAGGCGAGGCCGTCGGGATTGTTGTCAAGGACGGCCAGGCGTACGGCGGTTCGGCCGGCCTCGCGGAAGCGGTCCTCGACGAGAGTCGCCAACTGCCGTCCGTGCCCCTGCTGTTGCTGCGTGACGTCGATCATCAGCAGGCCGATCCAGGGGTCCTCGTCATCCGGGTCGGGATGCGTGCCGAGGGTGATGGCGATCCCGACGAGTCGTCCGGCGCTGCGCGCGAGCAGTACTTCGACGTCCGGGTCGGCGAGTTCGTCGGCCAGCGCGGTCGCCACCTGCTCGGGCCGGATGCCCTCCGGGTCGGGGAAGTCACCGCTCAGGGCGTGGAACGCGTGGTTCGAGGCGTAGAGGGCGGTCAGCTCGGTGAGCAGCTCGCCGGGGAGCGCGCCGGCCTCGGTCGGCGTGAGCGGTTCGAGGAACATGGGGGCACGCTAGCGGCCGGGGGCTCCGCCGAGCTCGAACCAGATCTGTTTGGCGGGAGTGCCGTGCGGGTTGGCGCCGCGTTGTACGGGCTGAGGCACAGCTGAACAGGTACCGGATGCTGATCGACTTCGCGGAGCGCTCGTCATTGAGCGAAGCGGAGTCCCGACAGCTCATCCATCACCTCGCCCGAGAACTCTGAAAGGTCCCGGCATTGTCCGTGCAGTGGCAGAAGTCGTCCTTCTCCGGCATCGAGGGCGGCAACTGCCTCGAACTCGCCCACCACAAAGGCCGAATACTCCTCCGCGAGAGCGAAACCCCCGGTGACGTACTTGATCGAGGCCCTGCACCACATCGCAGGCCCTGCCCCGGTCCCTGGTCCGCTGAGCGGAACGGAGAGCGACAAGCGGCTCCCGGCGCGCCACGCTGCCTGCTGAGCATTCGATGCATTCGCCGCGATGTATTCACGGCGATGCATTCACAGAACGAATGAACAGGAGACCATCAGCATGAAAAGGAATTCCCTCCGGAAAGCGGCTACCGGACTCGCCGCGATCTCTGCGTCGCTCGTCTCCGTCCTGGCCTTCACCTCTCCGGCGAGCGCGGGTGTCCAGAGCCTCAAGCCCCAGTCCGTGACCTACTACCAGTTCAAGAACTTCTACACGGGTAAGTGCCTGGACACCGGAGGTCAGACCAACGGCTCCATAGTCCAGCAGTACACCTGCAACGGAACCGTCAACCAGCAGTGGACACTTCGGGCGACCGACAGCGGTTACTTCCAGATGGTCATCGCCAGCAGCGGTAGATGCATGGAGGTCGTGAATTCGGGCCAGAACAACAACGACATCGTCCAGATAAACGACTGCAACAGCGGATACAACCAGCAGTGGACCGTGCAGACGAGTACCCACACCGGCTGGCCACGGCTCGTTGCCCGGCACAGCGGCAAGTGCCTGCAACCCCTCAATGAGAGCAGCGTCGACCGTACCCAGGAGGTGCAGTACCTCTGCTACACCGCTTGGTCCCAGGAGTGGAACCAGTCCTGATGTGGTGAACCGCTTCGGTTGAACGCGAGTGCGGGGCCCGGCCCATTGGACCTGGCCCTGTACAGGCGTAGCCCGCAACGGCGTCGGATCCCGGCCCCACGCGCCCTACCGAAAAGGAATGTTCAGCCACGGGCTCCCCGCCTCCGACATCAGGATCCGGTGCGCGGCGACCATGTCCTGGTACCAGTCGCCGAACTCCTCCTCGTCGAAGTGCAGGCAGCGGCCGAGGATGTAGCCGGCGGAGAAGTCCGGCCAGGAGCGGTAGGAGTGGGCGGCGGTGCGGCCGGCGCGGGCGACGGCGGACTCGGCCTCCGCCAGGGTGGCGAAGCGGGCGCCGAGTCCCCAGCGGGCCATCTTCGAGGCGCGGCCCAGGTCCCAGGCCTCGACCGAGGTGACGTAGCGGTTCTCGGCGAGGATGCCGTCGGCCCGCATGCGGGCCTCGTAGCGGGTGATGCGGCCTATGAGGCGTTGCACACCCTCTATACGGGCCTCGGTCTCCGACTCGGGGCGCGGGTCCGTCCGGGTGACGCCGTCCTTGGTGATCACCGTGGAACCCTCGGAGTCGGCGCGGATGACGGTGGCGACGGCCTGGCGCCAGTAGCCGGTGTCGACGTGGCCGCCGAAGTCACGGGAGATCGTGCGGCGCAGGCTCAGCGCGAACTCCCATACGGAGCTGGAGGCTTCGCAGGCGAGCAGGTTGCGCAGGTGGTACTGCCACTCGGCGCGGGTGGTGATGCCCCACCACTCGCGCAGCCGCCGGCGCTCACCGTCGTAGCCGTGTCCGTGCCAGGCCAACGCGTTCCAGAGGGAGCCGTTGTTGACGCAGAGGAGAGCTCCGCAGGCCAGGCCGTGGGCGACGGGGCCGTGCAGCACACCGCCGACGTGGAGGGCGCGCAGCCGCATCGACATGGAGGGGGCGGCCTGTCGCGCCACGTGCGACCAGTCCGTCGTGCCCGGTGGGCCGTAGGGCAGGGCGAGTTCGCACGGGGTGCCGGGGTTGACGACGATGGTGGGCGGGCACTGCGGATCCCAGGCGTCCGCGATCCAGTCCAGCGAGTTGCGCGAATACACCACGTCGGTCCGCGGTGCGGGCAGCATGCCGTCGGTGAAGAGTTCCCAGTGCCTGGCGCCGGTACGGGTGTCGCGGACGAACACGCGGTGCACACGGTCCGGTTGGGCGTCGTAGGCCTCGCGGGACATCACGTAGTAGAGGCGGACCCGGGCGAGGACGTCGTAGTACGCGGACCGGTCGCCGCGTGCCCTGGCCTCGGCCAGTGCGCGTTCCGTATCGGTCGGCGGGATCCAGGCGGGCGGTGGAGGAGGCCCGAAACCGGCGGGGGACGGTCCGAACGACATAGGGCTCGCTGTCCTTCCAGGGGCCAACGAAATGGTGATCCCGGCACATTCTCATACGGGACTGAGACCCCACTGTGGACCCCCCTGTGGACCTCCCGTGCGGGCCTCCCTGCGGGCCTCCCCGTCCTGTTCCGGACACGCCGAAGCCCCCGGCCACAACCGCAGCCAGGGGCCTCACACACGGCACTGCATACGAACGCGGCGAACCTCAGACGTTGACGCCGAAGTCCTGCGCGATGCCGACCAGGCCGGAGGCGTAACCCTGGCCCACCGCGCGGAACTTCCACTCCGCGCCGTTGCGGTACAGCTCGCCGAAGACCATGGCCGTCTCGGTGGCCGCGTCCTCCGACAGGTCGTAGCGGGCGATCTCCGCGCCGCCGGCCTGGTTCACGATGCGGATGTACGCGTTGCGGACCTGGCCGAAGTTCTGCGAGCGGGTCTCCGCGTCGTAGATCGAGACCGGGAAGACGATCTTCTCGACGTCCGCCGGGAGGCCGGCCAGGTTGACGTTGATCGCCTCGTCGTCGCCCGCGCCCTCGCCCGTGCGGTTGTCGCCGGTGTGGACGATCGTCTGGTCCGGGGTCGACTTGTTGTTGAAGAAGATGAAGTGACCCTCCGAGTAGACCTTCCCCTCGGGGTTGACCGCGATCGCCGAGGCGTCGAGGTCGAAGTCCGTGCCGGTGGTGGTGCGGACGTCCCAGCCGAGGCCTACGGTGACAGCGGTCAGGCCCGGGGCCTCCTTGGTGAGCGAGACGTTGCCACCCTTGGACAGGCTTACAGCCATTGTTGGGAGTCCTTCCCTCGTTGCGGTGCGGGCTTCGTACTGAGGACGAAGCTACCGGTACCTCTATGAACGCCAAGAGGGGTACCGAAGGTTCCACGTGGCTTTACTTTCTTTACCCGCGTCTCGCGGAACATCCGGGGTAATTGGCGTGACGTGGACCGGACAGGCAGGCGACCATGGGGGCATGTCCGGTCCCTATCTCATCCGCGGCTCCGTCTCCCTGCCCGAGGCCGAGCTCATGTGGCGTTTCTCGCGGTCGTCGGGGCCGGGCGGGCAGCATGTCAACACCAGCGACTCCCAGGTGGAGCTGCGCTTCGACCTGGCGAAGACCGAGGCACTGCCCGAGGTGTGGAAGGCACGCGCGCTGGAGCGCCTCGCCTCCCGGCTCGTCGACGGGGTCGTCACCGTACGGTCCTCCGAGCACCGCTCCCAGTGGCGCAACCGGGAGACCGCCGCCGTACGCCTGGCGGCGCTTCTCGCGGAGGCCACCGCACCGCCACCGAAGCCGCGCCGGGCCACCCGTATTCCTCGCGGCATCAATGAGCGCCGCTTGCGCGAGAAGAAGCAACGCTCCGACACGAAGCGGGGGCGGACCGGGCGGGACTGGGGATAACCCCGTCCGGAAAGGAACCGGGACGACGGCGAATTCCTCGCCGCCCGATTCGCATCCTGCCGCCCGCACCTCCGCGCCCGGCCCCGAGCAGGACGCACTCCTCGCCGACTCGGTCGGGGCGCGCTGCTCGTCGTACTGGAGACCCTGGCACCGGCCGAGCGCCTCGCGTTCGTGCTGCGCGACCTGTTCGCGGTGCCGTTCGAGGAGATCGCGTCCATCGTCGGGCGTACGCCCACGGCGGCACGGCAGTTGGCGAGCAAGGCCCGGCGCCGGGTGCAGGGCGCTCTCGCGCCGGACGCGGATCCCGCCGGCAGCGGGCGGTCGCCGACGCCTTTCTCGCCGCCGTGCGCGAGGGGGACTTCGATGCCCTGGTCGAGCTGCTCGACCCGGATGTCCTGGCGCGCTCCGAGGGCGCGGTGACCGCCAGTGCGGGCGGTTACGCGTGCTTCGCCGGCCTCGCGCGGCTCGCGGGCGGTCCTGCCGACCGTCACGCTGCTCGGCGGCTGGTCACCCCAACTGCCGGTACCTGCCCCGGAAGTAGGTCAGTGGGCCGCCCTCCGCGCTGCCCACCTCCGCCGTCAGTACCCGGCCGATGACGAGGGTGTGGTCGCCGGCCGGGATCCGTTGTTCCGTGCGGCATTCGAGGGTGGCCAGGGCGCCGCGGACCAGGGGGGCGCCGGACGCCTCGCCGTGGACGTACGGAATGTCGTCGAAGAGCAGTCGGTCGCTGATGCGGCCCTTCATGGCGAAGCGGCCCGCGATGTGGCGCTGGCTCTCGGAGAGGACCGAGACGGCCCACAGGGGCTGTTCGTCGAGGAGGTCGTCCATGCGGGAGCCGTTGCGGAGGCTGACCAGCACCAGCGGCGGGTCCAGGGAGACCGACATGAAGGCGGTCGCCGTCATGCCCACGTCCTCGCCGACCGGAGCCTGGGGGTCGTCCGGGTCGTACGGCTCCTCGTGCGCGGTCACCAGGACCACGCCCGCGGCCAGCCGGGCGAGGGCGGCGCGGAACTCGTCGTTGCTCACCCCCACAGCATGCCCGGAGGGAAGGGAGTTGGTGATCGACGCGGTGTTCAGCACGCCGGGAACGCTAATCTCCGAGTACCGCGCACCGCATCGGACCTCGGTCCCGACAGGATCCTCACAGGGTCCTAGGACCAATGGCCCACGTGACGGAACATCGTCGTGCATCATGTCCACACACCCGCATAGTTTGCGTTCAGTAAACGCACAGGGAAAATGCAGAAACTCCACTCAATTGTTCATCTTCTGCTGTGACTTGAGTCACAAGGGGTATTAATTGTTGACCCTGTGTACCGAGTGGGCAGCGCGCTGTGATTCAGTGGCGGGGAAGATGACCCTTGATTCGCTGCGAGGTCTCGGGGGGAGGGCGAGTATGGAGACCGAGTCGGAACCCTACGTCCGTCTTGAGAACCTGCGGCAACTGCATACGGTCATGGCGGACATGAACACCGCCCGCAGCCTGGCGGACACCCTGCAGACCGTCGCCGACGGCGTGGTCCACGGCCTCGGGTACGAGCTGGCGTGCGTCAACCTCGTACGCCCCGACGGCGACCTCGTGGTCGCCGCCTTCTCCGGCAACTCCGCCGCCGAGGCACTCATCACCGGCCGGGTCGGCTCACGCGCCTCCTGGGAGCGCCGGCTCGGCATGGGCGAGGACTGGGGCGACCTGCGCTTCATCCCGCACACCGAGGGCTGGGTCCTCGACGAGGACGACGTACCGCAGTGGTACACCGACGGTCCCGCACCCCGCTTCGACGACGAATGGCACCCCTCCGACCGGCTGTTCGCGCCCATGTACACGCCCGGCGTGCCCGGCGGCTCGTGCGGCGAGCTGATCGGCGTCCTGTCCGTGGACCGGCCGCGCAACGGGCGCAGGCCGGGCGCATGGGGGCGCGAAGCACTCCAGATGTACGCCTTCCAGGCCGCCATCGCGATCAGCAACGCACGTCTACGCGCAAACATGCAGCGCGCACTTGTCAGGCTGGAGCGCGAGCAACAGGCCCTGCGCGCAAGCGAGGAGAGCTTCCGGCAGGCCTTCGAGTACGCCCCCTCCGGCATGGCGATAGCCGAGATGGGCGGCGACCAGCACGGCCGAATACTGCGCAGCAACGACGCCCTGTGCCGCCTCCTTGGCCGCCCCGCCTCCGCGATGCGCCGCTACTCCTTCTCGGACCTCGTCCACCCCGAGGACATAGGCACCCTGCTGAGAACCTCGGCGGAGGGCGGACGCGCGGAGCTGCGCCTGGGCCGCCGGGACGGCACCTACCTCTGGGTCTCACTGCGCAACTCCGTCGTCGCCGACGCCGCCGACGGACCGCGCTTCCTCCTCACCCACGTCGAGGACATAGAGGACCGCAAGCGCCGCGAGCTGCAGCTCGCCCACCGCGCCGCGCACGACGCGCTGACCGGCCTGCCGAACTCGGCCGAGCTGCGCACCCGCCTCTCCGCCCGCCTCTGCCAGCGCCCGACGTCCGCGTTCCCCGGCGAGATCGAGTCCATCGACGCCGCGTACGGACACGCGGCCTACGACGCGAACGGCCACGGCTTCGACTTCCGGCCCGGCGCCGACCTCCTCGACGCCTACGACCACCACGTCCACACCATCGCCCCCGAGGGCGAGCGCGACGACGGCACCAAGGGGCTCGCGGTCCTCTTCTGCGACCTCGACGGCTTCAAGTCGATCAACGACCGGTTCGGGCACAACGCGGGCGACGCGGTCCTCATCGAGGTCGCGCGGCGGCTCGGCCGGGCCGTGCGCGACGGCGACACGGTGGCCCGGCTCGGCGGCGACGAGTTCGTCGTCCTCGCCGACGGCCTCGGCAAGGCCGACGCCGCCGACCTCGCCGTACGCCTGCGGAACGAGATCATCCAGCCCATCCGGGTCGACGGCCGGGCCATGCGGGTCGGGGCCAGTTTCGGCATCGGATGGGCCCACTGCGGCATGACGGCGGACGAGGTGTTGAAGTCCGCTGACGAACGGATGTACATCGAGAAACGATCTCGTCCCAAACAGCACAGACGCGCGGGATGATCTCCAGGTCAGCGATCTGATGCGACCCGAGTCACCCGTTTGGACGACGCGGAGCGGGTAGGCTCGCAGTTCTCCAGACGTACGTATCTGCACCCGCACCTGTTGAGGAGTACCTAGGGATGACGCCCGGCAACAACGGCGCGAGCACGCCCGAGGACGACGACCCGTTCGGCTACCTGTACGAGGACGGTCAGGCCGCCGGCGCCCAGCCGCCGTCCGGCGGCGGTTACGGCTACCCGGGTTCGGTCAACCGAGTGCGCCCGGTGGGCGAGCGCCAGTACGGCGGCCAGCAGGCCGCCGCGGCCCCCACCGCGCAGTACCAGCAGCCGTACGGCCAGACGGTCCCGCAGCAGCAGCCCTACGGCGCCCAGCCGAACGCGCACTACCAGGCCCCGGAGACGTTCCCCGGCGGCCCGCCCGGCGGCCAGCAGCCCCCGTCGTACGACGGCGGTCGCGGCGGCCGGGGCCGCGGCCCCAACACCAAGGGTCTGCTGATCGGCGCCATCGCGGTGGTCGCGGCGGTCGTCATCGGCATCAGCGTGGCGATGATGAACGGCAACGACAACAACAAGACGGGCGACCGGGCGGGGTCGACGCCGTCGGCGTCGCAGAGCGTTTCGTCGAGTCCGTCGCCGAGCACCAGCGCGTCGAGTGGGCTGGCGACCCAGACCATCGACGCCAAGGCGCTGAACCTCCAGGGCGGCGCCACACTGGCGTCGGACGTCAAGGGCGCCGACGCCGACGGCGGCATCTATGTGACGGGCCTGAACGCCGCTGGCGCCTCGGTCACCTGGCAGATCAACGGCATCCCCTCGGACGGCATCTACACGGTGTTCGCGCACTACAGCGCGACCAGCGACGACCAGCAGATGACGCTCAGCGTCAACGGCAAGAAGTTCGGCAGCCCGTTCGGTCTGAAGAACTACAGGGGCGCCAAGGACGGCGACTTCGCCAACGGCTGGACGACGAGCTTCGTTTGGCCCTCCCTCACCAAGGGAACCAACACGATCGCCCTGTCCTGTGAGAACCCTGACAACTGCAACGTCCTACTGGACCAGTTGTGGGTGAAGCAGGGACAGGTCAAGAAGTAACCGGGCCACCAGGTCAGGATTGGGCCGGGGCGCATCAGGCCGCGGCGTTCGACGGCCGTCGGAGAGTGAGCTTCCGACGGCCGTCGATCAGACGCCAGGCGATGACACCGCGTTGCTTAGATGCGTCCGCCTTCGACGCAGAGGATGGCTACCCAACCCGTCTTGCCGCCCCAGCTCACCTTGACCCAGTCGTTGCCGGAAGGCCCCCCGGACCAGCACGTGTAGGAGCCACCGCTGTTGTCTCGCGTGCAGGGAGTCGTGGTGCAGGGAACCCTGGTGCCAGGGTCGGTGATCGAGTAGAGCACGGTCGATGAAGTGCTGGCACTGCTTCGGATCTTGAAGGAGTGACCATCCGTCATCCAGACACCTGCCTGATCCGCCGACGCGGTGGAGCTCAAGGAGACGACGAGTCCCATTGAGGCCATTCCCAGAACAGTGAGTCGCTTGATGGCCGATGATTTGCGCATGTGTTCCCCCAGTGAGAGGTAGATCTTGGTCGCTGGCGACTATATGTTTTGAGGGTTGGCGGGTGTCGACGGTTGTCGGCCAAGGTTGGTTGGTCGGTTTCAAGCCGCGCTGGCGTCCCCCGTCACCGCGACCCGCCCCAGCAGCTCCTCGTAGGCCGAGCGGTCGAACTCGCCCGCCACCGGCGCCAGTACGGTCGCCGCCGACAGGGCTACGGCCCGTGCCAGGCGGTCCGGCCACGGCAGGCGTTCCACCAACCCTGACAGCAGGCCCGCGACCGCCGAGTCGCCGGCGCCGGTCGGGTTGCCGGGTACGCGTGTCGGGGGCGTCGCGTGCCAGTGGCCCTCCGAGGTCGCCGCCAGCAGGCCTTTCGCGCCGAGTGAGGCGACGACCGCGCGGGCGCCCCGGCGCCGCGCGTCCTGCGTGGCGCGCAACGGCTCGTGGGAGCCGGTGAGTTCGGCCAGTTCGTCGGCGTTGGGCTTGACGATGTCGGGGCGGGCGGCGACTCCGCGGCGCAGGGGTTCACCGCTGGTGTCGAGGAGGACGGGGACGCCGGACGCCCGCGCGGTGCGGATCAGGCCCGCGTACGCGCCCACCGGCAGCCCCGGCGGCAGACTTCCGCACAGGGCCACCGCCGAGACCCCGTCACCCAACAGGGCCTCGTACACGTCCTGGAACGCCGACCACTCCGCCGAAGTGACCGTCGGGCCGGGCTCGTTGAGTTGAGTCGTGTCACCGGTCAGCTCGTCGACCACCGCTATCGTGCGCCGGGTCGCGCCGGCGACCGGGACGAGCGCGTCCAACACGCCTGGCGTGCCCGCGAGTTGTTCCTGTACGACGCGTCCGGTGGCGCCGCCCGTGAACCCGGTGACCGTCACCTCGTGACCGAGGGCGGCGAGCACCCGGGCCACGTTCAGCCCCTTGCCGCCCGGCCGTTCGGTGACCTCGGACACGCGGTGCGAACCGTGCGGTCGCAAC
The DNA here is from genome assembly GCF_040655155.1 of Streptomyces sp. NPDC050508. Lineage (NCBI taxonomy): Bacteria > Bacillati > Actinomycetota > Actinomycetes > Kitasatosporales > Streptomycetaceae > Streptomyces > Streptomyces sp. NPDC050508. The sequence goes on from NZ_JBFAJJ010000009.1 coordinate 231,065, forward strand.
TCCCGTACCCGATAGGTGATGTCGAGAGCGGTGTTCAGTGTGACCGTGAGGATCACCCGGGCCGACCTCCCCCGAATACCGCATGAATGCGCTTGCCGTGTGTTCCGGAGGCTCGATGATGCCAAACGGACGGCGGTCCTCCCAGCCCCCCAGGACAACCGCCGCCCACCTCCATCGGTCTCCGCCTTCAACGGCGGTGCATATCAACCCAGTTGGGGATCGACCACCCATTCACCGCGGCGCATCACGCCCTTGAGGTCGAACGCGGAGTCCAGCAGCACGAGGTCCGCGTACTTGCCGGGTTCCAGCGAGCCGATCTCGTCGTAACTCCCCAGCAGCCTGGCCGGGTTGGCCGAGATCGCGGCGACCACGTCCTCGACCGGCAGCCGGTCGACCGTCACCGAGCGCTTGAAGGCCCGGTCCAGGGTCAGGGTCGAGCCCGCGATCGAACCGCCCTCCACCAGCCGCGCCACGCCCTCACTGACCTCGACCTCCAGCGGGCCGAGCATGTAACGCCCGTCGCCGAAGCCCGCCGCGTCCATCGCGTCCGTGATGAGCGCCACCCGGTTCGCGCGCGCGTGATGGAACGCCAACTCCAGGGAGGCGGGGTGGAGATGGGTGCCGTCATTGATCAACTCGACCGTGATGCGCTCGTCTTCGAGGAGCGCCGCGATCGGACCGGGTTCGCGGTGCCCGAGCTGCGGCATCGCGTTGAACAGGTGCGTGGCGACCGTCGCGCCCGCGTCGATCGCCTCCACCGTCTGCTCGTACGTCGCGTCCGTGTGCCCGATCGCCGCGATGACGCCGTGTTCGGCGAGCAGGCGTACGGAGTCCAGGCCGCCCGGCAGTTCGGTCGCGAGGGTGACCATCTTCGCCCAGCCGCGCGCCGCGTCGACCAGCTTGCGGACGTCCGCCGGGTCGGGCTCGCGCAGCAGCGCCTCGGAGTGCGCGCCCTTGCGGCACGGCGAGATGAACGGGCCCTCGAAGTGGATGCCGGCGAGGTCGCCCTGCTCGGCCAGCTCCGAGAGCAGTCCGGCGCGCTGGGCGAGGAAGTCCATGTCGCCGGTGACCGTTGAGGCGACGACGGTCGTGGTGCCGTGCAGGCGGTGGGTGTGGATGCCCTTGAGGACGTCCTCGACGGTGCCGGAGGTGAACGAGGCGCCGCCACCTCCGTGGTTGTGCAGGTCTACGAATCCCGGTACCAGCGTGAAGCCGGTGACGTCGAGTACCTGGGCGTTCTCAGGAGCGGCACCGGTGATTCGGGTGCCGTCGATGATGAGTCGGCCGTTCTTGACGGTTCCGGTGGGCAGGACCAGGTTGGCACCGGACAGGATCAGGGGGGCATTGGCCGTTGCGGGGCGCGGGCTCGTCGTGGCTGGTCGCGCAGTTCCCCGCGCCCCTGAGGTGGGTGCCATTAGGGTGCTACCTCCGTGCGGTCGGTTGAGTTGAGGAGATCCCAGGCCAGGAGGCCTGCACCTAGACATCCGGCTGTGTCCCCCAGGGCCGCCGGGACGATGGACGGCAATTTCTGGAAGGTGACCCTCTGCCGGACGGCGTCCCGCAGTGGTGTGAACAACGTTTGCCCCGCTTCCGCCAGGCCGCCACCGATGATGATCGTGCGGGGGTCCAGGAGGGTGAGGGCGGTGAGCAGGCCGTCGGCGAGGGCGTCGATGGCTTCCTGCCAGACCTTTTCCGCGCGGAGGTCCCCGGAAGCGACCGCCTTCGCGCAGTCCGCCGCGTCCGCCCCGGGGTCGCCGGAAACGGTCGCCCACGCCTCGGTCACCGCCGCCGCGGACGCGTACCGCTCCAGGCAGCCGGTCTGGCCGCAGGGGCAGGGGGTGCCGCCCGGTCGTACGACGATGTGGCCGATCTCGCCCGCGAAGCCGTGCGCGCCCGCCTCCACCCGGCCGTCGATGCCGATCGCGCCCGCTATACCGGTGCCCAGCGGCACGAACAGGAAGCGGTCGGCGCCCTTGCCCGCGCCGATGCGGCCCTCGGCGAGGCCGCCGGTGCGGACGTCGTGGCCGAGGGCGACCGGGACGCCCCCGAGTCGGGCGGCCAGCAGGTCGCGCAGGGGTACGTCGCGCCAGCCGAGGTTGGCCGAGTAGGCGGCGATGCCCCGCTCGGCGTCGACGATGCCGGGGACGGCGACGCCGGCGGCGGACGCGGGCTCGCCGTAGTGCTCCTCGCCGTACGCGCGCAGCTCGGCGGCGAAGTCGAGGATGTGCTCGACGACCGCGTCCGGACCGCGCTCGCGGCCGGTCGCCCGGCGGGCACGGTGGAGCAGCTCGCCGCCCGCGCCTACGAGGGCGGCCTTCATCCCGGTGCCGCCCACGTCGAGGGCGATGACATGTCTCACGGGGGACAGTGTGGCCCGTCTACCCGGGAGAGGTCTAGTCCACTCACGTGGTGTAGACCTTATGGGTTCGCAGAGCGAACGTCACGACAGCAAAGGTTGGGGATTCGGCAGTGCAGCGGCGTAGGACAGGAATGATCGCGGTGACGTCCGTACTGGGCATGACGGCGGTCCTCGGTGGGTGCGGCCTCGGCGGGGGCTCCGGTGACGTCACCCTGAAACTGGTCGCCGCCGACTACGGCGACTCCGCGTCCAACAGCTCGCAGAAATACTGGGACGCACTCGCCAAGGCGTACGAGGCGAAGCACGCGAACGTCAAGGTCGAGGTCAGCGTCTACTCCTGGAACGACGTCGACCGCAAGGTCAAGGAGATGGTCGACGCCGGCAAGGCGCCCGACATGGCGCAGATCGGCGCGTACGCGGACTACGCGGCGGCGGGCAAGCTGTACTCCACCGCCGACCTGCTCTCCATCCCCGTGGAGGCCGACTTCCTGGAGCCGCTCGCGGACGCGGGGGAGGTGGACCACAACAAATACGGCATGCCATTTGCCGCATCTACGCGCGTCCTCTTCTACAACAAGACCCTCTTCACCGAGGCCGGCATCACCCCGCCGAAGGACTGGAGCGAGCTGGCCGCCGACGCGGAGGCGTTGAAGGAGAAGGGCGTGAAGTACCCGTTCGCGCTGCCCCTCGGCTCCGAGGAGGCGCAGGCCGAGACGATGCAGTGGCTGCTCGGCGGGGGCGGCGGCTACACCGACGACATCGGCACCTACACCCTCGACTCCACGCAGAACGTCTCCACCTTCACCTGGCTGCGCGACAACCTTGTCGCCAAGGGCCTGACCGGTCCCGTCGCGCCCGCCGAGCTCAACCGCGCGGACGCGTTCGCCGCCTTCGCCAACGGTGACGTCGGCATGCTCAACGGGCACCCGACCCTCATCCAGCAGGCCACCAAGAAGGGCGTCAAGTTCGGCACGGTCGCGATGCCCGGCCGTACCGGCAAGGCCAAGACCACGATGGGCGTCGCCGACTGGATGACCGCGTTCAAGCAGAACGGCCACAAGGACCAGATAGGCGACTTCCTCGACTTCGTCTACAGCGAGAAGAACGTCCTCGCCTTCTCCCGCGAGTACGACCTGCTGCCGGTGACCAACTCCGCGTCCGAGGCGATGACGGTGTCGAAGCAGGACCAGAACCTACGGCCCTTCCTGGAGGAGCTCCCGCTGTCCACGCTCTACCCGGTCGGCAACACCTCCTGGGCCACGGTCAGCGCCGACATCAAGAAGCGGATAGGGCAGGCGGTGGCCGCGAACGGCAGCCCGGGTGCGGTGCTGGGGCAGCTGCAGGCGGCGGCGTCGTTGGCGGAGAGCGGAAAGTAGTAGCTGGGGTCGTTGTCAGTGGCGGGGGTTACGGTGCAGGGCATGGACAAGGACCGGCCCCCGCGGCTTCCCGCGCTGAACCGAAGGGAACAGGACATCCTCGCGTTGGAGCGCCGCGGCTTCCCGGGCCCCGGCGTGAAGGAGCGCGCGATACGCGAGGAGCTGGGCCTGGCCCCCGTGCGCTACTACCAGCTGCTCAACGCCCTGCTGGACGACGAGCGGGCGCTGGCGCACGACCCGGTCACGGTGAACAGGTTGCGACGGGTGCGGGAGACGCGTCGGTCGGAAAGGTGAGGGTCCCCTGGCCGTGCGGCGGTGAGCGAGGGGTGCGTTCGGCCAGGCCCGGATAGGGTCGCCGTATGGGCAGCCCTCAGGACTCCACCGATCCCCTGCACGTACTGCCGACCCCCGTCACCCGCGCCGGTCGCGAGGCTCTGGAGGCGATCCTCGCCAAACCGGCCTCCGCGGTGATCGGCCTCGACTTCGACGGCACGCTCGCACCGATCGTGCCGGACCCCGAGCAGGCCCGGGCGCACCCGGACGCGGTACCGGCGCTGGCCGCACTCGCCCCGAAGGTGGCGTCCGTGGCCGTGATCACCGGCCGCCCGGCCGGCGTGGCGGTCCGCAACGGCGGCTTCGCGGGCGTCCGCGGCCTGGAACACCTCGTCGTGCTGGGCCACTACGGCACGGAACGCTGGGACGCGGTGAGCAGCACGGTCAGCGCGCCCGCCCCCCACCCCGGGGTCGCGGCGGTCCGCGCCGAACTCCCGGGCTTCCTCGACCGGATCGGGGCCTGGCAGGGCACGTGGATCGAGGAGAAGGGCCGCGCGGTCGCCGTCCACACCCGCCGCGCCACCGACCCCCAGGCCGCCTTCGAGGCCCTCCGCGCCCCCCTCACCGACCTCGCCACCCGCCACGGCCTGATCGTCGAACCCGGCCGCCTGGTCCTGGAGTTGCGCCCGCCCGGCATGGACAAGGGCGTAGCCCTCCTCGACTACCTCCGCGAGACCGGCGCCGAGTCCGTCCTCTACGCAGGCGACGACCTCGGCGACCTCCCCGCCTTCGCGGCAGTCGAGAAACTCCGCTCGGACGGCGTCCCGGGGCTGCTGGTGTGCAGCGGCAGCGACGAGGTCACGGAACTACGGGAGCGGGCGGACCTGGTGGTGGACGGCGCGGCGGGGGTTGTGGCCCTGCTGTCAGCGCTCGCGGCTCAACTGGGGTGACTCGCTGCCGGGTGTTGGGGGCGTGGACCTACTGCCCCTCCGGAAGCTGGGGTCCTTTCTAACCATTCACTATCCACTTCAGTGGTTAGAAATGACCCCAGCTTCCAGCGACTCCCCGCTGCCGCCGCACCGCTCCTCCGACGCGCCCCGCCCCGGCCCCGCTCAACTCACTTGATCCCGCAGCGCGTTCAGTTGCTCCAGGAACCACTGAGCCGGAGGAAGCGCTGTAGCCGCCGCCGCCAACCTCTTTGTGCGCTCGGCTCGTTCCTCGACCGGCATGGTCAGGGCCTCGTGGAGGGCGGCGGCCGTGCCGATCACGTCGTACGGGTTGACGGTGATCGCGTCCTTGCCCAGCTCCTGGAACGCACCCGCCTCCCGGGACAGCACCAGCGCGCACCCCTCGTCGGAGACGACGGGCACCTCCTTGGCGACGAGGTTCATGCCGTCCCGGATCGGGTTGACGAGCGCCACGTCGGCGAGCCGGTACGCGGCCAGCGAGCGGGCGAAGTCGTCCTTGACATGCAGCACCACCGGGGTCCAACCAGGCGTCCCGTACTGCGAGTTGATCTCGTCCGCGAGCCGCTGCACCTCGGCGGTGTAGTCCCGGTACACGGCGAGGTCCTGCCGTGACGGGTAGGCGAAGGCCACGTGTACGACCTGCTCCAGCAACTCCGGGTGGTCGTCGAGGAGTTGGCGGTACGCCAGCAGCCCGCGCACGATGTTCTTGGAGAGTTCGGTGCGGTCCACCCGGACGATCGTCTTCCGGCCTGCGCCGATCTCCTCGCGCAGGGCCACCAGGCGCTCCTCGACGTCCGCCTGGTGCGAGCGGGCGTGCAGGAACTCGGCGTCGGCACCGAGGCTGTGGACACCGATGAGCGTCTTGCGGGTGATCCGCTCGCGGCCGGTATCCGGATCTTTCCGCAGGTGCTCGACCGCACGGGGAGCGCCCGACGGCCACTCGGGCAGCCACCGATAAGGGTCGAGACCCTGCACACACCTCTCGAACGCCGTCGCCCACGGCCAGGTCAGGAACGCCACCCGGTCCGCCCCGAGCAGGCCCTCCATCAGCCGCACCTGGATGTCGTCCGGCAGCATCGCGAAGTACTCCGGCGGCGCCCACGGCGTGTGCGAGAAGTGCCCGATCCGCAGATCCGGCCGCAGCTCGCGCAGCATCCCCGGCACCAGACACAGGTGGTAGTCCTGCACCAGCACCGCCGCACCCTCGGCCGCCTCCTGGGCCAACGCCTCCGCGAACGCCCGGTTGTACGTCTCGTACGACGCCCACTGGCGCCGGAACTCCGCGTCGAAGACCGGCTCCAGCGGGGTCTGGTACAGCATGTGGTGGACGAACCACAGCACGGAGTTGGCGATGCCGTTGTACGCGTCGGCGTGCACGTCCGCCGGAATGTCCAGCATCCGCACGCCGTCCTCGCCGACCCCGCGCCGGACCGCCTCCCGGTCGCCGTCGGACAGCGCCGAGCACACCCACAGCGCGCCCGCGTCGGGCCCGATCGCCGACAGCCCGGACACCAGCCCGCCACCACCGCGCCTGGCGTTCAGCGAACCGTCGTCGCCCACCTCGTACGAGACCGGACCGCGATTGGACGCGACGAGCACCTGAGCAGCACCGCGAGGGGGCGTGGAAGCCGTAGAAGCCGTGGAAGCCATACGCCACAACCTAGCCCGGCCCGGAAACGCTCAAACGTACGGACGGCCGTCGGCGGACTGCGAGAGTCCGTATACGACCGTCCGTGACCGTCTATGACTGTGCGGTTATGCCACCTTGCGGGACTGGTACTCGGTGATGTCCGCCATCGGCGGCCGTTCCTCCGTGTCCACGGAGTACGTGCGCGGCTCGAAACCGTCCGGGCCCCGCTCGAACTGGGTCAGGGACGGCCGGATCAGGTGACCGCGGGCCAGCCTCAGCTGCGCCGTGCGGTAGATCTGCGCGGCCATCCGCCCCAGCGCCTGCCCGTCCTGGTGCCGGTGCTTTCGCACACCGACGTCGACCTGGGCGAGGGCGTCCAGGCCCACCAGGTGCAGCGCGTCGACGAGCATGCCCAGCTCGACGCCGTAGCCGACGGGGAAGGGGAGCTGCTCCAGCAGCGAGCGCCGGGCCGCGTACTCGCCGCCGAGCGGCTGCACGAAACCGGCCAGCTGCGGCCAGTGCATGTTGAGCAGCGGGCGGGCCATCAGCTCGGTGACGCGTCCGCCCTGGCCCGCCGCGCCACCGAGCGGGCGGTCGTACATCGCCTTGACGAGGTCGACGCCGGGTTCGGTGAGCAGCGGGCCCACGATCCCGGTGACGAAGTCGGAGGAGAACTCCTTCAGGTCCGCGTCGATGAAGCAGACGATGTCGCCACTCGTCACCAGCAGCGAGCGCCACAGCACCTCGCCCTTGCCGGGCACGGCGGGGATCCGCGGCAGGATGTCGTCCCGGTGGACGACCCGGGCGCCCGCCGCGGCGGCCACCTCGGAGGTGCGGTCGGTGGACCCGGAGTCGACGACGACGATCTCGTCGACGAGCGGGACCTGCTGCATGAGGTCGTGACGGATGATGGCGACGATCTCGCCGACCGTCTCCTCCTCGTTGAGCGCGGGCAGCACCACACTGACCGACTGGCCCGTGCGGTGTTTGGCGGCCAGAATCTTATGGAGCGGGCGATCGGTCACAGACCAGGAGCGGGTGCTCAGCCAGCGCTCGACATCCTTCAGCACGTTGCGCGGCTCCTCTGCGTTCTCTCGGCGAGGGCTGGTCACAGACAGTGAGTATGTGATCCATCTCGCGGTTCGGACGGCTCACTCAACTGTCCTGGCCTTCGGTTACAGTCTTGAACAACGCTGATGACCATCGCATGTCGGGGGTCGTCGGTGTACACAATCGAATACCGCTCATCCAGAGGGGCAGAGGGATACGGCCCGATGAAGCCCCGGCAACCCTCCAGCCGGTCTTGTCACGCAGATGCACATTGACGTGGTGAGGCTCCCGGCTCGGGAAGGTGCCAAATCCGTCTCACGGCGAGATGCGTCGTGAGGAAGATGAGGAGAAAGGGCCTCCCCTCCATGTCTGCGCAGACTGTCGCAAGCACCACGAACCCCCTGAACAGCGTCGATCTCGGCCCCGCCGCCGCGCTTTCCTGCCGCGAGTGCGGCCACCGCGTCCCGCTCGGTCCGGTCTTCGCCTGCGAGGAGTGTTTCGGCCCGCTGGAGATCGCCTACGACTTCTCGGCCTACGACACCGAAGAGCTCCGCAAGCAGATCGAAGCGGGCCCCGCGAACATCTGGCGGTACGCGCCCCTCCTGCCCGTCCCCGCCGACGTGGCCGACAAGCCGAACATCAACCCCGGCTGGACCAAGCTCGTCCAGGCCGACAACCTCGCCCGCGAACTGGGCGTCGACGCGGGCAAGTTGTTCGTCAAGGACGACTCCGGCAACCCGACGCACTCCTTCAAGGACCGCGTCGTAGCGCAGGCCATCGAGGCCGCACGCGCCTTCAACTTCACCACCCTCTCCTGCTCCTCCACCGGCAACCTCGCCGGCGCGGTCGGTGCCGCCGCCGCCCGGGCCGGCTTCCGCTCCTGCGTGTTCATCCCGCACGACCTGGAGCAGGGCAAGGTCGTCATGGCCGCGATCTACGGCGGCGAGCTCGTCGGCATCGAGGGCAACTACGACGACGTGAACCGCTTCTGCTCCGAGCTGATCGGCGACCCGGCCGGCGAGGGCTGGGGCTTCGTCAACGTCAACCTGCGGCCGTACTACGCGGAGGGCTCCAAGACGCTGGCGTACGAGATCTGCGAGCAGCTCGGTTGGCAGCTTCCGGACCAGCTCGTGGTTCCCATCGCCTCCGGGTCGCAGCTCACGAAGATCGACAAGGGGCTGCAGGAGCTGATCAAGCTCGGGCTCGTCGAGGACAAGCCGTACAAGATCTTCGGCGCGCAGGCGGAGGGGTGCTCGCCGGTGTCCGTCGCGTACAAGGCGGGACATGACGTCGTACGTCCGCAGAAGCCGAACACGATCGCCAAGTCGCTGGCTATCGGGAACCCGGCGGACGGGCCGTATGTCCTCGACATCGCTCGGCGGACCGGTGGGGCTGTTGAGGACGTCAACGACGAGCAGGTTGTCGACGCGATCAAGTTGCTTGCGCGGACCGAGGGGATCTTTGCGGAGACCGCCGGTGGTGTGACGGTGGGTGTCGCTAAGAAGCTGATCGAGAACGGGTTGCTGGATCCGACGTTGACCACGGTTGTGCTGAACACCGGTGATGGGCTCAAGACGTTGGACGCGGTTGCCGGTACCGGGCTCACTGCGACTATCCGACCCAGCCTTGAGTCGTTCAGGGAAGCTGGACTCGCGTCCTAGCGTCGTTCTTTGGCTGCGGGCCGGTGGGGGCTGGTCGCGCAGTTCCCCGCGCCCCTAGGGCAATCATCTGACCGGAGGTTTCATCGTGAGCGTTAGTGTCCGCATCCCTACCATTCTCCGCACCTACACCGGCGGGCAGGCCGAGGTCTCCGCCGAAGGTGCCACCCTTGCTGAGGTCATCACCGACCTTGAGAAGAACCACACCGGGATCTCCGCCCGGGTCCTGGACGATCAGGGCAAGCTGCGGCGGTTCGTCAACGTGTACGTGAACGACGACGACGTGCGGTTCGAGCAGGGGCTGGAGACGGCGACTCCGGACGGGGCCGGCGTCTCGATCATTCCGGCCGTTGCCGGTGGCTGATAATTACCCTCGGTAACGCCGATTACTGAGAGTTCATCGAATTGCCCCCTCCGTGAGAGAAGCGGAGGGGGCAATTCTGTAGGGTTGAGCGGGGTACAGTTGGGGAACCCGCTCCACTCCGCATGCCGGACGCATATGAGTACCGGCTCCGCGTGCGATGAGAAGTAGCCAAAGTGTGCAGGTATTTTGCGCCTTATGTTCCCTTTGTCGGGCCCGACTTGCCCTGAAGTCGGACGAATTCTCCGTACATTCCCGACCGGTCCTGCCCGGAATTCTCGTCGGATTGACCTGTTGCAGAGGGCAGTTGGACGGATACATTCGGCCGCGGTCGACGCGTTCCGGCGCACGCCCCCAATCCTGTGGGGGGTGAGGTCTGACCCGGATCCGCGAAGTGTGGATCCGTGCAAGGGCCAGTAATAGGGGAGTTAGGCATGGCTCAGGGCACCGTCAAATGGTTCAACGCGGAGAAGGGGTACGGCTTCATCGCGGTCGACGGTGGTGCGGATGTTTTCGTCCACTACAGCGCGATTCAGATGGACGGCTACCGCACCCTGGAAGAGGGTCAGCGGGTCGATTTCGAGATCTCGCAGGGTCAGAAGGGGCCGCAGGCGGACATGGTCCGGCTCGCGACCAGCTGAAGCACGCGCCGACGAACAGCAGCGACGTTCTTCGTTCCTGACCGAAGGGCTCGTACTCCTGGGGGGCACCTCCTGGGGTACGGGCCCTTCGGCATGCCCGGCGCGTGCCTCGCGCGCCCCCGCGAGGGAGGGCCCAGAACCCGAGAGCCGCTTGCACTCGACCATGCCGAGTGCTAATCATTGGCGTTAGCACTCTGCAGGTGAGAGTGATAACGAAGGATCGGGTCGGTGAGGCCCGCAGGCCAAGTGGTGCAAGGAATCACGGGGCAGGCGAGCCGTCCGTCGCGGGCGCCAGCGCGGTCCGGAGCAATCCACCCCAGTCCGGGAGGACCACTTCACATGGCCAAGATCATCGCGTTCGACGAGGAGGCGCGGCGAGGCCTTGAGCGCGGCATGAACCAGCTCGCCGACGCCGTCAAGGTCACCCTCGGCCCCAAGGGCCGCAACGTCGTCCTTGAGAAGAAGTGGGGCGCCCCCACGATCACCAACGATGGTGTCTCCATCGCCAAGGAGATCGAGCTGGAGGACCCGTACGAGAAGATCGGCGCCGAGCTGGTCAAGGAAGTCGCCAAGAAGACGGACGACGTCGCCGGTGACGGTACGACCACCGCGACCGTCCTCGCCCAGGCCCTCGTCAAGGAAGGCCTGCGCAACGTAGCCGCGGGCGCCAACCCGATGGCTCTCAAGCGCGGTATCGAGAAGGCCGTCGAGGCCGTCTCCGGTGCCCTCCTTGAGCAGGCCAAGGACGTGGAGACCAAGGAGCAGATCGCTTCCACCGCCTCCATCTCCGCCGCCGACACCCAGATCGGCGAGCTCATCGCCGAGGCGATGGACAAGGTCGGCAAGGAAGGCGTCATCACCGTCGAGGAGTCCCAGACCTTCGGTCTTGAGCTGGAGCTCACCGAGGGTATGCGCTTCGACAAGGGCTACATCTCGGCGTACTTCGCCACCGACATGGAGCGTATGGAGGCGTCGCTCGACGACCCGTACATCCTGATCGCCAACTCGAAGATCGCCAACGTCAAGGACCTGCTCCCGCTCCTGGAGAAGGTCATGCAGTCGGGCAAGCCGCTGCTGATCATCGCCGAGGACGTCGAGGGCGAGGCCCTGTCCACGCTGGTCGTCAACAAGATCCGCGGCACCTTCAAGTCCGTCGCCGTCAAGGCTCCGGGCTTCGGTGACCGTCGCAAGGCCATGCTCGGCGACATCGCCATCCTCACGGGCGGCGAGGTCATCTCCGAGGAGGTCGGCCTCAAGCTGGAGAACGCGACCGTGGACCTGCTGGGTCGCGCTCGCAAGGTCGTCATCACCAAGGACGAGACGACGATCGTCGACGGCTCGGGCTCGGCGGACCAGGTTGCCGGTCGCGTCAACCAGATCCGCGCCGAGATCGAGAACAGCGACTCGGACTACGACCGCGAGAAGCTCCAGGAGCGCCTCGCCAAGCTCGCCGGCGGCGTCGCCGTCATCAAGGCGGGCGCGGCCACCGAGGTCGAGCTCAAGGAGCGCAAGCACCGCATCGAGGACGCCGTTCGCAACGCGAAGGCGGCCGTCGAGGAGGGCATCGTCGCCGGTGGCGGCGTCGCGCTCATCCAGGCCGGCAGCGTCTTCGAGAAGCTTGAGCTCGAAGGTGACGAGGCCACCGGTGCCGCGATCGTGAAGCTGGCCCTTGAGGCCCCGCTGAAGCAGATCGCTGTCAACGCCGGCCTCGAAGGCGGCGTCGTGGTGGAGAAGGTCCGCAACCTCACCCCGGGTCACGGCCTCAACGCCGCGACCGGCGAGTACGTGGACCTCATCGCCGAGGGCATCATCGACCCGGCGAAGGTGACGCGCTCTGCCCTGCAGAACGCCGCCTCCATCGCCGCGCTGTTCCTCACCACCGAGGCCGTCATCGCCGACAAGCCCGAGAAGGCCGGTGCCGGCGCGGGTGCCGGCGGCGGCATGCCGGGCGGTGACATGGACTTCTGATCGACCTCTGGTTGATCAACGGTCTTACCGAGGGCGGTACTTCCTGCTTCTGGCGGGGGGTACCGCCCTCGGGCGTGTCCGGGATCACAGGGTGCGGAGCGGGACGATCGGAATGAGGGACTTGGCCCGGAGGTTGTCGTTGACGCATGATCGATGCATACGCACATACCACCTGGTACCTGGTTATCCCGAGGAGCCCCCACTCGTGTCTACGACCGCCCCCGCCTCCCGAGCGGCCGAAGTCCTCGCCCGCCCGATCACCCTCAACGGCCTGACCGTCCCGAACCGGATCGTCATGGCGCCGATGACCCGGCAGTTCTCGCCGGGCGGGGTGCCTGGTGAGGACGTGGTCGGCTACTACTCCCGTCGCGCCGCCGCGGGCGTGGGCCTCATCGTCACCGAGGGCACCTACGTCGGTCACGACTCGGCCGGGCAGAGCGACGACATCCCGCGCTTCCACGGCGCGGAGCAGCTCGCGGGCTGGGCGAAGGTCGCCGAGGGCGTGCACGCGGCGGGCGGCACGATCGTGCCGCAGCTGTGGCACATCGGCATGGTCCGCGAGCAGGGCCAGCCGCCGTACGCGGACGCCCCCGCGGTCGGCCCCTCCGGGCTGCGCATCGGCAGCGACGAGGTCACCGGTACGGCCATGACGCAGCGGGACCTGGACGACGTCATCGGCGCGTTCGCCGAGGCGGCTGCCGCGGCGGAGCGGATCGGTTTCGACGGGGTCGAGCTGCACGGCGCCCACGGGTATCTCCTCGACCAGTTCCTGTACGCGGGCACCAACCGTCGTACGGATGCCTACGGCGGTGACGCGGTCGCCCGTACGAAGTTCGCGGCGGAGATCGTGGCCGCCGTACGGGAGACGGTGTCGGCGGAGTTCCCGATCATCTTCCGCTACTCGCAGTGGAAGCAGGACGTCTACGGTGCCCGTCTCGCCGAGACGCCGGAGGAGCTGGAAGCGATCCTGACTCCGCTCTCGGCGGCCGGTGTGGATGTCTTCCACGCGTCCACTCGTCGTTACTGGCTCCCCGAGTTCGAGGAGACCGGCTCCGATCTCAACCTCGCGGGCTGGACGAAGAAGCTCACCGGCAAGCAGACCATCACCGTCGGTTCGGTCGGCCTCGACGGGGACTTCCTCAAGGGGTTCCGGGGTGAGGGTGCTCCGGTCAAGGGCATCGACGATCTCCTCGACAGCCTGGAGCGGGACGAGTTCGACATGGTGGCTGTGGGGCGGGCGCTGCTTCAGGATCCGGAGTGGGCGGCGAAGGTGCTTGCGGGGCGGGTTGAGGAGCTGGCGCCTTATGACGCGGCTGCGCTGCGCTCGCTGAGCTGAGTTTGTGGCTGCGGGTGGGTGGGGGTGCGCGTCCCTGGGGGCTGCGCCCCCAGACCCCAGGCGTAGCCCCGTCCCCTGTCCGCCGCACCCCAACTCGGGCTAGCGTTCGCGCACATGAGGATCCTGCACCTGTCCGACACCCACCTGGAGCGTTTCGACGCCCCGAATCGCCACGGCATCAACGCGACCGACTCGCTGCGGCTGATGCTCGCCGAGTTGCGGCATCAGCGGGGTGTGGACGCGATCGTCGTCACCGGGGACATCGCCAACGACGGGGCGGTGGAGGCGTATGCGGCCGTGCGGGAGTTGGTGGGTGGGTTCGCGCGGTCGATGGGTGGGGTGCCGGTCTTCTACACGACCGGGAACCATGACGAGCGGGAGGCGTTCGGGAAGGTGCTCGGGAGTGGGCACGTGGCCGCGGACGCGGTGTTTCCGGTGGAGTTCGGGTGTGCTGCCGTCAGTACGGTCGGCGGGTATCGGTTCGTGACGCTCGACTCGCTCGTGCCAGGAGAGGTGTACGGGCAGTTGAGCCGGGCCCAACTGGACTGGCTGGAGGAGGAGTTGAGGACTCCGGCCGAGCACGGGACCGTTCTTGCCTTTCATCATCCGCCGATCGCCCTCGATTCGCCGATGCAGCGGGCCTTCGGGCTGCGGAATCCGGGGGAGTTGGCGGACGCGATCCGGGGGAGTGACGTACGGGTCGTCCTCACCGGGCACTTCCACGTTCAGCTCTTCGGGTTTCTGGAGGCGACTCCGGTGTGGGTCACGCCCGGTGTCGTGAACCGGATCGATCTGACCACCGCGCGCGGTACGGAGCGGGCGGTGCGGGGCGCCTCGGCCTCGCTGGTGGAACTGGGCGGGGAGACCGGGCCGATGTTCCACACCTTCCACGCGCGGGATCCGCGGGCCCACGAGACGGTGTACCAGCTGGACCAGGAGCAGGTTCGGTCGATCCTCGAACGGCACGCGCCCAAGGGCTAGGGCCTGTCCGGCGGATCATGCCGCAGACGCGGGGCCTGGCACGCACTCCCCCACTGCCTTAAAGGCGTGGGGGGACCCCCAGCGGCGTTGTCGTCGGTTGCCAACTCCCCTACGCTCGAACAACCTCGCGCGGGGGGACCCCCATCGCGTTGACGCCCTCCTCCGCCTTGCAGCTGCACGTACCAGGCCCCGCTCACCGGCGCTGATCAGGTGCCGTTGCTCTCCTGCGACCTGATCCGCCGGACAGGCCCTAGTTGGGCCGCTCAGGGACTACAGGTTCCCCAACGGCTCGATGTCCACGTGCACCGGCGTACCCCAGACGCGGAGCACCTCGTAGTCCGTGAACTCGTGCACGAGGCGGTACGCCATCGCCGGGCGGGAGCCGCGGCGTGCGGCGTTGATGTACAGCTCGGCCTCGTGGCGGTCGCGGCGCGGGGTGCCGCAGAGCTGCCAGGCCTGGCCGTTCCACAGTTCGGGGAGCCAGCGCTGCTGGGCCTGCGGGCGGTCCTCGCGCACGCCGTAGCGCGAGGGTGTGGTGTCGGTGGGCCTGGGTACGGCGGGGCCGTTGATCTCGGAGCGGCGGGCCGCGCGGCGCCGGGTCTCGCAGAGCAGGCAGAGGTCGGGGGCGTCGGCGTCGACCGGGCCGTTCGGGTGCTCGTTGCAGCGGGTGGTGGGCGCGGCGCCGCTGACGCTGTCGTCCAGCAGGTCCAGGGCGCGCTTGAGGTCCGCTTTGACCTCGTGGAGCTTGCCGTCGGGAGTGTCGGACGTGAGGGCCTCGCCGTGCTCGCCGAGGAGGCGGAGGGCGCGGCCTAGGGCGGTCTGCTGGGCGTGGTTCATGGTCCTGCGGGGCTCCAGAGGGCGGGGAGAGGGTTTTCCCTTCGGTCGACCATAGCCGCGCCGCTGGATGTTGGACGAACCTGTGGGGACGTGAGCCTGTGGGGACGCGAGCCCGTGACGACACGGGAACAAGTTTTCCAAAAAGGGACACGTGTTTTCCGTGCCGCCACATACGATGCCTCCATCGCACGGCTCGACACGAGCCACAAGAGTGCGATGAGTGTCATGCACACGACGGGGGTTGGGTGGCGTGAACAGTCTGTTCATTGTCGGTATGGGGTTCGGAACCACTGGGATTCCGCCCGCGAGGTCGTAGCCGCCGCCATCGGCGGCAGACCACCAGCGAGATGACGACACGCACGGCTTCGGCCGCGTACGTGTGCCTCCCGCCGGGCTGATCCCTGTCGGCATCAGAAACCGAACATCACCGGACATCAGCGAGCGACTTCGGCGCGGACGCGCCTCGGCCGCTGATGTCCTCGTCCCGTACCGAAGGAGAAACATGAGTCCGTTTCGGGCAACAGCAGTCTCCCGTGTCCGGAAAGTCTTAGTCGCGGCAAGCTCGATGGCGATCGCGACCGCCGCCTATGTCGCGGTCCCCGCGACGACCGCGAACGCCGTACCGGTGTCCGACACGGCATCGGCCACGGGGTGCACACCCCTCAGCGCCACGCGTACGCGGCTGATCGGTTCGGACGGCCGGACGGTGTCGTCGTCGGCCGCGGCAGCCGTCCGATCCGCAGCTGGCAAGGAGCTGACGTACAGCCTGCCGGACGGCGTGACCATGTCGACGGTCGTCCCGCCCCAGGGCTTCCGGCCGCAGACGGCGGCGCCCGCGACCGCACGGGCCTACGGCTTCAACGCCCCCGACAACCCGGCCGCGCTGACGGCATGGCGGGCGAAGTACAAGGGGTATCGCGAGACCGTCCCGTCCGTCCCGTGCCTGGGCGGGTCCGGCAGCTCGGCGGTGCGGTTCACCAAGTACAGCGGGAACTGGGGCGGCTACATGGGTACCGGCCACTCCAACTACAACGAGGTCTACGACGACCAGAACATCCCCACCTACTACACGACGTGCGGGGCCAACACCGCCTCGCTGGCAGCCCCGTGGATCGGGCTCGGCGGGTGGAACTCCGGCAAGCTGATCCAGCAGGGCTTCGCGTCGGGCTCGTCGAGCACGCAGAGCGGGCCGGGCACGGCCACCCAGGGCGCCTCGCTGTGGTTCGAGTACCTCAACGCCGCGCACGAGAACCCGCCCGTCTACATCGGGCGCACGACGAAGACCAATCACGTCATCTCGCAGTACATGACCTACACCGCGGGAAAGGTCGTATTCCACTGGTACGACCGGACCGCCGGATCCGGCTGGTCGCCCGTCACTGTCAACAGTCTGTCGTCGTACTACGACGGGACGACGGCGGACTTCATCACCGAGAAGCCGTACGGCTTCAAGCTGCGCAAGTTCAGCCGGCAGACGCTCAGTGCCGCCGGCGCGAGGTACGCCAGCACCTCCAAGAACCTCTTCAGCCTGCCGAACACGGAGGTGCGGCTGACCACCAACGGTGTCTCGTCCGGTGCCGCCCTGTTCACCGACACCCGCTCCAGTACGAGTGCGTTCTACCAGACCTGGAAGCGCTGCTCGTAGCGTCGGGACGACCTGACCCGAAGTGAGGCTCCCGACGGTCGGCCGGTCGGTCGGCCGTCTAGAGCCTCACTTTCCGGCCGTCGGCCGTGACCGCGTAACTGATGAGCGACCCCTTCTCCCTGAACGAGCAGTTGACGGCGACGGTGCCACCGGGAACGCCGGGCAGCACGTTCCCGGGATCGGGGTCCGTGGCCGCCAGGCGTTTCGCGCGGATCCGCTCGACGGTGGTGAACATGCCGTAGGAGACGGCCTTGGCTCCGAACGCCTTCTTGCACACGGTGTCGGGCGACTTGATCGTGGTGTCCTCGCGCCACTGTGCGACGAGCCGTTTGTGGCTGTCCAGGAAGCGCAGTGTCCGGGCGGCCGAGCCGCCCGCCTTGTCCACGGTGACGTAGGCGGTACGCCCGAGCGCGTCCCGGAGGTCCGGGGTCGGCGTGCTGAGCATCGGGCAGGACTGGAATCGCAGCGGGGGCAGCAACGCGGTGAACGAGCCGTCCTCCCGCAGTGCGAAGGTGCCGGCGATCAGTGGCCCGCAGGCCCCGTTCACCTGCCATCCGTTCTGTGATCCGTCGGCGCCGATCACGAGGTTCGCCGGGAGGCCACTGACGTCGCGCCACGACGAGACGTCGCGACCGTCGACCGAGACGGCGATCCAGCGTCCGCGGAGGTCTTCGGCGGGCAGGTTCGCGCCGCCGAACATGGGAGCGGTCAAGGTGTCGCTCCTGTCGTGGCCCGCCCGCGTGGCGACGGCCGCCGACCCGGCGACGGCCACGACGCAGGCGAACACGCCCGCGACGGCGAGCCGCCGGCGAAGGCGGCGCCTCGTCCCGGCGCGAACCGCCTCGTCGATGTCGACGCGGTCGGCGGGAGCACTGATGCGGAGGGACGCGATACGCGCGCCGAGTTCTTCCGGTCCTTCCGGAGTCTGCGTCTGGTCGGGGTTCACGATGCTCCTTCGAGCTTGGCCGCTGGTGCGATCTCTGCCGGTCTCGTCCGGAGCGCGGTGCGCAGTGCCTCCAGGCCGCGGCTCGTCTGGCTCTTCACATTGCCCCGACTCGTCCTGAGCAGGGTTGCGGTCTGCTCGACGGACAGATCCTCGAAGAAACGCAGGACGAGTACGGTCCGCTGGCCGGCCGGGATCATCAGCAGAGCGGCGATCAGATCGTCGTCACGCTCGGCCATGCTGGTGTCCGGGTGCCGGCCCAGCGTGGCCACATCCGCCTCGCTGATCTCGCGCCTGGCCGGCCGGCGCTGGTGGTCGGTGTGGAGATTGCACAGGATCCGACGGACGTACGCACGGGGATCACCGGCCGCCGACACCCGGCCCCACCGGGAGTAGAGCCGTCCGAGCGCCTCCTGGACCAGGTCATCGGCGAGGTACCAGTCACCGCACAGCAGAAACGCCGTCGTGCGCAGCCGTGTCCGATGCTCCAGCACCCAGGTGCGGAAGTCGGTCTCGCGGGGATGATCGGTCACGCTCTCCCTCGTCTCACCCATGCGGACGTGGCCCGCTCCGGATCCCCACCGACCCGGATCCGCCTCTCCCTGCTCTCCCTACGTCCTACACGGAACTCGGACCGAGCGGGGTTGCACGGGGCCGCGAAGTCGTCGCCGACCGGTTTGCGGACGTGTCCCGCCGCTCCTCGCCCTCGGACCGGGGCCACCTGCATTCTGGACTTGCAAGTCCAATTTCATCGTCGCACAGTGGCACTCCGCCGTGGAGAACCGACCGGACAACGGAGTGAACCGAACCATGTCGAAGAGGCTTGTGGGCAAGACCGCGCTGGTGACCGGCGCGACCAGCAACATCGGGCGGGCCGTCGCGGAGGCGTTCGCCGCCGAGGGGGCGCATGTCGCCGTCTCGGGCCGTAGCGCGGAACGCGGCAAGGAGGTCGTCGACGGGATCCGCGCCCGCGGCGGCCGTGCCGACTTCGTACGGGCCGACCTGGACGGCACCGCCGCCGCCTCGCAGGGGCTGGCGCGGGAGGCGACGCGGGTGCTCGGCGGCCGTGTCGACGTGCTGGTCAACAACGCCGGCATCTACCCCGCCGACCGCACCGCGGACACCGACGAGAAGACCTTCGACCAGGTCTACGCGGTCAATGTGAAGGCCCCGTTCTTCCTCACCGCGGCTGTCGCGCCCGCGATGGTGGAGGCCGGTGGCGGAGCGATCATCAACCTGGGTTCCTGGATCGCGCGCCTCGGCATTCCGATGGGCGCTCTTTACAGCTCGACCAAGGGGGCCATGGAGACCCTGACCCGGGCGTGGGCGGCGGAGTTCGGGCCGCAGGGGGTACGGGTGAACGCGATCTCCCCGGGTGTCGTGCTGGAATCCGCTCCAGGCGAGGCCCATCCCGCCGTGGTCATGATGAAGGGCACCCCCGCGGGCGGTCCGGGAACCCCGGACGCCATCGCGAACGCCGCCGTGTATCTGGCCGGTGACGAGTCCGCCTTCGTGCACGGCATCGTGCTCGACGTGGACGGGGGCCGGACCAACGTCGCCGTCATTGCGGGCTGACGCGCGTCCGTGGTGGGGCAGTTCGAGGCCGGGTGGGTGTGTGAAGCGTCCGTGCGCCCGTCGGGCGGGTGGCGCGTCCTGTGTTGGGTCACGTCACCGTGGAGCCCGCGCGGCGCAGGTCCGCGATTCCCTGGTCGAGAGCGGCGCGCAGGTGATCGGAGCGGCCCGTCGCCAGGAGGATCGACACGCCCCCCTGGATCGCGGCCAGCAGCGCCGCGGACCTCGCCTCGACATCGACATCGGCGGGGAGTTGACCGGTGGCCTGTAGCGACCGTATGCCCGCCGCCAGGCTCTCCTGCCACTGCCGCGTCAGCTCGATCATGATCGCCCGGGCCCCGGGAGTCGAGCGGCCGATCTGCTGGAACAGCGACCCGAGCGGACATGTGTCGCCCTGGGCCTCGTAGCGTTTGATCACCGTGTCCCGCCACTGCGCCCACGCCTCCCACGAGTCCAGGCAGCTCAGATACGGCTGCTGGTCCTCCAGGATCTGGTCCGCCTCGAACTGGGCGACCGCGAGGAGCAGTTCGTCCTTGCCGGCCGGGAAGTAGTGGAACAGCTGGCTCTTGCTGGTGCGGGTCTGTGCCATGACGTCGTCCAGCGTCGCCGCGGCGAACCCTTTCTCCCGGAGCACCGTGGCAGCGCCTACGACGATCCGGTTCCGGGTTGCCTTCCCCTTCGCCGTCAGCTGCCCGGGCATGGCTCGCCTCCCTGGAGTGGACTGGAGGGTCCAGAATAACCCGGGAGGCAGGCACGGGTCGGCACGGAGTACGGCTCGTTCAAGCTGCCGGGTGAGCGATGAACGTGACTTCTTCGTGGTCGTCGTCGAACGCGATGTTCAGCGAGGCGTCCAAGGCCGGGGCGAGGCGGCGCAGCAAGGGGAGGGTCGGCACGGTGTCGGCGCCTTCGACGCGGGAGATCTTCGCCTGCGTCAGCCCGGCACGCTCTGCGAGCTGTGGCGGGCGGCCACCGCGCGCCACCTGGGCCGCCTCACGCCGCCCAGTGTGGGGCGCAGTTCGTACACGCCCTCTTCCAGAGGGAGGGCGAAGGACGGAGGGTCACCGCATGGAGTGATGCGCGTCGGTGTCAGCCGTGCTTGAGATCCCCGACGAACGCGGACCAGGCGTCGGCCCGGAACGCGAGCTTCGGGCCGAGGGGGTTCTTGGAGTCGCGGACGGGGACGAGGGCGGGGTGGCCGTCGGCTACTTCGAGGCAGTCGCCGCCGCTGCCGCCGCTGTAGCTGGACTTGTGCCAGGTGGCCCCGCGGAGATTGTAATCAGGGGTGTTGTTCGCCATGTTCATAATCCTGAGCCACTGACTCGATCAACGCCAGGGAGTCTTCCGGGGACAGTGCGGAAGCGGCGAGGAACTCGAAGGTGATCCTGTGGCGGGCGACGGTGGCCGGGTCGTCCTCCAGCCGCCCGGTGCCGACGGAGTCGAAGTAGGCGAGGGGAGGGGCGTCGTCGAACTCCATCAGTTTCATGGAGCCCTCCATCGAGGCATGCCCTCCCGCGTTGAACGGCAACACCTGCACGATGATTCGGCGTTGGTGGATCAGTCCTGTCACGTGCCGCAAGGCTGCCGCCATCACCTTCCTCCCGCCGGTCTCCCGGCGCAGTACCGCCTCGTCCAGAACCGCCCACAGCAGCGGCTTTGTTGGATGCTTGAGGACGCGGGCACGGTCCACGCGGGTCGCCACCAGCTCGTCGACGTCCTCGTCCGTCGCGGTCGGCCGATAGGCGCGGAAGACGGCTCGTGCGTAGTCGCGCGTCTGTAACAGTCCGGGGATCAGCATGGCCTCGTACTGGCGGATCGCGGTCGATACGGCTTCCGCCTCCACCGCCTCCGCGAAGTGCTCCGGGTAGCGGGACTGCGCAGCCGCGTCGCAGTTGCGAGTGAAGAAATCATCCGTGCCGAGGACTTCGTCGAGCACGACGGCGTACTCCAGGTGCATCCGCCGTGTGCCTGCTTCGAGTTGGCCGATGAACGTGCCGCTCACGAAGAGCATCTGGCCCAACTCCGTTTGGCTGAGGCCTGCTTTCTCGCGGGCGTGGCGCAAC
The DNA here is from genome assembly GCF_040655155.1 of Streptomyces sp. NPDC050508. NCBI lineage: Bacteria > Bacillati > Actinomycetota > Actinomycetes > Kitasatosporales > Streptomycetaceae > Streptomyces > Streptomyces sp. NPDC050508. The sequence goes on from NZ_JBFAJJ010000009.1 coordinate 252,723, forward strand.
TCTGCGCCAAGCATCGAGCGGGGGGACGAGGACGGGTCGAGATCCTTCGGGCCTGGCATGGCAACTCCATGTTGAACAGGCGGGTTGTTGGTGCGCTGCCTATGGCCAGGCTAGACATCTGACAGCCACGCTGTGTTGCAAACAGCAAACTCTGCGTGGAGGTGAAGGAATGTTGCGGTCGACGGAGGAAGTCGTCGCCTCGTTGCGGGACGCGCTTACCGGTGTGGGTGTCGCTCTGCCGTCCCTGTGTGTGGACCCGGTGACCGGTGCCAGCGAGGAACCGTTCGCGTTGGTGGTGCTGGGGCGTTGCAACGTACGTACCGCCGAGAAGCTCGCGTCCGTGCTGCGCGGGGAACGGCCGCCGATCGGGGCGCATGCCGTGGACGTACGGGACGGGCGGGTCGGCGAGGTGATGGGGCACGTGGGCGGCAACGTGCAGTTGAGGCCGGTCGGCGGGGGCCGGGAGTGGGACTGCCCGCCGGAGTCGACCGGGCCCGCGGCGCAGGAGGAGGTGTTGCGGGCGCGGGTGCGGGAACGGAATCGCGAGGCTCGGCTCCCCTGAGGTTGCCGGCGTGATCGACTGGCCCGATGGCCATGCTCCCGCCGCGAGTCCTCCAAGCCCTCAGCGACTTCAACTCCGCCCACCCCTGGAGCCACAACGCCCACTACCACCCCTGGCTGCTACGGCAGTTGCCCCGCCGGTTCGGGCGGGCGCTGGATGTCGGTTGTGGGAGTGGTGACTTGGTGCGGTTGCTCGCCGTACGGAGCACGGGTGGTGTGGAGGGGGTCGACTCCGATCCCGAAATCATCGGCCGGGCACGGGAGTTGACCCCGGCCGGTGTCCCCGCGGCCTTCGCCGTCGCCGATGCCTCGGCCGGACTCCCCGCCGGCCCCTACGACGTCATCACCTGCGTCGCCGTCCTCCACCATCTCCCGTTCGCCGAGGCGCTCAGCCGCTTCCGCGATCAACTCGCCCCGGGTGGAACCCTCGTGGTCGTCGGCTGCGCCCGCGAGGAGGATCTCGTCGACCACCTGCTCGGCGTGCTCTCGATCCCCCTGAACCTCGCCATGGGCTGGCTGAAGAACCGGGGTCGTAGGGCCGTGTCCCGGCCGGTGTCCATGACCGCCGTCACCCGGCCACCGGAGATGACCTTCTCCGAGATCCGCCGCGAGGTCGACCGCCTCCTGCCGGGGGCTCGGCTGCGGCGGCGGTTGTTCTGGCGGTACACGCTGGTGTGGCGGCGGGGGGAGGTGGAGGGGTGAGCTGTGGCTGTCGATCAGCCGATCAGTCCACCGGCGGCGGCAGCGTGCCCTGCGCGATGATGTTCGCGTAGACGCTCTCCAGCGCCTGGCTGAGCGGCCCGACGAGCTCGGGCGGCAAGCCGTCGAAGAACAGGCGACGTACGAGTTCCACGTGTCCCACGGCCGCGGCCTCAAGCACCTTCCGGCCGTGTCGGGTCAGGCTCACCTCGGTCACGCGCCGGTCGTTCGCGGACGGGCCGCAGCTCACCAGTTCCCGCTTGGCCATCCGCCGCACGTGGTGCGAGACCCGGCTGCGCTCCCAGCCGATCTGCGCGGCCAGCACCGTGATCGGCATCAGGCCCTCGTCGGCGTCGCTCAGGGCCGTCAGGACGTCGTAGTCCGGCAGGGACAGCTCGCTGTCGGACTGCAGCTGGCGATTCATCTCGTAGGTCAGCCGCAGCTGGACCCGGATGTACGCCAGCCAGGCCCGTTGCTGTTCGCCGTCGAGCCACCCGCCCTCGGGTACCGGCGCGCTGCCGTTGGCATTGCGTGACATGTCACCTATGCTTTCTGTCCAGCACCACCGTCGAGGCGTGCCGCTCCCTCATCATCTCGCGCGGACCGCCAGGAGCAGGAGGTACCGATGCCGTACGCGGCAGTGCTCACCGGATACGGATCGCCCGAGGCGCTCGTGTGGTCGGAAGTCGCCCTGCCCGTACCCGGGCCCGGCCAGATCAGGATGCGCGTCCACGCGGCGGGAGTCGGCCCGACCGACCTGAAGATCCGGCGCGGTGACCTCCGAGGGGTCTTCCCGCTGCCCGACCCCGCCGTTCTCGGCTTCGAGGCCGCCGGCACCGTCGACGCCGTCGGCCCGGGCGTGACCGGTGTGTCGCCGGGTGACGAGGTCGCCGCCCAACTGCCCACGCTCGGCGGGTACGGCGAATACGCCCTCGCCTCGGCCTGGACCGTCAAACCGGCCACCGTCAGCTGGGCCGACGCCGCGGCGCTGCCGGCCTCGGCCGAAGCCGCCGTCGGCGTCCTGCGTCAGCTCGGCGTCACCTCCGGCGAGACCCTGCTCGTCCTCGGCGGCGGAGGCTCGGTCGGCGTGATCGCCACCCAACTGGCCGTGACCCAGGGCCTCACGGTCTTCAGCGCCACCGGCCCGAGCGACGAGCGGTTCGCCAAGGATCTCGGCGCGATCCCGGTCCGCTACGGATCGGCGCTTCTCGCGCAGATACGCGCGCACGTCGGCACAGTGGACGCCGTCCTCGACGCCGGAGGCAAGGGCGGCCTGCGTGACGCCGTCGAACTCGCGGGCGGCCCCGCGCGCGTGATCACCCTCGCGGACGAGCACGCGGCCGACTTCGGCGTCGCCCTCTCCGCCCCGACCCCGGACCGCGCCCCCGACGCGGTCGAGCAGACCATGCCGCTCCTCGCTTCCGGGCAACTCCGCCTGCGTGCCCAGCGGTTGCTGCCGATGCGGGACGCGGCGCAGGCGCACGCCCTCCTCGAAGCGGGCACAGCGCACGAAAAGATCGTCCTCACTGCTTAACTGCTTAGTGGCCCGTCGCAGTGCACTGTTCAGATCAACCGCGGGAGGAGCCAAATGGAGAGCCTGATGGAGAGCCCGATCGAGGTAGTGCGCAGGTTTTGCGAGGCGTGGTCGGACAATGCCGGGGTCGCCGAACTGGCGGCGTTTTTCACCGACGACGCTATTTACCACAACATCCCGCTGACGCCGATCACCGGCCGGGAGGCCATCGCCGACACCATCACCTCGTTCATCCGCCCCGGCCCGCCGGGCATTGAGCACATCGAGTTCCGCGTCATCAACATCGCAGCCGACGGACCGGTCGTGATGACCGAGCGGGTGGACGTCTTCAAGCTCCCTGACAAGTCGTTCGAACTGCCGGTTATGGGGACCTTCGAGGTCACCGACGGCAAGATCAGCGCCTGGCGCGACTATTTCGACATGAACCAGTTCACCAGCCGGATGGGATAGGGCTGGACCTCCTCGGCGCTTGAACCCACCTTGAGCTTCTGAGGCAAGCCCACCGGCGGCCGGCCGTGGGCCCTGCCCCTGGAGGACCGCACCGCTCACACCTGAGCAACAAGCCGACAACGCCGTTCACCGCCGGCGAAACCGATCTCAAGGACCACGGCGCGTGGGGAGTGCCTAATCACACCCCCGCACCCATTTAAGTACGGATACTCATGACTCCGCGTGCCTGTCGGATGGATTCTGGCCGGGTGAGTACAGATCCTGAACGTACTGGTCGGGCCGTGGCCGTGTCCGTGGGCTTGGCTGTTTTCGAGCTGTTGGCTCTAGGCCTGATCTGGTTGTTCTGGATTTCGTCCTACTGGTCGGCCTTTGACGCGCAGGACTACGGCGCACCGCCGGGTCCCTATCTGCAGAAGGCTATGTTCGTGGCGGCAGCCGCCCTGGTTGCAGCTGTTGTAGCCGGAGTCCGCCGGGTACCTGTGGTTGCCGTCACCCAACTTGTCATGGTCCTCGCCATTTGCGCGGCCCTGACCGGCGCGAAGGTCGCTGGTGGACGCATTTATGAGTCCTCCTACCGGAATGCCTGTCTCTCAGGTCTGGCCTGTGACGCACCTTCGCCCCCGCGATGAGCTGTTCCTGACGCAGATCAGGCTCCCACCGGTCCAGGCACGTTGGGCGCCGCGGCGGGGCCCGACGGTCGCAGACCCGCCTCGGGCTGCCTCAGCGTCGGGGTCTTCATTCGGGAGAAGGCATGTTCGACGCGGGCTCCGGCCCGTCGGTGAACGGCGTTGTCGGCTTGTTGCTCAGGCGTGAGCGGTGCGGTCCTCCAGGGGCAGGGCCAACCCACTCCGGCTCGGCCGCCGGCACCACAGCATCCACACCAAGATCACCACATGTCTGAACAGGGCTTACTAGACATCGTTCAGTAGTCGACTTCTTGTGAGTGTGAATAGTGCGGCTTAAGGGGGCTGTTTTGCCATTCGCCGCTGTTCTTCGCAGTCGTTGTCAGCGCCAGGATGATTCCGCCGATGGCGATGCCGATGACGAGAACTATCCATTCATTCTCAATAAGGTCCGTGAGTCGGTTGACTAACCATATGGCGGCTACGGCTCCGACGATGATAAAGAACCCCGCAATTCCCATGTCTCCCCCGTGTGCATTCGCGTGGAGCCGAATCATCTCGCCGAGAAAAGATGATGTCAATTTACGGAAGGTAGGAAAATGGCGACTCCCTACCGGTCGTGAGGCAGAAGTGTCGACTCCCTCGAATGAGACGGCTGGGAATGGGGCAAAGGTCGCTACTACGGGACGGGGCATTCCGAATCCTCATGCACCGGTGAGCGCGGGTGCCAGCTCGCGCCACGGCTCCGTCGGTACCTCGAACGGGGACTCCATCAGGACCTGGACGCAGACATGGTCGGCGCCCGCGGCGAGATGCTCGCGCACCCGGCTGAGGATCGCCGCCTCGTCGCCCCAGGCGATCAGCGCCTCGGCCAGTCGGTCGGAGCCGCCGCGTACCAGGTCCGTCTCGTCGAAGCCGCCCCGCAGCCAGTTGTTGCGGTAGTTCGGCAGGCCGGTGTAGATGTCCAGGTGGGCGTGGGCCCGGCGGAGCGCGGTCTCGCGGTCCTTGGTGAGTACGGCGCCCATCTCTACGGCCACGATCTTGTCCGGCCCGAGAGCCGCGCGTACCTCGGCGGTCTGGGTCGGTGTCACCAGGTAGGGGTGGCTGCCGTCGGCGAGTTCGCGGGTCAGCTCCAGCATGCGGGGGCCGAGGGCCGCGACCAGGACGGGTGGGCGCGGGGCGTCGGCCTCGGCGGCGTAGAAGGTCGCGCCCGCCATCGCCGTGAGGTACTCGCGCATGGCGGCGACGGGTTTGGCGTAACTGCCGCCGCGGACCCGCTCGACCAGCGGCCGGTGGCTGACCCCGAGCCCGAGTACGAACCGGCCGCCGTACGCCGCGGACAGCGTGCGGGACGCCGCGTTGGCCGCGACCGCGTCGCGCGCCCAGATGGTGGCGATGCCGGTCGCCACGCGCATGCGTGAGGTGGCGGCGAGCAGCAACCCCGCCTGGGTGAACGCCTCCCGGCCGTACGCCTCGCCGAACCACAGGGTGCCCCAGCCCTGTTCCTCCAGCTCGCCCGCGAGCTGTCCGGCCGCCGCCGGAGGCACCGCGTCCAGGCTCGCGGTCCAGATGCCCACACGGCCGAGTCCCGCTTCTTCCAGCACTGTCATGCCGGGACTGTAGGGGCCGGGGCGCGGCGGATGCCGTGACCGTGGCGCTCATGGTCCTTGACCGGGGTGTTCGTTCAGTCGCCGCCGGGCCGGTAGGAGCGGGGCGCGGAGCCGGTCCAGCGTTTGAAGGCGCGGTGGAAGGCGCTCGGTTCGGAGAAGCCCAGCCGGTGTGCCAGGTCCTCGATGGAGACGGTGCCCTCGGCCAACGCCGCGATGGCCACGTCACGCCGCAGTTGGTCCCGGATCCGCTGGAACGAGGTGCCCTCCGCGGCGAGCCGGCGGCGCAGGGTCTGTGCGCTGACCGACAGCCGGGCCGCGATGTCCAGCGGGTCGGGCATCCGGTCGGGGAGCGACTGCCCGAGCAGTCGGCGGACTTGGGCCGCGGCGGTGCTGCCGTAGTCCAGGCGGGCGAGTACGTCGTCCGGGGCGCGGCGCAGGAAGGTGTGCAGCCCCAACTCGTCCTGGACTACGGGGAGTTCGAGGAGCGAGCGGTCGAAGACGAGGGCGGTGCGCGGGGCGCGGAAGGTGCACGGGGCGCCGTAGAGGAGGTCGTATTCGAGCGCGTGGGGTGGGGCCGGGTGGCTGAACTCGACCCGGGTGAGGCTGATCCGGCGGCGGATCAGCCAGCCCGCGAAGCGGTGGGCTACGACGGTGGCGGACTCGGCGAGGTAGTGGTCGGGGTCGTCGAAGGCCGTGAGGTCGAAGACGAGCCGTGCCTTGTCCGACTCGGCCGCGGGCTCCTCCTCCAGGTGAAACCTGGGACCGCCGGGGAACAGGCCGTAGAAGGTGCTGCCTCGGTTCAGGGCGGTTCGCAGATCGGGGCTGCAGTGCACCACGGCGTGGCACATCATCGCGAAGGTGCCCACCTTGAGGGGCTGCGGCCCCAGGCCCTGGAACTCGTCGTCGAGTGCCTCCCACACCGCCTTCGTGAGCCGGGCGAACTGCTGCGGCGACACCCGGGCGAGCGGGACCTCCAGCAACTCCGGTGGGATGGCGGCCTGTTCGAGGAGTGGGGTGATGTCCACGCCGTGCCGTTCGGCTCCGCGCAGCGCGGCCCGTACGTGGTGGATGGCGACCGAGCGGGTGGGCGCGCCGTACGCGTCGCTCTCCAGAGGTGCGGACATGGCCGCCGATCGTACGGGACGCGGAAGTCAATGGCGGTGAGCGCTGCGGTCATGACGGCCCGTAGCGCCACCCGCCTACCGTCGGGGCGTGATCAGAAACGGATATTTCGACGAGGCCCACGAGGCGTACCGGACCGCATGGCGCGGTTTCATCGAGCACGAGGTCGTGCCGAGGCAGGCCGGCTGGGAGCGCGACGGGATCGTCGGCAAGGACGTCTGGCGGCTCGCGGGCGAACAGGACCTGCTGTGCCCGTGGGCCGATCCCGCCTACGGAGGTCTGGGCCTGGCCGACCTGCGGTACGAGCAGATCGTGATCGAGGAGTTGGCGGACGCGGCCGAGTCCGGGTTCGCGGTGCCGTTGCACTCCGGGGTCGTCGCCCCGTATCTGGCGGCGTTCGGCACCGAGGACCAGAAGGCCCGCCACCTCACCCGCGCGGTCTCCGGCGAGACAGTGCTCGCCATCGCGATCACCGAGCCCGGTACCGGTTCGGACGTGGCCGCGATCCGTACGCACGCGGTGCGCGCCCCGGACGGGGACGGCTGGCTGCTCAACGGGGCCAAGACCTTCATCTCCAGCGGCGTCAACGCCGATCTCGTCATCGTCGCCGCCCGCACCGGCGAGGACCACGCGATCGGCCTGTTCCTGGTGGCCACCGGCACCCCCGGTTTCACCCGGGGCCGCACGCTCGACAAGCTCGGCATGCGGACCTGGGACACCGCCGAGCTGTTCTTCGACGACGTCCACGTCCCGGACGCCGACGTGCTCGGCGGGCCGGACCAGGGATTCACCCTGCTGATGCGGCAGTTCGCCCTGGAACGGTTGGGTGTCGCCATGGGCGCGGTGGCCCACGCGGGGGCCGCGCTGCGGGAGACGGTCGCCTACACCAAGCAACGCACCGCCTTCGGGCGGCCGTTGGCGAAGTTCCAGGACACCCGCTTCCGGCTGGCCGCGATGCGGGCCGGGATCACCTCCGCCCAGGCCTTCGTCGACGCCTGCGTCCTCGCCCACAACCGGGGCACCCTCACCGCCGACCAGGCCGCCGAGGCGAAGCTCGTCACCACCGAACTGCAGGGCCAGGTCGTCGACGACTGCCTGCAGATGTTCGGCGGCTCCGGCTACCTGTGGGAGTCCCCGATCTGCCGCCGCTACGCCGATGCCCGCGTCCAGCGGATCTACGGCGGCACGTCCGAGATCATGAAGGAGATCATCAGCCGTTCCATGGACCTCTGACCAACCTCCTTCTGTTCCGGGCGACTTGGTGCTGCCGGCTGAAGCCGAAGGCGTACGTGGCCAGGAAGCCGACCGCGTACCCCGTCAGCAGCCCACCCCCGTAGATCGCCACCGTCGTCCCGAGCCCCCTGTTCCCCGCCAGCAACGGGAACAGTGCCCACCCCGACGGTCCGATCGCCGTCGCCCCCACCCGGTCGCCCAGCATCGCGAAGAACCCGACGAACGCCCCGCCCGCCGCCCCGCCCGCGCAGGCGGTCAGGAACGGTCGGCCGAGGGGGAGCGAGACACCGTAGATGAGCGGTTCGCCGACGCCCAACAACCCTGCCGGAAGCGCCGACTTGATGGTCGTACGGATCGAAGTGTCGTGGCGCAGGCGGAAGTACACGGCCACCGCCGCACCCACCTGGCCCGCGCCCGCCATCGCCAGGAGGGGCAACAGGACGGTGTAGCCCTGCTGTTCGATGAGGGTGGTGTGGATGGGGATGAGGGCCTGGTGCAGGCCCAGCATCACCAGGGGGAGGAAGAGGCCGCCCAGGATCAGGCCCGCGAAGGGGCCCGTGGTCGACAGGAGCCAGTTCGCCGCCGTGCCGATCGCCGTGGAGATCTCACCGGCCGTGTACATGAGGCCGTAGAGCGTCGCGAGGCCCGCGACCAGGACCGTCAGGGTGGGGGTGACGAGGACGTCGAGGGTCGCGGGGACCCAGGTGCGGCACCACTTCTCGACGTACGTGCCGAGCAACGCGGCGGCCAGCGCGCCCAGTACGCCGCCCTGGCCGGGGGAGAGGGCGACCCCGAAGGCCGTGACCTTCGCGACCCCGGGGTACACCACGACCGCGGCCACTGCCCCACCCAGCACCGGCGTCCCACCGAACTCCTTCGCCGTGTTGTAACCGACGAACACCGCGATGAGGGTGAGAAACGCGGAGGGGATGACGGCGAGGGCGCCCGTCACTCCCGGGAGCCAACCCATGTTGATCAGCAGTCCGTTGAGGCCGGCGAGGACTCCGCAGCCGATCAGGGCGGGGATGAGGGGGACGAAGATGTTGGCGATCCGGCGGAGGAGGAGCTTGCCGGGGGTGGCGTTGCGTGCCCGCTGCTCCGCCTTCAACTCGGCGCCACGCGCGGCCAGTTCACCCGCGGCACCCATCAACTTCTCGAACTCGGGGGTCACTTGTGTCACCACCCCCGGCCCCAGCACGATCTGGTACGTGTCGTCGTCCACGACCCCGAGCACGCCGGGCAGCGCCCGCAGCGCCTCCTCGTCCACCAGCGACCGGTCGGCCAGGCCGAGCCGGAGGCGGGTCATGCAGTGGGCCACGGAGGTGACGTTCGCGGGGCCGCCGACGAGGGGGAGGATCGCGGCGGCGGTGGCGGTGGCGTCGGAGGGTGAGGTGTTCACCCTCCGAGCGTGCTGGTCAGGTGGTCGCCGCGGTCAGCGCCGCGCGCAGTCGGCCGCCGGACTCCTCCAGAAGGCGGGCGGCCGTCGGGCCGTCGACCTCGGCGAGGACCACCAGGATCGCGTTCTTCACCTCGCCGTCGGTGGCGGACAGGGCCCGTTCGATCTCCGCGTCGTCCGCGCCGGTGGCGAGCGCGACGATACGGCGGGAGCGGGCGCGCAGCTTCTCGTTCGAGGCGCGTACGTCGACCATCAGGTTCCCGTACGTCTTGCCCAGCCGGATCATCGTGATCGTCGACAGCATGTTGAGGACGAGCTTCTGGGCCGTGCCCGCCTTCAACCGGGTTGATCCGGTGAGGAGTTCGGGGCCGACGACGACCTCGATGCCGTGCTCGGCGGCTGCGGCGAGCGCGCTGTGCTCGTTGCAGGACAGGCCGATGGTCAACGCGCCTTCGCTCCGCGCGTGTTCCACGGCTGCGATCGCGTACGGGGTGCGTCCCGAGGCGGAGATGCCGACCACTGTGTCGTCGGCGGTGAGCGCGAGTGCGTCGAGGTCGGCCTCGGCCAGTTCCCGGGAGTCCTCGGCGCCTTCGATCGAAGTGACCAGGGCCTCCGGGCCGCCCGCGATCAGGCCGACCACCTCGGAGGGGTCGGTGTTGAAGGTCGGCGGACACTCGGACGCGTCCAGAACGCCTAGCCGTCCGGCGGTACCGGCGCCCATGTAGATCAGCCGGCCGCCATGTCCCATCCGGTCGGCTACGGCGTCGATCGCGGCGGAGATTTCAGGAAGCCGTTGCGCGACGGCGGCGGCCACCGTGGCGTCCTCGGCGTTCATGAGGCGGGCGATTTCGAGGGTGGGGAGTTGATCGATACCGGCGAGTTCCGGGCGGAAGGCTTCGGTGGTGAGTGACTCCAACTCGGCGCGGAGGTCACGGGGGTTGGACGTAGAGGACATGGAGAAGCGGCTCTTTCCGTTGTGTCTCGTCTGCTGCCCGGTGGGGGCTGGTCGCGCAGTTCCCCGCGCCCCTGAGGGAGGTACGGCCAGCGGTACTTTCAAGTGTGCGGCGAGAAGACTGACCTTTTAGGGGCGCGGGGAACTGCGCGCTCAGCCCCCACCGGGCCCGCAGACGACCACGAATCGTCAGCGCCTGTGCCGATGTGCCAGCGCCTCATAAGACGCCGACAACGCGGGCGCAGCCTGTTCATACGTCCGCTGCGCGACCCCGATGAACAAACAGTCCACCACCAGCAACTGACTCGTCCGGGACGACATCGCCGCCGGCCGCAGCTCACTCTCCCGAGCCGTGGACGTCGTAAGGATGTGATCGGCGTACTGCGTCACCGCCCCGTCCGGCCGCCCGGTGATCGCCACGGTCGTAGCACCGTGCTCGAAGGCCACCCGCAACGGCTCGATGACATCGCCGGTGGACCCGGAGTGCGTGATCGCGATCGCCACATCCCCCGCCTTCAGCTGCACGGCGTTGGTGACGGCGAGGTGCGGGTCGCTGTGGGCGTGGGCTATGAGCCCTATGCGCAACAGCTTCTGCGTGAGGTCCTGCGCGACGAGCCCGGACGCCCCGACGCCGTATATGTCGGTACGGCGGGCCGCGGCGAGCGCGGTGACGGCGGCGCCGAGCTGAACGGTGTCGAGCCCGGCCGCGGTGTCCGCGAGGGTCTGCTGCTCGTCGTAGGCGAGTTTCGCGACGACGTCGGCGATCGGGTCGTCGACCGCGATGTCGGTGGTGAGGGCGGGCGCGCGGCCGGACTGCTGGTGTGCGGCGAGGCCGGCGAGGGCGAGGCGCAGGTCGCGGTAGCCGGGGTAGCCGAGGATGCGCGCGGTGCGGACGACCGTGGCCTCGCTGGTGCCGGTGAGTTCGGCGAGGCCGGTGACCGTGAGGGCCGCGCAGCCGGCCGGGTCGGCGGCGACGGTCTCGGCGACGCGCTGCATGGAGCGGGTCATGGAGGGGGCGAGGGTGCGCACCTTGGCGGCCAGGGCCGCGGGTGGCGTGCTCCCGGAACTCCCGGAGGCGCTTCCGAAAATTTCCTTCACTTCCTGGGTCACCTCTGAAAGATATTTTCGGGGCGGTGGTCCGGTCAAGAGTGCGCACAATGGGTGCATGGACCCCAGTAGTGATCCCGTCAGCCCCCTGGAGCAGGCGCTGCACGCCGCCCGCGCGCTCGTGCTCGCCGATCTGGCCGCGCGCGAGGTCGTGGCGGCGGACGTGGTGTCGATGGTGGAGGAGTCCGTCGTGCAGCGGCGGTGGTGGGTGGAGCAGTGGCCGGAGGGTGTGGAGTACGTCGCCGGACTGGTCGCCCAGGACGTGCAGGACGCGCTGCTGGAGGCGTACGGGCGTTGGCCGCTCTGCCCGGTCTGCGAGGCCGGGGACCCGCACGCCCTGGAAGTCGAACCGGAACTCGGCCCCGACCCGCACTGGGTGTGCCACAAGGCGGGCGTGAAGGTCGCCGCGGTGGGCAGCCTGGGGTCCGTGTGACCGTGTACATCGACCCACCGACGTGGCCGGGGCACGGGCGCCTGTGGTCGCACCTCGTGAGTGATGTCTCCTACGACGAACTCCACCTGTTCGCCGATGAGTTGGGCGTGCCGCGGCGGGCCTTCGAGCGCGACCACTACGACATCCCGTCGCATCGTTACGCGGACGCGGTGGCCGCCGGTGCGGTGGAGGTCAGGAGCCGGGAGGTGGTGCGGCTGCTGACGGAGGCCGGGCTGCGCAGGCCCAAAGGGCGCGCTCAGCGCCCGAGTTCGTAGGCGAACTCGTTCTCCTCGTCGTCCTCGCTCACCTTCTTGAAGCCGGCGCGGGTGACGACGGCCTGGGAGGCGAGGTTGTCGCGGGCGATGGTCGCGAAGACGGTGCGTACGTCGTCCCTGGCCAGCGCCCAGTCGCACAGGGCGCGCAGGGCCTCCGTCGCGTAACCCTGACCGCGGGCGCCCTCCGCCAGGTCGTAGCCGATCTCGGTGCGGCCCTCCTCGTCGGGTACGCCGTGGAAGCCGATGCCGCCGACCGCGCGGCCGTCCTCGCGGCGGACGACGGTGAACACGCCGAACTCCGGGCGGTGTACGCCCGACACGTAGGCCTTCAGTAGGAAGGTCGAGGCCTCGCGGGTGCCTTCGTACGGGCCGCCCTTGATCCACTCGAACCCGCCGTCGCCGCCGTTGACCAGGTCGGCGGCTGCCGCCGGTGTGACGCCCTGGAGGGTGAGGCGGTCGGTGGAGTGGACGAGGTTGTTGTGCCAGCGCCAGTCGGTGACGGGGGCGCGGCCGGGCAGGTCGCCGCGGCCGGTCGCCCACAGCAGGGTGCGCCAGTGGTCGGCGGCGGGGCGGATGTGCGGGAAGATCCGGCCGAGGACGAACTCACTTAGTTCGGGGGCGGGTTGGTAGGTCAGCCCCAGGCCCTCGGCGATGTCGTGCGTGTGCAGCAGCACCTCGGCGACGCCCATCGCGGCGAAGCCCTCGCGGTTCGCGCTGCGGAACGGGTACGGGTGGAAGGCGCGCACCTCGCGGGGTGTGGTGCGGACGGTGGCGGCGAGCAGGGTGCCGGTCGTCTCGATCACGTCCAGGACACCGGAGTTGTCGGTGCCGTCGTCGAAGGTGATGTCGAAGGGGACGTACGCGTGCTGCGCGCGCCCGGCCAACTGCCCCGCGTACGCGATGAGATCACCGGCGATGTGCTCGGCGGTGAACCGGCAACTCCACTCCAGCCGCCCCGCCTTGGCCTTCTCCCAGTCCTGGCCGGTCGCCGTCCGGAGCAGTGCGACGGCCCCCGCGACGGCCGTCTCCACCTGTTCCCCACTCATGTCTCGCATGCGGGCAGGCTAAGTGGTGGGGCCGTTCAGGGCGACAGCATTTCCAGCTCGCCCCGCAGGTTGTAGCGCGCCGTCGCCTCCCACTCCGCCGCCCCGTACGGCGTCCTGAACAGCCGTGGCAGCGCGAGGAGTTGCCGCAGAATCGCCGAACGGCCCTCGCGGAAGGCGTCGTTGGGGACGAAGTGGTACTCCTCGCGGACGGCCGCGGTGTAGGCGGCGTACGGCGACGGCGGCGCGGCCAGGATCGCGAGGTCGGCGTCGCACAGCACCTGGCCGTCGCGGTCGTCGTCGGCGGGAGCGTGCGTGACGGTGAGCCGGACGAGGCGGGCGACCTCGGCGGTCCGCGCGTCCGGCACCCCCGCCTCGGGCAGCGCCCGCTGGGCCAGCCGCGCCGACCGCTCCTCGTTCTCGGAGCGGTCGGGGAGGTAGACCGCGTCGTGGAACCAGGCGGCGAGGCGTACGACGTCCGGGTCCTCGGCGTGCTTCTCCAGCACGTCGACGTGGTCGAGGACCGCGGTGAGGTGCGTGAGCGTGTGGTAGTGCCGCTGCGGCTCCTGCCAGCGGGCGAGGAGGTTCTCGGCGTACGGGGCGGGGTCGGGTCCGCCGCCGGGCGCCCGGGCCCCTTCGAGAGCACGGGTCCAGCGGGCGCGGAGGGCGTCAAGATCGGCCATGTTCCTTATTTTCCTCCCGCGGCCCGGCCCCTAGCGTGGAACGCATGACTTACGCCGACGCGACATCCGACGTACGTGACCCCGAACTGCCCGGCCGCCTCCTCACCACCGAGCGCGACGCCCTGATCCCGCTCCTGCGCTCCCGGCCCGACGAGGACTTCGCGCTCGCGACCCTCGCGTGTCCGGGCTGGACCGTGCGGGACGTGCTCGCGCACTGCTCGGCCGCGCTGACGCGCGTGGTGGAGGGCCGGTTCGAGAAGGGCGTGTTCTCGCCGGAGGCCAACGACCGGGACATCGCGGAGCGGGCCGACTGGACGAACGCGCAGGTCGTCGACGAACTGGAGCGGGGCATGACCGAGGCCGGCGCGGCCATCGCCCGCGCGGGCGGCGTGCTGGACATGGTCGCGCTGGGCGAGTGGGTGCACGCCGGTGACGTACGGGACGTCTTCGGAGCGCCCGGAGCCTACGGTGGTCAGGGGCTGGGGTCCGCTCTAACCCTTCTCACCCTCGTGACCCGTCAGAAACGCCACCAGCCTCTCCACGCCGACCTCGACGACCTGGACGATCCACTGCGGCTGGGCGATGCGTCGGGGGAGCTGACCCCGGCGCGGTACATCGGCGACGCGCCCACGCTCGTACGGCTGTACTCGGGGCGGCCGGTGCCGGACGGGACGGCGTACGAGCTGGCGGGCGCGCAGGCCGAGGACCTGAACATTTTCGGCTGATGTTCGCGGGGGCGATCTCGCGGCCCCCTGACCTCCCGCGTACCCTGGATATTGGACTAGACCTGTAGCCGCTCCAGGGAACACGACGGAAGGGGTCCTATGAGCACGCGTGCAGTCCTGGAGGTGATCGCCCTCGGCGCCGAGGACGCGGTCGCCGCCCAGGCCGGAGGCGCGGACCGTCTCGAACTGGTCACCGACATGGCGGCCGACGGACTCACCCCGCCGGTGGAGACCTTCGCCGCGATCCGCGCCGCCGTCGACATCGACCTGCGCGTGATGCTGCGCCTCGCGGACGGGTTCGCCGCGGGCGACGTGGACCGGCTGGTACGGGTCGCCGGGGAGCTGCGGACCGCCGGCGCCGACCAGTTCGTGCTCGGGTTCCTCGACCCGGACGGCCGCGTCGACCTGGACGCGGTGGAACGGGTCGTCGCCGAACTGGACGGCTGCGCCTGGACGTTCCACCGCGCGATCGACCGCGCCGCCGACCGCGACGCCCTGCGCAAGCAGCTCGCGGACCTGCCGGGCCTGGACGCCTACCTCACCGCCGGTTCGGCGGACGGCGTCGACGACGGCCTCCCCACGCTGCTCCGCGAGGCGGCACTGCGCGGGGAACCCGGATACGAGCAGCGCGTCCTGGTCGGCGGCGGCCTGCGCCTCGACCACGTGCCGACGCTGCTGGCCGCCGGAGTCGACGCCTTCCACATCGGCGGGGCCGCCCGGCCGGAGGGCTGGGAGCGGCCGGTGTCGGCGGCGGCCGTGGGCGAGTGGCGGGCGGTGCTCGACCGAGCCTGAACCACCCTCTCGACTCAGGCGAGTTGGGGCGGCAGCGGAGCCGTGTGCGTGACGATCAGGCCCGACACCGCTCGGGTCAGGGCCACGTACAGGCGGCGCAGACCGGTGCGTTCGTCCGGTTCGCCGTCGACCACGGCCTGCGGCTCGTCGAGGACCACGTAGTCGTACTCCAGACCCTTCGCGAGCGAGGCCGGGACCAGCGTCAGACGCGTGTCCACGGTCGTCTCCTCACCCGGGTCGATGTAGCCGATGCCTGCCGCCGTGAGGGCCTCCGCCAGTTCGGGGATGCGGGCGTCGGCCGCGATCAGACCCGTCGACCCCTCGTTGCCCAGCAACTCCTCGCAGGCGGCGACCACTTCGGCGGTGCCGGTGACGGAGCGGAGGTCGAAGAAACCGGGGTTCTCACGGACCGAGGCGACGGGGGTGAGCCCCGGGGCGATGTGGGGGAGGAGCCGCGAGGCATACGTGATGACGTCCGTCGGCACCCGGAAACCGGCCGTCAACTCCTCGATCACGCCCTCCGACTTGCCGAGGTGGGCCAGCGCCTCGTCCCAACTCCGCGTCGCCCAGGGCGTGGTGCCCTGCGCCAGGTCGCCGAGGACGGTCGCGGAACCGGTGGTGCAACGGCGGCCGACCGCCCGGTACTGCATGGGGGAGAGATCCTGCGCCTCGTCGAGCACGACATGCCCCAGCGAGTGCGTGCGTTGGACGAGGTCGGTCGCCTCGTCGATCAACACGGCGTCCGCGGCAGCCCACTTGGCGGCCTTCACGCTCCGCACGGCCTTCGCCCAGAGGATCGTCTTCTGCTCGTCCTCGTCGAGGATCCCGGACGCGTGGACGGCGAGGAAGCCGGCGTCTGTGAGCAGCCGCAGCACGAGCTTCGCGGGCTCGACCGGCGGCCACACCGCCTTCACGACGGCCTTCACCGAGGCGTTGCGGGCCACCGCGTCCTGCACCCGGTCGTCCGGCGCCTCACCCGACCGCTCCATCTGCACCAGCACGGCATGCGCGATGCGCTGCGGAAGGGCCTCGCGGGCGGCGCCGTAGCGGATGTCCCGGTCGAGCAACTCCCGCACGATGGCTTCGAGTTCGTACGCCGGGACCCGCCAGCGGCGTGAGCCGCGCACCACCATCACCGGTTCGGTGGGCATGCTGACGTGCGAGTAGAGGGCCTTCCTCAGGACCTCGGCCATGCGGGCGTCGCCCTTGATGACGGCGGCCGGTGCCTCGTCGGTGCCGTGCACCTCGACGTGCGAGACCAGGTCGTCGACCGTGCCCTGGCGGACCGTCAACTCGCCCAGCGCGGGCAGGACTTGCTCGATGTAGTGGAGGAAGGACTTGTTCGGCCCGATGACGAGGGTGCCGGTGCGGGCGAGCCGCTCGCGGTGGGCGTAGAGGAGGTAGGCGACCCGGTGCAGGCCGACGGCGGTCTTTCCGGTCCCGGGGCCTCCCTGCACGCACACCGTCCCGCCCAGCCCGCTGCGCACGATCTCGTCCTGCTCGGGCTGGATGGTGGCGACGATGTCGCGCATCGGGCCGACGCGGGGCCGCTCGATCTCCTGCTGGAGCAGCTTGCTGGTGGCGGCGGCCTCGGCCGGGTCCATGAGGTGCTCGTCCTCGTACGCCGTGAGGTCGCCGCCCGTGTAACCGAAGCGGCGGCGCAGCGCGATGTCCAGCGGGTCCTTCTTGGACGCCCGGTAGAACGGCTGCGAGACCGGCGCACGCCAGTCGATGACCATCGGGTCGCCGTCCCCGTCGTGCACATGCCGGCGCCCGATGTAGAACTGCTCTCCCTCCGTGCCCTCCGCCTGTTCGGCGCCGGGGGAGTGCAGGTAGTTCAGTCGACCGAAGAACAGCGGGGTGTCGCTCAGGTCGGCCAGCGCCTTGATGCGGTCGTCGATCTGGCGGGCGAGGACCTCGGCGTTGACCCAGTTCGCGGTGACGTCCTTGATGTCGAGCGACTCGACGTCCTCGCGCATGGCGCGCAGTGCGGAACGGGAGGAGGCGAGGTGGGTGCGTTCGCGGGCGAGCGGATCGTCAGTGGGCGTGGACAAGGGGGTGCCTCCGGAGGGCCTGCTGCGGCTGCTGAGCGCGTGCTGGGTAGGTGGTGCCGACCGGTTTCCGTCCGGGCGGCGGCACTCCCTGCGGGGAGGCGGGCAAGAGCGGAGAGTGTAATGACGCGGGCCTGGTGAGGGCCAATCGTTTTTCGTCCCCTAGGGGACACCCCCTCCACCCGGCGGGGGAACGGGTCAGCCCGGAGTCGTACACGGGCGGCCCGCAGGTTGGCTCTCTGGACCGATGCCGACCTTATGTCCCAAGACGCACCATGGATTCATGAGCGCAGCAACCATCCACCCGGTCCCCGTCCGCCCGTCCGGTGCCACACCGGCCACCGGCGGCAGCCACTCCCATCGCCTGGGCAATGCCCTGCGCGCCATAAAAGTCTTCGCGGGCGCCGCGTTCAGCGTGGTCGTCCTCGGTGAGTACGGCGAGGAAGCGGGCATACGCCGTAAGTGACCGTCGGGGTCACCTACGGCCGCAGCTCAGCTCTCCGCGAGGATCTCGTCCGCGTCCATGATCCGGTACGCGTACCCCTGTTCCGCCAGGAAGCGCTGGCGGTGGGCGGCGAAGTCCTGGTCGATCGTGTCGCGGGCGACCACGGAGTAGAAGTGGGCCTTGTGTCCGTCGGCCTTCGGCCGCAGCACCCGCCCGAGCCGCTGCGCCTCCTCCTGACGTGAGCCGAAGGTGCCGGACACCTGGATGGCGACGGTGGCCTCCGGCAGGTCGATGGAGAAGTTGGCGACCTTGGAGACGACGAGGACGCTGATCTCACCCTCGCGGAAGGCGCCGAAGAGCTTCTCCCGCTGGGCGTTGGAGGTCTCGCCCTTGATCACGGGTGCGTTCAAGTGCTCGCCCAGCTCGTCGAGTTGGTCGATGTACTGCCCGATGACGAGAATCTGCTGACCTGCGAACCGGCGCACGATCGCCTCGGTGACCTTCCGCTTCGTGGCGGTGGTCGCACAGAAGCGGTACTTCTCCTCGGCCTCGGCGGTGGCGTACGCGAGCCGCTCGGAGTCCGTGAGATTGACGCGCACCTCGACACAGTCGGCGGGCGCGATGTAGCCCTGCGCCTCGATCTCCTTCCAGGGCGCGTCGAACCGCTTCGGCCCGATGAGGGAGAACACGTCCGACTCCCGGCCGTCCTCACGCACGAGGGTCGCGGTCAGGCCCAGTCGCCGCCGCGCCTGCAGATCCGCGGTGAACTTGAAGACGGGCGCGGGCAGCAGATGCACCTCGTCGTAGAGGATGAGCCCCCAGTCGCGGGAGTCGAACAGCTCCAGGTGGGGGTAGATCCCCTTCCGCCGCGTGGTCAGCACTTGATACGTGGCGATGGTGACGGGCCGGATCTCCTTCCGCGTCCCGCTGTACTCGCCGATCTCCTCCTCGGTCAGCGAGGTCCGCTTCACCAGCTCGTGCTTCCACTGCCGGGCGGAGACGGTGTTGGTGACGAGGATGAGCGTGGTCGACTTGGCCTGCGCCATCGCCCCGGCGCCGACCAGGGTCTTCCCCGCTCCACAGGGCAGGACGACGACACCGCTGCCGCCGTGCCAGAAGTTCTCCACGGCCTGCTTCTGGTAGGGCCGCAGCGCCCACCCGTCCTCGTCCAGCTCGATCGGGTGCGCCTCACCGTCCACGTACCCGGCGAGGTCCTCGGCCGGCCAGCCCAGCTTCAGCAGCACCTGCTTGATCTGCCCGCGCTCGGAGGGGTGCACGGCGACGGTGTCGGGGTCGAGCCGGTTGCCGACGAGCGGGGCGACCCGCTTCGACCGCAGGATCTCTTCGAGGACCGGCCGGTCGGTGGTGGTGAGCACGAGGCCGTGAGCGGGGTGCTTGCTGAGCGTCAGCCGGCCGTACCGGTCCATGGTCTCGGCGATGTCCACGAGCAGCGCGTGCGGCACGGGATAGCGGCTGTACTCCACCAGCGCGTCCACGACCTGTTCGGCGTCGTGCCCGGCGGCCCGCGCGTTCCACAGGCCCAGCGGCGTCACCCGGTAGGTGTGGATGTGCTCCGGCGCCCGCTCCAGTTCGGCGAACGGGGCGATGGCGCGGCGGCAGTCGTCGGCTCGCTCGTGATCGACCTCAAGGAGCAGGGTCTTGTCGGACTGGACGATTAGGCAGGACACACATACCTCCGGAGATAGGGTCGCCTCATGACAGAAACAACGCCTGTCACAGCACGGGCTATGCCCCGTGCCCGACGCCGAAAGGGCGTCCCGGCCAGCGCGCCGGGGATGCGCGCCGCTATCTATGTTCGCCTATCGCGCGAAACCGACGAGACGACTTCGCCTGAACGCCAGCGCGCGGCCTGTGAAGCGTTGTGCGAAGCACGCGGCTGGGAGGTCGTGGCCGCCGAGGAAGACATCGACGTTTCGGGCTTCTCGCGCGGCCTTGACCGGCCGGGCCTGCAGCGCATCCTGACCAGGCTCGCCGAGCTGGACGTGATCGTGTTCTTCAAGATCGACCGGCTTGCACGCTCGACGGTCGACTTCGCGGAAATCATGCGACTCGCCGAGCACCAGAGCGTTGCGCTCGCGTCGGCGACAGAGCCGCTCGACCTCACGTCGTCCATGGGCCGGGCCATGGCGAAGGTGATCGCGGTCTTCGCCGAGCTGGAGTCCGACACCATCGGGATGCGGGTGTCCAGCGCGCATGAACACCTGCGCCGCGAGGGCCGCTACACCGGCGGTCGGGTCCCGTACGGGTACATGGTCGTCCCCAACCCAAACGGGGCGGGCAAGGTCCTCGCGGTCAACGAGGTCGAGGCCAAGACGATCAAGCGGATCGTGGAACGGGTCCTGACCAAGGACTCGCTCATGCAGATCATCAACGACCTCAACAAGGAGGGCGTCCCATCGCCCGGCCACGCCTCACGCCAGACCACGGGCAAGCGCAGCGACTCCAAGCAGTGGTACACGACGACGTTGCGCAGCATGCTGGGCAATCCCCAGTTGCTCGGCCAGGTCATCGAGGACGGAAAGCCGATCCTGCGGACGGACGGGCTGCCTCTGGTTAATCGCCCGCCGATTCTCGACACGGACACCTGGCAGGCGCTCCAGGACGAGTTGGAGCGCCGGGCCAACCCCGGTGAGAAGCGCCGGGAGGGGACGTCGCTGCTGCGCGGCATCATGCACTGCGGAGTCTGCGGCGAGCGCATGTACACCTTCAGCGGGCGCAACGGTCAGCTTCGGTACCGGTGCATCGGCCCTCTGAAGTACCGCCAGCGGGCGGCGAAGGGAGAGGAGAAGCCGGGCGTGAAGTGCTACGGGCCGACCGTGGCGGGGGTGACCACCGAGGAGCACGTCACCGAGCAGTTCCTCGCCAAGTACGGGCACCTTGCCGTGATGCGGATGGTCCAGGAGGTGGGCGAGGATTTCCGCCCGCAGATCAGGCAGGCTGAGGAAGCGTTGGCCGACCTGCAAAAGGATCGCTACGACCGGGGCCTGTTCAGAGGCGACGACGGAGCGATCCGCTACGCGGAGCAGTACGCCAAGCTGGAAGAGCGACTGGCGACCCTGAAGGAGAGGCAGCGAACGGCGAAGCCCGGCGGCGTGAAGGCGGAGCCGACCGGAGAGACGCACGCCGAGCAGTGGAAGCGCTCGGACGTGGCCGGTAAGCGAGATCTGCTGTTGAACGCGGGCGGCTACGTGGAGGTGGCACCCGCGAGGCGCGGCGGCAAGAAGCTGGACACGTCGCGTCTGTCGGTGCACTTCGGCGAAGAGGGGCACATGCGGCGGGCGGCAGCGGCGAAGGAGAGCGAACAGGAGACCGAGGCGGCAGACAGCCAGGGCTGACGCCGACTCCACCAGACAGACGAGAGGGCGCCCCCACCGGATGAGGTGGGGGCGCCCTCTCGTCTGTTCACGGTATGAGGGTCCGTCAGCAGCTGACGGACCCTCATGAGCGAGCGAGGTTAGCTGTGGATGGTCTCGCAAGGGTTGCCGTTGACGAGCGTCCCATTGGAGTTATGAATTTCCGTGCAGACCTTCGTGTTATTCGGGAAGTTGCGGTCGTAGGAGCCCAGCCGGTAAGCCGCGTCGGTGACGCCCAGGCTGGATCGAGGCGCGGCCTGTGGCGCATGGAAGAAGCGTGGCTGAGGCCGGTAAGGGGTTGCTGGAAACACACGTGACGGGTGCTCAGTCGGCGCACCCGCCGCCGTGGCTGACTTTCGGTGGTGCAGATCAGAACTGGCATGTAGCGGAGCGGACTTCAGCAGTGACCCTCTCTAACTTGACTATGGGGCACGTGGGTTGCAGCCGCACCCGCGTTCGAGTACGCCGACCGCCCCGGTACCATCGGCACCGGGGTCCTGACCAGGGATTCCAAGACCGGACCACCCCGGATCGCTGTCCAGGCTGAGGGGTGGTCCGGTCTCTTGTTGTGGGCGTCCGCCGCCCGCAGCACGGGCACGGGCGGCGGACGCCAGGAAGCCGCAAGCAGTCCCCTCGGGGGAGCGGGGACCGTGCAGCGGGCTTACTGGGGCGGCAGCTCGATTTCGATGGCGAGCGCGCCGAGCGCTTCCTTCTCCGCCGGGTAGATATCGCGGATGTTGGCGAGCTGCTGCTCACGGTTGGAAGCCGGGTTGACGTTCGCCGGACCCTCGCCGTCGAGCAGTTCCTCGAACGTCTTGTACTCCGTGACCCGCTTCACCAGGACGTCACAGGTCTCGTCCGTGCCCTTGATGCGGAAGCGGATGACGTCTCCGGAGGCAAGGTCTTCGAGGTGGGGATACTTCACCCGCACCTCGATCGTCTTCTGACCGGCGGCGACGAGTTCGAAGTACCGGCGGTAGAGGTTCAGTTCGCGGACGCGCGCGGCGGCAGTCTCCGTCATTGGGCGGGAACGCTCCTTGCTGTTGCAGTGGACATGAGCCGGCCGAGTTCACCGGCCGAGTACGAGCGGAAGAAATGGCGTGGGTCGGCGAGTAACACGTCGGTCAGACCGAGCAAGCGATCGACGTACTCTGCCAACGAGCCGGGCCACTCGCGAGTGTCGAGCATCCACGGGGCCGCACCGTCGGGCAAGAGCGCGCGCCCCTCTCGGATGAGGGACTTGGACAGCTTCGCGCCCGTGTCCGTGACGACCTGGGGGCAGAAGAGTCGGGCGGTCATCTGTCCGCGAGTAAGGCCCACAGCCTGTAGGGCGCCGTCGACGAGAAGGCATCCGGGCATCCAGTCGCCGCCCTTGACCATGACGTACAACGTGCCGTCCCGCCCGGCGATGGCCAGTTCCTTGACGAGGTTGCGGTACAGCGTGGCGAGGTCGAGGTATCCACCGGTCGCGGGTTCGATGACGACCTCGTATTCGCCGTGATGCAGGCACACAGCCGAGATGGTTGCCCGCTCGAAACCGTCGTCACGGACGCGGGTCCGCTCGGCGTACTTCTCGGCCCATCCGCATCCCGGGCGCGGGCAGGGAACGCGAACGTGTGGCACGCCGGACGATGGAGACAGGTGCCAGCGTGCGGCGTCCAAGCGGGGCAGCAGGCGCAGCCAGGTACGGCGGAAGTGCTCGCTCGCTTGCTGCTGGCTGTAGGTCTCGACGGAGTACGGCACGTTCAGGCGTTCGGACAGCGCGGTGAACAGTGGGCGGTACAACTTGTCGACCTGGTCAGCGATGCCCGCCTCGCCCAGGGCGTGCGCGTAGGCCCGTTGGTAGCGGTGACCGGTCTCCTTGTCGGTGACGATGGCGTACGGGGCGTTGTCGAGTGCGCCGAACTGAACTTCAGCCGGTACGCCGAACCTGGCCCGGATCCGGGCCGCCGTGACGAACGTGAGCGACTGAACCAGGGACGTGCCGACGTGCGGTGCTCCGTTGATCTGCGTTCCCACCACGAACACGATGCGTTCCGGAGCCACCTCGGCGATGTGCGGCCTCAGCAGGTCCTCAGCACTGGTCAGTGCGTTGGCGAGCACGGTGTTCGGCGATACGGGATAGATGGTCACCGCGTCTTCCCCTCGGTAGATGGGCAGGACTGCGCCGCAGAGCGGCGGGTGTGCGTTCAGCGGGTGAGCTGCGATTGCGTGGTGGACCCGCCCCCGCGCCGGGGGGAACCGGAAAAGACGCGGGGGCGGGAGTCATCGGGTCGGACGACGCCCGCGGGGACGTCGGTGACGGCCCGCCCTCACCGAGGGGTGAGGTAGCCCCCCGGCCAGGGCAGGATGCTGCGGAAGGCGAGGCCGGCGAGTCGGCAACGGGTACACACGGAGGCAGTACCGAGCGTCGTAGTCCGTCACGGTGAACACGAAGACGCGGCCTGCGGCGAGGGCTCGAAGGGCTTGCTCGTACGCCGGATCGCTGTCCGCCCACGCTCGCAACTCGACATCAGGGCGCGGGACTTCCGGATCCGCAAGGATGAGCGGCGCGTCACGGAGGCCCAGGGCCCCGACGTCAGGGGACAGCAGCCGTGCGAAACGGTGCGCGGACGCTCTCAACCACCGTGCCGCGAGGCGTGGGGAACGGCCATGATAAGTGGCGAGCAGGACTTCGTGGGAGCCGCTGAGGTCATGGGCAGTGGCCTCACACCGGAATGCGACGGGCGGTCGTACAAAGGCACGTGCAGAGGTCGGTGGGGCGATCATCAGCACGTCCGGGCTCACCGCCGACGATCCTGGGCCGATTCCCTCGCCTTGATCATGCGGCCGAGCTGGTTGTAGTACAGCTCGACTTGCGCAGGGGTGAGGACGAGCAGCGACTCGCAGGCGCCTCCGTCCTCGTAGTGGACGGTTACGGCCATGGCGGCCTGCTGCGCGCGGGGGTCGTATACGGCGTCGCGCCGCGCGGGCGTGACGTGCGTGACCGGAACCGGCACGGGGCGGAGGGTGCTTCCGTCCGACCTTGCGCGCCAGTCCACGCCTCCGCCAGGCGGACGGAGTTGGTACGACGCCGAGCTGTCGCTGGGCAGGGCGACGACGACCCCGATCGTTCCTGCCTTGGCCAGATCGATAGCGAGGTCGCCAAGGCGAGGATGAAAGGGGCTGCCTGCGCTCAAAGCGGTCTGGGAGGTGGGGGGTTGCTGCGAGGTTCGATCGGTCATGCCCCGAAGCTAGGTGGGTGCTCGGGGCCCAATATGAACCGCAGGAATACGACCCCTACCCGTCCAGGTGGAAGCGGTCTGACATGCGACGCAGCTTCTCACGAGTGCTCGCCCGCTCGGCGTACACGATGCTGCGCAGGGTTGACCGGGCGATGGGATGGTTCCGGACGAGTTGGGGGGCGATGACCTCGGCCTTCTCCAGTTCCTTCAGCGCCTTGTCCCGGTTCCCATCCCACAGCCACGCGCGGGCCACATCCATGTGGTGGTGCCCCTGACGGGAGTTGGGAAGAGACGCGATCAACTCCTTGCTTGTGCGCCGGTTTATCGACAGCGCCTCGCGCTGCTCATGCATCTCCAGGGCCACGCTGATCGCGTGAATCTGCACGTTGCCCGGCGAGAAAGTCAGGCTGTGTCGGTCGTAGATCGGGGGGCCGGCCGTCTCGGTCATCCGCTTGGCCGCGCTCCGTGCGTGCTTGATCCGATCCTTTGCTTCGGCCTTGCGACCGCCCCGTGCGGCCGAGACAGCCGCGCGCAGTTGCAGTGACCCCCACGCCCGAACGGCCAGCGGCTCACCCCGCTCGTAGTCCTGCTGCACGCTGCGGATTGCCTTGTCCGACAGGGCGACGGAGTCATCCCAATCCGCTGTGGCCCACATGTCCCAGACGCGCATCCAGTCGGCGACGGCGGGCATCACGGGGTCGCCTGACAGCCGTGCGGACCATGCTGCCCGTTCGCATGCCATGGAGACCAGCTCGGGGTGCCCAAGGGCGTGCGCGGCGGTGTGAGCGAACTTGCAGCACACCGCGTAGATCGCGTACGCCTCTTCCCGCTCGTGACCCGTGGCGACTTCGGCCAGGGCGCGCGCCTCGCGGAACAGGTCGGGGAGGATCTGCACGATCGCCACGTTCGCGGCAGCGTCTCGGAGGCGGTGCAGACGCGTGGTTTCCTGCCACAGCTGACCGGCCTGCCGGGGGGCTCCGTCGAAGACGGGAGCGAGGTCGTAACGGCGCAGCTCACGCATGATCGCTGCGGCAGAGACCTGCCACTGATTCTCCGCCGGAGAGCTGTTGTACGGCCGTCCGATCAGGTCGTTCGGGTGTATGTGCAGCTCCGAGGCGAGCAGGTTGAGCAGGCCAACGCGGTCGAGTTCGATATGTCCGCGTTCCATCTTGGACACCCAGCCCTGTGTCTTGCCCAGGGCTGCGGCTAGGTCGGCTTGGGTCATGCCGAGGCGGAGCCGTGCGCGGCGTACGCGACGGCCGATCTCTTCGGCTTCTTCCAGCATCAGCGCGCCCCCCTAGGGGTGAGGCGCCGGCGGTCCAGCGGGCGGCGAGGCATCGTGCTCCATCCATCGGGCTTCTACCCTTGACGGTACCCAGGCCGCGCGACTTGTGTGCAGAGCTACGGGTCAGGAAGTGCTCGCCAACACATTCAGCGGCCCCTGGGACCACGTACCGAGCGAACGACGGGGCTGGGGCGCAATAGCTGGATACGGCAACCCTGACGGCAACGACAGTGCTCTTGAGTACGGCTGTTGGCGATCACCTCGGAGCCAGGTGGGACGCCCTGCCACGGCGCTGCCCGACCCTGCTGGTCAGCACATGGATCACGACGTGATCAGGCCACTGCACAGCGCGAGTTCAACCTGCGTAACTCAGCCACCACCCGCAGCCCAAGGGTCTCCTGCGCCGACGGCGACAACCGCCATGCAGCCCCCAACAGTTCACTCACGCAGGGATCAGCGGCCGAGAACCTACCGTTCGATCAATATCCGGCAGCTTTCGCACTATTGTCATTGCGCCACAGAAATCCTGATGCGATCATGACAGTCGGCGTGAGCGTTCCACCGCTCACGCTTTTCAGTCAACCACCGGTAGCGGAATGACGGTTGGGGTTACGGCGGGGCAACGCCGCTATCCCGCCCCGTCGCCGGTCTGCACATCGGGAGAAATAAATATGGCGGAGCTCACTCAAACCGCGACGCGAGCGCGAAAGACGATGGCGCGAGCGGTTGCGATCACGGGCCTGGCCGCGGCGGCCGTTACGGTGGCCGCCCCGACCGCGCTGGCCAGCGGCACGAGCAGTACGACGTACGGCTGCTATTCCACCTGGGGCAACACCGGGTCCAACGGACACTGCGTCTCGGTGTCGCGTACCGGTGACTTCCAGAACGAGATCGACTGCAGCCTCTCCGGGGACTCGTCGATCTGGTACCTGTTCCACTCCGGGTCCGCCCACTCCAGTTGGGGCTATGTGGAGTGCACTTTCTCCGCGAACAAGTCCTGGATAAACTTCAAGATTGACTCGTAAGAGACGACGCGAGATCAGCACTGCGGGGGTGCTCCGGTTCGGGGCACCCCCGCAGTGCGTCCATTGAGTATACGTATGGACAATCAGAGGATCATGTACGTCGCAACTAATTTCCCTGCTGCTACCTGTTGCGCTGAAACACGCGTCGCAACCGGCTGACGCGCCATGGAGTCAACGCCATCGCGGCTCCGCCCGCAAGCACGCTGCCGATTGCGATTCCCCAGCAGGGAATCGAGGAGCCGGGCTGATCCGTCCAGTCCCACCACCGGAACCGTCCCAGGCCGTCGATCTGCCAGTACGTCAGGGGGAACAGAGTGACCAGCGGAAGGATCCAGGAGAATCTCCATCCCCATGCCCGCCCGGACAGCAGGGCGAGCCCGGCCCAGATCAGCAAGCCTCGGAGGAGCAGCAGAACGGTGCCCATGGAGCTTACGAGTGCTTCTGCCGCGACGAGCAGCACCGCAGCAGCTGAGACGGCTCCGACCAGGCAGGAGATCTCGACTCGTCTGAAGCCCTTCGCCGCCGCCTCTTCCAGGGAATCCATGGCGCTGCCGAGGCCGCCTACGGCGATCACGGCCAGGGCGAGGGGAATCTCATGCCTCAGAGGAGTTGCCGAGGATCCGCCGCCGCTGAAGGGAAAATCGAGACGGGCGGACCCGAACGCCACATCGCATGCGATCACCACAGCCCAGGCCACTGCGATTCCGGGGAACCGATGGGCCTGCAGGTAGCGGATCCAGGACTCGCGGAGATCAAGCACAGCGCGTCACCTTGATCACCTTGATCCGCTTCTCCACCCAGTCCTGCTGTGCCGACTGGGACTGCTTGATCAGCCTTGCGATCGCTCTCTGGTCAACACCAGGCGGCCCGCCGTGAATGTCGGACGGTTGCCCAGCGCCTGAGATCCGGGCTGCAAGCCATGAGTCCAGCTCGAAGTACGCCATCAGGCGCCGGTCTTCTGCGCTGCTGTTCGCTGCCTGGCAGAAAGCCGGAGTGGACGCCCGGGAGATTGCGATGGACATGCTGTCGGCAACCTCCCACATGGACCCTTCAAAGATCGAGAAGTCGGTGTCCTGCGCCTTGTGGCCCCTCAGTCCTTCCTCGTAGAACACCGAGGGCGACTTGATGGCAGGAGGAAGCCCGGATACGCGCTTTGCCATCGCATCGAGCTGCGGTATATACATGCGCTCTTCCGGCCATACGCAGATCTTCGGCACTGTACGCGTGCACGTCGGAGCACTCGGATTCGCTCGCGCTGTCTGCACCGGTCCTGCCGTGATCACACCCGCCAGGCATGCGACAGCCAGCGCCGAACTGCCGACGGTCGGCAGTCTTGCGATCAGTTTGCCGCGTGCACCGGTGTATCCGGGCAGGCTTCGTGGCGTGAGAACGGCGACGGCCACCGCGGCGAGTGCCAGAGCCCACCGAATGGCGAGACGCTCCGAAGTCACTTCCACCGCAGGGGCACCGGAGAGCACGAACAGGCCGGCCTTCGACGGGCCGCCGTTCATCGTCACCACCACGAAGCAGGCCAGACCGGAAATGACCGGGGTGGCGAAAGCGGACGGGAACCAACGTCCGGCGATGTGGCCGACAGCGATGCACAGAACGATGAGCGCCGCTCCCAGCAGCAGGTAACTGGGCCACAGGAAGCCGGGTCCGGCGTCGCGGTAACTGACTGTCGCGGCAACCGCGGCGCCCACGATGTACGCGCCGCCACCGTAAACGGCGACCGCCGCGATATGAGTTCCCTCGACCTGCCATCTGGGCCTGGTTCCCGCAGTGTGCTGGTCCTCGAAGCCGAGTCGATGGATCCGCCCGGAGGCCCAAGCGGCGTAGGCCGCCAGGAACGGGCCGAGATAGAAGGCGGGTATCTGGGCCGCCGCGCTGGCCTGCGGCCAGACCCCGATCCACCATTGAGACCGTCCGAAAAGAACTGCCACATCCAGGGCGACGAGGACGGGGAACCACCATCGCAGAGGAGAGCGCCGCAACTCCATCAAGAGGATACGCATCAGGCAAGCTCTCCCTGCCCTGACAAGGCCGCCATATACCCGCGCTCCAACGGGCTGTCGCCCGCCACTCCAGATCGGGTGTTGCCCGCAAGGGCCTCGGGGGTGTCGCGGAAGAGGAATCGTCCGGACTGCATGACGACGACCTGATCGCAGACAGCCGCCACATCCTCGACGAGGTGTGTGCTCAGCACGATCGCCGAGCCCGTCAGCGATCTGATCAGCTCGCGGAACTGCAGGCGCTGTTCAGGGTCCAGGCCGACGGTCGGTTCGTCCAGGAGTAGGAGTCTCGGCGAGCCGACGATTGCCGCGGCAATGCCTGCGCGACGCAACATGCCACCGGAGAGGGACTTCATCTTGGCCTGCGTCCGTCCGTCGAGAAGGACGGATGCGATTGCTTTCAGAGTCGCGCCGTGCGCCTCACCGTCAGGAACCCCGCGCAACCACGCGCTGTACCTGACGAAATCGTAGACGGAAAAGGATGGATAGTATCCGAATTCCTGAGGCAGGTAGCCGATCATGGGGCGAGCCGCCCTCGCCGACCGCTCGGAGTTCACCTTTCTGCCGCAGATCTCCAAAGTCCCCTCCAGGGGAGGAGCAACCGTGGCAAGAGTACGGAGAAGTGTCGTCTTCCCTGCACCGTTGGGGCCCAGGAGTCCATAGACTCGCTCGTCGAGATCCCAGTCGAGTCCAGTGATCACCTGGTGCCGGCCGTAGCCCTGAGCGATTCCCGACAGCGACGCGATCGGTCCCACGTTGTTCCTTTCACGTGCGCGACCGGGTGTCACCCGAGGGCGGCACCCGGTCGCATCACCTCTGACTGCCGATATACCTCAAGACGTGTACATGATGTAAGACTTCTCGATATCAAACGTGCACTCGACGCCGCCCCATTTCGAGTCCGACTCTCCGTACCCGAAGACCGTCCAGAGTGAGTCCTCATTACCAAAGGTGCACACGCCGCGGTTCTTGTACTGGCCGGACTTCGTCACAGAGACGCAGTGACCCACCGATCCGGTACTTCCCCAGGTCGAGTAGCAACCGTTGAGTTTGGCGCTCGTGCCGCTCGCCATCGCAGATGGCGCAGCCAGGGCGACGACCGCGACTGCCGCGCCCGCGAGTGCAGCGACCCGCGCTATGGTGTTCGACGCCCGTCTTGCGGGCTGAGTGTGCTCCGTCATCACTGTCTCCTCCTGATGTGCAGACCGATGGCGGGGGTGGGGTCGCAGCGTTGCCCCGCTGCGGCCCCAACCATGCTGCCCGTCATCGATGCTTGACCGTGAAGGTCTCGTGAAGCGCTTTCACGACTTGTCATGTTCACAGTTTTTTTTGGATCACGCAAGATCATATAAACCATGATCAGACCAGCCGGGCGGGTCAGATGGGCTACGTCCATCGCGCCTGCTGTGCGGGAGCGCTTCTCGCCGGAAGTGCCGACGCAGCCTTGAGTCTCCGAAGTTGACGGCAACGATGGCACGCGGACGCGCATCATCGTTGTACCGGGCAATCGGAGCGGCTGACCGTCGGCGGCCCGCACCGTACTCTGCCCGATCCCGCAGATCAGAGGTTGAAGACTCGAACGCTGCCAACCATGTGGTGATTGTGATTCTGGCGGCGTCGCCTGGAAGGCACCCCGGGGCCCACCGCTGTCCGCCGCCTCGGACCAGTGGCCGGATTCTCGGCTCTCAGGCGGGCCGCACGGAACGGTGATGGCTTGGTCGGTGATCACCGTTCCTCACTCAAGGAAGCCCTCCCGTTCGCTCCGTGACGACGTCGGTAGCCTTCCTTGGAGGGTCTTCGCAACCACACTGACCAGGTAAACCACTCCACAGCTCGGACCTATCCCTTAGTGTGTGCATCACACCTGATCGTATGGACGATGAGAGGACCGTTCGCGTAATACACCCTTCCGCACGAGCCAAACCTCCAGTGTGCCTCATGCCGTGCGACCGGGGGCGTTGCCGAGAGTGACAGGGCGAGCGCGGATGTGGTGTCCCGAAACACAATCCCTATAGGGTGCGCGTGCGGCCGGATCCCTTGTGGGATGCGGAAGTTTCCGCGTGCCCCGGCCCCGACAGTGCACGCGTTCGTGCAAAGGATGCCGATGGACGCTGAGCGCTCCGCTGGACGTGCGGTTACGTGCCGTCGATCGTCTGCGGCGGCGTCGTGGCTGGTCGCGCAGTTCCCCGCGCCCCTTCAGGGCGCGGCCGAGCCGCAGCGGACTTCAACCGACCCGCTCAGCGCCCCCGCCGACTCATGCCTGCTCGATGTCGCAGACCTGAGTATGGAAGCGCTGGACAGGGTGCTCGAAGCGCATCCCGACACGGTGCTTGGCGCGATGCTGCGACGCGTGGCGGACGAGGCGGTCGAGCCGGTCGGCGTACCGTACTCCGCTTTCGACTCCTCCATCTGACATCTGAGCCCGTCCGGGCACCCCTCTCCCGCACCCGCCCCGCACGGGTGTCCGAAGCCGATCGCTTGAGGCGTCACCGTGCTGGGTATGACCGGGACGTGCTCCGGCTTACAGGTGGCATACCGTCAGGTCGGCCAGGGCGGCATCGGGGGGCGACTTGGTTCAGGAGCCGTATTTCTTCCTCAGCTATGCGCGGAAGGACGATCGCGACGAGTTCGTGAAGCGGTTCTACGACGATCTCGTGCTGGAGCTCCGCCGGATCGGTGCCGACCCGGCGGCCCAGCCCGCGTTCCGGGACGTGGAGCGGCTGGGCCTGGGCGCGGACTGGGCCCGGGTGCTGGGCACGGCGGTCGGGCACTGCCGCGCCTTCGTCGCGCTGTACTCACCGACCTATCTGAGCAGCGAGTACTGCGGAAAAGAGTGGACGGCGTTCCGCGAGCGGCTCCACGAGTACCGCCGGGAGACCGAGATCGACGTCCCGGCACTGGTGCCGGTGCTGTGGGCGCCCATGGGCGCGGCGGTGCCGGAGGAGATCGCCCGCTTCCAGTACCAGGAGGCAGGCATGGGCCAGGAGTACTCCACGCACGGCCTGATGCACGTCCTGCGCACCGACCCCACGGGAGAGGCGTACCGCAGGATCGTCGAGAAGGTCGCCTTCCGGGTGCGGTTCGCCGCGGACCGGTTCCGGCTGCCGTTCCGGCCCGGCCTCGACCTCGGCGAGGTGCGCGGCCTGTTCCCGGTGGCCGAACCGCAGCGGGCCACCACGGCGGGCGACGGGCATGTCCAGGTCTTCCTGGCCGCCGGGGTCGCCGACCCGCTGCCGCAGGGACGGAACCGGCCGGAGTACTACGGGCGTTCACCGCGGGAGTGGACGCCGTACCACCCGCCCAAGCACCCCACGGTCGCCCACCGGGCGCAGAAGGTGATCGTGGAGGAGGGGTACACCAGCAACATCGAGGTCGTCGACGCCGGACTCAGCGGTCGCCTCGACGAGACGATGGAGAACAACCAGACCAGCATCCTGCTGATCGACCCGTGGGCCGTCCGCACCGAGGGCTACCGGGACGCACTCGCCGGCTACGACGCCCAGAACCGCCCAGCCACCGGCGTCCTGGTGCCCTGCCACGACGCCGACGAGGAGACCGGCGACGAGGCGATCTGGCACGACCTGAGCCGGGTGTTCTGGCGCAACTGGCGCCGGCGGAACGATCCGCACGACCCGCTGTTCCGGGTCAGGGTGGGCGCCGACGAGTTCGAGGACCGGCTCGCCGTGATGCTGACGGTGGCGCAGAACCGGCTGATGGAGATGGAGAGCACCATCCCCTACCGGCTTCCCGAGGGCCCGCCCCCGCCCCCGTTGAGAGGCCTCACCATCCCGGGCCCGGCCGACCCGACCGATCCGTACGTCCCGCCCATGGACTCCCGCTCGGCGCTCCCGCCCGCGACCCGCGACCAAGGACACAACGACGATGACCAGTACGACTGACGCACCGGGCAAGATCGTCACGTTCTACTCGTACAAGGGCGGCACCGGACGCACCATGGCGCTGGCCAACGTCGGCTGGATCCTCGCCAGCGGTGGCAACCGGGTGCTCCTGGTCGACTGGGACCTGGAGGCCCCCGGCCTGCACCGCTATCTGCACCCGCTGCTGGTCGATCCCGAACTGCGCTCGTCCAACGGCCTGATCAACATGGTGCAGCGCTACGTGCGCACCGTGCTCAGCCCCCAGGCGCCCGCCACCGCCGAGGCCGACGACTGGCTGCGGGCCGCCGCGGACCCGGCCCCGTACACCATCGGCCTGCTGCTGGAGCTCCCCTCCGGCGGCCGGCTGGACTTCCTGCCCGCCGGGCGCCAGTCGGCCGCCTACTCCGCCGCCGTCACCAGCTTCAACTGGCACAGCTTCTACGACCGGCACGGCGGCGGGCACTTCCTGCAGGCCCTGCGCGAGGAACTGATCGCCGCCTACGACTACGTCCTGATCGACAGCCGTACCGGCGTCAGTGACACCTCCGGCATCTGCACCATCCTCCTGCCCGACGTCCTGGTCGACTGCTTCACCATGAGCGCCCAGAGCATCCGCGGCGGAGTCGACGCGGCAGCCGCCGTAAAAGGCTCCGCGCCCCGCCCCATCAAGGTGCTGCCGGTCCCCATGCGGGTCGAGGAGGCCGAGACCGAGCGGCTGGAGGCCGGACGGGACTACTGCCGCACCGAGTTCGACCCCTTCCTGGAGTGGCTGGGGGACGAGGAACGCAGCCGCTACTGGGGCGAGATCGAGATCCCCTACAAGGCGTTCTACGCCTACGAGGAGATCCCCGCGACCGTCGCCGACCGGCCGCACCAGGAGCGCTCGCTGCTCACCGCGTTCGAGCGGCTCACCGAGTGGATCTCGGAGGGCCGGGTGCGCCGGCTCGCCCCGCTGCCCGCGGAGCGGCGCGCCGAACTGCGCACCGCCTACCTGCGCGTCCCCCGCACCCTGCCCACGCAGATCTACATCAGCTACGCGCCGCTCGGCCGGATGTGGGCCGAGTGGGCCGCAGAGGCCCTGGACTCGGTCGGCTACCAGGTCTCGCTGCACAGCACCGTCGGCCCGGACAGCGGCGTCGTACCCGAGGTGGCCGGCACCCTGAACGGCCTGGGCCGGGTGCTGGCCCTGCTGTCGCCGGAGTACGGGGCCCAGCCGCGCGCCGCCACGGTCCGCTTCCAGCTCACCGGGCACGAGACGGCCGGCGGCCCCGGCCTGCTCGCCGTCCGCCTCCAGGACCTCGACCCGCAGGCCGCGGAACCCTACCTGGAGAGCACGGTCGCCGACCTCAGCCGCTGCGGCCCCGCCGAGGCCTTCGAGCAGCTCCTCGCCGTCCTCGGGCCGCCCCCGAACCGGCGTCCCCAGGACGGCTCCACCCCCGCCCTCGGCACGGCCCTGCCCATCTTCCCCGGCTCGATCCCGGTGGCCCAGCGCCTGCCCTCCCGCAACCTCGGCTTCACCGGCCGCGGTCCGCTGCTGGAGCGCCTGCGCGACCACTTCACCGCCGGTCCCTCGGCCGCCGTACCGAGCCAGGTGCTCTACGGCCTCGGCGGCATGGGCAAGACCCAGACCGCGCTGGAGTACGCACACCGCTACAAGTCGGCCTACGACGTGGTCTGGTGGATGAACGCCGCCCAGCCCGGCCTGATCCGCTCCGCCCTCGCCGACCTCGCCCCCTACCTCGACCTGGAGGAGGGCGAGGACGTCGGCAGCACCGCCGAGGCCGTACTGCGCGCCCTCGGCCGGGGACGGCCGTACCAGCGCTGGCTCCTGGTGTACGACAACGCGGGCAGCCCCACCGAACTCGACGGCCTCCTCCCCGAGGGGCCGCCCGGCGGGCATGTGCTGATCACCTCGCGGGACCGGGCCTGGGTCAACAGCGTGGGCCGGGCCGAGGTGGAGGTCTTCACCCGGGCGGAGAGCGTCGAACTGCTGCACAGGTTCAGCCCGCAGCTCGCGGACGACGACGCCGAACAGGTCGCCCGGGAACTCGGCGACCTGCCGCTCGCGGTGGGACAGGCGGCGGTCTGGCTGAGCCAGAGCAGCATGCCGGTCGACATCTACCTCGCCCGGCTGCGCGAGCGCCCCATGGACATCCTCGACCACACCCCGCTGCCGCCCCGCGAGTACCCCAACTCCGCTGCCCGCACCTGGCAGATCGCGGTGGAGGAGCTGCGCGAGCGGAACCAGGCCGCCGCCGAGATGCTGGAGATCTGCTCCTTCTTCGGCCCCGACCCGATCCCCATGCGGCTGCTCTACAGCCGTGCCGTCACCCACGCCCTCACCATGGACGAACACGAGCCCCGCGACGAGATGGCCGTCGCCCAACTGCTGCGCGCCCTCAACCGGTTCGGGCTGGCCCGCAGCGACCAGGGCAGCGAGACCCTGACCGTGCACCGGCTCGTCCAGGCGGTCATCCGGGACGGCGTCGGCGCGGAGCGCTGGCGGGAACTGCGCGGAGTCGTGCACGCCGCCCTGGCGGACGCCAACCCCGGCAACCCCGAAGCCACCGCCGACTGGGGCGAGTACGACGAACTCCTGCCCCACCTGGAACCCTCGCGCGCCGCCGCCGACCCCAACCCCGAGGTCCGCAAGCTGATCATCGACTCGGTGCGCTACCTGTGGAAGCGCAGCCTCTACGGCACGGCCCACGACCTCGCCGTACGCACCCTGGAGCGCTGGTCACGGCCCGGTTTCCCGGGCGGCGAAGGCGACGACGTGCACACCTTGCTGCTGCGCACCCAGCTGGGCAACGTACTGCGCTCCCAGGGCCAGCTCGTGCTGGCGTACGAGCTGGACTCCGAGGTGCTGGAGCGGTTCACCGCGACCAGGGGGGCCGAATACCCCGCCACCCTCGCCGCGGCCGGCAACGTCGGCGCCGACCTGCGCGCCCTCGGCCGCTACCAGGAGGCCCGCGAACTGGACCGGAACACCTGCGAGGTGGCGCTGAGGGAGTTCGGCGAGGACCACCAGCGGACCCTGATGTACACCAACAACCTGGGCATGTCCGAGTACCTGGCGGGAGA
Organism: Streptomyces sp. NPDC050508; assembly: GCF_040655155.1. NCBI lineage: Bacteria > Bacillati > Actinomycetota > Actinomycetes > Kitasatosporales > Streptomycetaceae > Streptomyces > Streptomyces sp. NPDC050508. Next base: position 288,339 of record NZ_JBFAJJ010000009.1, read on the forward strand.
CCGCATGGCCGCCCTCGACCTGCACCGCTCGGCCTACGAACGGCAGCGGCAGAACCAGGGCAGCATGAAGCCGCGCACCCTGAACCTGGCCAACAACTACGCCCGCGACCTCCGCGAGACCGGAGAGCTGGGCGAGGCGCTGCGCCTGCTGGAGACGACCACCCGGCTCTACCAGCAGGTCCTCGGCGACGGCCACAGCGACACCCTGCGGGCCCGCAAGAACCTGGCCGTCGCACTGCGCCGGGACGGCCGCTACGCCGAGGCCCACGAGATCGACCTCGACATCTACAACCGCTACCTCCAGGCCCACGGCCCCGACCACTACGACACCCTCGCCGCCGCCTGCAACCTGGCCAGCGACCTGGCCGCGCTCGGCGACACCGAACAGGCACTGGACCTGGCCCAGCGGGCCCTCGGCCGCTACAAGGACTACCTGGACGAGGAACACCCGGTCACCCTGGTCTGCGCCAGCAACATCGCGGTGTACCTGAGACTGCGGGGCGAGACGGCGGAAGCGCTCGCGCTCTCGACCCGCACCCTGGAGCAACTGAGCACCGTCCTCGGCGCGTCCCACCCGTACACCTTCTGCTGCATGCTCAACCACGCGAGCGACCTGGTGTCGGCGGGCCGGGTCCAGGAGGCCGCCGACCTGGAGACCAGGGCGCGGGACGGGCTGCTGGCCGCCCTCGGGCCCGACCACTACGACGTCATCGGCAGCACCTCCAACCTGTCGCTCACCCTGCGCGCCCTGCACCGCACGGAGGAGGCGGACAACCAGCGCGCGGTCGCCCTGGAGCGGGCCAGACGCACCCTGGGGGCGGACCATCCGACCACGCTGGCGATCACCCGCGGGGTGCGGCTGGACTCCGACATCGAGCCGCCGACCACCTGAGGCGGCCGGCCGCGGCGGCGCTCGCGACCCGGCGTGCAAGGGAACTGACGGGCTGTAGGATGCCGCCATCCGCCAAGCCACCTCTTCCCGTGTCGCCCGGCCGTCGGCGGGAGCGGTTTCGGCACTGGTGCGATCCAGCGAGGCTGGCCCATGGTTGCCTTCCGGCAGTTCCTGCTGAAGATCCACAGCCGCTGCAACCTTGCGTGCGACTACTGCTACGTCTACGAGTCCGCCGACCAGAGCTGGCGCGACCGCCCCCGGGCCATGGCCCCCGGCACCGTGCTCCGCGTGGCGGCGCACATCGCCGAGCACGCCCGCACGCACGGCCTGAGCGAGGTCCACGTCGTCCTGCACGGCGGCGAGCCGCTGCTCGTGGGCGCCGTACGACTGGACGCCGTACTGCGCACGCTCGCCGACGCCCTGGACGGGGTGGCGGCCCTGCACGTCACGCTCCAGACCAACGGACTCAGGCTCGCCGAGGACCCTGCCCTGCTCCCGGTCCTGGCCCGCCACGGCGTACGGGTCGGGGTCAGCCTCGACGGCACCGAAGCCGGCCACGACCGGCACCGTCGGCGTCCCGACGGGCGCGGCAGCCATGCCGGTGTCGCCCGGGCGCTGCGGCTCCTCTCCGAGGGCCCCCACCGCGCCCTGTACGCAGGGCTGTTGTGCACGATCGACCTCACCGCCGACCCGGTGGAGACCTACGAGGCCCTGCTGGAGTTCGCCCCGCCCCGCCTGGACCTGCTCCTGCCGCACGCCACCTGGCACACCCCGCCGCCCGGACTGCCCGGCCGCACCGCCCCGCCCCGAACAGCACCCGGAGCCGACCCCGGGGAACCGGTGCCGTACGCGCGCTGGCTGTGCACGGTGTTCGACCGCTGGTACGGCGCCCCGCGCCGGGAGACCGGGATCCGGCTCTTCGAGGAGATCGCGGCCCTGCTGCTCGGCGGCAGCGCCCACAGCGAGGCCGTCGGACTGGCCCCGCTGGACCTCGTGGTGGTCGAGACCGACGGCACGATCGAGCAGGCCGACTCACTCAAGGTCGCCTACGACGGGGCCCCGGCCACCGGGTTGGACGTCTTCCGCCACACCTTCACCGACGCCGCCCGCCACGAGGCCTTCCGGGCCCGTCAGCGCGGGCGGGCCGGACTCGCCCCCGTCTGCGGGACCTGTCCCCGCTCGGCGGTCTGCGGCGGCGGTCTGTACGCCCACCGCTACCATCCCGGGACCACCCCGACCCCCTTCGCCGCCCCGTCCGTCTACTGCCCGGACCTCGCCGTCCTCGTCGACCACATCGCCGGCCGGCTGCGCCGGGACGTCAATGCGGCGATGAGCGCGGTGGCGGGGCCGGTCCCGAGCTGACAGCGGCGTGACGGCGGCGCCGCACGCCCGCCCCGCCCTGCCCGAGAGGAGCAAGTTCTCAGTGTCGGTCCCCCCTCCTGACGCACCCTCCGCCCTCGACGCCCTCACCCGGCACGGCTTCGACCCGGAGCTGTTCGACGCCGTCGCCCGCGCCCGCGGCGGCCCCGCGGCGGTGGCGGCGCTACGGCGCGGCCAGCTCGGCAAACGCATGCTGCTGACCGTGGCCGTACGCCGGTCGCTGCCTGCCGGCACCGGCTTCGAGGAGCCCTACCGGCTGCTGTCCCGCATGCACCAGGAAGACCCACCCCGCTGGCAGCGGACAATGCTCCACCCCTACCTAGACGAGGGCCTGGCCGGTGCCCTGGCCGAGTGCGCCCGCGGGGAGCGCCCCGATCTCTCCTGGTTCGGCGAGCTGGTCCACGGCGGACCGGCCGCGCTGTCCGGACCGCACCTGCTGTCCACCGAGTGCGACGGCGCCGTGCTGAGCGTGCGGCTGGCCGACCGCGGTCCCTTCCGTGCCGTCCACGGCCACCCGCCGGCCGGTGCGCAGAGCGCCGACGAGGTCCGCGACTGGCAGCGTGCGCTGGACGGCGCCTGGCAGGTCCTGGTCCGCCGTCACCCCTGGCACGCCGGGGCCGTCGCCGCCTGTCTGTCCACCCTGGTGCCCCTGCGCCCCGCGCCCGGCGGTACGGCGGTGAGTTCCGCGGCCCGCCGGGCCTACGGCGCGGTCGCGCTCTCCCCGCCCGGCGATCCGGTGCTCCTCGCACTGACCCTGGTCCACGAGTTCCTGCACGTCCAACTGGGCGCCCTGCTCGACCTGGTCCCGCTGCACGCTCCGGCGTCACCGACCCGCTACCACGCCCCCTGGCGCCCCGACCCGCGCCCACTGGACGCGCTCCTCCAGGGCACCTACGCCCACCTGGGCGTCTGCGACTTCTGGTACACCGAAGCGGCCACCGCGGCGCCGCATCACCTGGCCGAGCGGGAACACACCACGTGGTTCGGACACACCCGCGGCGCCGTGGACACGCTCCTCGGCAGCGGCGAACTCCTCCCGGCCGGCCTCCGCTTCACCGAGGAGATGCGCCGCGCCCTGCGCACGCTCCAGCGGCCGGGCGGTGTCACCCGCTAGGCGGCAGGTCCAGCTCCGCCAGCCGGCGCAGGTGCGGGCCGTACTCCGGGTCCGCGAGGGCCGCGGCGAACTGGGCGGTCAGGTAGGCCAGCGGGTTGCCGGTGTCGTACCAGCGGCCCTGGATCACCTGGCCGTACACGGCCTTGCTGCCGGCGTAGGCGTTGATGGCGTCGGTGAGGTAGATCTCGCCGGTGCGGTGCTGGTACCAGCGCTCGGTCTGCGCGCGCAGTTCGTCGATGATGCCGGGGGTGATGACATAGCCGCCGATCGCCGCGTACGCGGAGGGCGCGTCCTGCGGCTCCGGCTTCTCGACCAGGCCGGTGATGCGGAGCAGACCGTCGCCGAGGTCCTCCTTGACGCGGGGGACGCCGTAGCGCTGCGAGTCGGCCGGGTCCATCGGCAGCAGGGCGAGCACCGGGCAGCTGGTCGCCTCGTACGCCCGGATCAGCTGCTGGGCGCGGGGCACGTCCGCGACGAACACGTCGTCCGGCCACAGCACCAGGATCGGCTCGTCGCCGATGTTGCGGGCGGCGTTCAGGACGGGGGTGCCGTTGCCGTACGGGCCGTGCTGGTCGAGGTAGGTGATGTGGCCGCGCCGGGACAGCTCGCCGACCTCCTCCACGGCGTCCGCGTAGGCGGTCTTGCCGTCGGCCCGCAGCTGGGCGACCAGGGTGGGGTTCGGCCGGAAGTGCTCCTGGATCAGGCCCTTGCCGCCGGACACGACGATGGTGATGTCGGTGATGCCGGACGCCACCAGCTCCCGGACGGTGTGCTCGACGACGGGCTTGTCCCCGACCGGCAGCATCTCCTTCGGGATCGCTTTGGTCAGCGGCAGCAGACGGGATCCCAGCCCGGCGGCGGGGATGACTGCGCGGCGGATCGTCGTGGCCATGTGGCCCCTTTCATCGAATCATCGAAGAGCCGGTACCGGTACCGGCCCGGCTAAGTCCGGCCCGGTCAGGTTCGGCCCGGTGAGGTGCGGTCCGGTCAGGTGTGACCCGGTCCGGTTCGGAAAACGTCGCCCGCTCACGCCTCCTCCACCTCCACCTCCGCCAACTCCGCCACCCCCGTCACCCGGTGCAGCGGATACGTCCGCACCTCGTCCGCCGTGTGGTCGTACGCCGTCACGAAGCCGCCCTCCACCCGGATGGGCGCGATGACGCGCTGGCTGGCGGAGCCCTCGGCGTTGACGTAGCCGATCCAGAGGGTGCCGCCGGTGAGGACGGCGGCCTGCATGGTGGCGAGGGTCTCGGCGGAGCCGGTGCGGGGGAGTTCGCCGGTCGGTGACGGGGCGGTGGTCGGTTTGAGGGGGGTGGTGGAGGCGCGGTCGCCCGCCCTGATCGCGCGGACCGCGGCCGACAGGAGGGTCGTGTCCGGGGTCGGCGGGCCGTCCGGTACCGGGTCGGGGGCGGTGCGCGGCGGGGTGCGGTGGGCGTGGGCCCGGGTGATGACGACGTCGCCCGCCGCGGACTCGGCGGCCGGGGCGAAGCCCATCGCACGCAGGCCGTCGAGGAGCGCGGCGGGGTCGGCCTGGGCCGCCAGCACGGTCGGCGCCAGGCGGCGCAGGCGCAGGCCCGCGGACCGTTTGTCCGCCAGGATCTCGCTGAGCACCGCGTCGTCGTCGCAGCGCACGTAGGCCGAGGCCGCGCCGATCCGCAGATGACCGTGTCTGCGGGCCACGTCGTCGATCAGGTAGGCGAGGGGCTGCGGGACGGGCGTACGGGAGTGCGCGGTGAGGAAGTCGTGCAGGTCGGAGGCCGAGCGGCCGGCGTCCAGCGCGCGGCGCACCGAGCCGGGCGTGAACCGGTACACCGTGGCACCGCCCTTCGATTCCACGTCCGCGAGCACGTCCAGGGTGTCCGCCAACGGCCGTTCCAGCGGGCCGGGGGCCACCGCCGTCAGGTCCGCCTGGAGCAGGACGTGGTCCAAGGGCTCGGGCAGGAGCGGGGCGAGCAGCCGGGCGGCGGCGGCACTCGCCACGGCCTGTTCGGCGGGGGCGAGAGGCTCGGGGGGAGTGGGCGGGCGGTGGTGGACGGGGAGCTTGTCGCCGGGCCCGGAGGAGTCCGAGGCATCGGCGTGGGCAGCTGCCGCACCCCGAGGCCCCAGCAACGCCCGCCCCTGCGCCGACAGGGCCCCCCGCCCCGTCACCCCCAGCATCTCCGCCTCGCTCAGCGTCCACCGGGCAAGCCGACTACGCAGGTCGTCGTCCCCCTGAGCACTCTCCGCACTTCTTTCTGCACTTCTTTGCGCACCCCCCGCACCTCGCACCGGCCGCTCCCACCGCAACCGGGCCAGCACCGACTCGGCGGACGGCGAGGCGCCCTCAGGAAGCCCGGCGAGCAAGCCCAGCACCCGATGCCGAACCTCCGGAGCCGCCGAGCGGTCCAGCCCCGGACCCAGCGCCGACAACGTCCGCTCCTTCGCGTCCCGCCCGCCCACCAGCCCCGACGTCCGGGTCGCCGTCAGCCAGGTCTCCGCGAGCCGTGCCCAGCGCTGCGCGGCGGGCTGTTCCAGCCACTCGTCGTAGGCCGGGGTCGCCGCATACCGTTCGTCGGCCTCGCCGTCGGAGGCCAACAGGCCTGCCGCGTAGGCGAGTTCGACCCAGAACGCGGCGACGGGCTCCGCCAGGTCCAGGGCGACGGCGGTCCGCTTCAGGTCACGGACGCTGAGGCCGCCCGCCCGCATCACCGTCGGCCCGCCCTCGTCCCAGTCCTTCAGCAGCTCCTCGACCGTCGACAGCGCCGTGTACGCCTGCCCGGCCGCCGTCGTGTCCACCACCTGTGGACGGTGGGTCGCCTTCGCCTCCACGGCCGGCGCCAGCGGCTCCGTCGCGCGGTGCGCCCGCCCGGCCCGCAGGTGCAGGGCCACTTCACGTGGCAGTACGACCGTGCCGGGCGCGGTGGGCAGCAGCAGACCCCGGTCCAGGAGCCAGCGCAGCCGGGCCGCCGGGTCGGCGGTCACCTGGCCGTACGGCGGCCCCCAGACCAGCCGGGTCAGCACGTCGAGGGACTCCTCGGGGGCACCGGCGAGCAGCGCCTTCATCCGCCTCCGGGTCGTGAACAGCTTGGTCAGTGACGCCACCGCGGACACCGAGTCGTGCGTGGAGGGCAGGCCCGCCGCCGTCACGATCTCCTGGATACGGCCCGGCGACATGCCCGCCGTCGCCTCCGCGACCGTGGGACCGAGCCCGGTCGGCGACGGATGCTGCGGCGCCGGCGCCAGCAGCTCACGCGCCGTACGCACCAGCCGCAGCCGGTCGTCCGCACCCCACACCAACGCCTGCTCGCGCAGGGTCGCGAGGGCGCGCGGCAAGGCGTTCACCACGGCCGGATCACGCGCGTCGCCCGCCATCAGCCCGAGCAACTCGTCGTACGGCGCCGGGTCCGCCGCCACGGCCAGCGCCTCCGCCGTCTGCAGCGCGAAACGGTCCAGGCGCTCCAGCGCCCGGACGACCGACGCACGCGTCCCGGCCCTGGTCGCGAGCTGGGTGAGGTCGGTGGGCACGGGCGTGATCAGGTCGGGGCGGCTGCGCAGCAGCGCGGCCAGGGAGGCGTCGTCCCTGGTTCGGAGTGCCTCCGCGAGCGAACGGGGCGGCGTGGCCGGGATGCTCATCCGACCCACGGTAGCGGGTGGGTGTGACCGCGGGGGAGCGCGCACGACGTGAGGTTCCCGGCACCCGGCCCTCTAGGACCTGTCCGGCGGATCCTGTCGCAGACGCGGGGCGTGGCACGCACTCCCCCACTGCCTTAAAGGCGTGGGGGGACCCCCAGCCGCGTTGTCATCGGTCGGCGACGCTCCGCTCCGCTCCGCCTCCCTCCTCCGCCTTGCAGCTGCACGCACCACGCCCCGCTCACCGGCGCTGATCAGGCACCGTCACTTTCCTGCGACCTGATCCGCCGGACAGGCCCTAGCGGTAACGTCTGTCACCAAGGGGTATCCAACGCACCCGCCCCGGAGGGGACTTCGTGGGTATCGAGAGCGACCAGGTCGTCTACGAGTATCTGAGCCGCGTCGGCGACGTCGCGCACCGGCGCCAGCTGTCCTCGGTCACGCGGATGCGGCTCGTGTCCGAGCTGCGCAACGAGATCGACCGCCGCCGTGCCGGGGCCACCGCCGACACTCCCGCCGCCGTCCAGCGCATCCTCAAAGGGCTCGGCAGCCCGGACGAGGTCGTCGCCGCGGCCGGCACCGGCGCCGGCATCCCCCAGGCACCGCCCGCCTCCGTGCCCGTACAGCGGGACCACGAGGACGACGTACGGCCGAAGGGCCTGCGCCGGGTCGTACCGCTGCCGCGTACCCGCCTCACCAAAGCCGCACCCGAACCGGCGTCCCCGCCCGACAACTCCGCCTCCTCACCGCACCTCGCGAGCGCGTCCGACCTCGGCGCGAGCGTCATGCAGCCCGACTGGTGGCGGGCGGAGAACGGCAACGGGTTCGCGCTCGGCGACAGCGTGCCCGGGTTCACGGGCGGCGTCGAGATCCCCGAACTCCTCAAGCCCCCGCCCCCGAAGGAGCCGGAGCCGGTGGCCGCACCGGTGGTCGAACAGGCCCCGGTGGCCGTCCCCGAGGCACCGAAAGCCCCCGCCCGCCGACGCCGCGTGGTCCCCCGCCTCCCCGCCGGACGCTGGTCCAACCCCCTGCTGCTGATCGCCGCCGCGCTGCTCGTCGGGGGCGCCGTCCTCGGCAACTGGTTCGCGCTGCTCCTCGGCTGGCTCATCGCGTACGGCTCCCGGCGGCTGACCGACGCCGAGACGAAATGGGCGGTGATCGGCCTGCCGACCGCGGCCGTCGTGGCCGGCATCGGCTGGCTGTGGGGCAGGAACACCGGCCGCTGGGGCACCCCCATCGCCCAGGGCCACATGAACGACGCCCTCTCCGAGACCTGGCCGTGGGTCGTGCGGGGCGCGGCCGTGGCGTCGGCGCTGTACCTGGTGTGGCGGTCGCAGCGGCAGAGGTAGAGCGGTAGGGCGAAGGGGAGCGCCGGTGGGATTGTCGTGGCCGCTGGGCACAATGGCCTATATGACCTCGCACTCTGCGCCCGCCCCGACCGTCGGCTTCGACCTCGACATGACCCTCATCGACTCCCGGCCCGGGATCCACGCCTGCTACCTGGCGCTGGCGGAGCGCACGGGGACGTACATCGACGCCGATCTGGCGGTCACCCGGCTCGGGCCGCCGCTCGCGGACGAGTTGATCAACTGGTTCCCGGCGGACGAGGTGCCCGCCGTGTCCGACCTCTACCGCGAGATGTACCCGTCGATCGCCATCGCCGCGACCCCCGCGATGCCCGGCGCCCCCGAGGCGATCGCGGCCGTACGGGCGGCCGGTGGGCGGGCGATCGTCGTCACCGCGAAGTACGAGCCCAACGCGAAGCTGCACCTCGCGCACCTCGGCATCGACGCCGACGCCGTGATCGGCAACCTGTGGGCCGAGCAGAAGGCGGAGGCGCTGCGCGAGGAGGGCGCGAGCGTCTACGTCGGCGACCACGTCGGAGACGTACGCGGCGCCCGCACCGCCGAAGCCCTGTCGGTCGCGGTGGCGACCGGCCCGTGCGACGCGGACGAACTGCGCGCGGCCGGCGCGGACATCGTGCTCGGCGATCTCACCGAGTTCCCGCGATGGCTTTCGGACTACCTTTCGGCCCGCGCCTGACGGCGGCCCGCGGCGACGGACTGGAGCACGCCTCCGGCGGCCAGCAGGAATCCGACGCCCATGAGCATGCTCAAGAGGTACATGTACGTCGGAAAAGGCGTCGTGTGGAGCAACAGCGGTACCACGGTGACGAGTGTGGCCACCGCACCGATGAAAAAGACGATGGCACCGGCACGGATCAGTCGGTCACCGGCGGCGGCGGAATTCGTTTGGGTTTTGTCGCGCACTGGACCAGGGTAGTTCCCTGCGCAAAGGAACAACCCGGCGACGTCTTGTCACCGGCCTGAAGACCATTAGCCTTGGTACCGGCGGGTCCCGACGACCCGCCGGTCTGCTATCCGAAGCAGTTTTCCGACGAGTACGAGGACGAGGACAGACGTGCCTACCGGCAAGGTCAAGTGGTTCAACAGCGAGAAGGGCTTCGGCTTTCTCTCCCGTGACGACGGCGGTGACGTCTTCGTCCATTCCTCGGTTCTGCCCGCCGGAGTTGATGCCCTGAAGCCCGGACAGCGCGTGGAGTTCGGGGTTGTCGCCGGTCAGCGCGGCGACCAGGCCCTCTCGGTGACCCTGCTCGACCCGACCCCGTCGGTCGCGGCGGCCCAGCGCAAGAAGCCTGACGAACTGGCCTCCATCGTCCAGGACTTGACGACGCTCCTCGAAAACATCACGCCCATGCTGGAACGCGGCCGCTATCCCGACAAGCCCGCGGGCGCGAAGATCGCGGGGCTGCTGCGGGCGGTCGCCGACCAGTTGGACGTGTAGAAGTCCGGGAGATCCAGGGGATCTTGAGGACCCGGAAGCTCAGCAGGACCTAGGGAAATTCGAGTGCGCTCGGGCCGAGGGGCGGCACCAGCCCCTCGGCCGCCGCACGGGTGAGCAGACCCCGGATCGCCGCGTACCCGTCCTCGCCCAGGTCCGCCGTGAACTCGTTGACGTACAGGCCGATGTGCTGGTCGGCGACGGACGGGTCCATCTCCTGGGCGTGTTCCATGACGTACGGGCGGGAGGCCTCGGGGTCGGCCCAGGCGGCGCGGACGGACGTGCGGATGGTGTCGGCGAGCAGGTTCAACCGCTCGGCGCCCAATGACCGTTTGGCGATGATCGCGCCCAGCGGGATCGGCAGCCCGGTCGTGGCCTCCCAGTGCTCGCCCATGTCCGCGAGCTTGTGCAGGCCGTAGTTCTGGTACGTGAAGCGCGCCTCGTGGATGACGAGCCCGGCGTCGACCTTCCCGTCCCGCACGGCCGGCATGATCTCGTGGAACGGCATGACGACGATCTCGCCGACGCCGCCCGGGACCGTGTCCGCCGCCCACAGCCGGAACAGCAGGTACGCCGTCGACCGCTCGCTCGGCACGGCGACCGTACGGCCGGTGAGGTCCACGTCCGCGTCCCGGGTGAGGACGAGCGGCCCGCAACCCCGGCCCAGCGCACCCCCGCACGGCAGCAGCGCGTACTCGTCGAGGACGTACGGCAGCACGGCGTACGACACCTTCAGCACATCCAACTCACCGCGCTCGGCCATGCCGTTGGTGATGTCGATGTCCGCGAAGGTCACGTCGAGCGCGGGCGCACCCGGCACCCGGCCGTGCGCCCAGGCGTCGAAGACGAAGGTGTCGTTCGGGCAGGGGGAGTAGGCGATCTGCAGAGGCTCGGTGGATTCAGTCGATGCGGTCATGCCTGTTCCAACTCTCCAGTACGGGTGCGCACTTCCCGAATCCCTCCGTCAGGGCCGCGAGCGCGTCGCCGATGCGCCAGGCGGTGCGGTCGCGCGGGCCGACGGGGTTGGAGACCGCGCGCAGCTCCAGGACGGGGATGCCGTGGGCGGCGGCTGCCTCGGCCACGCCGAAGCCTTCCATCGCCTCGGCGAGGGCCCGCGGGTGGCGGGCGCGGAGTTCCGTGGCGCGGGCGGCCGTTCCGGTCACCGTGGAGACGGTGAGTACGGCTCCGGTGCGGGCGCCGGTCGCGGCTGCGAGGTCTCGTACGAGTGCACTCGGCGGACGGTGGGTGACGGTGCCGAAGCCGAGCTCGGTGACCGGGAGGAAGCCGTCCGGTGTTTCCGCGCCCAGGTCGGCGACGGTGATCTCGTCGGCGATCACGAGCGAACCGACGGGCGCCTCGGGCTGGAAACCACCGGCGATCCCGGCGGAGACGACGAGGGCGTACGAGGCGTTGGCGAGGGCGGTGGCCGTAGCGGCGGCGGCAGCGGCCGGGCCCACCCCGGCGGCGATGACATCGACCCAGCTGTCATTCGTGAACGCCCGTGCCACCGCGTCCCGTTCGGCGGGGACGGCGGTGGCGACGAGAATCCGTACGGAGGACGGGGCGGGAGACGTGGTCAGGAGCCCTTCTTGAACTTGAAGGACCAGATGCCCTTGACCGTCTTGTCGCCCTCCTTGATGGAGACGACGGTCGAGTTGCCGGTCGCGCCGTACTGGGTGTTGAAGAACACGCTGCCGGGGATCGTGCGGTAGGTCTTCTTGCTGGAGTCGGTCAGCGGCTGACCGTTCATCAGGATCGTCCAGCCGTTGTCGGCGATCTTCGGGTCGACACCGAAGCGCACGGTCGCGTCCGGGTCGACCGAGATCGACGTGGAGGCCTTCAGGCACTTCGTCAGCTCCGCGGTCTTCACCGCGTCGCCGTCGTTGTAGCAGGTGGCCTCGGTGTGGACCGAGTTCCTCCCGACGGTGATCGTCGAGACCGGCGTCGGCTTGTCGCACGCCGACAGGACGAGCAGTCCGGCGGAAACGGCGCCGGCGGCGGCGACGGCGCGGCGGCGTCGCACAGCGGATTGCATGGTCATGGGGCGAAGGTTATCGGGCCCGTCCAGTACTCCCCCCACGTGGGGTGCGGCGTGCCGGGCCGGGTGGTGCGGGTTAGGCCACTCGCGGGCGTCCGCCGGTCCCGTGCCGGGCCGAGGCGAGCAGGCCGCGCAGGGTGGTCAGCCAGCCCAGGGCGATGACTCCGGCGGCGAGGGTGAAGCCGAGGGCGCCGTTCAGCGGCATCACGATGCCGATCGCGCCGCCGAGCACCCAGGCCATCTGGAGCATCGTCTCCGAGCGGGCGAACGCCGAGGTGCGCACCAACTCGGGCACGTCCCGCTGGATCAGCGCGTCCAGGGACAGCTTGGCCAGCGCCTGGCAGAACCCGGCCGTGGCCGCGAGACAGGCCACCAGGGCCGCGCCGAAGAAGATCGCCGCCGTGACCGCCGCGCCCAGCACGACCGCCATCACCGTCACGATGATGAGTTCCGGCGCCCGCTGCCGCAGCCAGGACCCGACCGCCGTACCGAGCGCGTTGCCCACGCCCGCCGCGACGGCGACTATGCCGAGCGACACGGCGGCGCTCTGCCCGGTCATCGGATGCTCGCGGAGCAGGAACGCGAGGAAGAAGGTCAGGAAGCCGGACAGCCAGCGCAGGGCCGCGTTGGCGCCGAGCGCGTGGGTGACGGCGATGCCGACCGTACGCAGCCCCGGACGCTTGACTTCCTTGGGATGCGGGCCGTGCAGATGGTCCTCGTCCGCCGCGAGCAGCGCGGTGTCCTCGCCCTTGGCCGAGTCGACCTTGGGGTCCAGGAAGAAACACAGGACCGTACCCGCGACGAAGATCACGAAGGCGCCGTAGAGCGGCCAGGGGTCGCCGACGGCGTGCAGGCCGCCCGCGATCGGGGCGGCCACACCGGTGGCGAGGAGCCCGGCGAGGGTGACTCTGGAGTTCGCCTTCACCAGGGAGATGCGGGGTGGCAGCAGGCGGGGCACCACGGCGCTTCTGACGACCCCGTACGCCTTCGAGGCGACCAGGGCGCCCAGGGCCGCCGGATACAGCTCCAGGCTGCCGCTGGCGACCGCGCCGGAGATGATCAGCGCGAGGAGGGCGCGGGCCAGCATCGCGGCGGCCATCGCGGCGCGGCGGCCGTGCGGAAGCTTGTCGAGAAGAGGCCCGATCACCGGCGCCAGAACGGTGAACGGCGCCATGGTGATCGCGAGGTACAGAGCGACCCGCCCCCGCGCCTCATCGGTCGGCACGGAGAAGAAGACGGTCGACGCGAGGGCGACGGTGATCATGACGTCACCGGCGCCGTTCACCGCGTGCAGCTCGATGAGCCGGCCGAGGCCCGACTCGCCCGCGCCGTGCGCGTGGGTCGCCTTGCGGATACCCCGGGCGGTACCGGTGACGGGGAAGTGCAGGGCACGACCCATCGCGCGGACGGAACCGCTCACCCGGCCCGAACCGCCACCTCGGATGTTCCCCTTGGCTCCACCGACACCGGTGGCACCTTGGGGCGACCTTGCGGCTGCCACCCCGTCATAGTGCCCCGAGAAAGGCGCGAGTAGTGCGGTTACCGCACGTATGGAGGCGTGTGGGAGTGGATTATGGGCCGTTCCACAGGTCTCCGGGTGACGGTCGCACCGGTCTCCGTCCGACCGCCGCGCAGCGCCCAAGAGGCCGTCGGTGTGGGCGCATGGCGCGAGAGAAGGTAGCGTGCGTAGCGCGCCGTGGCGATTGTTCTCGGCCGCGCGCCTCTCGGCCATCCCGCAGAATGGATGGCGTAGGCGTGCCCGAGCGCGATCGGGTGCGGACGTCGACGCGGCCTTCCACCAGTGCCCCCAAGGGCCTGGTACATGTCTTTCAGCCGCTCCGTCCGCTCCCTTCGCCACAGCAGGCGCACCCGTGAGACGGCGTAGGAGAGAAGCGATACCTGTGAGCGCAGCGACCACGCGAAGCCGCACCCCCGACCGCCTGTGCGCCGAGGCCGTCGACCTCGCCCGTGCCGCAGCCGAGGAGGCCGCCGCGCCCGGCGTGGTCGGAGAGCACGCGGGCTTCGAATCCGAGGGCGACCGTGTGGTCACGCACTTCTTCGAGTGCAAGGAGTTCGGCTACCGGGGCTGGCGCTGGGCGGTGACGGTGGCGAGGGCGTCCCGCGCCAAGCTGGTCACCCTGGACGAGGTCGTCCTGCTCCCCGGCCCCGACTCGCTCCTGGCCCCCGAGTGGGTCCCGTGGAGCGAGCGTCTGCGCCCCGGCGACATGGGCCCCGGCGACCTGCTCCCCACCGACGCGGAGGACCTCCGTCTGGAGCCCGGCTACACGGGCGAGGACGAGCCCCCGCCGAACTCCGCGGTCTCCGAGGAGATGGCGGAACTGGTCGAGGCGGAGGACGCGGAGGTGACGGCCGGGGTACCCGCGGCCCTCCCGTTCGCGCCGACGCGCGGCTCGATCGCCTCGGTGGCGGAGGAACTGGGCATCCGCCGCGCCCGCGTCCTCTCCCGCTACGGCCTCCACGTCGCCGCCGACCGCTGGGAGGACGGCTTCGGCCCGAAAACCCCGATGGCCCAGGCAGCGCCCGCGGCCTGCGTCAGCTGCGGCTTCCTGGTCGCGGTCGGCGGCTCCCTGGGCCAGGCCTTCGGCGTCTGCGCGAACGAGTTCTCCCCGGCGGACGGCCATGTCGTGTCCTTGGCCTACGGCTGCGGCGGCCACTCGGAAGCAGCGATCATGCCGAAACCGCCGCAGCCGCCGGCCCCGGTGATCGACGAGACGATGGTGGACCCGTTCCCGTTGCGGCCTGCGGCGGATTCGGGGTCGGTTTCGGTGGGCGTGGATGGGGAATCGGCGGAGCTGGGGCACTCGTAGCTCTGTATTCTGACGGCATACGGGAGAGGAGCAGCGGAATGAGCATCGACTCGATCGCGCGTACCGAGTTCCCCGAAGGGCATGTGGTTTTCTTCGGAATCGACGGGAAGATCATCTTGACGCCGCAGAGCTTCGAGCACTCCAGCACCATCCGGTCGATGCACATCGACTCGCTCTCCCTCGGCCGTCAAGCGAAGGTCGCCTCCGACGTATACATCGACTTCCCCGCCGACGAGAACTCCGCCCCCGACCTGGCCATCCTCCGCGATGATGCCCACCGGGAAGGCAAGCGCTACAGCTTCGAAGACGTCCTGCTGATCTCTGAGGTCGTCTCGACCTCGTCCGTCCGCAAGGACTACGACGACTGCACGGCGAAGTACGGGCGCTACGGCATCCCCATCTACCTGGTCGTCGACCCCTACGCGCAGGAAGTCGTCCTCCACACCCAGCCGACCGGCACGGGCTACATCGCTGCCCACACCCACAAGTACGGCACCGGCAAGCTCCCCATCCCTTTGGCTGACGGCCGGACCTTCACCCTCGACCTCGACGAACTCCCGTTTCCGGAGGATTGAGCCGGTTGGTTCAGGGCTTGGTCTCCCTGTCTCCGTAGCGCGGCAGGTTGTCCGTGGAGATCGTCCAGTCGGCGATGGTGACGTCCTCGCCGTAGACGAAGTCCTTGCGGGTGGCGTAGCGGGGGCCTTCGGGGGTGGTGTGGATGTCGGTGAGGACGGCGCCCTCGCCCGTGCGGGGGTCGAAGATCACGTAGACGGGAATGCCGAGCAAGGGATAGTCGCGCATCTTGCTCACCCAGTCGTTGTCCGGGTTGGAGCGGGACACGACTTCGATGGCGGCGATGAGCGTACGTGGGTCGAACGCACCGTCGCCCTCCATGTCCGCCATGGCGATCACCATCACATCGGGGTGGCGCATGATGCCCTCGGGCGCGGCCTCCACGTCCGGCTCTCCCGTGTGGGCCACGAGTTCCTCCGGCATGGCCTTCTCAAGGCGCTTCCGGAGGTGCAGCACGGTGAGTTCGTGCGGCTTCACGGGGGACATCATGTCGTGGACGATCCCTTCCTTGGTGATCTCGAATTTGCCCGGGATGGTGTCGTCCATGGACTCAAGAAGGTCCCTCATGGCCCGGTAGAAGTGGGAGGCGCCCTGCTGCGCGTTGTCCGAGGCGATGGTCATGGCGCTCGCTCCTCGTCGTCTGTGCCCGGGGGCAAGGATCGTCCCCTTCATGCTAGGCGGCTCCTGGAAGATCGGTTCGGCAGTCATGGCAGCGTCCTGGGGTCGGGGAGCGGAAGGCGCGGTCGCAGCTGTCGCAGTTCTGGAGCGGGTGGCGGACCGGCGGTGGTGGTGCCGGGGCCCGGAACGGTGGTGGGGGCGGTAGTTGGGCGGTCAGGCGGTGGGCCAGGAGGGCTGCGGGCCGTCGTAGTACTTCGGGTGGCAGGTCTGTGGTGAGGGTGTGGCGTACGGCTGCGGGGGTGGCGTCTCGTTCCAGCCAGGTGGCGACGCCTGGGGCGAGGTGGGTCGTGTCGCAGGTCGACAGGAGCAGGCGGGAGTCGTGGCGGCGCAGGTCTGTGAGGAGGTCCGTGGCCTGCTGGATGAGGGTGGGGGAGGGGTAGGACGGGCGCGGTACGGGTGGGAGCGCCTTGCGGGGTGTGTGCTTCTTCGGCTTCTTCGGTGCTGCCGGGGCGTGGCTGTCCCTACGGCTGTCGCCGGGCTGGTTGCAGGAGATGGTGCGGGTGATGATGCGGCCGTCGGGGATGCGGTGGCGTTCGCGGCGGAGGTAGCCGTGGGTTTCCAACTCCCGTAGTGCGGCGGCGATTCGGGTCGTGCCCTCCGGGAAACGGGCCGCAAGCGTCTTGATGTCGACGCGGGCTCCTGCGGGGAGGGACTGGATGTGGGCGCCGAGGCCGATCGCGAGGGCCGACAGCTCGGGGTGCTGGGCGAGGTGGTTGCCGATCACCGTGAAGCGGGTGGTGTGGCGGGTGTTGTCGTGAGTCAGCCCGCCGGGCCTGCCGTGCGCGTCGCGCCGCTGGTTCGGGTGTTTGTCGGCGGTGTGCCGGGACTGGGCGCGCGGGGGCGCGCTAATGTCGCGTGTATCCATCGGGAAGCTGTTCTCTTCCTTGGTGGTCAGGCCCTCGCCTTGGGATTGCCGTCCCGGCGAGGGCCGTCGTATGTCCGCGGTCTGCGGTTGTGTTGCGCTGAGCGTAGATCACGCAACCTGCCCGGAATCCAGCCCAGTTGACGATGTTCACCCAGATGGGCGAGCGGTGGGCCTGGCTGCCGGGAGGGTGGGGTGGGGCTTGGTGGGGGTTCTTTCACCGTCGTGGTTCTTGGGGAAAGGCGTCACTTGCACCGGAGTTCGGGTTTCTGGAGTTCGGTGGCTCCGGTGCGAGGTCCAGTACCAGTTCCGCCCAGACCGTCTTGCGGGGGCGCCGCTCCGGGTCCCAGCCCCAGCGGTCGGCGAGCGCGGCCACGATCAGCAGACCCCGGCCCGACTCCTCGTCCGGCGTGGGGTCTTGGGGGCGGGGCGGGCGGTCATCACGGGTGTCGCTGACCTCGATGCGCAGGACGCCGCCGACGACGTAGAGCGTCAGTCTGAAGTCCCGGCCCGGTACGCGACTGTGCGTGGCCGCGTTGGTGGCGAGTTCGGCGACGATCTGGCGGGCCGGGTCCAACGGGACTGCCCAGGTGCGGAGTTGTTCGGTGGCCAGGAGACGGGCGAGGCGGGCGCCGCGTGGGGTGGGGGACAACTGCACCGTGAAGTTACGGATGGGGTTGTCGAGTTGGGGCTCGGAGGCGGTGGTTTCTTGGATCACGTCACTCAGCGTGGCCGCGCGTGCTTACCGTGAACAGTGACATGGCCGTTGCGTACGGTGACTGTCCAGGCGTTGTCCGGTCGTGTCCAGGCTGTCGGGACCGGTCGCGCGGGTAGGGGCGTCGCGGCATGGTCGTACGGATCAGGAGGGGTGCGGGATGAGCGAACCGGGGCAGGTCAACGGCGAGGCGGATGAACCGGGTTGGGAGGTGGACCCGGATGACGAGTGGGGGTTGGCGGTGCTCGCGACGGTTGGGCGGCAGTTGAAGCTGCGGCGCGAGGCGGTGGGGATGCGGGTCCCGGAGTTCGCGGTGGCGGCCGGGTACGGAGAGGACCTGGTCTACAAGGTCGAGGGTGGGAAACGGATCCCCCGGCCTGAGTATCTGGACAAGTCCGAGGAGGTGTTGGGGGCGGACGGGCTGATCTCGGCGATGAAGGAGGACGTGGCCAAGGTCCGGTACCCGAAGAAGGTGCGCGCGCTGGCGAAGTTGGAGGGCCAGGCGGTCGAGATCGCGTTGTACGTGTGCAGCAGCATCCCTGGCTTGTTGCAGACACCTGACCATGCGCGGACCGTGATTGAGGCGGCGCAGCCGCCGTACTCGCCGGACGACGTGGAACGAAGCGTCGCCGCTCGGCTGGCACGGCAGGCGGTCTTCGAGCGAGACCCGGCTCCGTCGATCCACTTCGTCCTGGAAGAGGCACCGCTGCACCGACAGGTTGGGGGCACAATGGTGTGGCGGCGGCAGCTCGAACGTCTGCTGGAGGTGGGGCGGTTGCGAAATGTCACGCTTCAGGTCATGCCGACGAACACCGATGCGCATCCGGGCCTGGATGGCCGGATCGAGCTGCTGAAGTTCCCGGACGGGACGGCGGTGGGGCGTGCCGACGGCGGCTTCGGCGGTCGCCCGACCTCGGAACCAAAACAACTCCGCATCCTTGAGTTGTGGTATGGCATCATCCGGGCGCAGGCTCTCACCCCACGGGAGTCGCTGGCCTTTATCGAGCAATTGCTGGGAGAGACATGATCCGCAAGGCCCCCACCGGGGATGGCTCCGAACTGGCGTGGTTCAAGAGCAGTTACAGCGACGGCACTCAGGGCGACTCGTGTGTCGAGATCGCCACCGTCCCCGGCGTGGTCCACGTCCGTGACTCCAAGACCGTGGAGGGTCCTCGGTTCACCGTCACCCCGGCCGCGTGGACGGGTTTCGTGCACAAGTTGGGGGAAGCGTGACGCCCGAACTCGCCTGGTTCAAGAGCAGTTACAGCGGCGGCACCAACGGCGAGTCCTGTGTCGAGATCGCGGTAGCCCCCCGCACGGTGCACGTCCGTGACTCCAAGCACACCGAGGGCCCCCGCCTCACCCTCACCCCCGCCGCCTGGACGGAGTTCGTCACGCACCCGCGAACGGGTCGCCCAGGACGCCGGCCAGTCGGATGAGCCCCGGGCCGTCTCCGTCGGGCGTTACCGCCGCGTAGACCGTGTAGGTCCAGTCCCGCTCGGCCGCGTACCGGGACGTCCAGGTGAGGACTTCGTCGGCGTCGACCTCGCCCAGGACCTCGTACTCGTACGCCGTCACCGTCGCCACGTCCCAGAAATAGACGCGGTACTGGGCATGGTCCAGCTCCCAGGTGGTGTCACGGGGATCGATGCCGCGAATGTCCATGAAGCGAGCTTAGGCAAGCGAACCCATCCGCCCCGGACTCGCGCCGTGCCTCGGACCCGCTGCTGCCTCGCATCCGCACCCGTCTGCCCTGGACTTGCTCTCGCCGCGGATCCTCTCCAGTGCCTTGCCTCGGACTGGCGCCCCGCCCCGGATCCGTGCCGAGGACGGGAGCTGCTCCCGTCTGTCCCGCGCCCGCCTCACGTCCGTACCGAGCCCCGCATCCACACCTGTCTTTCGAATCATGCCGAGCCCTGGACCAGCCCCCGCACCACCCCCCTCCAGGCTGGGGTTATTTCTAACCGGTCACCAGGCTGAATAGTGGTTAGTTTCACCCCCAGCCTCCAGCTACCCCCTGCACCCCCGCACCGGCACGGTCCGATGGTCCTGCACACCCTCACACCTCTCGGCGCGTCCCTACTACACGCTGCCACGAGATGAGGAGTCCAAAGGGTGTCGTTGCGGGCAGAGTGAACCTTTTAAGCGCTGCCGCTCCAGGATGAGGAAGGCGGCTGAGATTGACGACATTCGATTCGGGCTACACCGGGCCCGCCCACCAGCGCCCAAGCCGGACCCCGGATAGTCGTGGCGGGGCGGCTGGACGATAGTGGAAGCCCCGCCACAGCCGGGTTCTGGTCACTTCCGGCCGGACGGGGCTACGTGCACCGCATATGGTCGCCGCAGTCTTCAGACAGGGCGATCAGGCGAATCGCCAACCAGGGGGAATCGCCGCCCCGCCCAACGGTTTAGTTGTGCCACGCCTGGTAGGCATCGACGAAGCTCGAATTGTTGCAGGTGTAGAGACGTAGGCCGTAGGTGGAGCTGTAATCCATGCATTCCCCAGTGGCCACATTCTTCCAATCGACCCAGGCGCCGCTTGTTGTGGATTCGTATATTACCCACTTCTGGTAGCCGTTGCTGTAGCTCGCAGGGTTGCAGGCATAACCGCGTAGGCCGTATGTAGAGCTGCCGTCGAGGCACAGACCCGTGTTCACGTTCTGGAATTCGTAGGAGCCGCTGTTGTTTACCTCTACCCACTTCTGGTAGCCGTTGTTGTAGCTCGCATCGTTGCAGGCATACATCCGAAGGCCGTAGCTGCCGCTGTCGTCCACGCAGTTCGCGTAGTGACCGTTGACGAGGTTCTCGTCCCTGGCAGTGGCTGCGCTCGCGGATGTCGCTCCGAGTGCGACTCCTCCTGCTAGGAGGCCGGTTAACGCGGCCACGATGGTGATCAGAGACCTGGCCCGGTATCCGAGCCGCCCTACAGTATTTCGCATTGTCGATGTGCGAGGCTTGCAGAATCTCATCTGGTGCAACCCCTTTCCCGTCCGCTGGCCACATGCCAGCCGGATACCCCTACTCCGTGCCGTTGGAGAATTGCGGGTTCCCAAGGATCCTCGGAGCTGTCCGGTACGGCGATGCCCTTTAGTCTGGGCTTAAAAGCCCAGGCCCTCGCAAGGAACTCGATGCTCCGCATGTGTTCTCCTGTATGCACCAGGAATTCGGCGTAGTCGTCTGACGCCCGGTTCGTGGTGGCCTGTCGGCTCTGGGGGGGGAGAGACCGTGCCTGCCGACGCGTCATCGCTGATTCCTCCTGCCCTTGACCAACTCCGGGAGCATCCCGAGGTCGTGTCAGAGGAGGTCCCGAGCCTGCTGGAACGGCTGGCCGAGGTGCTGGACCCGCGTGATAGTGGACGGCAAGAGTCTGCGGGGCGCGGCCGGGGCGAAGGGCCGGAAGGTCCACCTGCTCGCCGCACTCGACCATACCGCCGGCCTGGTCCTGGCTCAGCTGGACGTCGGGGAGAAGACCAACGAGATCACCTGCTTCCAGCAGGCCGACGACATCGTGATCGTCAAGGGCAACCAGAAGAAGCTGCGCAGGCAGCTCAAGTCCCTTCCCTGGAAGGACATCCCGCTTCAGGGCCGTACCCCGGAGCCCGCCAGGCCTTCCAGATCAAGCGCCCGCGGCGCGGGAACGCTATCTGGCCGCGTACAACGGCTCCGACGCCCACATGGGGACCCTGACGCTGCCCAGCGGGGCCGTAGCGTACGGGTCGCGATGGAGGACACGTTCGTCCCGCAGAACGTGAACGGGATGTTCCAGAACTTCCTCGCCACCGACCGGCCTTACCAGTCGGCACTCGGCACCTGGCTGCGCCGCATGGCCCAGGCCGCCGCAGGCGCAAGTCTCGCCTCGTAGGCCGGAAAACAGCACTCCGAGGCCGCGACGGACCAGCGCTGCAACACCGCCGGCAACCTGCGCGGCACGCTCGCCGACCAGCGAAAGCTCTTCCTCAAGCGGCGGCCCGCGAGCACACTGGCCCGGCTGAACCAGATCGAGCAGGCCAGCCTGTCGGCGCTGACCCGCGCTCCGGCGGCTGCGACCTCGTGGTTGAAAGGGCGGAAGCGACCGCTGCCACCGATGAACGTGAACAGGATGCGCATCGGGCGAGGCCACGGGCACCGCACCCCTGCCGTCCGGATCCGCTCTACGCTCCTCCCCGGCATGACCTCCTCCTTCCGCGCGGTACCTTCATCGCGACGTCGATGAGGAGAGTGAACGTACGTGAGTAAGTTCGTGCGGCCCGCTGCCGAGGGTGCCGACCCGTTCGGGACCGCCCGTCTGCGGCGTGGGGTGCTCGACGCCTGGGCGACCAGCCCGGCCCGGTTCCGGGAGGACGCCAACGCCGAGGAGGACCTCGTCCTCGGGGGGTACCGGGACCGGCTCGTCGTCGAGCTCGCTCAGAACGCCGCCGATGCCGCCGCGCGTGCGGGCGTGGCCGGCCGGTTGCGGCTCACCCTCCGCGACGGCGTCCTCTGCGCCGCCAACACCGGTGCCCCGCTGGACGCGGCCGGTGTCGAGTCCCTCTCCACCCTCCGCGCCTCCGCGAAGCGCGACGCCGGTGACAGCGCGGTCGGGCGTTTCGGTGTGGGGTTCGCCGCCGTCGTCGCCGTTACCGACGAACCCGCCGTCGTCGGGCGGCACGGCGGTATCCGCTGGTCCCTCGCCGAGGCCCGCGAACTGGCCGACGACACCGCCCGGCACAGCCCCGGACTCGGCACCGAGATCCGCCGCCGCGACGGCCACATCCCCCTCCTCCGCCTCCCGTTCGCCGCCGAGGGCACCGCCCCCGACTCCTACGACACCGTCGTCATCCTCCCGCTGCGCGACACCGCCGCCGAGGACCTCGCCGAGCGCCTCCTCATCGCCGTCGACGACGCTCTCCTCCTTGCCCTCCCCGGGCTGGCAGAAGTCGTGATCGAAGTGGGTGACCAGGCACCCCGCACCCTCACGCGTCGCACCGACCTCGCCGACACCGTCGTGGACGACACCCGTGACGGGACCACCCGCTGGCGTACCGCAGCCGCGCACGGAACGCTCGACAAGGAGCTGCTCGCCGACCGGCCCGTCGAGGAGCGGCTGCGGCCCTACTGGTCCGTCACCTGGGCCGTGCCCGTCGACGAGGACGGGACTCCGGCCCGGCCCCGCACCAGCCCCGTCGTGCACGCACCCACGCCGAGTGACGAACCCCTGGGCGTGCCCGCCCTCCTCATCGCTTCTCTCCCCCTCGACACCACCCGTCGGCACGCCGCTCCCGGCCCGCTGACCGACTTCGTCGTCGAGCGCGCGGCGGACGCGTACGTCGAACTCCTCGCCGCCTGGCGTCCGGTGACCACCGGCATCATCGACCTCGTGCCCGGCCCGCTGGGGAAGGGGGAGTTGGACGGCACGCTCCGGCAGGCCATTCTGGAGCGGCTGCCACGCACCTCCTTCCTGCCGCCCGCCATTGAGCCCACCGGCGACGAATCCGACGAACTGCCCGAGTCCCTACGGCCCCGGGACGCCGAGGTCGTCGAGGGCGCCGGTGCCGACACCGTGCAGGTCCTCGCCGAGGTGCTCCCCACCCTCCTCCCCGCCGGACTCGAACGACGCGTGGAACTAAGGACGTTGGGCGTCGCCCGCGTCCCGCTCACCGACGCCGTGGACCGCCTGGCCGGTCTGGAGAAGGACCCCGGCTGGTGGCGACGGCTCTACGACAGCCTCGCGGGCGTCGACCCCGACCGGCTCAGCGGACTGCCCGTGCCGCTCGCCGACGGACGCACCACCATCGGGCCCCGGCAGGTACTCCTCCCCACTCCCGACTCCGCCCAGGTCGAACCCGAAGTCCTCGCCCGGCTCGGGCTCAAGGTCGCCCACCCGGACGCCGCGCACCCCCTCCTGGAGAAGCTCGGCGCGCTGCCCGCCACGCCCCGCGCGGTCCTCACCACACCCCAGGTACGGGCTGCCGTGGCCGCCTCCCTCGACGACGAGGGCGGGGCCGTATGGGACGAACCCACCCCGGACGCCGAGGAGTTGGCCGACACGGTGCTCGCCCTCGTGCGGGACGCGGGTCTCGAACCCGGTGACGAGCCCTGGCTCGGTGCCCTCGCCCTGCCCGACGAGGAGGGCGAACTCGCGCCCGCCGGTGAACTGGTGCTGCCCGGCAGCCCGTTCGCCCAGGTGATGCGGGAGGACGAACTCGCCTTCGTGGACTCCGAGTTGGCCGACCGCTGGGGCGAACAGCCCCTCGCCGCCTGCGGAGTCCTCGCCAACTTCGCCCTCGTCCGGGCCACCGACGTCGTCCTCGACCCGGACGAACTGGAGCCCCGCGACAGTGACTTCGCGGAACCCGACGACCCCGGCCTGCTGGACTCCGTGGACGTCTGGTCGGAAGACGTCCTCGACCGCTTCCCCGACACACCCGTACCCCCCGTCGCCACCGAACTCGTCGCCGTCCGCGACCTCGACCTCGTCGACGACGACCGCTGGCCCCAGGCCCTCGCCCTCCTCGCCCAGCCCCCACTCCGCGACGCGATCACCCAACAGGTCCGCATCCTCCTGCCGGACGGCACGCACGAGGTCGTACGGCCTTACACGGCTTGGTGGTTGCGCGGCCACCCGGTGCTCGACGGCCGCCGCCCGGCCGGCCTCCTGGCCGCCGGCGGAGACCCGCTCCTGCGCGGCCTCTACGACGAGGCCGACGCGACGGGCTTCGACGACGAACAGGTGCTGCGAGCACTCGGCGTACGCACCTCCGTGGCCGCCCTCCTCGACGAGCCGGGCGGCGCCGCCGAACTCCTCGACCGCCTCGCCGACCCGGACCGCGAGGTCACCGGCGGCCAACTGCACGCCCTCTACGGCGCGTTGGCCGACCTGGACCCGGAACAGGTGACCCTGCCGGACGACCTGCGGGCCGTGCTCGACGGCGAGGTCACGGTCGTGGACGCGGCCGACGCCATGGTCGTCGACTCACCCGACCTGCTCCCCTTCACCGCCGGCGTCCCCCTCCTCCCCGTACGGCCGTCCCGGGCCGCCGAGTTGGCCGAGCTCTTCCAGGTACGGCGCCTGAGCGAGTCGGTCACCGGCGAGGTCACCTCCGAGGGCACCGAACACGACGTACCGGAATCCGTCCGGACCCTCCTCGGCCCGCTCACCCCCACGACCTACGTCGAACACGAGGAACTCGTCGTGGACGGCGTCGAGATCGACTGGCGCCGGACACGGGACGGGGTGCTGCACGCCTCGACCCTGGAGGGAGTCGCCGCCGGGCTCGCCTGGGCGGCGGGGCAGTGGCCCCGGCGGTTCGAGGTGGCGGCCCTGCTGGAAGATCCCTCGCGGACGGCGGAGCTGGCGCGGGACCGCTGGTTCGACTGAGCGGTGGAGGCGGGGACGGAGACGGAGACGGAGACGAGCGATCTTCACGGATGCTCTCTCCGCACTTCACCAACGGTTCGCAATACCCGCACAAAGTCTTGATCCGCCGTACAACCTGTCCCACCCGTCGCGGATCAGATCACGTGAGCCAACAGGCTCCGCCATCACTTGGGCCCCGGCGCCGACGACGAGCCGTTCGGAACGACCACCGCGCCGGGGTCCCTTTCTCCACTTGGGGAACACGCATGCGCATACGCGCCACCGTGGCCGCCGTCTCCGGCGCCCTGGTCCTCTCCGCCTTTGCCGTACCGGCCGCACAGGCCGCCGACGCCTCGTCCGGCAAGGCAGCGTTCAGCTCCGCCACGTCCACCGCCGCGGCCACGCTCAACGTCACCTTCTCCAACATGAAGGTCAACAGCGGCAAGGCCGTCGTCGTCGGCGCCACCGCGAAGGTCGCCGTGCCGGTCACCTACACGCTGACGCACGCCGCCGGCCTCGACGTCAGCGCCGACAATTTCGCCAGCGGCCCGCTCATCTACCGGGGCACCTCGGCCACCAGCTTCACCAAGAGGATCATCAGCGACGACCCGGGCACCTGCACCGCCGCCTCGACGACCGTCCTGAACTGCAAGGCCACCATCTACATCCGCCCGACCAGCGACCTGGCGAACGCCGACGCCGCCACCTGGAAGGCGGGCGGCCTCGCCATCTCCGCCAACGGCGCCACGAAGACCCAGAGCGATCTGGGCAGCGTCCCTGTCAAGCGCCTGTCCCAGCTCACTGCCGACGCCACCCCGGAGCCCGTCAAGAAGGGCAACACCATCACGGTGACCGGCAAGCTGAGCCGCGCGAACTGGGAGACCAACAAGTACGCCGGTTACGCGAGCCAGCCGGTCAAGCTGCAGTTCCGCAAGAACGGCTCCAGCACGTACACCACGGTCAAGACCATCACGACAAGCTCGACGGGCACCCTGAAGACCACCGTCAAGGCCACGGTCGACGGCTACTTCCGCTACAGCTTCGCGGGCACCTCGACGACCCCGGCGGTCAACGCCACGGGTGACTTCGTCGACGTGAAGTAGTCAGCAATGCAGGCAGCTGCCCGCGCTCTTGTTTCAGGGGCGCGGGCAGCTGCTTTTAGGGGCGCGGGGAACTGCGCGACCAGCCCCCACCGGCCCGCACCCGACGAACTACGCACCCGGCTGACCACTCAAGCCGGCACCCGCCGATCGACCAACCTCCACACCACTTCCAGCACAACCCCCGCCACCCCCGAAATCCCCACGGCGACCCACGGCATAGTCACCCCCACCAACTTCAGCGCGAAGAAATGCTGAAGCCACGGCACGATCAGGACAACCACGAACGCCGCCCCCATCGACGCCACCAGGGTGATCCGCCACAAGGTGTAGGGACGGGCGATGATCGCCAGCACCCACATCGAGATCAGAAACAGCGTCAGGGTCGCCGCGCTGGTCTCGGCCCCCAACGACCCCTTCCCCGTGTAGTGATGACGGGCGATCAGATACGTCACGAAGGTCGCCGCCCCGGCGATCACCCCGCCCGGGATCGAGTACCGCATCACCCGCCGCACGAAGTGGGGTTGCGCGCGCTCAGTGTTGGGCGCCAGCGCGAGGAAGAACGCCGGAATCCCGATCGTCAGGGTCGACAGCAACGTCAAGTGCCGCGGCAGGAACGGATATTCAACCCGCCAGCACACCACCAGCACCGCCAGCAGCACCGAGTACACCGTCTTCACCAGAAACAGCGTCGCCACCCGCGTGATGTTCCCGATGACCCGACGCCCCTCCGCGACCACCGAAGGCAACGTCGCGAAGCTGTTGTTGAGCAACACGATCTGCGCGACGGCCCGGGTCGCCTCGGACCCCGACCCCATCGACACCCCGATGTCCGCGTCCTTGAGGGCAAGGACGTCGTTCACCCCGTCCCCGGTCATCGCGACCGTGTGCCCGCGCGACTGCAACGCCCCCACCATGTCCCGCTTCTGCTGCGGAGTGACCCGCCCGAACACCGTGCCCTCGTCGAGGGACTTGGCCATCTCCTCCTGATCCGAGGGCAGTTGACGGGCGTCCACGACCTGCCCGGTGAGCCCCAGCTTCCCGGCCACCGCACCGACGGACACCGCGTTGTCCCCGGAGATGACCTTGGCGTGCACGTCCTGCTCGGCGAAGTACCGCAGCGTCTCCGCCGCGTCGGGCCGCAACCGCTGCTCCAACACCACCAGCGCGCTCGGCACGGCCCCCCGCGCGACCTCGGGATCGTCCAGCTCACCCGCGGCCCGGGCCAGCAACAGCACCCGTAGCCCCTGCTCGTTGAGCCGCCCGGTCTCCTCCAACGCGGGATCATCCGCACCCAGCAGCACATCGGGCGCCCCGAGCAGCCACGTGCTCGACTCCCCGTTCCCCTCACTGAACGAAGCCCCGCTGTACTTGCGCGCGGAGGAGAAGGGCAGCGACTCGACGCACCGCCACTCCTCGCTGTCCGGGTAGGCGGTGATGATCGCCTGAAGCGACGCGTTGGGCCGAGGGTCCGACTCGCCCAAGGCACCCAGGACTTTGCGTATGTACGCCTCGTCGGCCCCGCCGAGCGGCCGCAACTCGGTGACGTTCATGCCGCCCTCGGTGAGCGTGCCCGTCTTGTCGAGGCAGACCGTGTCGATGCGGGCGAGGCCCTCGATGGCCGGAAGCTCCTGGACGAGGCACTGTTTCCGGCCAAGTCGGATGACCCCGATCGCGAAGGCCACCGAGGTGAGGAGGACGAGCCCCTCGGGCACCATCGGCACGATCCCGCCCACGGTCCGCGCGATGGAGTCCTTGAACCCGTGCTGTTTGACGACGAGTTGGCTGATGACCAGGCCGATCGCGGTCGGGATCATCATCCACGTCACGTACTTGAGGATCGTGGAGATACCGGTACGCAGCTCGGAGTGGACGAGCGTGAACCGGGAGGCCTCCTCGGCGAGTTGGGCGGCGTACGCCTCGCGCCCCACCTTCGTCGCCTCGAACGCGCCACCGCCGGCGACCACGAAACTCCCCGACATGACCGCGTCCCCGGGCCGCTTGACGACCGGATCGGCCTCACCGGTGAGCAGCGACTCGTCGATCTCCAGGCCGTCGGCCTCGACGCACTCCCCGTCGACCACGACCTTGTCACCGGGCCCGATCTCGATGAGGTCGCCGAGCACGATCTCGGAGGTGCTCACCTCCACCGCGGCCCCGTCGCGCCGCACCGTGGGCTTCGACTCGCCGATCACCGCGAGGGAGTCGAGGGTCTTCTTCGCCCGCCACTCCTGGAAGACCCCGATCCCGGTGTTGGCGATGATCACGTACCCGAACAGGCTGTCCTGGACCGGCGCCACGAACAGCATGATCAGCCAGAGCACGCCGATGATCGCGTTGAACCGGGTGAAGACGTTGGCGCGGACGATCTCGGACAGGGAGCGGCTGCTGCGCACCGGGACGTCGTTGACCTCCCCGCGCGCCACCCGTTCGGCCACCTCGGCCGTGGAGAGCCCGCGTGCCCGCGCCGCCGGGATGGGCACGGGGTGCACAGGGTCGAGTTCGGCGCCCGCGTCGGTGTGCGTCATGCATTCGACGGTACGTGCGGATTTACGGCTTCACCCGCCGAGTGCCCGGAAGATCCGACCAGGGGAGGACGGTTGGCGGGGCGGGGTGATGCCAGAGGTGTAGGGGAAGCTCCTCATTCCGCAGCAGGGGAGGGGGTCTCCGTAGCCGAAGCGGCGGCAGCGGCAGCCATGCGCTTCAGCGCCGCGTCCCGCCCCCGGACGTACCAGATGCCGATCAGCCCGAGCCCGCTTCCGGCCAGGCAGGTCCACAGCCACCACAGATGGCCGTGGTCGTCGAACCAGCCGTAGAAGGGGAGCTGTACCAGGAAGAGGGCGAACCAGAGGATCGTGAGGCCGATGATCGTCGGGACGATCGGGCCCTCCAGGGGCTCGGGTGCCTCGTGTGTCGGTGTCCACTTCGCCATGACCCCAGCTTACGAGGCGAGACAAGACCCGTGGATCTCCGTGTGTCTACGCGCGGAGATAGCGCCTGACGTCTTCATATGTTCATACTGAAACGGTTTCCGTCTGTCCACTTCTGCTCGTAGGAACATCCAATGCCGACCGCCCTCGACCGCTACTTCAAGATCTCCGAGCGGGGCAGCACGCTCCCCCGCGAGATCCGGGGCGGCTTCGCCACCTTCTTCGCGATGGCGTACATCATCGTGCTCAACCCGATCATCCTGGGCAGCGCGAAGGACATGTACGGGCACCACCTGGACAACGGCCAGCTGGTCACCGCCACGGCCGTCACGGCCGCCTTCACCACCCTCCTCATGGGCGTCATCGGCAACGTACCGATCGCGCTCGCCGCCGGACTCGGCGTGAACTCCGTCGTCGCTCTCCAGCTCGCGCCGCGCATGTCGTGGCCGGACGCGATGGGCATGGTCGTGCTGGCCGGTCTGGTCGTGATGCTGCTGGTCGCGACCGGGCTGCGTGAGCGCGTGATGAACGCGGTGCCGTACGGACTGCGCAAGGCCATCTCGATCGGTATCGGCCTGTTCATCATGCTGATCGGGCTTGTGGACTCCGGGTTCATCTCCCGCATCCCTGACGCCGCCCAGACCACCGTCCCGCTCCAGCTCGGCGCCGACGGTCACCTCAACGGCTGGCCGGTGCTGATCTTCATCCTCGGCGTGCTGCTCACGCTCGGGCTGATCGTCCGCAAGGTGTCCGGCGCGATCCTGATCTCGATCGTCACGATGACCGTCCTCGCGGTGATCGTGAACGCGGTCGCGACGATCCCCTCCTGGGGCCTGACCACCCCGAAGTGGCCCGGAAACCCGGTCGCCACCCCCGACTTCGGCCTGATCGGCAAGTTCAGCCTGTTCGGCGGCTTCTCCAAGGTCGGTGTGCTGACCGGCGTCCTCTTCGTCTTCACGGTCCTGCTGTCGTGCTTCTTCGACGCGATGGGCACGATCATGGGCATCAGCGACGAGGCGAAGCTGACCGACGGCGAGGGCAACATGCCCGGCATCAACAAGGTCCTCTTCGTCGACGGCATCGCGGTCGCGGCGGGCGGCGCCAGCTCCTCCTCCGCGACCACCTGTTTCGTGGAGTCCACGGCCGGTGTCGGCGAAGGCGCCCGCACCGGCTTCGCGAACGTCGTCACGGGCGGGCTCTTCGCCGTAGCGCTGTTCCTCACGCCGATCGCCACGATGGTCCCGTCCCAGGCGGCCACCCCCGCGCTGCTCGCGGTGGGCTTCCTGATCCTGGCGGGCTCCGTCAAGGAGATCGACTGGGCCGACCACACGATCGCGATCCCGGCCTTCATCACGATGGTGACGATGCCGTTCACCTACTCGATCACCAACGGCATCGGCATGGGCTTCATCACCTTCGTGGTGCTACGGCTGGTGGCGGGCCGGGGCCGGGAGGTCCCGGTGCCGATGTACGTCGTGGCGGCGGTGTTCGGCTTCTACTACCTGATGCCGGCGCTGGGTCTCACCTGATCGGGCCGGGTCACGTGACCCCGTTGACGCCGTAGAACTTCTCGGTCTCTTCCACGGCGGTCTGGAACCGCTCGTCGAAGTCGTCCCGAATGAGCGTCTGGACCACGTAGTCCTGGACGCTCATTCCCCTTTTCGCCGCATGGTGTCGGAGCCGTTCGAGCAGCTCCCCGTCTATCCGCAGGCTGAGCACGCTGGTCCCCATGTAGACGAGGGTCCGGGGCGGTCTCCGCCGCCGTGTCACGTTCCGCTCCCGGATCACTCATATGGGTGACGGAAGGGTTCAGTGGCCGGAGTCACGGGCATCTCGGCGTGTTGTCATTGGTCTTTAGCGAGAGTAATGAGTTACGCTAAAGAACATGCCGGACCTAACCCATGGCGACGACGCTGCCGCTGTGAACTCCCTGCGATCAGCCGTGATGCGGTTGTCCCGTCGACTCAAGCACCAGCGGGTCGACGAGTCACTCAGCCCCACCGAGATGTCGGTGCTGGGCACCCTGTCCAACTGCGGCAGCGCGACTCCTGGCGAGCTCGCTCGCAAGGAGCATGTGCAGCCGCCCTCGATGACCCGCATCGTCGCGCTGCTCGAAGCCAAGGGCCTGGTGCAGCTTCAGCCGCACCCCGAGGACCGGCGCCAGAAGGTCGTCACCAAGACCCCCCAGGCCGAGGCGATGCTCGAAGAGAGCCGCCGCAAGCGCAACGCGTTCCTGGCCGGCCTGGTCGACGGCCTGGACGAGGACGAGTGGGCGAAGATCGTCGCCGCCGCCCCCGTGCTGGAAAAACTCGCACACCTGTAAATCCGTCTATGTAGGAGGCGACCTTTTGAGTTCGGGACCCGGAGCAGACTCCGCCCCCGCGCCAGCCACCCCCGACTCCCCGCCCACCCCTGATCCCACCGGCACCACCGGCAAGTCCTCGATGTTCAGCTCGCTGAAGATCCGGAACTACCGCCTGTTCTTCATCGGCCAGGTCGTCTCCAACACCGGTACCTGGATGCAGCGAATAGCCCAGGACTGGCTGGTCCTCAGCCTCACCGGCTCCTCCGCCGCCGTAGGCATCACGACCGCCCTCCAGTTCCTGCCGATGCTGCTTTTCGGGCTCTACGGCGGTGTCCTCGTCGACCGGCTGCCCAAGCGCCCCACCCTCCTCGTCACGCAGTCCGCGATGGCCCTCACCGGCCTCGCCCTCGCCTTCCTGACCCTCTCCGGCCATGTCCAGGTCTGGCACGTCTACGTCGCCGCCTTCGCCGTCGGCCTCGCCACGGTGGTCGACAACCCGGCCCGCCAGTCCTTCGTCTCCGAGATGGTCGGCCCCGAGCAGCTGCAGAACGCCGTCAGCCTGAATTCGGCGAACTTCCAGTCCGCCCGCCTGGTCGGCCCCGCCGTCGCGGGCGTCATGATCACCGGCGTCGGCACCGGCTGGGCGTTCCTCTTCAACGGCCTGTCGTTCGTCGCCCCGCTGGCCGGCCTGCTCCTCATGCGCAACCGCGAGCTGAAGGTCGTGGAGCGCGCCCCGCGCGCCAAGGGCCAGCTCCGCGAGGGCCTGCACTACGTCGCAGGCCGCCCCGACCTGATCTGGCCGATCGTCCTCGTCGGCTTCATCGGCACCTTCGGCTTCAACTTCCCGGTGTGGCTGTCGGCCTACGCGGACGACATCTTCCACGCGGGCGCCGGCGCCTACAGCCTCTTCAACACGCTGATGGCGGTCGGTTCGCTGGTGGGCGCCCTGCTCGCCGCCCGCAGAGGCACCACCCGCCTACGCGTCCTGATCGCGGCGGCGACCGTCTTCGGCCTGCTGGAGATCGTGGCCGCCGTGGCCCCCTCCTACTGGCTGTTCGCCCTCCTCATGATCCCGATCGGCATCGCCGGCCTGACGGTCAACGTCACGGCCAACACCGCCGTCCAGATGGGCACCGACCCGGCCATGCGAGGCCGCGTCATGGCCCTGTTCATGATGGTCTTCATGGGCGGTACGCCGGTGGGCGCACCGATCGTCGGCTGGATCACCGACGCCTACGGCCCTCGGGTGAGCTTCGCCCTCGGCGGTGTCATCGCTGCCGCCGCCGCTGCCACGATCGGCCTGGTCCTGGCCCGCATCGGCGACCTGCGCCTGTCCGTCGGCTGGAACCACGGCCACCCGAGCGTCGCCTTCGTCCCGAGACAGCGGGAGCAACTGGCCGCGGTGGCCTGAGAGTTGCGCGGTTGTGCGGTGTGACCGGCCCGGGGACTCACACCCTCCGGGCCAGCACCTGCCCCGGCCACTTGTCCTCCCCGACGGCGAAGGCCTCCGTCGCCGCGAACCCGTTGCTCTCGTAGTAGGCGACGAGCTTGCGGTCGTCCCCCGCGTAACAGTCCACCCGCAGCAGGGAGATACCGGCTCCTCGCGTCACCTCCGCCGCGTGCGCGAGCAGCGCGCTGCCGACGCCGTAGCCCTTGAACCGGCGGTCGGAGGCGAGGAGATGGACGTACCGCTCGGGCTCGTCGGCGGGGTCGAGATACGGCCCCGGGGAGTCGGTGAGCGTCAGCGTGCCCGCCGGGACACCGTCGACCTCGGCGATGTACGGGGAGCCCTCCGTCACGTACCGCTCCACCATCGCCACGGACTTCGGGCTCCCCGACCACGACTTGGTGCCCCACTGCCCGGTGCGCCCCTGAGCGACGAGCCACTCCACGGCGCTGTCGAGCATGGCGAGTATCGCGGGGATGTCGTCGGGCCCGCCGTCCCTGATGCTGATCTCCCGGTTCGTCGTCGTCATGCAGGCAGGCTAGGCGATGGCCCTCATCCGCTCCAGGGCGAGCCGGAAGGCGGTCGGGGCGACCTTCAGGGGCCCGCTGAACGGGTAGTTGAACTCGTAGACGATGAGCAGCATCACGCCCACGGTGAACGCCAGCGAGAAGACGACACCCGCGTGGGCGCGCACGCTGTCCATCCCGAAGAGATAGACGAACCCGACGGTGACCAGCGCCCCGAGCAGCAACGCCACCCACAGCAGCTCCGGCACCCCGGCGGTGGCGGCTTCGTCCACCCGCTCCCGGCGGGCGTCCCCGAGCTGGGCGACGGCCTCCAACGCCCCCTGATAGCGCGCCTGATCGGCACCGGTCGTCGGCTGCCGCGTGTTGATGCTCTCCCTGATCTCGGTGAACTGCCGCCAGGCCCCCGCGTCGTCCCGCTGCTCACCCAGCAGCGGCCACTCCTTGTGGATCACCGTGTCGGTGTACTGCTCGGCCAGCGCGCCGAGCCGGCCCCGGTCGGGCTGCGGGAGCGTGCGGCTGTACCAGGCGATCTGCAGCAGCGCGTTCGTCTCCGTGTACGTGTTCTCGTGGGCCCGCGACCGGGCGTCCCACACCCCCACGACGACCATCGCCAGTACGACGGCGTAGACCACCCCGACCTGCGCGTACACGAACCCGATCGCGTCGTTGTTCGCCTTCCGCTTGGCGAGCGGCACCACGCGGGCGAAGGCCGGCAGCAGCGCCGCGGCGGCCACCGACCCGGTCAGAAGCAGCAGGATTCCGAGCACCGGCATCTGGTCGTCCCCCCGGTCGACGGCGCGTCACTCCATCGTGGGGGACGCCGGCCGGGTGATCCAGTCCCTGGAAGAGTGACGCCATGAGACTCTTCGCGGCGGTATTGCCACCGGAGCGCGCGCTGGCTGAACTCGGTTCGGTGGTCGACGAGTTGAGGCAGCTCCCGGGCGCGGACGACCTGCGCTGGACCGGCCGCCCCGGCTGGCACTTCACCCTCGCCTTCTACGGCGAGGTCGACGAGGACGTCGTACCCGAACTGTCGGCCCGGCTGGAGCGGGCGGCACGGCGGACCGAACCGTTCGGGCTGGCCGTGCGCGGGGGCGGGCAGTTCGGGCAGGGGCGGGCGTTGTGGGCCGGGGCGGAGGGGGACGTCACGGTGATGCGGCTGCTGGCGGACCGTTGCGAGGCGGCGGCGCGGAAGGCGGGCGTGGAGATGGGTGGGCACCGGCGTTACCGCGCCCACCTGACCGTGGCGCGGAGCCGGGAGGCGGTGGACGTGCGGCCGTATCTCGACCGTCTCGACGACTTCGCGGGGCGTCCGTGGACGGTGGACGAGCTGGTCCTCGTGCGCAGCAACCTGCCGAGGTCCGGGGTGGCGGGGGAGCAGCCGCGGTACGAGGCGGTCGGCCGCTGGGGGTTTGGAGCGGGCGGTTAGGCTCGGGTACGTGGACCCGAAATTCCGGAACCGGATCATGGCCGGTGCGCTTGTGCTGTTGTTCGTTGTTGTGGGGCTTGCGGCTGCGCTCGGTAAGTGAGGACTGAGGACTGGGGAACTGCGGTCGCATTTTGGCTGCGGGCCGAGTGTGGCTGGTCGCGCAGTTCCCCGCGCCCCTTTGGGGCGCTTGTCCTCGGGGCGTTTGCCAGGCGGAGGTCTCCGGGACTGGCCGGCTGTGACTGGTCGCGCCCTCGCGGCGGAGCCGCACAATGTCACAGCCCCGCGCCCCTATCGGGGCGCTGTCCTCACGGCATTGTCAGCCTCACGGCATTACCAGGCGAAGGCCTCCGGGGACGGGCCCGGGCCCGGGAAGATCTCGTCCAGTGAGGTGAGGAGTTCCTCGCTCAGGTCCAGTTCTACGGCGCGCAGCGCGGAGTCGAGTTGTTCGGCCGTGCGGGGGCCGACGATCGGGCCGGTGATGCCGGGGCGGGTCAGGAGCCAGGCCAGGGCGGCCTCGCCGGGCTCGATGCCGTGCTTGTCGAGGAGGTCCTCGTAGGCCTGGATCTGGGCGCGTGAGGTGGGGTTGGCGAGGGTGTCGGCGGCCCGGCCGCTCGCCCGGCGCCCGCCCGTGACCTCCTTCTTGATGACCCCGCCCAGCAGCCCGCCCTGGAGCGGGGACCAGGGGATGACCCCGAGGCCGTACTCCTGCGCGGCCGGGATGACCTCCATCTCGGCACGGCGCTCGGCGAGGTTGTAGAGGCACTGCTCGCTGACCAGGCCGATGGTGCCACCACGCCGCGCGGCGATCTCATTCGCCTGGGCGATCTTGTAACCGGGGAAGTTCGAGGAACCGACGTAGAGGATCTTGCCCTGCTGGATGAGGGTGTCGATCGCCTGCCAGATCTCCTCGAAGGGAGTGGCACGGTCGATGTGGTGGAACTGGTAGATGTCGATGTAGTCGGTCTGCAGCCGCTTGAGGCTGGCGTCCACGGCTCGCCGGATGTTGACCGCGGAGAGCTTGTCGTGGTTGGGCCAGGCGTCGCCGTCGGCGGCCATGTTGCCGTAGACCTTGGTGGCGAGGACCGTCTTGTCGCGGTGGACGGGGCTCTTGGCGAACCAGTTGCCGATGATCTCCTCGGTACGGCCCTTGTTCTCACCCCACCCGTACACATTGGCGGTGTCGAAGTAGTTGATGCCCGCGTCCAGCGCCGCGTCCATGATCGCGTGGCTGTCCGCCTCGTTCGTCTGCGGTCCGAAGTTCATCGTGCCGAGGACCAGTCGGCTGACCTTGAGGCCTGTGCGTCCGAGCTGCGTGTACTTCATGAGTACCTAGCCAACGACTTCGAGTGCGCTCCACGCAAGGGGGGTCAGAAGGGGGATCAGTCGCGGGGGAACTTGTCGGTCTTGAGGACGATGTCGACCACTGTGCCGGTCAGGTCGACGTCGGTGCCGAAGTCCACTCGTACGGGGTCCGCGTAGTCGCCGTCCTTGGGGTCGGTGTAGACGTGGCAGCGGCCTTGGTAGGGGTCGGCGATGACATAGACGGGGACCTCGGCCTCCGCGTACGCCGTCCGCTTCGGGCCGTAGTCGTTGGCGGCCGTGCCCTTGGAGATCACCTCGGCGACGAACTCCACGTCCTGGTAACGCCAGTGGCCCGTGTCGTCAGGCTTCGTCCCGTCCTTGAGCATGGCGACGTCCGGGCAGAAGCCGTTCTCGAAGCCGGGGAAATCGACACGGACGTCGGTGAAGACCAGGACATCCTCCCCGAACCTGTTTTCCAAGGCTCGCAGGATCCGGCGAATAATCTGCCAATGCGTGTTCCGCTGCGGCGTCATGTGAACGTTGCCCTCGACGATCTCGACCCTGAATCCTTCGGGGACGGGCATACGCTCAAGCCGCTCGAACCACTCGTCCAAGCGCTGGGTGTTGGCGTCGGCGTCGGCCATCGCGATCCTGTCTTCAAGGACGGTCATCGTGGCGCTCCTCCCCGGCTGCCCCACGGACGGGTGCAGCCGCGCAGTACAACGATACGCACGGTGACCGGGATGCGTAGTGATCACGCCATCGACCGTCGATATTCGGTTGCCGCACCCACTCCTACCCCCGAGCCTGGTCCCCGTGACCACGCCGACGGACACGTACTTCCTCTGCGCCACGCCCCGAACCGGCAGCTCCCTCCTCCTCGGCCTGCTCGACTCCACCGGGGTCGCCGGGCACCCGCAGGCCTACTTCCGGTCGCCGGACGAGGTCGCGTGGGCCGAGCGGTGGGGGATCGCGCACACGCCCCAAGGGGCCCTGGACTACGGCGAGTTCGTGCGGGCCGCGCTGGTGGCCGGCCGGACCGGCAACGGGGTCTTCGGAGCCAAGCTCATGTGGGGCACGCACGCCGGACTGACCGGCAGACTGGCGAGCCTTCACCCTGAACTCGCCGGGGACGAACTGCGGTTGCTGGAGCGGGAGTTCGGGCGGCGGGTCCGGTTCGTGCATCTGTACCGGGACGACATCCTCGCCCAGGCCGTCTCATGGCTGCGAGCCGAACAGACCGGGGTCTGGTTCATCGGCGGGAAGGGCGAGATCGGCGGAGGTGGCGGTGACGTCGCTGCTCAACCCCGCTTCGACCGTGACGCCATCACCCACATCATGCGAACCATCGAGGAGCACAACGCCGGTTGGGAGCGCTGGTTCGAGGCCTACGGCATCCAGCCGCACCGCATCCGCTACGAGGACCTCGCCGCCGATCCGCAAGCCGTCACCCACGGTGTCCTCGACCACCTCGGCCTCGGTCCCACCCTCCCCGCCGGACGGCAGATCACCCCCAGTCACCAACGCCAGGCCGATCGACTCACCGAGGAGTGGATCGCCCGGTATCGGCTACTGCCCCTGATCCAGGGGGTGTTCGGCGACGATCTGCTCGGGGTCTGTCTGCACGGGTCCGCCGTTATCGGCGACGGTGGGCTGCGGCCGGACAGTGACATCGATGTGCTCGTCGTCGTACGGCGCCGGATGGCTCGCGAGCAACGCCGTTTGTTGGTGCGGGAGTTGATGAAGATCTCCGGTGGGGATGCCCGGCCCGTCGAGCTGATCGTCGTAGTGGAAGGCGATGTACGGCCCTGGCGGTATCCGCCCCACTGCGAGTTCCTGTACGGGGAATGGCTACGGGCCGGGTTCGAGTGCGGGGTCGTGCCGGAGGCCGAAGTCAGTGCCGATCTCGCGCCGTTGCTCAGCATGGCTCTGCTCGGGGACGCACCGCTCTACGGGCCGTCGCCCGCCGAACTGCTCGACCCCGTCCCGCATGCCGACCTCCTGCGCGGGAGCGTCGCCGGAGTGCCGCAGCTCCTGGACGACCTGGACATCGACACCCGTAACGTCCTGCTGACCCTCGCCCGGGTCTGGACCACCCTCGCCACGGGGGGCATCCGTTCCAAGGACGGTGCCGCCGACTGGGCGTTGGAACGGGTTCCGGTGGAACATCGGGCTGTGCTGGAGCTGGCCCGGGACGGTTACCTCGGGCGGCGGGAGGACCGGTGGGAGGATCTTCTGCCGGAGGCGCGGGAGTGTGCCGTGTCCCTCGGCTCGAAGATCGAGGACGCCTGGGACATCGGGGGCATTGGGGGCATCGAGGTGGACAAGTCGGAGCCGGAGTCGTAGGCGGAGCCGGAGTTGTAGTCGGCGCCGTCTTCGCCGTACTCCTCGCCCATGCCCCATGCCTGATGCAGCGCCCCCGCGAACGCCCCCGCGATCTTGTGTTCGCCGGACGCGTTCGGGTGGGTGCCGTCGTACGTGTCGTGGGTCACGTCGTACGACTCCGGGAGGGAGGCGAGGAGGAGCGGTGAGCGCGGGTCGTCGAGGTCGGCGACCGCCTTCGCCTGGAGTTCGTTGAAGCGGGCGACCTCGGTGGCGAAGGGGGCGTCCGTCTCGGCGCGGACGTTCGGGATCACCGGCAGGAACACCATGCGGACGGAGGGCTTCGCGGCGCGGGCCTCCGCCACGAAGGCGCGCAGGTTCTCGGCCGTCTGGGTCGCGTTCGTGTAGAAGCCCAGGTCGATCAGGCCGAGGGAGACCAGGAGCACGTCCGCCCGGTGCGCGCGTACCGCCTCGCCGATCAGCGGGGCCATGTGCAGCCAGCCCTCGCCCCAGCCAGCGAGGTGGAAGTGCGGGAAGTCGGGGTCGGCGTACTCGTACGACGTGGGCGTGTCCGTCGCCTTGTCGTACAGCGTCTCGCGCGGGCCGACCACGGCGAACGGGCCGCCGTAGGTCGCGCGCAGGTGCTGCCACATCCGGTAACGCCATGTGTGTTCGCCCGCGCTCCCGATCGTCATGGAGTCGCCTACGGGCATGAACCTGAGCATCCGCTCATGATGGACGATCGGCGGCCGATCACTGGAGCCGATGGGGTGTGAGGCCTGCCACGATGGCAGGCTTGGGGGCATGCGTCGCTTCCTCGCGTTCCTCGGCGCCGGCTTTCTGGTCGGCGCGCTCGCCCTGCCCGCAACCGCAGCAGCACCGGCTGTCGCCGACGACGGCGGCAAGGGCGACAAGGGGTTCACGATCACGGACTCCCGGATCACGGAGTCCAGCGGGCTCGCCGCCTCGCACCTCCACCCCGGGATCTACTGGACGCACAACGACAGCAACGACGGCCCGTACATCTACGCCGTCGACAGCAGCACCGGCAAGACGGTCGCCACGGTCACCTTCAGCGGGGTCGGCAAGCCGCGTGACGTCGAGGCGATCTCCATCGGGCCGCACAACGAGATCTACGTCGGTGACATCGGCGACAACCTCGACGGGACCTGGCCGTACGTCTGGATCTACAAGCTGCCCGAGCCGAAGGTGCTCAAGGACCAGACGATCCGGGCGACGCAGTACGTCGTGAAGTACTCCGACGGGGCGCGCAACGCCGAGTCGCTGATCGTGCACCCCAAGACCGGGCGCGTGTACATCATCGACAAGAAGGAGGACGGCGGGCATCTGTTTGAGGGGCCCGCCACGCTCTCTTCCTCCAGCACCAACTACTTCAAGCCCGTCGCCGCCGTCGACCTCTGGGCCACCGACGCCGCCTTCTCGCCGGATGGCCAACAGCTCGCCGTACGCGGCTACTTCGGCGGTATCTACTACGACTGGAACGGCGGGAAGATCAAGCGCGGGGGCCGTCTCGACGTGCCGTTGCAGGGGCAGGGGGAGTCCGTCAGCTACTCCGT
This sequence comes from Streptomyces sp. NPDC050508, assembly GCF_040655155.1. NCBI lineage: Bacteria > Bacillati > Actinomycetota > Actinomycetes > Kitasatosporales > Streptomycetaceae > Streptomyces > Streptomyces sp. NPDC050508. Next base: position 328,105 of record NZ_JBFAJJ010000009.1, read on the forward strand.
CGACGGGACGAAACTCATGTACGGGAGTGAGGGCACGGACAGTCCCGTGCAGGCCGAGGACGCTCCCGGGGGGAGTTCGGGTTCCTCCAAGTCGCCCTCCGGCGGCGGGAGTTCGGCGAGCGGTGACGGTGGGGGCGGCTCGGGCAATGAGGTGAAGGTGGGCGCGCTGGCCGTCGTGGTCGTCTGCGGGGCGGTCTTCGGACTGCGGCGCCTCACCCGTCGTAGCTGAACTCGCCTGCCTCGCGGCGCTGTTGGACCCGCACCTCCAGCCCGTCCAGGATGCGCCCGAGTCCGAACTCGAAGTGGTCGAAGTCCGCGGTGAACGTGTCGGGGGACAGGGACGCGAGGGTCGGGTAGGCGCCGGTGGCCATGGCCTTCTCCAGCGCCGGGACCTGGGCGCCGTAGAACTCCGCGTCGGTCAGGCCGGTGCTGCGGGCCGCCTCCTCCTGGTGGACCTGGGTGCGCGCGGCGCCGACGACGTAGCCGTCGATCATGACGACCGTCGAGACGAGTTCCGGGTCGGTCAGCCCCATCGGGCGGATGCGGCCGAGCAGGTGTTCCAGGGTGGCGAGGGCGCGGGGGCCGAGCAGCGGGCGGGACTGGTTGACGCGTAGCAGCCAGGGGTGCCGGCGGTGCACGGCGAGGGCCTCGCGGGCGGCGGTTTCGAGGGCGGCGCGCCAACTGCCGCTGCTCTCCCTGTCGTTGGGCCGGTCCGGGAAGCGGACGCGGTCCAGCATGAGGTCGAGGAGTTCGGCCTTGCCGGGGACGTACCGGTACAGGGACATCGCGCCCGTGCCCAGGTCGGTGGCGACGCGGCGCATGGAGACCGAGTCCAGGCCCTCCTCGTCCGCGATGCGGACGGCCGCGTCCACGATCCGGTCGACGGACAGCCCCGGTTTCGGCCCGCGGCTGGGGCGGGGGCCGGTGTCCCACAGCAGTTCGAGGGTGCGGGCGATGTCACCGCTCCCGCTGGACTCCTGACTGCTTGCCATGCGGGGAGTGTAGATCCCCGGGCGAAAACCGGGTACACCGTACGCGTAATCGGATACGGTGCACGCAGTTCGGGAGGGAGGGAACCATGAGTCACGGATACGTCGTGGAGGCCGAGGCGCTGGAGAAGCGCTACGGCGACAAGCGCGCCCTCGACGGCTTCGACCTGGCCGTCCGCGAGGGCACCGTGCACGGGCTGCTCGGCCCGAACGGCGCCGGCAAGACCACCGCCGTACGCATCCTCTCCACGCTCGTCCGGCTCGACGGCGGCAAGGCGACGGTCGCCGGTCTCGACGTGGCCCGGCAGCCGCGCCAGGTGCGTTCCCGGATCGGGCTCACCGGGCAGTACGCGGCGATCGACGAGATCCTCACCGGCCGACAGAACCTGGAGATGTTCGGCCGCCTCTTCCATCTCGGCCGCAGGCGCGCCAAGTTGAGGGCGACCCAACTCCTGCGCCAGTTCGACCTGGAGGCCGCGGCGGACAAGGGCGCGGGCGGCTACAGCGGTGGCATGCGCCGCCGCCTGGACCTGGCCGCGTCGATGATCCTGGCCCCGGCCGTCCTCTTCCTCGACGAACCGACCACCGGCCTCGACCCGCGCAGCCGGGGCGAAGTCTGGGAAGCGGTAAGGCAGTTGGTGGCCGACGGCACCACAGTCCTCCTCACCACTCAATACCTGGAGGAGGCCGACCGGCTGGCCTCCCGCATCACCGTCATCGACCAGGGCCGGGCCATCGCCGACGACACCCTCGACGGCCTCAAGAACCGCGTCGGCGGCGACCGCGTCGAGGTCGTGGTGCGCGAACCGGCCCACATCCCCTACGCGTTGCAGGCGGTCGCGAGGGTCGCCCACGGCGGCCAACCGGAGGCCGACATGGGGGAGTTGCGGGTGCACGCGCCGGTGGCCGACCGGGTGGGCTCGCTGACCGAGGTCGCCCGATACCTCCATCACTACGGCATCCCGGTCGAGGACATCGGCCTGCGCCGCCCGAGCCTGGACGACGTGTTCCTGCGGCTGACGGGCCGCCGTACGGAAGAAGAACCGGAGCCCGAGCGGGAGTCGGCGCCGGAGACCGAGGGGGCGGCGGCATGAGCGGCGGCGTCTCGGCGGCGTCCGAGGGCACCGGACGGACGTACCGCAGACGACCCCAACACGGCCGCCTCTTCTGGACGGTCGCCGACTGCTGGAACGTCGTCCGGCGCGGCCTGACCCACTACCGGCGCCAACCGGTCAGCATTCTCTGGCAGTTGGGCTTCCCGATCCTGTCCGTGCTGCTGTACGGGTACGTTTTCGGCAAGGCCATCCAGGTGCCGGGCGGCGGCGACTACAAGGCGTTCCTGATGCCGGGGATGTTCGTGATGACGGTAGCCATGGGCTTCGTCTCCACGGCGACGATCTTCGTGAACGACTCCAAGAAGGGCGTCATCGACCGGTTCCGCTCCATGCCGATGGCGCCGTCGGCGGTGGTGGCCGGGCGCGGTGCGACCGATCTGATCGTGTCCTGCGCGGAGTTGGGCATCATGATGGCCACGGCGTACGGCATGGGCTGGCGCCCGGAGTTCGGCACGGGCCCCCTCTTCGGCTACGGCCTAGGCTTCGTGAAGGCCGTCGCACTCCTCCTGTCCCTGCGCTTCGCGCTGATCTGGGTGGGCGTCTGGCTGGGGTTGCTGCTGCCGGGCCCCGAACAGGTGGGCGGCCTCTTCGCGATCGTCTTCCCGCTGACGATGATCTCCAGCATCTACGTCTCCCCGCAGCAGATGCCCCACTGGCTCGGCCAGGCCGCGCTCTGGAACCCGCTCTCGTCCACGGCGGGCGCCACACGGGCGTTGTTCGGCGCGCCGACGGGCAGGGGCGCGTCGTGGCCGGAACAGCATGCGCTGCTGCTGGCGGGGGTGTGGCCGGCGGCGTTGACGCTGCTGTTCCTGCCGTTGGCGGTGCGGAGGTTCCGGCGGTTGAGCCGGTAGGCGTCGTCCGGCTCACGTGCCCATGGGGCAGGGCAGATCGGGCCTTGTGCGGTTCGGTGAGCAGGTCACCAGGGCCAGGGAGAGAAACGAGGGGCGTTCGAGGTAGAAGCCGAACGCCGTGTCACTGCCTGAGCCCAGCCGATCGGTGGCAGAGGTCACGAGCCGGGCGAGGTGACCGGCGTCGCGTTGCGTCTCGTTCGCGAACCGGGGCGTGTACGCGGCGAGTTGGTCACCGAGCCAGGCTGCCGCGTCGGCAGGGGCCGCCCATGTTCCCTGTAGCAGCGAGCTCGGCTTGACCAGCCAGTACGACGTTTCCAGCGGGGGTAGATCGGAGGTCGGGAACTCGGCGGCCACTTCGCGATACCGCTGGATCAACTCAGGGCGGCTGCCGGGTGGGGGTGGTTCCGGGTGGGGCGGGCGCCGGAGCGCCTCCTGGTCGAAGCGGGCTTTCGGGCCGGTCCACAGGTAGGCGTGGTGGTGCACCGGTGGGGGTCCTGTTCGGGGTGGGCTCGGTCTCGGAGGTGGTGAGATCCCGGCCGGGGAGGGCGAGTTGGGGTCGCTACAGGGCCGGCCGGGATGGGTGGGACTGCGGTTCTGTGCGGCTCAGATGGTCAGGCCGAAGCGGGCCGGTTCGATGCCGGCCGCGCCCAGTTCCTCGGTGGTGAAGCGCAGAGGCTCCTTGTCGGGGCGCTTGCTGTCGCCGAGGGCCCAGGCGTCGTCGCCGATCCGGGCAAGGGTCACGCAGCCCTCGGTGCAGGGGCCGCCGCAGGCCTGCGTGAACGCGACTGCGGTGATGTCGAGTTGGTAGAGGTCGGTGCCGTTGAGCATGGGGGTGCCTTCCTGTGGTGGTCAGTTGGTGGGGCTTGCGTGCACTCCGGAGGCGTGGTCGCGGATCTCGGTGGCGTGGCGGGCGGCTTGAGCAATGTCGCCGGATTGCTTGCGGGCGGTGAGTTGGCGCCAATTCGCGGCGTAGATGTCGCAGTTGGGGTCCTCAGGAGCGTCGGTCGGCCATCACTCGGGAGACTCCGCAGTCTCGCCGGGGTTCTTCGTACAGCCCCAGGCTAAGAAGGAGATACGGGTTGCATCCAGCCTTGTGCACTAATGTGCATGCAAGCTTTTGGCAAGTTGCATGGCTGCTTTTTGCCCTTGACCGAGGCCCGCCCTGGCGTGAATCTGGTGCACATCAGCGCACTAACATGCAGCCGGAGGTCGTCATGCACTTACAGTTCATCGGGATCGATCCAGAGACGGGCAGGGACGGATCACCGACCGCATGGGTGGACGTGGACAACGCGGACATCGTGATCCAGAGCTATACGGCCGACGAGATGACGCGAGTGCAGTGCGCGAGGAACACAGCGCCTGGGCACGCGCAGGGCATCCCGGACCACGAGACCGTGATTCGCATTCCCGCCCGTCTGGCGCCGATGTTGAGGGAGGCCTGCGATGCCGCAGAACGTGCCCAGCTTTGACGAACTCATGGAGGCCACGCAGCGCTCTGCCGTACACCTCGAAATGCGTGATCAGTACGCCGTCGGCGACGAGGCGGATGACTTCAACGCGTGGCTGAGCACCGGGCGGAGGGACACCGATCCCAACTCGGAGTACTGGGCGCCCTGGGTCGACCTGATCTCCCGTGTGGTCGCCCGTGGTGTCGTCGTACGGCGTGCCCGTGTCGTCTCGGAACCGGTCACCGACTACATCCGCTACGAGCACGCGAGTACGGGTGTCAACGTGATGGCCGGCGAACAGGTGCGATGGCTGCCCCGCCCGAGGGCGGTCGACCTGATGCTGCCGGGCGCGGATCTGTGGATTTTCGACGGGACACGGGTCCTCTTCAACCACTTCACCGGCATCGGCGAATGGGCCGACCCGGGCAAGGAGTTGCGCACCGAGCCGAGTATCGTCAAGCAGTGCTCGGACGCCTTCGAGGCGGTCTGGGAACGCGCCGTCCCGCACGAGACGTACGAGATCCACTGACAGAAGCATCGTTGGCCAGCTCATGCCCATATCACCGTCTTCTTCGGCCCAAGCCGCGCGTGAGAACGTGGCGCGGCAACTGCGTGACCTGAGGAAGGACGCGGGCTTGACGGTCACTGAACTGGCCAACGAGTGCGGTTGGCACCACGCGAAGACCTCGCGCATCGAGAATGCCCGCACACCTCCGTCTCCGACCGACATTCGCTTGTGGTGTCGCGCGACAGGCGCCATCGACCGGACTCGGGACCTGATCGCGTCCTCACAGCATGCGGAATCCCTGTACCGCGAGTGGCGGCAGCGCGTTCGTGCGGGCCTGGCCAAGTTGCAGGACAGCTACGTCGAGCTGTATCGGTCGACCGAGTTGCTGCGGGTGTACTCCCCGGTCCTGGTACCGGGGTTGCTCCAGAGTGAGGGATACGCCCGGGCGTTGCTCAGCATGAGCGCCCGCTTCCACCGGGTTCCGGATGACGCGGCGGAGGCTGCCTCTGCGCGTGTGCGGCGTTCGCAGGTGATCCATGAGCCGGGCCATCGGTTCGTGTTCCTCATCGAGGAGGCGGCGCTGTACTACCAACTCGGTGACGCCGAGGCGATGGCCGCACAGTTGGGCTACCTCCTCACCGCCGGGGCGCTCCCACAAGTGTCGTTCGGCATCATCCCGACGGCGACTCGCGAGCGCACGATCTGGCCGCAGGAAACGTTCAACGTCCACGACGACACCCTCGCCGCCGTTGAGCTGGCCACCGCCGAGGTCAACATCACCCAGCCCTCCGAAATCGCGCTCTACATCAAGGCGTTCGAACAACTCCGAAGCATGGCCGTGTACGGGGCGGACGCCCGGTCGCTGATAGTGAAGGCCATCGACGCGCTGCGCTGATCCGGCCGCTGTCTGCACGCTCAGGTCTTGATTATGTTGAGGAAGGTGTGCGATGTCGCAGAACGTGCCGAGCTTCGCTGAACTCCTGGACAGTGCGCGGCGATCGGCTGTCCACCTGGAGATGCGAGACACCTACGGAGTCGCCGGTGAGGCCGACGACTTCGGCCACTGGCAGCGGACGGGAGAACGGGACAACGACCCGGAGTCCCCGCACTGGGGTCCATGGACGAGCCTCATCCGCCGTACGGTTGCTCGTGGAGTGGTGGTGCGCCGTGCCCGCATCGTGTCGGAGCCGGTCAGTGACTACATCCGCTACGAGTACGCGGGGACTCCGGTCAACATCGAAGCCGGTGAACAGGTGCGATGGCTTCCGCGTCGGCAGGCATCCGACATCGCGTTGCCGGGCAACGACTTCTGGCTCCTGGACGAGCGATTGATCCGCTGGAATCACTTCACCGGGAACGGCGCGTCCGGTGGCGGAGAGATCAGGGAGGATCCGGCCGCGGCGAAACTGTGCGCCGAGGCGTTCGAGGCGGTGTGGGCGCGAGCAACCCCGCACGCGAACTACGGGATCAGCTAGAGGAGAAGGCGTACGGTCGGCTCGTGCTCAGCTCCCCGTCGCCACGCCGGCAGATCAACGCACTCACGCAGGGCGGGCTGCGGTTGATGCAACTCCTCGTCCCGTTGCCGTGAAAGGTGGCGAAGCGGCTGACCTGCTTCCCGTCAGGTAACTACTCTGCGAACACGCCGCGTTACCCAGTGCGGCCACCGGAGGAGGAATCCTGTGTCATCGCCCTGCGACCCCGCGCACGCTCCCGTCGGAGATGTGGGCGCCGCGCTCATGATGGTCGACTCCCGGCTCAAGGCCGTTCATGCCGGAAAGTCCGCGACGGATCCCGAACAGCAGGCGCTGATGGACCAGTTGCTCGCGTCGCTGGGGCCCGATGGGCTCGATGATCTGCTGGACGGGGCCTGCACGCTCATCTATATGTTCATGACGTGGCTGAGGAAGGCCCACGAGAGCGAGGGCAAGGACGTCATCGAATACGTCGTGCCCACCCTCGTGGCCACGATGCGGATGATGCCCAGGAGTTGTCCCCCTGAGGTCATCCCGATGATGACCGGCCTGGTGATCGCCGCGGGTACCGAACTGAGCCCCAGCCTGTGGCGTCAGCAGTACGGCGACTGGACCAAGGAGGAGATGACTCCGCTGGAAGCCACGACGTTCCTGCTCGCGGAACACATCAACCGCATCGCCGACAACCCCGACTTCGCCACCCGCATGATCGTGGACGCGCTGACCAAGGCGGGTGGAGAAGGCTAGCTCGTCCCGTTCCCGTTCTCCTTCTTCTCCACGGGCCGCACCTCATAGTGCAACGTCGGCGTCCGCATCGCCTTGTGCGCCAGCGGTACCAACACCCCTTGCAGGAAAGGGTGCTTGTGGCGCAGTAGCTTCGCCGCGTGTTTGTCCTCCGGGCTGCCGTGGTCCAGCAGCCGCGCGCGGGCGTGGATCTCGGGGCCGGTGGGCTTGCCGCGGACGGTGGCGGGGGCGAGTTCCACCTCGGGGTTGTTGCGGATCCGCTTGGCCTTCCAGGCGCTGCCCGGCGTGCGGAAGTACGCGTGGTCACCCTCGACGGCCAGGCTCACGGGGGTGCCGACGCCCGTGCCGTCCCGTTTGTGGGTGGTGAGCAGGACGGCGTACTGCTTGGCGAAGGTGCCGAAGGTGACGAAGGGATCGGGCTCGGGGCTCGTGTGCGGACTGGTCATGCCTCCATGGATGCACTGTCGGCCCGATCTGTCACGGTGCTGGACTCGGGTACGTCATCCACGCCGCCGTCCCGTTTCGCCCCCACGCACAACCGGACGTAGACCAGGTCGAGCACGCTGCACATGATGCCGAGCCCGAGCAGGAACCCGTCATGCTGGAGGGCGCCGAAGAGGATCGTGGGCGCGAGCGTGCCGAGCCACTTGGCGACCGCGATCGTGACCGACTGCCCGCGCAGCCCGCGCCGTGCGACGAACATCGCGATGAACAGGGCGGACATCAGCAGGTTCTGGAGAAACGCCGAGTAGCCGGCCGCGTCCTCCGCGCCGAACTTCGCCAGGAACAGCCACTGCACGGCGAACGACATCCCGAACAGCAGCACGCTCAGGCCGGCGAACATCCGTGGCGTGACGAACGCCGGGAACTCGGCGCGGCCGTACCGGAAGAACGTGTACACGATCACCGCGTCGGCGATGCCCCACACCAGGTTGATGCCGCCCTGCACCGACGGGTCGAAGGCCAGGTTGTGCACCGCGTACGTCCACTCCCAGGCGAAGTTCAGGCCCAGCGCCACGGCGGGCATGGCGTACGTGCGTTCGCGGAACCCGACTCGGATCGCTTCGATGTACACGATCGTCCAGGCGATGCCGCTCGCGAGGATGAGGGCGATATCCATCTGCGTCTCCTGTTGTGGAGCTTTGCGGGGTCGCGCGGACGCTAACAGAGACGTTCGGAGATGTGAGCGACAACCGACTTACGTGAGTGTGACGTAGGGGCGTACCGGATCGTCCTCGGCGTGCCAGGACGGGGGTTGGGTGCGAGGCGTGGGCTGCCAACAGTCTTCTTCGGCAGGGAACGCCAGACAGTGGCCGGCCGCGAGAGAGCGTTTGTGCCAGCGGCGCCAACGGGCGTCGTGCGGGGTGGGGAGTCGCCAGACGTACGGGTCGGGTGTCCGGACTTCTTGCGCAAGGTCCGTGTAGCTCAGGGGAGTTCGGGGTCTGAGCCGGCGGGCCGCCGCCTCATAAAGTCGCCGGAACATGAGCCTGAACTCCCTCCAGCCTGAACCTCGCCCACACGCACTTCGCGTACGGCTCCTGTCGGCATCCCCAGTTGTCGGCCAGCGCGGCGACGAGCGCGAGGCCCCGGCCGCCTTCTTCCTCCGGGGTCGAGTCGTGAGGTCGGGGGAGTCTGTCCCGGTCCGGGTCTGAGACCTCCAGGACCAACTCCGTGCCGTTGAGGGTGAGTTCGACCTTGATCTGGGAGTAGGAGACCTGGCAGTGGGTCACGGCGTTGGTGACGAGTTCGTTCGCCAACAGGGTTACGGCGTCGGCCAGTTCGTCGGTGATGCCCCAGTCCGCGAGGGTCTTGCGGACGCGTTGGCGGGCGACGGGGACGTGGCTTCGGTGTTTGGGGATGCGGAAGCTTTCGGACGCGGGCATGGGGAACTCCGTCCTGACGTGGCGTCAAGTTGGGTTGCGCTGCGGCGCGTTCATGAAGCTACGGTCGGATTCGGCGTCTGTGCAACAGGTTCGAGTGAATGCATTCACCTGTCCACTCGATCGAGTGACATGCTCTCGGAGGGAGGGGTCCGTGTGGCATCGTTGCCGAAAGATGAGGGGAGGGCCCATGCCCGCAGGTGGACGGCCGACGGTACGCAGCAGGCGTTTGGGTACGGCGCTCAGGCAGTACCGGCACGCGGCGAAGCTCGATCAGCCGCAGGCCGCCGAGGTCATCGCGGCAAGTCAGGCCAGGATCAGCCGCCTTGAGAGCGGGCACGTCACGGCTCGTGTGATCGAGGTGCGGTTGCTGCTGGATGCGTACGGCGTCAAAGACCTCGAAGTGCGGGCCAAGCTGGAGGAGTTGGCCAAGCGCTCGAAGAACCGGGGTTGGTGGCTGGAGCATGCGCAACATCTGCAGCCGGACTACTTGGACCACATCGCGTTGGAGGACGACGCGACCTATATCCGACAGTGGCAACCAGCGCTGGTGCCTGGGCTGTTGCAGACTCCTGCCTACGCTGAGGCGATCATCGCGGCAGGGCCCGACTACATCGCTCCGGAAAATCTTGAGCAGTTGGTGAAGGTCAGGGAAGGGCGGCAGGCGAAGATCGGGGAGGGTGGGGCGTCGTACACGGCCATCTTCTGGGAAGCCGCCGTCGTGCACCCGTTGGTGAACGTCGACATCCACCGGGAGCAACTGTCCGCAATCCTCGGGGCCATGAAGAGGCAGAACGTCACTGTGCAGGTTCTGCCGCTCAGCGCGGGAGTGCTCGTGGGCTCGATCCCGGCGTTTTCATCGTTCAGCTTCGACTCGGAGCCCGCTGTCGAAGCTGTGGCCATGGAGAACCTGCGTGGTACGTCGGTCCTCGAAGCACCAGATGATCTCGCTGCTTACGGCAACGCGTTCGACCTACTACGATCGGCGGCACTGGCACCGGAGGCGAGCGCGCGGCTCATCCGGGACGTACTGCGGAGCATGAAGGAAGAATGATAGTGACCGAGGTTGTGGGCACCTTTCGAAAGTCGTCGTACTCCGCGCAGCAGGGCGACTGCGTCGAGGTCGCCCACACCGCCGCCCACGGCCGAGCCGTCCGCGACAGCAAGCACCCGGAAGACGACGGCCCTCTGCTCACCGTCTCCCGCGAGAGTTGGCACGGCTTCCTCCAGCAGTTCTGACCCCGCCAGAGCACACCCTCCCCGCAGAAATGTGACACTCCCCCCGTCGAGTGTCACATTCCCGCGCCTCGTACCCCCCGGCACCGAGGGGAACCAACGACGCCACGTGTCCGTCGGCGCCCCGTCAGCCGAGCTTCCGCAACACCTCGGCGATGGTGGCCCGGTACGTCTGCAGCGCGTGCAGCCCGGCGGCGTAGCGGTCGCGGTGTCGTGTGATGTCCACGGCCTGCTTCTGCACCCGTACGGCGTGCCAGACCTCGGCCGTATGGTGGCGTTGCTTGCAGGTGACGTCCGCGACGGCGGTGGCCCGCTCCCGCTGTGTTTGCCGGGTGTTGCCGTCGCTGCCTCGCTGCCAGGCGGTGTCCGTGTACGCCGCGACGGGGTCGGGATAGCGCGTGAATCCTTGTTCTGCCACACAGCGGGACCACACGTCCCACGCCGCGCGGAGGCGCGGGTCGCGCTTGACCGCCTTGTCGACCTCGATCGTCCGTGTACCTGCGTAGAGCCAGTCCCGCTTGAGGTCGATGCCGCGCATCAGCCGCCGGCCCGCCTCGGCGTTGCAGGCGGGGAAGTCCGCATACTCGGCGCTGGTCATCCGGCGGCCCTTCGGCTCCGGGACGAGGGGCTTTGCCGGGTTCCAGCCGTAGCCCCAGCGGCGGGCGGCGGCGAGATCCAGGGCACCGTAGTCGGTGCCGACCGCGGTGGCGACCACGGGATCGCTGGGGTAGCGGGGGTCGAGCGGGAAGTCCGGGTGGCCGCGCTCTGCCATGCACTGCCGGACCAGCAACGCCGTTGCCCGCTGCGATCGTTGGTAGTCCTGCGGCCTGTAGTCGTAGCTGTCGGCCGGGAGGGGGCCGAGGTCCGACACCGTACGGATGATCTCCGGGCTTTCCGGACCGGAGGCGCAGATCGCCGCCAGCACCGCCACGGCACCCAGCAGCCACCCCCGCCTCGTCATGCGAAGGGATGCTAGCGGACGGCGTGCGGCGGTCGGTCATGGCCCCCGGCAACGAACCCACGCACGCCAGGACTCCAACCGAGGCCCCACTCCGAAGAGTTGACGAAGGGCGCCCCGCCGTTGATCCGCGGGACGCCCTCCGTCGTCGTAGAACCGGAACCGGTCGTCGTAGAACCGGAACCGTAGGAGAAGACGACTACAGCTTCTCGATCACGTAGTCGATGCACTTCGTCAGCGCCTCGACGTCCGCCGGGTCGATCGCCGGGAACATCGCCACGCGGAGCTGGTTGCGGCCGAGCTTGCGGTAGGGCTCGGTGTCGACGATGCCGTTCGCGCGCAGGACCTTGGCGACGGCCGCCGCGTCGATCTCGTCGGCGAAGTCGATCGTGCCGATGACCTGGGAGCGCTTGGTGGCGTCGGACACGAACGGGGTCGCGTACTTCGACTCCTCCGCCCAGGTGTACAGGCGGCTCGACGAGTCCTTCGTGCGGGCCGTCGACCAGGCCAGGCCGCCCTGGCCGTTGATCCACTCCAGCTGCTCGTTGAGGAGGAACAGGGTGGAGAGGGCCGGGGTGTTGTACGTCTGGTTCTTGCGGGAGTTGTCGATCGCCGTGGGGAGCGAGAAGAACTCCGGGACGTGGCGGCCGGACGCGTGGATGCGCTCGGCGCGCTCGATCGCGGCCGGGGAGAAGACGCCGATCCAGAGGCCGCCGTCGGAGGCGAAGGACTTCTGCGGGGCGAAGTAGTACACGTCGGTCTCGGTGATGTCGACCGGGAGGCCGCCCGCGCCCGACGTGGCGTCGACGAGGACGAGGGCGCCCTCGTCGGCTCCCGCGACCCGCTTGATGGGGGCCGCGACGCCCGTCGACGTCTCGTTGTGCGTGTACGCGTACACGTCCACGCCCGCCTCGGCGGCCGGCTCGGGGTGCGTGCCGGGGTCGGAGGAGATGACGGTCGGCTCGGCCAGCCACGGCGCCAGCTTGGCCGCCTTCGCGAACTTCGAGCTGAACTCGCCGAAGGTCAGGTGCTGCGACTTGTTGTCGATCAGGCCGTGGGTCGCGACGTCCCAGAAGGCCGTCGAACCGCCGTTGCCGAGGACGACCTCGTAGCCCTCGGGGAGGGAGAACAGCTGGGAGACGCCCTCGCGCACCTTGCCGACCAGGTTCTTGACCGGGGCCTGGCGGTGGGACGTGCCCAGCAGAGACGTACCGGTGGCGGCCAGCGCGTCCAGCGCCTCCGTCCGCACCTTGGAGGGGCCAGCGCCGAAACGTCCGTCGGCGGGCTTGATGTCAGCGGGGATCTGGATATCAGCCACGAGCCGGAGGGTATCCCGTCGGTGAAACCGGACGGAAACGTGTCCGTTCGATGAGACGCCCCCGCCGATCTCTGAGACACCTTTTCCGGCTCGTGGACTGCCGACGACTGGTGATGATCTACGACGTCAGCCGTACCGGCAGCTCGAAGATGTCGTTCTGCGTCACCACCGGCTTGTTGCGGAGTTCGGACGCCGGGACGGCCAGGTCGAGGTGCGGGAAACGCTCGTAGAGGGCCGGGAGCGCCACCCCCGCCTCCAGACGGGAGAGGGCCGCGCCGGGGCAGACGTGCGGACCGTGGCCGAAGGAGATGTGGCGGTTCTCGCTGGTCCGGGTGATGTCGAACTCGCCGGCCGTCGGGCCGTGGGCCTCCTCGTCCCGGCCGAGCGCGGCGTACGACACGATCAGCGCGTCCCCGGCCGGGAGGACCTTGTCGCCGACCTGGACGTCCTCCGTGGCGAAGCGGATCAGGACGTGCGAGGTGGGCGTCGAGTGGCGCAGGGTCTCCTCGATCACCGAGGACCAGTCGGCCTCGCCGGCCAGGACGAGGGCGCGCTGGACGGGGTGCGTCGACAGGTTGACGACCGCGTTGACGATCAGCGAGATCGTCGTCTCATGGCCGGCCGCGACCATCAGCTGGAGCGTGGAGACGATCTCCTCGTCGGTGAGGTGGTCGCCGTCCTCCGATGCCAGGATCAGCGCCGAGGTCAGGTCGTCGCCGGGCTCCGCGCGCTTCGCCGCGACCGTCTGCGCCATGATCCCCGCGAGTTCCGTCAGCGTCGCGATGACCTCCGCGGGCGGCGTCTGCGTCGAGAAGAACTTCTCGAACAGCTCCTTCAGACGCGGGAGTTGGGACTCCGCTATGCCCATGAGGTCGGCGATGACGTACATGGGGAGCGGGTACGCGAACGCCGCCTTCAGGTCGACCTCGTCCCCGTCCAGGCCGTCGAGCAGGCCCTGGGTCCGCTTCGCGATCCGCTCCCGCATCTGCTCCACCCGGCGCGGGGTGAGCGCCTGCGCGACCAGCGTGCGCATCCTGCGGTGGTCGGCGCCGTCCACGGTCAGCATGGAACGGCCCGGATTCGCGAGCCCGATCAGCGGCCAGTCCGCGGGGATCTCACCGCGCTGCCAGGCACCCCAGACGTTGATGTCCTTCACCAGCCGCGGATCCGTGAGCAGCTGTTTCGCCTCGGCGTGATGCGTGACCGCCCACACGGGCACGCCACCGGGCAGTTCTACGGCGGCCAGCGGACCGGCCGCACGAAGCCTGGCGCTCTCGCCGTCCAGGTCGCCGACGAAGGGGTCCAGGACGATACGGGTCTCTTCGGTACCGGTGCTCATACGGGCGTGCCTCCAGGGCAGGGCTCAAAGGGCAAGGGCAGGGGCAGAGTTCAAAGGGCAGAGTTCAAAGGGCGGGGCTCAAAGGTCGGAACTCGGGATTCAGAACTCGGGACTCGGACTCAGAGCGCGGCGACGGGCGTGAACCGGACCGGCAGTGCGGTCAGGCCCCGCAGCCACGGCGAGGGTCTACGGGTGAGGGACTCGGCCGGTACCGCCAGGTCGATGTCCGGCAGCCGGTCCAGTACGACCTCGATGCCCGTGCGTGCGACGACCTCGGCGACCTCCTGCGCGGGGAACGGGCACCGGTGCTCCCCGTGTCCGAAGGAGAAGTGCGCGTTGTTGCCGCCGGTGAGCGCGGAGCCGTCGGTGCGGACCTGGGGGTCGGAGTTGGCGCCCTGGAGGCCCAGGAGGAGCAGGTCGCCGGCGCGGATGCGGCGACCGCCGAGCTGCGTGTCGCGGGAGGCCCAGCGGCCGGCCACGTTCTGGGTCGGGGTGTCCTCCCAGAGGACCTCGTTCATCGCCTCGGCGACACTGTTGCGGCCACCGAAGAGGGAGGCCGCGAACCGGTCGTCCGTCAGCATCAGGCGCAGCGAGTTGCCGATCCAGTCGGCGGTCGGCTGGTGGCCGGCCGCCATCATCACCATCAGGTCCTGGGCGATCTCGAAGTCGTCGAAGCCGGAGTCGTGCGTGAGCATCCGCGACACGACGTCGTCGGCCGGATCGTCCTTCCGGTCGGCCAGCAACCGCCCCATGGACGTGGCGAGATGGGTCTGCCCGGCGATGGCCCGCTCGCGTCCGTCGATCATGTCGTTGAGCGCCGTGACCAGCCCCGGTCCCTGCTCGTCGGCGAAGCCGTAGAGGCGGGCCAGGACCCGTACCGGCAGCAGCATCGCGTAGTCGCCGACGATGTCCGTCTCGCCCTTGGCGCAGATCCCGTCGATCAGCTCGTCCGCGAACTTCTCGGCGTACCCGCGCAGTTCGGACGGGTCCACGGCCTCCAGCGCGTCGCTGATCATGCCGACGCGCTCGCGGTGCCGTTCGCCGACCGTGTAGAGGATCGACGGCTGCTTACGGCCGATCATCGGCAGCAGCGGCCAGTCGTCGGGGATGTGGTCCCACTGGCTCCACAGGTCCGAGTCGCGGCTGAACAGGACGGGATCGCCGGTGACTTGGTGCAGCTCGCGGTAGCCGAGCACCAGCCAGGCCGGGACGTCGCCGTCGAGCACCACGGGGGTCACGGCGCCGTGCTCGCGCCTCATCTCCCGGTACAGCTGCGCCGGTTCGGTCTGGAACCTGGGTCCGCCGAGCGGCACGGGGGCGGGGGCAGGGGCGGTCACAGGGCCAACTCCTGGTGAGGGACGGGGACTTGGGGGCGGGCAGAGCCCTGGGCGTCGTAGCGGCCCTTGGTGTGTCGGCTCTCGGCGTGCTGGTTCTTGACGTGCTGGTTCTTGACGTGCTGGTTCTTGACGTGCTCGACCAGGGTGATCAGGACCTGTTTCGCGGACGCGCGGGAGCGGGCGTCGCAGTCCAGGAGCGGGACGTGCGGGTCGAGGTCGAGGGCCTCGCGGATCTGCTGCGGGGCGTAGGCGGTGCCGCCGAAGTCGTTGCAGGCCACGATGAAGGGGGTGCCGTGGTGTTCGAGGCGGTCGATGGCGTACCAGGAGTCGCCGATCCGGCGGGTGTCGACGAGGACGACCGCGCCGAGCGTCCCGGAGAACAGGCGGTCCCAGAGGAACCAGAACCGTTCCTGGCCGGGAGCGCCGAACAGGTACAGCACGTTGCGGGCGTCGAGCGTGACGCGGCCGAAGTCGAACGCGACGGTGGTCGCGGACTTGCCGCGCACCTCGCTGATGTCGTCGACGGCCTCGCCGGCCTTCGTCATCGTCTCCTCGGTGTTGAGGGGACGTATCTCGCTGACGGAGCGGACCAGCGTCGTCTTGCCGACGCCGAAGCCGCCCACGACCACGATCTTCAGGCCGTTGTCGGCGGAGGCACCCAAGGGGGTGCGCGCGTCAGAGGTTGCGGAGTCCAACGAGCACCTGTTCCAGGACGTCGGGATCGAGAACCGCCTTGCGCGGATGCCGGGCGCTGACCCGGCCCGCCGCGAGAAGGTCGGAGAGGAGAATCTTGGTGATGGACACCGGGAGTTTCAGTTCGGCCGCCAACTCCACCACTGCCGTGGGGTGTTCGGTGATCCGCAGGATCGCCGCGTGCTCCGACTGCATACCGGCCACCGGATCGCACTCGGCGACCACGAGGGTCACCAGGTCGAACGGGCTGTCCGGTCCGGAACGGGCGCGGCCTCCGGTGAGCGTGTAGAGGCGGTCGGGTGAGTCGTCCCTGCCGGGGCGGCTCATCACGAACGGGGTTCCGCGCGCAGGTGCTCGCCGAGCTGTTCCACCAGCTCGCTCATGTTGTGCCCGATCAGTCCCGCGTCCGCGTCCTCGGCGGTGACCAGGGCCAGGTGCGCGCCCTCGCCCGCCTCGACGATGAACAGCACCCCGCCGTAGAACTCCGTCATCGCGGAGCGCACACCCCCGCTGCCGTCCCCGAACTCCACCGACGCGCCGTGCGACAGCGACTGGATCCCGGCGGCTATCGCGGCCAGCTGGTCGGCCTGGTCGACGGAGAGTTCGGGCGTCCGGCACAGCTTCAGGCCGTCCCGGGACAGCACCAGCGCGTGCCGTGCGCCCGGGGTGCGCTCCAGGAGGCCCTCGATGAGCCAGGTGAGCTTCTCGTCGGCGGTCGTCGTGCCGGTCATGAGGTGGGGTTGCCTTCCGGGAGCGGGTGGGTGAGGGACTCTGCCGGTTCGGAGCGCTCCGGCCCCGACTCCGGTACGGGCGGCGGCAGTTGTTCGGTCATCGCGCCGCGTACGGCCTGCCGGAAGCTGTTGAAGCGGGCGGCCCGGGCCAGGGTGTCGTCGGCCGTGGGCGCGGGGCGCGGCACGGAAGCCGCGGCCTCCGCACGCGCGCGTGCACGCTCGGCCGCCGCCAGTGCCCGGCCCCGGCGCCGCTTGGGCAGGCCTTCCGGGAGGGCGTCCGGGGCGTCCGGCCGAGACTCGGCCAGCACCTCGGACAAGGCGTCGGACAGCGTGTCGCGGTCCGGGGACTCGTGCGTGGGGATCGGGTCCGGGTCCAGGTCGGAGACGGCGTGCGCGGAGGCGTACGACACCCGCAACTGTCCTACGGCGGCCGGTTCCGGCGCTGTCTCCGGCTCCGGCTTCCGCAGGCTGACCGGGGGCTCGGAGGGCGCGGAGGGCGCGGAGGGCGCGGGGGACTCCTGCGCCGCCACCGGGGCGTCCTGGGGCGTACGCATGTCCTGCGGCACCAGGATGTCCTGCGGTACGAGCATCAGGACGCCCGTGCCGCCGCGCGCGGAGGGCCGGTACGACACCTTCAGGCCGTACTTGCGGGCCAGCCGGCCGACGACCGCGAGGCCCAGCCGGGTGCCGGTGAGGCCGCCCAGCTCGGCGGAGTCGCCGGACACGGCACGCTCGGCGCGGCGCAACTGGATGTCACCCATGACCAGGCCGCTGTCCTCCACCGAGAGGATGACCCCGGCGGGCACTTCTTCCACGTACACGTGCACTTCGGCGCTCGGCGGCGAGAAGTTCGCGGCGTTGTCGAGGAGTTCGGCGAGCGCGTGCATCACGCCCTCGGCCGCGTGCCCGGCGACGGCGGCGTCGCTCGCGGAGTGCACGCGCACGCGCTGGTAGCCGCTGATGCGGCCCATCGCGCCGCGCAGGATCGACTCCATGGCGATGGGGCGGGCCCAACGGCGGCCGGAGCGGGCGCCCGTGAGGACGGCGACGGAGTCGGCGAGGCGGCCCGCCTGCGCGGTGCGGTGGTCGAGGTGGAGCAGGTCGGCGAGGACGTCCTCGTCGGAGTGCCGCTCCTCCATGGCACGCAGGTCGGCGAGCATGCCGGTGGCCAACGCCTGCATACGGCCTGCCGCGTTGGCGGTCGCGGAGAGGGCGGCGGCGCGCTCGTGGGAGTCCCGGCGGGCCCGCTCGGACAACTGCTTGTTCTCGGCGGACAGTCGGGCGCGCTCCAGCTCGCTCTCCTCCGTGAGGCGGGTGCGCTCCTCGGCGAAGGACGTGGTGAGCCGCATCCGCTCCTGGGCGAAGTCGGAGATCAACCGGGCGCGTTCCTGCGTGAGTTCCGCGGTCAGCCGGGCCCGCTCGTGGGTCAGCTCCTCGGTCAGCTGCACGCGCTCCCGGTCGAACTCCGTGTTCAGCCGGGCCCGTTCCTGCAACAGCCGTCCCGCGTCCAGGGTGACGGCCTCAAGGCGGCGGCGGGTGATCCGGGCCGTCTGGTAGGCGTGCGCGGCGATGGCGACGGCCGCGCACAGCAGCAGCGCGCCGGCACTCGCCCCGCAGGCGACCGCGAGGCGCTTCGCGCCGGGAGTCACGTAGACCGCGCCGGCGACCGCGAGCCCGGCCAGTACGGCGGTGAGCAGTGGGGCGGGGGCG
Source organism: Streptomyces sp. NPDC050508 (assembly GCF_040655155.1). NCBI lineage: Bacteria > Bacillati > Actinomycetota > Actinomycetes > Kitasatosporales > Streptomycetaceae > Streptomyces > Streptomyces sp. NPDC050508. The sequence goes on from NZ_JBFAJJ010000009.1 coordinate 346,437, forward strand.
ATGGTGCGGAAGGTGGGTCGTTCGCCGGGAAGTATGGGGGCGGTCATGAAGGGGGTCCTCGGTCGGGTCCTCGGGCGTCTTTGGTCGGGGTCCTCAGTCGTCCTCGGTCGTGTCCTCGGGGGGTGCTCGTCGGGTTCCTGGGCGAGAAGCGACACCGGGTGCTCAACTGACGGTCACTATATGAGAGTTAGTGATCGAACTGGGGAGGTTCTGGATGCGTTTACAGAATCCCTTCATGCTGGGGCCATGGCGGATCTTCAGGCAGAGCTGCGGCGGACCGTCCGGGGCGAGATCGGTTTCGACGTCACGTCCCGGGCGCTGACGACCATGGACGCGTCCAACTACCGGCGCGTCCCCCTGGGCGTCGTCGCGCCCCGTGACGCCGAGGACGTGGCGGCGACGCTGGCGGCCTGCCGGGCGCACGGGGTGCCGGTCGTGGCGCGCGGCGGCGGCACCTCGATCGCAGGCCAGGCCACCGGCACGGGCGTCGTCCTCGACTTCACCCGCCACATGAACCGCCTGCTGTCCCTGGACCCCGCCTCCCGTACGGCGGTCGTCCAGCCGGGCCTGGTCCTCGACCGCCTCCAACAGGCCGCCACCCCGCACGGTCTGCGCTTCGGCCCCGACCCCTCGACCCACAGCCGCTGCACCCTCGGCGGCATGATCGGCAACAACTCGTGCGGCTCCCACTCCGTCGCCTGGGGCACCACCGCGGACAGCGTCCGCGAACTCTCCGTGATCACCGCACGCGGCGACCACCTGACGCTCGGCCGCGACTGGGCAGGCGCTCCGGAGGGCCTACGACCGCTCGTGGAGGCCGAGTTGGCCCGCCTGCGCACCGGCTTCCCGGACCTCCCCCGCCGCATCTCGGGCTACGCCCTGGACGCTCTCCTCCCCGAGAAGGGCGCGGATGTCGCCCGCTCCTTCTGCGGCAGCGAGGGCACGTTGGGCATCCTCACGGAGGCGGTCGTACGACTCGTCGAGGCACCCCGCGCGCGTGCGTTGGCGGTACTCGGGTACGCCGACGAGAGCGCGGCGGCGGAGGCGGCGGCGGGCCTGCTGGTCCACGGCCCGCTGACGGTGGAGGGAATGGCGGCCGACCTGGTCCGCTCCACGGCCGACCTCCCCCGGGGCGGCGCCTGGCTGTTCGTCGAAACGGGCGGTGACACGGAGGCGGAGGCACGCGCGCGTGCGGAGGCGATCGTCCGCGCGGCCGACGTCCTCGACTCCCTGGTGGTGACCGACCCGTCGGGCCAACGGACCCTGTGGCGGATCCGCGAGGACGCGAGCGGTACGGCGACGCGCATGCCGGACGGTTCGGAGGCGTGGCCGGGGTGGGAGGACTGCGCGGTGCCACCGGCTCAACTGGGCCCGTACCTAAGAGACTTCAGGGGACTGCTGGCCGCGCACAACCTACGGGGCACGCCGTACGGCCACTTCGGGGACGGCTGCATCCACGTCCGCATCGACTTCGACCTGCTGACGGAGCCGGGCGTGGCCCGCTTCCGCCGCTTCTCCGAGGAACTGGCCGAGCTGGTGACCGCCCACGGTGGCTCGCTCTCCGGCGAACACGGGGACGGCCAGGCGCGCGCGGAACTCCTCCCGAAGATGTACGGCGCCGAGATGGTGACTCTGTTCGAGCAGGTGAAGGGGGTGTGGGACCCGGACGACCTCCTCAACCCCGGGATGCTGGTGAGGCCCGCCCCGCTCGACACGAACCTCCGCTTCGCCGTGCTGCCGCGCAAGCCGGTGGATGTGGTGTTCGGCTACCCGTCCGACGGCGGTGACTTCGCGGCGGCGGTGCGGCGGTGCGTGGGGGTGGCCAAGTGCCGTACTCATGAGCCCGCCGGCTCGTCCGTGATGTGCCCGTCGTTCCGCGCGACGGGGGAGGAGGCGCACTCCACACGCGGGCGTGCCCGCCTGCTCCACGAGATGCTCGCGGGCGAACTGGTCACCGACGGCTGGCAGTCGACGGAGGTCCGGGACGCGCTGGACCTGTGCCTGTCGTGCAAGGGCTGCCGTACGGACTGCCCGGTCGGGGTCGACATGGCCACGTACAAGGCGGAGTTCCTGCACCACCACTACGAGGGGCGACGGCGGCCCGCGTCCCACTACACGATGGGGTGGCTGCCGCGCTGGCTGCGGCTGGTGGCACGCACGCGTACCGCGTGGCTGGTCAACTCCCTTGCTTCCGTACGGCCGTTGGGGGCGCTGGCGAAGCGGCTGGGCGGGGTCGCGGGGGAGCGGGGGATTCCTCGGGTGGCGGGGGTGACGTTCATGCGCGGGTGGCGGCGGGAGGTGAGGGCGGCGACGCGGCGGAGCATGCGTGCGGGAGTGGAGGATGTGGAGATGCCCGCGCGGGGTCATGTCTTCCTGTGGCCGGACACGTTTACGGAACACCTCTCGCCGGCGGTCGGGCGGGCGGCGGTGCGGGTGTTGGAGGCGGCGGGGCTGGGCGTGCTCCCGGTCCTGCCGGCGATGAGGAGGCTCAGGAAGCCGGTCTGCTGCGGCCTGACCTATGTGTCGACGGGCCAACTGGACCGCGCTCGCGAGGTGATGCGCCGCACGCTGGACGAGATGAGCCCACTGCTGGACCTGGGCTTCGGGCACGGCGCGGGCACTCCGCACATCGTCGTCCTGGAACCGAGTTGCGCGGCGGCCCTCCGCACGGACCTTCCCGAACTCCTCCCCGACGACCCGCGCGCGGCCCGCCTCGCCGCCTCGGTCCTCACCTTCGCCGAGGCCCTGGAACAGCTCGCCCCCGACTGGACCCCGCCCCGCGTCGACCGCCCGACGGTCGGCCAGACCCACTGCCACCAGCACGCGGTACTCGGCGACACCCCTGACCGCCGCCTGCGCGAGGCGGCCGGCCTCACCGGTGAACTGTCCGGTGGCTGCTGCGGGTTGGCGGGCAACTTCGGTTTCGAGAAGGGGCACTACGAGGTGTCGGCGGCGTGTGCGGAGGAACAGTTGCTGCCGTCGGTACGGGAGGCCCCGGAGGGGGCGGTGGTGTTGGCGGACGGGTTCTCCTGCCGTACGCAGCTGGAGCAGTTGGCGGGGGTGCGAGGGCGGCACCTGGCGGAGGTACTGGCGGACGCGCTGGACGGAGAAGGCAAGTGACCGACGAACTCGGCCGAGTCGCCGTCCTCTCCGACATCCACGGCGTGCTCCCCGCCCTGGAAGCGGTCCTCGCCGAACCGGAGGTGGCCGCGGCCGACCGCATCGTCCTGACCGGCGACATCACAGCCGGCCCCCAACCGGCGGAAGTGGTCGACCTGTTGCGTGCGCAGGGCGACCGCGTGCGGTGGATCGCGGGCAACGCGGACCGCGAACTGGTCGAGTACCGCAGGGGCGAGCGCGACGACATCCCCGACCCGATCGCCCCGTACGCCGCGACCGCGCTCCGCACCGACCAGATCGACTTCCTGGCCGCCCTCCCCAAAACCCTGACCCTCTCGGTCCGCGGCCTCGGCAAGGTCCTGTTCTGCCACGCCACACCCCGCGACGACGAGGAGGTCGTCCTCGTCGACTCCCGCCCCGCCCGCTGGACGGAGGTCCTCACCGGCCTCGACGAGACCGTCCGCACGGTGGTCTGCGGCCACACCCACATGCCGTACGTCCGCCTCGCCCACGGCCGCCTGATCGTCAACCCGGGCAGCATCGGCATGCCGTACGGCCGCACCGGCGCCCACTGGTGCCTGCTGGGCCCCGGCACGGACCTGCGCGTGACGCCGTACGACATCCCGGCGGCGATCACCCGCCTTGTGCGCGAGTCGGGTTACCCGGAGATCGCCGAATGGGCGGACTACTTCCTCAACGCGCGGGCGTCGGACACGGAGGCGCTGGAGACGTTCGGACCTCGGGACGGGCGCGGGTGACTGCCTAGGCTGGCCGTTCGACGACGGTTTCGACCAGCCAGGGAGCCCCGCGTATGACCGACCTCCGCCTCCGCCCCATCACCCCCGCCGAACACCTCGCGTTCATCGCCGCCCGCCCCTCCGCCAGCCATATGCAGGTGCCCTCGTGGGGTGAGGTGAAGCCCGACTGGCGGGCGGAGAGTCTGGGGTGGTTCGAGGAGGAGGACGGCCAACTGGTCGGGGTCGGGCTGGTGTTGTACCGGCCCGTGCCCAAACTCAAGAAGTACCTCGCGTATCTGCCCGAGGGGCCGGTCATCGACTGGCATGCCGCCGACCTCGACCGCTGGCTCGACCCGATGCTCGCCCACCTCAAGTCGCAGGGCGCGTTCACGGTGAAGATGGGCCCGCCCGTCGCCGTACGCCGCTGGAGCGCGGACGCGGTGAAGGCGGCGATCGCCGACCCGGACGCGCGCCGGCTGCGGGACGCGGAGCCCACGTCGTACGAACCGCGTGCCTACGAGGTCGCCGACCGCCTGCGCCGCGCGGGCTGGCAGCAGACGGAGCCCGGGGCAGAGGACGGGTTCGCGGCCGGACAGCCGCGGTACGTGTTCCAAGTGCCGTTCGCCGGACGGTCGTTGGACGACATCCACCGCGGCCTCAACCAGCAGTGGCGGCGCAACATCAAGAAGGCCGAGAAGGCCGGCGTGAAGGTGGTCCAGGGCGGCTACGACGACCTCCCCGCCTTCTACGAGCTCTACGCCGAGACCGCCGAACGCGACCGCTTCATCCCGCGCCCCCTGCCCTACTTCCAGCGCATGTGGACCGCCCTCACCGCCGAACACCCCGACCGCATGCGCCTCTACCTCGCCCACCACGACGGCGAGATCCTCGCCGCGGCCACGATGCTGACGGTCGGACAGCACGTCTGGTACTCCTACGGCGCCTCCACCAGCCGACGGCGCGAGGTACAGCCCAACAACGCCATGCAGTGGCGCATGATGACCGACGCCCACCAACTGGGCGCCGCCGTATACGACTTCAGGGGCATCACCGACACCCTGGAGGAGTCCAACCACCTGCTGGGGCTACTGCGTTTCAAGGCCGGCGCGGGCGGAGAGGCCGTCGAGTACCTGGGGGAGTGGGACTTCCCCCTCAACCGGCTGTTGCACAAGGCGCTGGACCTCTACATGGCGCGCCGCTGAGGGCGGAAGCACAGGTTCATTAAGGCTGCTCTCAGGTTTATTAGAGAACTCTCAGGTTGGCGGCCGTAACTCAGGATTCACAAAGGTATTCACAGCCCATGTTTGCCGTTCTCTCGACGACTTTGCTGCGACTTGGCTTCAGGGCCGTGTAAGTTTCTGGGTGTCGGGAATTCCCCGGGCGGTAAAACGCTCGACTTTGACGCACAAATTCCACTGCACAACCTAGGAGTTCGGAATGGGCCTCAACAAGCTCGCCCCGCTGCCCAAGCCCAAGAAGCAGCAGCTGCCGCCCCCGCCCCCGAAGCCGCGCAAGAAGCACCAGCCGAAGCCCCTGCCGAAGCCGCTGCCCGGCCAGGACAGCTGAACCGGCAGTAGAGGGAGGGCCGACCCACGCAGTCGGCCCTCTTTTCTTTCCTGAATTCGAAAATCCAAGGAATTCTGATGACGGAAAGCGAGCGTATGGTGGACATGGATACGGACGAGGAAGACCTCGAATACGAGGACGACGAAACTCCCACCATTCCCGCCCGCACGGCTTTCCGTCGTTTCTGGCCGCTCACCCGAGGCCTCAGACGCTGGCTGATCCTCGTCTGGGTGTGCACGGTGATCGCCGCCCTCGCCGAGACCGAGTCCATCCTCCTCTTCAGCGACCTCACCGACCACGCCCTGGCGAAAGGGTCGCTGAGCGCGTTCTGGAGCCCGGCCGCCAAATGGCTCGGCGTGGCCCTCGTCGGCGCGGTCGTCGCCTACGCCGGCAACTCCCTCGCCGCCTGGGCCACCGAACGCTTCGTGATGAGATTGCGCGAGCATGTCTTCGACCACGTACAGCAGTTGCCGCCGCACTTCTTCCAACGGCACCGCCAGGGCGACCTGTTGTCCCGCCTGACCAGCGACGTCGAGGCGATCGAGACCCTCGTCGTGTCCGGCGTCGTGGGCACCGCCTCCGCGATCTTCTCCGCGATCTTCTATGCCGCCGCCGCGTTCTGGCTGCGCTGGGACCTGGCCGCGGCCACCTTCGTCCTCGCCCCGCTGTTCTGGCTGGCGGCCCGCCGCTTCTCCGGCTCCATCAAGGACGTGTCGCGGGAAGGCCGGGTGGCCGACGGCGCGATCACCTCCGTCGTCGAGGAATCCCTCGGCAACATCGTCCTCACCCAGGCCTACGGCCGACGCGACGCGGAACGCCGACGACTGAACGAGGAGGCCGGCGCCTGGTTCCGCGCCTCGGTCCGCTCGACCCGCCTCAACGAGGCGTACGAGCAACTCGTCACCGTCATCGAGACGGTGTGCGTGCTCGCCGTCATCGGCATCGGCGCCTGGGAGATCTCCACCGGCCGCATGACCCTCGGCCAGCTCCTCGCCTTCTCCGCCTTCCTCGGCTACCTCTACCCGCCCGTCCGCGGCCTCGCCCAACTCGGCCTCACCATCACCGCCGCCACCGCCGGCGCCGAGCGCCTGATCGAGATCCTGGACGTACGCCCGTCGGTCGCCGACCCCAGCCACGGCACGGAGTTCGGCCGCCCCGACGGCACGGTCGAACTCCGCGACGTCTCCTTCAGCTACCCGGGCGCGGACCGCCCCGCCCTGGAGGGCCTCTCCTTCACCGTCAACCCGGGCGAGCTGGTGATCGTCACCGGCCCCAGCGGCGCCGGCAAGTCCACGGTCTCCAAGATGCTGCTCCGCTTCTACGACCCCGACGCGGGCGAAGTCCTCCTCGACGGCGTACCGTTGCGCGACCTCCCGCTGGCCCGCCTGCGCGAGTACGTCACCCTGCTCCCGCAGGAGACCCTCGTCCTGCACGACACCGTCCGCGCGAACATCGCCTGCGGCCGGCCCGGCGCCAGCGAGCAGGCGATCGTGGACGCGGCGATGGCGGCCGACGCCCACGAGTTCATCCTGCGGCTGCCCGACGGCTACGACACGAAGATCGACCCCAACTCGGCCCGCCTGTCCGGCGGTCAGCTCCAGCGGCTGGCGATAGCGCGGGCGATTCTGCGCGACGCCCCGGTCCTGGTTCTCGACGAACCGACGACGGGGCTGGACTCGATGGCGGCCCGGCGGGTCGTGAAGCCGCTGCGGCGGCTGATGGCGGGACGTACGACCATCATGATCACCCATGACCTCAACCTCGCCCCCGACGCCGACCGCATCCTGGTGGTCGACCGGGGCCGGATCGTGGAGACGGGGCGGCACGACGAACTGATGGCGCGGGGCGGGGCGTACTCGCGGCTGCATCGGTCGCAGAACAACGCGGTGATGGACACCGGGGAGCTGCGGTTGCCGTTGTTCGCGGAGGCGGGGGTTCCGGTGGGGGTTCCTGCGGCTGGGGTTGCCTACGGGTACCCGGCGCCGCCGGTCTTCACCGAGAGCTGGGTGCCTCAGACGTATCAGCCGACATACGCGGAGGCGGAGTACTCCGAGTACCCCGAGTACTCCGATCCGCTCTTCGGGCCGATGCCCACCACGCTCCCTGACGGCCGGCCCCTGTTCCGGGACGAGGTCCCTTGGGGCGGTGTCTGACGCTGCACCGCTGATCGCTTCCAGGGCTCCCCGATGACAGCTGCATAAAGGGTTCGCACACCTGTCGAAGTCCATTACTATGGACTGAGCAGTGCATCGTGATGAACGAATTCGAGCTGAGCCGAGCCCTGGAAGCCCCGTGAGCATCCCCAGTACGTCGTCGACCTCCGCCCCCGTGGCCACCGCGCCCGTCGCCCCGCGCCGCCTCGGCTCGCTCGGACCGGTGGGTCTGGTGCTGGCCGGGGGTGTCTCGGTGCAGTTCGGCGGTGCGCTGGCGGTGACACTGATTCCGAGGGCGGGGTCGCTGGGTGTGGTGACGCTCCGCCTGCTGATGGCGGCGGTGGTCCTGCTCGTGATCTGCCGCCCGAGCCTGCGCGGCCACTCGCGCATGGACTGGGGCACGGTCGTCGTCTTCGGCGTCACGATGGCCGCGATGAACGGCCTCTTCTACCAGTCACTGGCCCGCATCCCTCTGGGGCCGGCGGTGACGCTGGAGGTGCTGGGTCCGCTTGCCCTATCTGTGCTGACGTCCCGGCGCGCGCTGAACGCCGTGTGGGCGGGGCTCGCCCTGGCGGGCGTCTTCCTCCTCGGTGGCGGAGGTTTCAGCAGCCTGGACCCTGTAGGTGTGGCCTTTGCCCTGGCGGCCGGCGCCATGTGGGCGACGTACATAGTTTTCAGTGCCCGTACGGGGCGCCGCTTTCCGCAGGCCGACGGGCTGGCGTTGGCGATGGTTGTGGCGGCGGTCGTGTTCCTGCCGCTCGGTATCGCGGAATCGGGCACGAGACTTCTGAACCCCGTCACGATCGCCCTCGGCTCGGTGGTCGCGGTTCTCTCTTCCGTTCTGCCCTACACCCTTGAGCTTCTGGCTCTGCGCCGCCTTCCCTCCTCCACCTTCGCCATCCTGATGAGCCTGGAACCTGCCGTGGCTGCGACGGCGGGCTTCCTGATCCTTCACCAGGCGCTGTCCGTCCCTGAAGCCATGGCTATCGCCCTTGTTATCGCGGCGAGTATGGGGGCTGTGCGGACACAGGTGGGGCGGGGAAAGGTGAACGCGTAGGTGGCTGTTGGGCCACTCGCTTCTTGGTCAGTGTCGGGCTTCCACGGCCCGAGTAAAGGGCGCTCCGCTGCGCTGCGCGTCGGCTGCGCCGATTGCGCTGCGCTCCACCCTTGACTCGGGCCGCTCCAGCCCGTTGGAGAAGCGAGCGAGCGGCCCGGAGGAACGGGTGGCCGAGGCAGGATGGCCATCACCGGTACTGCGTTGCGGGCCGGGGTGGAGGGGCGCGTCAGCGTCTCGCCTGCACGCCGCCTCGGCTCAGCGGCCAACCGCGAGTGGGTGAGTGCGTGAGCGCGTGGGTGGGTGGGGGTGCTGGAAGGTGTGTGGGTCAGACTAACCACTGACCTGTCCCATGACTGGTTAGAAAAGTCCCCAGCCTCTGCAGTCCTGTAGGGAGAGGGGCGGGGGCTGGGGTGGGGTGGTCCGGAAAGTGTGACACTTCCGCTTCGACTGTCACACTTCCACGGACCGGGTACCCCGGGGGGCGCCTCAGGGCCGGGGGGAGCGGGGATGTGATCGTGTCCTGTCCGTCGGCGCCCGCCACCCACCGGGCCTCCACCCACCCCTCTTCACTCCCCACGCCCCACTCGCCGTTGGCCGCTGAGCCGGCCCGGCGTGCAGGCGAGACGCGAGCGCGCCCCCGAACACCGGCCCGCAAGGCAGTACAGGCAAGGGCCATCCTGCCTGGGCCACCCATCCCTCGGGGCCGCCCGCTCGCTTCTCAAACGGGATTGCGTGAGACGAGTCAAGGGTGGAGCGCAGCGGAATCGGCGCAGCCGACGCGACCGCAGGGAGCGCCCTTTACTCGGCTCACGCAATCCCGACACTGACAAAGAAGCGGGCGGCCCAACGACCACTTCACGACTCAGGCCCAGAGCAACCCGCCTCCCCATCTCATCCCAGCCGAACCTAAATAATGCAAGCACGCTTGATTGTTTCTGATGCCCCTGCCATGCTCCCCCCATGTCCGATCCGACGCGCGTGCTCGACGACCTGCGTGAGGAGAGCGAGGAACTCGACCGGCTTGTGGCCGAGTTGAGCCCGGAGGGCTGGGCGCTCGCGACCCCCGCTGCCCGCTGGACCGTCGCCCACCAGATCGCCCACCTGGCCTGGACCGACCATTCCGCCCTGCTTGCCGTGACGGACGAGGCCGCGTTCGGGGCGCTGGTCGAGAAGGCGCTCGCCGCTCCCGAGTCGTTCGTGGACGCGGGGGCGGAGGAGGGGGCCGCGAAACCGCCTGCCCAGCTTCTCGCCGACTGGCGGGCCGGGCGGGTCGCCCTGTTGGCTGCCCTGAGTGCCGCACCTACAAAAACCCGCTTCCCCTGGTACGGGCCACCCATGTCGGCCGCCTCTATGGCTACCGGCCGTCTTATGGAGACCTGGGCCCATGGGCAGGATGTTGCTGACGCGGTCGGTGTGGTTCGGCCACCTACAGACCGCCTTCGGCATGTGGTGCGCATCGGTGTGCGTGCACGTGACTTCGCCTTTGGCGTCCATGGGCTGACCCCGCCGAGTGAGGAGTTTCGTGTTGAAGTCCGCGCTCCGTCAGGTGAGTTGTGGAGCTACGGCCCTGACAGTGCTCCGCAACGTGTCACCGGAGCCGCCCTCGACTTCTGTCTTCTCGTCACCCGGCGAGCCCATCGCGCCGACCTCGCCGTGCGGGCCGAAGGGGCCGACGCCGATCGGTGGCTCGACATCGCGCAGGCCTTCGCGGGACCACCCGGTGCCGGGCGCCCGCCGAAGCAGGGGCAGGGGGGCGGCCAGTGAGCTCCCGGAGCGGACCGGGGCCCGTCCCGCTCCGGATAGGTAACGCCTCCGGCTTCTACGGCGATCGGTTCGACGCCCTGCGGGAGATGCTCACCGGTGGTCGACTGGACGTTCTCACCGGCGACTACCTCGCCGAGCTGACCATGCTCATCCTGGGGCGGGACCGGCTCAAGGACCCCGGCGCCGGGTACGCCCGCACCTTCCTGAAGCAGTTGGAGGAGTGCCTCGGCCTCGCCCATGAGCGGGGGGTGCGGATCGTCACCAATGCCGGGGGGCTCAACCCGGCCGGACTCGCCGACGCCGTAAGGAAGTTGGCTGATCGGCTCGGGATAGCTGCACGGGTTGCTCATGTGGAAGGGGACGATCTCGCCGGGCGGTATCCGGGTGCCCTTGCCGCCCACGCCTATCTCGGTGGGTTCGGTATCGCCGCCTGTCTCGACGCGGGGGCCGACGTCGTGGTCACCGGGCGTGTCACCGATGCGGCCCTCGTCACCGGTCCTGCCGTCGCTCACTTCGGGTGGGGGCCCGACGACTACGACCGGCTCGCGGGTGCCGTGGTCGCCGGGCATGTGCTGGAGTGCGGGACGCAGGCCACCGGCGGCAACTACGCCTTCTTCACCGAGCATGCGCCTGAGAAGCTCCGCCGGCCCGGCTTTCCGCTTGCCGAGATTCATGAAGACGGCTCCTGTGTCATCACCAAACATCCCGGCACGGGTGGGGTTGTGGACGTGGGTACCGTCACCGCGCAGCTGCTCTACGAGACGCACGGTGCCCGGTACGCCGGTCCCGATGTCACCGCCCGCCTCGACACCGTCCGGATCGGGGCGGACGGTCCCGATCGGGTGCGTGTCGAGGGTGTGCGGGGGGAGGCTCCGCCGCCGACCCTCAAGGTCGGGCTCAACCGGCTGGGCGGGTTTCGCAACGAGGTCACCTTCGTGCTCACGGGGCTCGACATCGAGCGCAAGGCCGCTCTCGTCCGGGAGCAGATGGATGCCGTGTTCGGCGAGGGGAACGCCAAGTCCCGGCCCGGTGAACTCCGTTGGGATCTCGCCCGTACCGATCATGTCGATGCCTCGACCGAGGAGACGGCGAGTGCGCTGCTGCGGCTCGTCGTGCGGGACTCCGATCAGGAGGTCGTCGGGCGGTCGCTGAGCGCTGCCGCCGTCGAGCTCGCGCTGGCCAGTTACCCCGGCTTCCATGTGCTGACCCCACCTGGAAAGGGAGCGCCCTATGGCGTCTTCGATGACGTGTATGTCCCCCATGGTGCCGTCGACCATGTGGCCGTCCTCCATGACGGGCGCCGGGTTGCTGTGGCCCCGGCCCACGACACCCTCGTACTGGAAGACGTTCCGCAGCCGGCCCTCCCCGAGCCTCTGCCACAAGGGGCCACGGCGCGGGCGCCCCTTGGTCTGGTCGCCGGGGCCCGTAGCGGTGACAAGGGAGGGAACGCCAACGTGGGGGTGTGGGCGCGTTCGGATGCGGCGTGGCGCTGGCTCGCCCATGCGCTGACCGTCGAGCGGTTCCGGCAACTCCTTCCGGAGACCGCCGAGTTGGGCGTGGTGCGGCACGTGCTGCCCAACCTTCGTGCCCTCAACTTCGTTGTCGAGGGGATTCTCGGTGAGGGCGTCGCCGCCCAGCATCGTTTCGATCCGCAGGCCAAGGCCCTGGGCGAATGGCTGCGTTCCCGTCGTCTGGACATTCCGGAGGTCCTGCTGTGACCGTCCTTCCGTCGGCCCTGGACACCAACGGTTCCGACTACGCGGCCAACCGCGAGGCCATGCTCACCAAGCTCGCCGACCTCGACGCCGAGCATGCGAAGGCTCTTGCGGGTGGCGGGCCGAAGTATGTCGAACGGCACCGTAAGCGCGGCAAGTTGCTCGCCCGCGAGCGCATCGAGCTGCTCCTCGACCCCGACACCCCCTTCCTCGAACTCTCCCCGCTCGCCGCCTGGGGGAGTGACTACGCGGTCGGTGCCTCGCTCGTCACCGGGATAGGTGTGGTCGAGGGCGTGGAGTGCCTGATCACCGCCAACGACCCCACCGTGCGCGGCGGGGCCAGCAATCCCTGGTCGCTGAAGAAAGCCCTGCGCGCCAACGACATCGCTCTCGCCAACCGGCTGCCCTGCATCAGCCTTGTGGAGTCCGGTGGTGCCGATCTGCCGTCCCAGAAAGAGATCTTCATCCCCGGCGGCGCCATCTTCCGTGACCTGACCCGGCTTTCGGCCGCCGGTATCCCGACGATCGCGGTCGTCTTCGGGAACTCGACCGCCGGTGGCGCGTACATCCCGGGCATGTCCGACCACGTCATCATGGTCAAGGAGCGCGCGAAGGTGTTCCTCGGCGGGCCGCCGCTCGTCAAGATGGCGACCGGTGAGGAGAGCGACGACGAGTCGCTCGGCGGCGCCGAGATGCACGCGCGGGTCTCGGGGCTCGCGGACCACTTCGCCGTGGACGAGCAGGACGCGCTGCGGCAGGCGCGGCGCGTGGTCGCCCGCCTCAACCACCGCAAGGCGTACGGCGATCCGGGGCCTGCAGCACCTCCCAAGTACGACGAGGACGAGCTCCTCGGCATCGTCCCGGGGGACCTGAAGACCCCCTTCGATCCCCGCGAGGTCGTCGCCCGCCTCGTCGACGCCTCCGACTTCGACGAGTTCAAGCCCCTCTACGGCACGAGCCTGGTGACGGGTTGGGCCACCTTGCACGGCTATCCGGTCGGCATCCTCGCCAACGCCCAAGGGGTCCTCTTCAGCCAGGAGTCCCAAAAGGCCGCCCAGTTCATCCAGTTGGCCAACCAGCGCGACATCCCCCTCCTCTTCCTGCACAACACCACGGGCTACATGGTCGGCAGGGAGTACGAACAGGGCGGCATCATCAAGCACGGCGCGATGATGATCAACGCCGTCAGCAACAGCCGCGTACCGCATCTGTCCGTGCTCATGGGCGCCTCGTACGGCGCCGGGCACTACGGCATGTGCGGGCGCGCCTACGACCCCCGTTTCCTCTTCGCCTGGCCCAGCGCCAAGTCCGCCGTCATGGGCCCCCAGCAGCTCGCCGGTGTCCTGTCGATCGTCGCCCGGCAGTCGGCCGTGGCGAAGGGGCAGCCGTACGACGAGGACGCGGACGCGGCGCTGCGCGCCATGGTGGAGCAGCAGATCGAGTCCGAGTCCCTGCCGATGTTCCTGTCGGGGCGGCTGTACGACGACGGTGTCATCGACCCGCGCGACACCCGCACCGTCCTCGGCCTGTGCCTGTCCGCCATCCACACGGCGCCCTTCGAGGGTGCGCGCGGTGGCTTCGGCGTCTTCCGGATGTGAGGCCCATGACCGACGTGAGGGACCACATGATCGCGACCGTCCTCGTCGCCAACCGGGGCGAGATCGCCTGCCGGGTCTTCCGTACCTGCCGTGAGCTGGGCATCCGCACGGTCGCCGTGCACTCGGACGCCGACGAGAACGCGCTGCACGCGCGCATGGCCGACGCGACGGTACGGCTGCCGGGGGCGACGCCCCAGGAGACGTATCTGCGCGGCGAGTTGATCGTGAAGGCGGCCGTCGCGGCGGGCGCGGACGCGGTGCACCCCGGCTACGGCTTCCTCTCCGAGAACGCCGACTTCGCCCGCGCCGTCCAGGCCGCCGGCCTGGTCTGGATCGGCCCCCCGCCCGAGGCGATCGAGGCGATGGCCTCCAAGACCCGCGCCAAGGAACTGATGGGGATCGCCTCCCTGGAGCACGTCACCGAGGCCGACCTGCCGGTCCTGGTGAAGGCGGCGGCGGGCGGCGGCGGACGCGGTATGCGGGTCGTACGGCAACTAGCCGATCTCGACGCCGAGTTGACGGCCGCCCGCGCCGAGGCGGTGAGCGCCTTCGGCGACGGCGAGGTCTTCGTCGAGCCCTACGTGGAGGGCGGCCGACACGTCGAGGTGCAGATCCTCGCCGACACCCACGGCACGGTGTGGGCCCTCGGCACCCGGGACTGCTCCCTCCAACGCCGCCACCAGAAGGTGATCGAGGAGTCCCCGGCCCCGGGCCTGTCGGATCAACTGGCGGAGGAACTGAGCGAGTTGGCCGTACGGGCCACCCGCGCGGTCGCCTACGAGGGCGCCGGAACCGTCGAGTTCCTGGTCTCTCCCGACGGCAAGGCCCACTTCCTGGAGATGAACACCCGCCTCCAGGTCGAACACCCGGTGACAGAGGCCGTGTTCGGCATCGACCTGGTGGCACTCCAACTGCGCATCGCGGAGGGCGAGCCCCTCGAAAGCGACCCCCCGCACCCGCGCGGCCACGCCATAGAGGCCCGCCTCTATGCCGAGGACCCGGCAACCGACTGGACCCCCCAGACAGGCACCCTGCACCGCATAGCCGTCCCGAGCGGCGTCCGCCTGGACACCGGCTACACCGACGGCAACGACATCGGCGTCCACTACGACCCGATGCTCGCCAAGGTCGTAGCCCACGCGCCCACCCGAGCGGAGGCCCTCCGCAAACTCGCCGGAGCCCTGGACCGGGCAACGATCCACGGCCCGCTCACCAACCGCGCCCTCCTCGTCAACTCCCTGCGCCACAAGGAGTTCACGACCGCCCACATGGACACGGGTTTCTACGACCGCCACCTCCCGGAACTCACGGAGGCAGCCCCCGACCCGCACGCCCCCCTCGCCGCCGCCCTGGCCGACGCCCACGGCCGCTCCCGCTTCGGAGGAGGCGGCTGGCGCAACCTCCCCTCCCAGCCCCAGACCAAGCGCTACGCCATGGGTGACACTGAGTACGAGGTCCAGTACCGCCACACGAGGGAGGGCCTGAGCGCGGACGGGGTGCGCGTCATCCACGTGGACGCCGGTCTGGTCGTACTCGAAGTGGACGGCGTACGGCGGAAGTTCGAGGTAGCGCGCTACGGCGACGGCGACCAGGTGTACGTGAACACCACCGCGCTGACGGCCCTGCCCCGCTTTCCCGACCCCGCCGCCCAACTGGCCCCGGGCTCACTGCTCGCCCCCATGCCGGGCACGGTGGTGAGGGTTGCGGAGGGCCTGGCCGTAGGAGTTGAAGTAACGGCCGGTGAGCCCTTGTTGTGGCTGGAGGCAATGAAGATGGAACACAAGATCACAGCCCCGGTAACAGGCAATCTGACGGCCCTGAACGCAGTACCTGGCCAACAAGTCCAGCTAGCCGCTCTATTGGCGGTAGTGAAGCCCACCTGAAGGGGCGCGGGGCTGTATCTATTTGCGGCTACCGCCGCGCGAGCGCGACCAGCCACAACGAGGGAGCCACATGCCCACGACCGAAACAAACGAGCACAAAGCCCTACGTGAAGCCGTATCCGCCCTAGGCAAAAGGCACGGCCGCACCTACGACCGAGAACAACTCTGGTCCGAGGCAGCAAAGCTCGGCTACCTAGGAGTCAACCTCCCCGAGGAATACGGAGGCGGAGGCGGCGGCATCTCCGAACTCTCCATCGTCCTGGAGGAGTTGGGAGCGGCAGGCTGCCCCCTCCTCATGATGGTCGTGTCACCGGCGATCTGCGGCACGGTAATCGCCCGCTTCGGCACGGCCGCCCAAAAGCAGGAATGGCTACCCGGAATCGCCGACGGAACCCGAACCATGGCCTTCGGTATCACCGAACCAGACGCCGGCTCCAACTCCCACCGCATCACCACCACGGCTCACCGCGACGGAGTCGACTGGCTCCTCACCGGCCGCAAGGTCTTCATCTCCGGCGTGGACCTGGCCGACGCCACCCTCATAGTCGGCCGCACGGAAGACTCCCGAACGGGCCGTCTCAAGCCCTGCCTGTTCATCGTCCCGCGAGACGCACAGGGCTTCACGCGCCGCCAGATAGACATGGAACTCACCGCCGCGGAGAAGCAGTTCGAGCTGACCCTGGACGACGTACGCCTGCCCGCCGACGCACTCGTCGGAGACGAGGACGCGGGCCTGCTCCAACTCTTCGCCGGTCTCAACCCCGAACGCATCATGACGGCCGCCTTCGCGATCGGCATGGGCCGCTACGCGCTCGCCCGGGCCGTCGAGTACGCGCGCGACCGCACGGTGTGGGACGCCCCCATCGGCGCCCACCAGGCCATCGCGCACCCCCTCGCACAGGCGCACATCGACCTCGAACTCGCCCGTCTGATGATGCAGAAGGCGGCGTATCTGTACGACGCCGGTGACGACGCGGGCGCGGGCGAGGCCGCCAACATGGCGAAGTACGCGGCCGGGGAGGCGTGCGTGCGGGCGGTGGACCAGTCCGTGCACACCCTCGGCGGGAACGGTCTGACGCGCGAGTTCGGGCTCGCTTCGTTGATAACTGCCGCGCGTGTGGCTCGTATTGCTCCGGTGAGCCGGGAGATGATTCTCAACTACGTCTCCCACCAGACCCTGGGCCTGCCCAAGTCGTACTAGCCACTCAGCGGCCCATGCCAGGAGGAACGATGTTCCGCAGCGAGTACGCAGACGTTCAGGCCGTAGAACTCCCCATCCATGACGCGGTGTTGGCCAGGGCCGCCGAGTTCGGGGACGAACCCGCGCTGGTCGACGGCACGGACGGCACCACCCTCACGTACACCCAACTGGACCGGTTCCACCGGAGTATCGCGGCCGGGCTCGCGGAGGCGGGCGTGCGCAAGGGGGACGTGCTCGCCCTGCACAGTCCGAACACGGTCGCCTTCCCCCTGGCCTTCTACGCCGCCACGCGCGCGGGTGCCTCCGTCACGACGGTGCACCCGCTCGCCACGCCGGAGGAGTTCGCCAAGCAGCTGCGCGACTCGGCGGCCCGCTGGATCGTCACCGTGTCACCGCTCGTGGAGGCGGCCCGCCGGGCCGCCGAACTCGCGGGCGGCGTCGAGGAGATATTCGTCTGCGACAGCGCGCCCGGACACCGTTCGCTGGCCGACATGCTCGCCTCGACGGCCCCCGTGCCGGTGGTCGACATCGACCCGGTGGAGGACGTCGCGGTCCTCCCGTACTCCTCGGGCACGACCGCCCTCCCCAAGGGCGTGATGCTCACCCACAGCCAAATAGCCACGAACCTGGCCCAGTTGGAGCCGGCGGTCCCCACCGGCCCCGGCGACCGCATCCTCGCCGTGCTGCCGTTCTTCCACATATACGGCCTCACGGCCCTGATGAACGCACCCCTGCGGATGGGCGCCGCCGTCGTGGTCCTGCCCCGCTTCGAGCTGGAGACCTTCCTCGCGGCCATCGAGAACCACCGCATCACCGGCCTCTACGTGGCCCCGCCGATCGTCCTCGCCCTGGCCAAACACCCGGCGGTCGCGCAGTACGACCTCTCGTCCCTGAAGTACATCATCAGCGCCGCAGCCCCCCTGGACGCGGACCTCGCCGCCGCCTGCTCACGACGGCTGGGCCTGCCGCCCGTGGGCCAGGCCTACGGCATGACGGAACTGTCCCCGGGCACCCACGTGGTACCGGTCCGGGACATGCCCACCGCACCTCCCGGAACGGTCGGCAAACTCATCGCCGGCACCGAGATGCGGATCGTCTCCCTCGACGACCCGGACAAGGACCTCGGCATCGGCGAGGCCGGTGAGATCCTCATCCGCGGCCACCAGGTGATGAAGGGCTACCTGGGGCGCCCCGACGACACCGCCGCGATGATCGACAAGGACGGCTGGCTGCACACCGGGGACGTCGGGTACGTGGACGCCGGCGGCTGGCTGTTCGTCGTCGACCGGGTCAAGGAACTCATCAAGTACAAGGGCTTCCAGGTGGCCCCCGCCGAACTGGAGGCCCTCCTGCTCACCCACCCCGGCATCGCCGACGCGGCCGTCGTGGGCGAGTACAACGACGACAACAACGAGGTCCCGCACGCGTACGTGGTCCGCCAGCAGACGGCCCCCGACCTCTCGCAGAGCGAGGTCCTGATGTACGTCGCCGAACGCGTCGCCCCCTACAAGCGCGTCCGCATCGTCACCTTCATCGACGCCGTCCCGCGCGCCGCCTCCGGGAAGATCCTGCGCCGGGAACTGCGAGGCCGCTCATGACGTCGATCGGTCGGGCACGCGCGCGTGGCATCGAGACCCTGAGCCTGGACTCACCGGACACGAGGAACGCCCTGTCGGCTTCCCTGGTAAGGGAGTTGGCGGACGCGCTGACCGAGTGCGCGAAGGACGCCGACGTACGGGCGGTCGTCCTCACCCACACCGGCAACACGTTCTGCGCGGGCGCGGACCTACGGGACCCCCCGCCCCCGGAGGCGCTGGTGACCCTGCTCCGGCAGATCATCGAACTCCCCAAGCCGGTGATCGCCCGAGTGACAGGCCACGTACGGGCAGGCGGCCTCGGCCTCCTCGCCGCCTGCGACATCGCGACGGCCTCCACGGAGTCCACCTTCGCGTTCACCGAGGTACGGATCGGGGTGGCCCCGGCGGTGATCTCCCTCCCCCTCCTGCCCCGCACGGACCCCCGCGCCCTGGCCCGCTACTACCTCACCGGCGAACGCTTCGACGCGACGGAAGCAGTCGGCGTAGGCCTGCTGACGACGGCGGGCGAGGACGTCGACGAGACTCTCACCCCCGTCCTCGACGGCCTGCGCAGGGCCGCCCCCGAGGCCCTGGCCGAGACGAAACAGCTGCTCACGGCTAGGGTGCTGGAAACCTTCGACCGGGACGCGGCCGACCTGACCGCGCTCTCGGCACGGCTGTTCGCCTCCGCGCAGGCCCGCGAGGGGATGACAGCTTTCCTCGAACGACGGGATCCCGCATGGGTGGTGTGAGCGCGACGACGGCGCCGGGCGCGGTCGACCGCAGACCCAAGCAGGACCGCAGCCGGGCCACCCGACAGCGCCTCCTGGAAGCCGCCGTGTCCTGCCTCGCCGAACACGGCTGGGCAGGCTCCACGGTCTCCGTCGTCGCCGAACGCGCCGGCGTCTCCCGAGGCGCCGCCCAACACCACTTCCCGACCCGCGAGGACCTCTTCACGGCGGCGGTCGAGTACGTCGCCGAGGAACGCTCCACAGCACTGAGGGCCCTCTTCCCGGAGGGCGCCGCAGACCGACGCGTAGTGATCGAGGCCCTGGTGGACCTCTACACGGGCCCCCTGTTCCGCGCGGCCCTGCACCTGTGGGTCGCCGCCTCGAACGAGGCCCAACTCCGCCCCCGGGTAACGGAGTTGGAGGGGAAGGTCGGCCGCGAGACCCACCGCATCGCGGTGGAATTGTTGGACGCGGACGAGTCTCAGCAGGGGGTGCGGGAGACGGTCCAGGGCCTCTTGGACATGGCGAGGGGCCTGGGCTTGGCCAACCTACTCACTGACGACAGGGCCAGGCGGGAGAGGGTTGTGGCGCAGTGGGCGATGCTGTTGGAACACGCCTTGGGGTGATGCCCTCAGGGGCGCGGGGAACTGCGCGACCAGCCACATCCGGTCCGCAGTCGCCCACGCATCTCAGCCCCCTCTTCAGTGGGCGATATCCCCAAACCCCGAGATCGACTCAGGCCCACGAGACTCCGGCCCCACATACCGCGCAGACGGCCGCACAAGCCGCCCCGTCCGCTTCTGCTCAAGAATGTGCGCCGACCACCCCGCCGTACGCGCACACGTGAACATCGACGTGAACATGTGCGCCGGCACCTCCGCGAAGTCCAGCACGATCGCCGCCCAGAACTCGACGTTGGTCGCGAGCACCCGATCAGGACGACGAGCGTGCAACTCCGCCAGCGCCGCCTTCTCCAACGCCTCCGCGATCTCGAACCGCGGCGCCCCCAACTCCCGCGCAGTACGCCGCAGTACACGAGCCCGAGGATCCTCAGCCCGGTACACCCGGTGCCCGAACCCCATCAACCGCTCACCCTTGTCGAGCGCCTGCCGCACATACGCGTCGGCATCCCCCGTCCGCTCGATCTCCTCGATCATCCCGAGCACACGGGACGGCGCACCCCCGTGCAGAGGCCCGGACATGGCACCCACGGCACCGGACAGCGCGGCGGCGACATCGGCACCGGTAGAGGCGATGACGCGAGCCGTGAAGGTGGACGCGTTCATCCCGTGCTCGGCGGCAGACGTCCAATACGCGTCCACGGCCGCGACATGCTTGGGATCCGGCTCACCCCGCCACCGGATCATGAACCGCTCGACCACAGACTGCGCCTTGTCGATCTCGCGCTGCGGCACCATCGCGTTCCCCTGCCCGCGCGCGGACTGCGCGACGTACGACAGAGCCATCACGGCCGCGCGGGCGAGGTCGTCGCGGGCCTGCTCCTCGTCGATGTCGAGGAGGGGCTTGAGGCCCCACACGGGCGCGAGCATGGCCAGCGCGGACTGTACGTCGACGCGGATGTCACCGGAGTGCACCGGGATCGGGAACGGTTCGGCGGGCGGCAGCCCCGGGTTGAAGGCGCCGTCGACGAGCAGCCCCCAGACGTTGCCGAACGAGACGTGACCGACCAGATCCTCGATGTCGACGCCCCGGTACCGCAGGGCGCCGCCTTCCTTGTCCGGCTCGGCGATCTCCGTCTCGAACGCGACGACTCCTTCGAGTCCAGGGACAAAGCCGGGGTCGAAGTCGGACATCAGGCGGCTCCTCATGCTGGGGCTCCACGGTCGCGGGGGACTCGCGGGCCGAAGGTAGAGACATCAGCACCATAACGCCGAGTGCCACACATGGGGAGGGTCTGCGGCACTGAGTGCCACCCGAACTCGTGGCCGCACATGGTCGTACGGCAGGATGACCGCGTGACCGACCGCGATCCCACCGCCGACCGTGATCCTCGCCTCGACCCCGCCGCGATGCGCAAGCAGTACCGCGTGGACGGCCTCGACGAGAACGACCTGGCAGCCGACCCCATGGCGCAGTTCGGCCGCTGGTTCGAGGAGGCGGTGGTCCAGGAGCTGGTCTACGAGCCGAACGCCATGGTCGTCTCCACCGCCGACACCGAGGGCCGCCCCAGCTCCCGCACGGTCCTCATGAAGGACTACGACGACCAGGGCTTCGTCTTCTACACCAACTACGGCTCCCGCAAGGCCCGCGAACTCGGCGCGAACCCGTATGTCTCGCTGCTCTTCCCCTGGCACCCGATGGCCCGCCAGGTCCTGGTCACCGGCACCGCCCGCCGCACCGGCCGCGACGAGACCGCCGCCTACTTCCGCACCCGCCCGCACGGCTCCCAACTCGGCGCCTGGGCCAGCACCCAGTCCTCGGTGATCCACTCCCGAGCCGAACTGGAGTCGTCGTACGAGGACCTTCTCGCCCGCTACCCGGAGGGCGAACAGGTCCCGGTTCCCCCACACTGGGGCGGCTTCCGCATCGCCCCGCAGACGGTCGAGTTCTGGCAGGGCCGCGAGAACCGCCTCCACGACCGCCTCCGCTACACCACCCAGCCGGACGGCACCTGGCGGGTGGAGCGCCTCAGCCCCTGAGGTCATGGCGGCCGGGACACCTGGGATAGCGTTTCTCGCTTTGGACAAGTGAGAACAAGTGAGAGGGACGTCGTGCGGTTTCAGGTGCGGGGGCTGGGTGCCCGTCGGTGGATCACGTTCGGGACGATCGTGTTCGGGACGCTGTTCCTGGTCATCGGGCTGATCCTGGCGGGGGTGTCGGTCTCGTTCCTGACAGGTGCGGACCGTGCCCGGGGCACGGTGGTGTCCCTGGAGTGGCGTACCGACCACAGCACCGGCACGTCCCGCGGGAGCCGGACGAACAACGGGCCCATGGCGTACCCGGTGGTCGAGTTCACACCGGCGCACGGCACGCGGCGGACGTTCCGGGACTCCACGGGTTCCAAGCCACCGGCCTACGAGGCGGGCGAGCGGGTCGAGGTGCTGTACCACGCGGACTCCCCCGAGGACGCACGCATCAACGGCTTCGCCTCGCTGTGGCTGATGCCGCTGGTCTTCGGCGGGATCGGACTGGTGATCGCCGGCATCGGCACGGGCGTCGCGTGGGCGACAAGGCGACGCCCCTGAACCGCGCAAGGCGCCGGACACGCAGGCGACCCGCGAGCTCAGGTCCCTCCACCTCGCGGTGGGGGAGCCGGCCGGACGTACCGGCGAGCTCGCGGGTCGGGTGACTGCGTTGGGTTAGGCCGGTTGCGTGCGACTCACACACGCCGGTCCGGCGCCGAACCGAGTACGACGGCGGGCCACTAGCCCGCAGTCACCTCTTCCGTCCGGTATTCATACATCTGCCGAACCACCTCCTTTCCGAAGTACTCGCCACCTTAAGAACCGTCCGCCGACGGATCAACCGCTTTTTACGAGACTTGTACTCGGTGGACGCGAATGTGCTGGTCACCTAGGGTCCGGCTCATGACCGACCTTCGTATCGAGCCGGTGGACGGGGAAGACGCGCTCCAGGACTGGCGTCACGTCCACAACCTGATCGTGCCGCCCGCCGCGATGTCCCTCGACGAGGTGCGGGAGCGGAGCGGGCGGAACCGGCTGGAGAACGCGTATCTGGGGGACGTGCTCGTGGGGTGCTCCACGGTGCGGCCCCCGGAGGGGAAGGACGCGGTGGTGACCGTCATCGTGCGCGTGCTGCCCGGGTTCCGGCGGCGGGGCCACGGAGCCGCCCTCTACGAGAACGGCCTCACGCGCGCGCGTGCACTCGGTGCCGGTGCGGTCGAGACCGTCGTCCTGGCCGCCAACGAGGACGGGGTGCGGTTCGCCGAGGCCCGGGGCTTCGTCGAGACCGAGCGCTATGTGCTGGACGGGGAGACCGACGTGTGGATCACCATGCGGTTGCGGTCGCTGTAGGCCGGTGCAGTACAACGATTCCTTCAATCTTGCGGGAAGTCGGTGTGTGCTGCGTCACGTTCGAGTTGAATGAGGGGGAGTGAGTGAACCGACGCTCCGTGTCCGCGGACGCAGCCTGCAGGGGGTCCAGGTGAGTGCTTCCCGGCGTAGTGGAACCACCGACGAGTTGGGTCCCGACGAGCCCGAGCGGGACAGTGGTCCCGAGGGGGTCGGTGGATCCGATCTGCTGGCCGCGTTGCTGGACGGGATGGACGCGGCACTGTGTGCCTTCGACGCGGACGGCGTGCTGACCCACTGGAACCGCGAGGCGGAGCGCATCCTCGGCTGGACCGCGGCCGAGGCCGTGGGGCGGCACGGGCTGGCCGGGTGGGCCGTACGGAGTGCGGACGCCGAGGAGGTCGAGGGGCGGCTCATGTCCGCCATGCAGGCGCCCGGGCGGCAGGTCAATGAGTTCGCCCTTCTTACGAAGGACGGTGGGCGGGTGCTTGTGCGGACCCAGTCCGCCGCCGTGCGCGGGCCCGACGGGAAGCCCGCCGGGGTCTACTGCGCCTTCAGCGAAGTGCATGCCCAGATCGACCTGGAGAGGTCGATCGCCTTGAGCGAGGCCCTCTTTGAGGACGCGTCGTGGGGAGTGGTGCTCGTCGACGCCGATCTGCGGCCCGCCGTCGTCAACTCGCATGCCGCTCGTGCGTTCGGTACCGGGCGCAGCTCCGTGCTCGGGCGGCCCCTCGGTGACCTGCTCGCCCAAGGGGTCGAGGAGCTGGAGGCCGCGCTCACGCATGTGCTCGCCGAAGGCGCCCCGCCCGCGCCCGCGGAGATCTGGGTGAGCGTACGGATGCCGGAGGGCAACCTGCGGCGCTGCTGGCGCAGCGGGTTCCTGCGGCTGGCCTCGCCGCTCACCGAGGAACCGGTGCCGCTCGGCGTCGGCTGGCTCTTCCAGGACGTCACGGAGGCCAAGCAGCTCGAACAGGAGGCCTCGCTGCTGCGCTTCCGCGCCCAGCAACTGCACCGGGCGGCCCGTGCCGCCGCCGAGTGCGAGGACCCGCGCGACGCGGCGACCGTCCACCTCGACTTCGCGCTCGCCGGCTTCGCCGACCACGCGCTCGTCGACCGGGTCGCGGGCGGATCGTTGAACGATGGCGACGGCGTACGTGCCACGGCCGTACGACTCGTCCGGGTCGCCGCCACGCCCACGGGGGCGCCGGGGCCCAGCCTGCTCACCGGGGCGGCCGGACTGCCCGTGCGCTACGGCGAGGGGCATCCCGCCCTGCAGTGCGTCGACCGCGTCGGTTCCGTGCGGGCCAGCATCGGCAGCGTCCCGCCCGAACAGGCACGGGAGTGGGCCCGGGTCCGGCAGTGGCCCGGGGACGCCGTACACGCGCTGTGCGCGGTGCTGCGCAGCCGGGGGCGGACGCTGGGCGTGGTGACGTTCCTGCGCGGCGCCGGACGCAGCCAGTTCGAACGGTCCGACTCGATCTACGCCGAGGACGTGGCCGTACGGATCGCGGCGGCGCTGGACCTGGCGGGGACCACAGGGGAGAAGTAGCGGCTCAGCGCTGGTAGAAGATCCGGTCCCGGTACTCCTCGAACACGCGGCCGTTCCACTCGTGGCCGCCGTCCACGTTCCCGGAGCGCAGCAGCGGCGGCTCGATCCCGCGGTCGGCCAGGGTCGCCGCCGTCGTCGCCATGACCGCCTGGAGGAGGGCCGCGGTGACGACCGTGGAGGCGGGGGCGAAGGGGGCCGGGATGGCGTCGAGGGTGAGTTCCGCGTCGCCGATCGCGATCTTCGAGTCGAGGACGACGTCGCAGTGGTCCTTGAGGTACGTCCCGGAGACGTGCCGTGACGTCGTCTCGGAGGCGTACGCCACGGAGGTGACGCCGATGACCCAGACGCCGAGGGAGCGGGCCTTCATGGCCATCTCGACCGGCAGGGCGTTGCGGCCCGACAGGGAGATGATCACCAGGGCGTCGCCGGAGCGCAGCGGCGACGTCTCCAGGACGACGCTCGCGAGGCCGTCGACGCGCTCCAGGGCGGAGCCCAGCGTGGCCGGCATGACGTCGACGCCGAGGGCTCCGGGCACCACGAGCAGGTTCATCAGGGCGAGACCGCCCGCGCGGTAGACGATGTCCTGTGCGGCGAGCGAGGAGTGCCCGGCACCGAAGGCGAAGAGGCGCCCCCCGCCGGTCACGGTGTCGGCGAGGAGCGTGCCGGCCGCCTCGACGGAGTCGGCCTCTTCGTCGCGGACCCGCTGGAGCAGGGTGATCGCGGCGTCGAAGAACTGGCCGGCCGGCGTACGGTCGCTCATGCGGGAGCCCCCTCGGTGAGTTTGTGTCGCGGATCACCGTGCGGTCTGGACCAAGGTGATGTCAATACGGCGACAGCACGTCTCCAGACGTCTCCGGGGGCCGCAGAGGGCGGCCGTAACCGGCTGGTTTCAGCGGCGCGGCACGGTTGTCAGTGCTATGCGTCAGAATTGAGTCCAGGGCCAGCGCACGCGCCGCGGAGCCGTCGAGCTTCGGGCAGAGGTAATCGAGGGGCACGTATGTCCGGACTGATCGACACCACGGAGATGTATCTCCGCACCATCCTTGAGCTTGAGGAGGAAGGTGTGGTCCCCATGCGCGCCCGCATCGCCGAGCGGCTCGACCAGAGCGGGCCGACGGTGAGCCAGACGGTGGCGCGCATGGAGCGCGACGGTCTGGTGGCGGTGGCCAGCGACCGCCACCTGGAGCTGACCGACGAGGGCCGCCGGCTCGCCACGCGCGTGATGCGCAAGCACCGGCTCGCCGAGTGCCTGCTCGTCGACGTGATCGGCCTGGAGTGGGAGCAGGTGCACGCCGAGGCCTGCCGCTGGGAGCACGTGATGAGCGAGGCCGTGGAGCGGCGGGTCCTGGAGCTGCTGCGGCACCCCACCGAGTCGCCGTACGGCAATCCGATCCCCGGTCTTGAGGAGCTGGGCGAGAAGGACGGGGCGGACCCGTTCCTCGACGAGGGCATGGTGTCGCTGGCCGACCTCGACCCGGGCGTGGACGGCAAGACGGTCGTGGTGCGCCGGATCGGCGAGCCCATCCAGACGGACGCGCAGCTGATGTACACGCTGCGCCGGGCGGGCGTGCAGCCCGGCTCGGTGGTGAGCGTGACGGAGTCGGCCGGCGGGGTGCTGGTGGGCAGCGGTGGTGAGGCGGCCGAGCTGGAGTCGGACATCGCCTCGCATGTGTTCGTCGCCAAGCGCTGACCGCGTCCTTTGCCCGGCGGGGCCGTCAACTCATGGGGCGGGTGGGGCAGTTGTGGCGTTCCGGCGGTCTGGGACATTCCAAGATTCAGTGTGCTGAATCGCAGCGCTCGGACGCTTCGCGTGCCAGGCTGTCGCATGAGGCATATGACCGTGAGGGGGCGGGAGGATGTGCCGCAGACGTGGAGAAGGCCCCGGCGCCGCACGGCGCCGGGGCCCGTCCTCCCCTGTGCTGACCCGGAGCCCCGAGCTCTCAAGGTCATTCCCCTCGGACCGGTTTCCCCGAGCGGTCCGCCTCCCGCTGAAGATCTCCCCTCGGCAGCGGCGATCATTCCTTGAGCCGGGTCACTCGAACGAGGGGTGTTGCGGCCGGAGACGGCATTTTCGAATCGACATTCGATAACTTGTCGGTGATGAAACGCGGGGGGCGCGAGCTGTAGGGAAGAGACGGAAGAAAGAAGAGACGGCAGCGACGAGAGACGGCACAAGCGGCAGAGCGTGGTTCACAGGACCGGTGGGCTCGAAGCGGGAGCGAGCGGTCCGTGCGGAGCTAGGGGGGTCCCAGGACCAATGGCGCGGCGCATCGACGTGACCGGAGCAGGCGGCGTACGCCTGGCCGCATGGGAGTTCGCGGACCCTCCCAAGCTGGGGGAGATCGAGCGGGCACCCGGAGTTCTCTTACTGCACGGCCTGATGGGCCGCGCCTCGCACTGGGCGTCCACCGCCCGCTGGCTCTCCGAGCGGCACCGGGCCGTCGCACTCGACCAGCGCGGCCACGGCCAGAGCGACAAGCCGCCGGAGGCGTCCTTCACCCGCGAGGCCTACGTCGACGACGCGGAGGCCGCGCTGGAACAGCTGGGGCTCGCTCCGGTCGTCCTCATCGGGCACGCGATGGGTGCGCTGACCGCGTGGCAGCTCGCCGCGAAGCGGCCCGATCTGGTGCGCGGGTTGATCATCTGTGACATGCGGGCGTCCGCGCTGGGCGCGGCCTCGCAGCGGGAGTGGTCGGACTGGTTCAAGTCCTGGCCCGTTCCCTTCGCCACGCTTGCTGATGTCCGCAAGTGGTTCGGTGAGGACGACCCCTGGGTGGAGCGGCCGAATCCCTCTCGGGGGGAGTTCTACGCCGAGGTCATGCACGAGTCCGCCGACGGGTGGCGGCCGGTGTTCGAGCCGGAGCAGATGCTGAAGTCCCGGGAGACGTGGGTGTACGACGCGCACTGGGAGGAGCTGGCTCAGGTGCGGTGTCCTGCTCTTGTGGTGCGGGGGCTGGATGGGGAGTTGGGGCGGGCCGAGGCGCAGGAGATGGTGCGGGTCCTTCCCAGGGGGGAGTATGCGGAGGTGGCTGATGCCGGGCATCTTGTGCACTATGACCAGCCGGCGGCTTGGCGGGCGGCTATCGAGCCGTTTCTTGATGGGGTGCTGGTGTGAGATTGCCTAAGAGCTCGGGGGATGCGGTTGTTTGGCGGGTGCGGGTGCGTTGTGGCTGGTCGCGCAGTTCCCCGCGCCCCTAGGGGACTGCAGGGCCCGGCGTCGAAAAGGTCCCCTTAACTCCTCAACCCTTGCTGACCGCCGTCAGGATCTCCGGGAGCCGTTTCGCCGTTCCCGGTGCCGCCAGTCGTAGGCCCGCGTATGTGATCGCCGCCCCGTAGCCCGCCCCCGCCGGGAGCAGTGCCCAGCTCCATTGGTCGCCCTCTGTGCTCACGTTGGCCCAGATGGTGAGGGTGATCACGGGGGCGCACAGGAGGGCCGCCGCGATCATGCCGCCGAAGATGGAGATCCAGGCGAGGCCGGCCTGGCCGGGGGCCACGTTCTTGTGGCTGCCCTGGGGGATGGAGTAGGGGAAGCGGGCCGAGGTCCAGGCGCCGGTCGCCAGCATCGCGCCGAGCAGCGCGAAGGACAGGCCGAGCACCTCGGGGAGCCTGGCCCAGTCGCCGAGCAGCGCGGTGGTCAGGACGGTCACGAGGGCCGCGTACGGCAGGGTGATCACCAGCAACGCGAGGGCGCGGGCGCGGAGTTCGACGTAGGCGTCCCGGGTCGTGGAGATCGTCATCGCGACCATCCAGAACGCGGAGGTGTCCTGTCCGAACTGGTTGTACATCTGGATGCCGAGCATCCCGGCGGCGAAGCACGCGAAGTAGACCGAGCCGGTGCCCTGCAGCGCGTTGAACACCGGCACGATCAGGCCGATCGCCAGCGAAGTCACCCAGGCGGCCTTGGTCTTGGGGTCGCGCCAGATGTAGCGCAGGCTGCGTTCCATGACCGTTCCGGTGCGGCCGGACGGGAGGAAGCGGGCCGGGCCGCCGGTGGACGCCCTGTCCTTCGCGGCCGGTTCCGCGGACTGGAGGGTGGAGCCGTCCGGTGCCGTCATCAGCTTGGTCAGGCTGCGCGACCAGAGGATGAGCAGGGCCGCCAAAGCAGCTACGGACAAGGCGAGTTGAGCGACGGCCAGGCCGTAGGAACCCCTGCTCACCGAGTCCACCGCGCCGACCGCCGACGCGGGCGGCACCCAGCGCAACACCTCGGCCGCCGGGTCGAGTTGGGACAGCCCGGACGAACCCAGGCGCTGCGCACCGAAGTTGACCAACTGCGCCCCGACCGCGATCACCAGCCCGCTCAGCACCGCCAGGTCCCGCCCCTTCCTGCTGGTCAGCAGGCGGATGTTGGCGGCGGCGACGGCCCGCGCGAGGGCTACGCAGATCAGCAGGGCGAGCGGGAGCGCCAGGACCGCCGTGACGTAGGCGGCGGCGCCGTGCGCGACCGCGATCACCGAACCGAGCAGCAGCACCAGCGTGAACAGCGGCCCGATCCCGACCAGCGAGGCCGCCAGCAGTGCCCGTACCAAGGGTTGGGGCCGAAGTGGCAGCATCACCAGGCGAGTCGGGTCGAGGGTCTCGTCGCCGGACGGGAAGAACAGCGGCATCACCGCCCAGCCCAACCCCAGTACCGCCACCAGGAGTACGACCACGGACACGGCGTGCGTGTCCCCGCGCAACGAGATCAGCCCCAGCAGCTGAAGCGCCGCGAACAGCAGCGCCACGACCGCCGACGCGACGTACGCGGCCCGTCGGCCACCGGACTGCCGTAGCCCGTTGCGGAGGAGCGACAACTTCAGTCGTACGACTACAGGGGTGATCGAGACGGTCGTCGTGGTGTCGCTCATCGGGTGCCGCCGCCCAGCCAGTCGAGGTCGGAACTGTGGTCGCGGGCGCCCGCTCCGACGAGTTCGAGGAACGCCTGCTGGAGGGTGGGGGATTCGCCCCGCACCTCGGCCAGGGTGCCCTGGGCGCGGATGCGGCCGGCGGCCATCACGGCCACCCAGTCGCAGAGCGACTCGACGAGTTCCATGACGTGGGAGGAGAAGACGACGGTGGCGCCGGAGGCGGTGTAACGCTCCAGGACGCCCCGGATGATCTGCGCGGAGACCGGGTCGACGCCCTCGAACGGCTCGTCCAGGAACAGGACTTCGGGGTTGTGGAGGAGAGCGGCGGCGAGCCCGATCTTCTTGCGCATACCGGTCGAGTAGTCGACGACGAGCTTGTGCTGCGCACCGGCCAGGTCGAGTACGTCGAGGAGTTGCGCGGCCCGCTTGTCGACCTCGGCCCCGGGCAGCCCCCGCAACCGCCCGCTGTAGCCGAGGAGTTCACGCCCCGAGAGTCGTTCGAAGAGTCGCAGCCCTTCCGGCAACACCCCGATCCGCGCCTTCACGGCCACGGGGTCCGCCCACACGTCGTGCCCGACGACCGAGACGCTCCCCTGATCGGGGCGCAGCAACCCGGTCACCATGGAGAGGGTCGTGGTCTTCCCGGCCCCGTTGGGCCCGACCAGCCCGATGAACTTGCCCGCGGGCAACTCCAGATCGATCCCGGCAACAGCAACCTGCTGCCCGAACCGCTTCCAGAGCCCACGCACACTCACAGCCGACGTCATACCTTGCAGCCTACGGTCAGGGGTCCTGCCTAAGGGCGCGGGACTGTGCCGATTTGCGGCTCCGCCGCGTGGGCGCGACCAGCCCCCACCGGACCGCACTCGCGCGACTACCGATCCCTCCCACACGCATAGGCGAGCGGCGAGATCAACTCCTCCGCATCCGGCAGCCAACGGTTGGCCGCAGTCGGCCGACAAGCCCACTGCACAGCCCCCCGAGACCCGAACCGCGTAGGCGGCGCGGCCACATACCCGCCCTCACCCAGCACCACGAGATCGAGAGTGGCGGGGGACCAGCCGATCTTCCGCACCAGATCCGGCACCTTCACCGAAGCCCCGGGCAGAACAAAGAACTCCATCCGCCGCGACGGCGTCAACGTGACAGGACCGAGCGTCAACTCCATGCGCTCCATCCGGGCCAGCGCCAGGAACCCCGCGGTCTCCGGGACGGAAATCGCGTCGAACGTACGCCCGGTGGGCAGCAGAATCGATGCGGCCGGCTGCTTCTGCCACATCCGCCGCGCGACCGTCGCGCTGCCCGTCGCCTGTGTCGCCCAGTCCTCGCGCGCCGGATGTGCGCCGGGTGCGGCGCACGCCGGGTCGCCACAGGAGCAGTGCTGCACCCCGTCGACGGCTTCCAGCCAGGTGCCGGAGAAGACGTCCCAGTGGCGCTCCTCGGCGTAGCGTACGGCTGTCTCCAGCAGCGATTCCCCGCGCTGCTTCGGAATCTGAGCGGCTTCGGTACCCGCGATCGTCTCTTCCACGCCCAACACAACTCCCGCACCCACCTCGGGTTACGGCTGTAGCGCGCGCGGGGGAGGAGCATCGATTCCGCAACTGGGGCGCATGGATGCAGATGTGGGGGCGCGCGGGAGGATCGACGGCGGGAGCTGGGTAGCCACGTGAGGGGTTGGCACCAGCCTTTACCCCGGCATTCCTCGCATGCTTCGCATTTTCGCCATGTTCGCTGGGCATTGATCTTCACGGCCGGATCTTTTCGCTTCAGGGGTTGTTCCCAGGGGGTACGCCATGGCCGCAAGGCCACTTGTCGCGCGGCAGCCGAACGAACGGCTGCAGGCGCTCATCCAGGAGGCGGGGTGCTCGAACGCCGGGCTGGCCCGCCGGGTCAACATGTGCGGCGCCGAGCACGGTCTCGACCTGCGCTACGACAAGACGTCCGTGGCCCGTTGGCTGCGGGGACAGCAGCCGCGCGGGCGGGCTCCGGCGATCATCGCCGAGGCACTGGGCCGCAAGCTGGGCCGTACGGTCACGATCGACGAGATCGGCATGGCCAACGGCAAGAACCTCGCGTCGGGCGTGGGCCTGCAGTTCTCGCCGACCGTCCTCGGGGCCATCGAGCAGGTGTGTGAGCTGTGGCGCAGTGACGTGGGGCGCCGGGACTTCCTGTCCGGTTCGTCGGTCGCCGCGTCCGCGCTGGTGGAGCCGAGCCGTGACTGGCTGATCTCCTCGCCGGACTCGCAGGTCGCCCGTGCGGCGGGACCGCGCGTCGGCCAGTCCGACGTGGCGGCCGTGCGCGCGATGACGCAGGCGCTGAGCGAGCTGGACCATCAATACGGCAGCGGGCATGTGCGCCCGGTCGTCGTGCACTACCTCAACAGTGTCGTCTCCGGGCTGCTCGCGGGGTCGTACCGGGAAGCCGTGGGGCGTGAACTGTTCGCCGCCGTCGCCCGGTTGACGGAACTCGCCGGCTACATGGCCATCGACACCGGCCAACCCGGCCTGGCGCAGCGGTACTACATCCAGGCGCTGCGCCTCGCCCAGGCGGCGGGGGACAGGGGGTACGGCGGGTACGTCCTCGCCGCCTCCATGAGCCACCTCGCCGCGCAGCTCGGAAACCCGCGTGAGATCGCGCAGTTGGCGCGGGCGGCGCAGGAGGGGGCGCGTGGGCGCGTGACCCCGCGGGCCGAGGCGATGTTCCACGCGGCGGAGGCGCGCGGGCACGCCCTGATGGGGGACGCTCGGTCCGCGCAGCTGGCGTCGGGGCGTGCGGTGAGCGCGCTGGACGCGGCGGATCCGTCGTCCGGGGACGACCCTGCGTGGATCGGGCACTTCGACGAGGCGTATCTCGCCGACGAGTTGGCGCACTGCCACCGCGACCTGGGGCAGGCCGAGGCGGCGGCACGCTGTGCGCAGGAGTCCCTGGACGGGCACCTGGAGTCGCGGGCGCGCCGCCGGGCCATCGGGTACGTGCTGCTGGCGAGCGCGCAGGTGCAGCAGCGCGAGGTCGAGCAGGCCTGCAACACGGGCCTGAAAGCGGTGGAGTTGCTCGGTTCGCTGCGGTCCAACCGTGGCGCCGAGTATCTGGACGACTTCCAGCAACGCCTGGAGCCGTACCGGGACGAGCCCGTGGTGCGGGAGTTCGGGGCACGGATGGAGTTGCAGGCCGCCGCGTGAACGAGGGGTGAACGAAGGCTCCGACATCGAAAGGAGGGCGCACAGCGGCACTTGGAGCGAATGCGGGCCCGGGACTGTTACCGGGGTCACAAGTGGAGAGGTCCAGTCCAGTGCTGCGTGGCACCGGGCTCGGGGTACCCGGTAGCGTGAGCCGACGATCCCGAAGGTCCCCCATTCGTAGGAGTCCCGGTGACGCAGAGTGGACAGGGCGAGGAGCCCTCGGCGCGGCCCGCGCGCGAAGGCATCGTGCTGCCCTCCGACGGAGGTGAACCCCTCCTGCCGGGTATGACGGGCGGACGCGGTAACCCGCAGTCGGGCCAGCAGCCGCCGATCGCGCCCCCCGGCGGCCAGGCCTGGGGCCAGCCGTGGGGCCCCGACCAGCAGCGCGACCAACAGCACCACCATCAGCACCAGACCCCTGCCCCGCCGCCGGGGCAGGGCTGGGGAGATCCGCAGCAGCAGCAGCCGCCGTCGCAGCAGTGGGGCACCGCCCCCGAGCAGCCCGCGCTGTCCCCGTGGGGCGCCCAGGACGGCATACCGAGCCAGCCCGGGGCCCTGCCCCAGGAGAGCGCCCAGCACGCGGCCTACGGCGTGCAGCAGCAGGCGTACGCACAGGAGTACCCGTCGGGATACGCCCCGGAGCACTCCGCCGGGTACGTCGGGGCGGGCTTCGCGTCCGACCAGGCGCCCGCGCTGCCACAGCCCGCCGCCCAGGCCGCACCGCTCCCGCAGCCCGCACCGCTCCCGCAGGCCGGAACCGACGCGCAGGCCTACGGAACCGACGCGCAGTCCTACGGCTACGGGTACAACACGTCCGGTTCGGGCGCGCCCCTGCCGCCCGCCGCCGCCCCCGCGTTCCCGAGCGCCCCGCTGCCGCCCGCCGACGACGGTGCGACGCAGTACATCCCGCCGGTGGTCAACGTGCCCGGCGACGAGGGCGCCACCCAGTTCCTGCCGCCGGTCACCGCCGCCGCCATGGACGAGGGCGCGACCCAGTACATGCCGCCCGTCGGGCCCGGGGCGCTGCCGCCGGAGATGCCCGCGGGCGGCATGCCGCAGGCCGCGCACGCCGACGCCCAGCCCACGCAGTTCCTCCCGCCGGTGCCCGCGCAGGGCGCCGCTCCCGGGTACGGGGTGCGGCCGGGCGGGCCGGAGGACCGGCAGCCGCCCGCCGAGTTCGACAACCTCTTCCGCAGCGACGCCGGGGCCGAGCACCCGGCCGGGGCCACGCAGCAGATGCCCCGCTTCCAGCAGCCGCCGCCGCAGGCCGAGCAGCCGGGCTATGCGCAACCTGGCTATGCCCAACCGGGCTATGCGCAGCAGCCGTACGCTCAGCCGTCGTATGCCCCGCCCGGGGACGGCGGCGGTCGGCGCGGGGCGCAGGGTGACGACGGCGGCCGGGGCGGGCGCCGTTCGCGGGTGCCGCTGATCGCCGGTGTCGGGGTCGGTCTCGCGATCCTCGGGGTCGGCGCGGGGGCGCTGCTCAGCGGGGGCGGCAGCAAGAGCGACGCCAACAAGACCGTCGCCGCCACGTCGGCCGCGACCGGCGGTTCCTCGTCGGCGGGCACCGACGCCGCCAAGGAACAGGCCGTCGCCCTGGACAAGTTGCTCGCCGACAGCGGCAGCAGCCGTGCCTCGGTGATCAACGCCGTGGGCAATGTGAAGGCCTGCAACAAGCTCGGTGACTCCGCCTCCGCCCTGCGGGACGCCGCCAAGCAGCGCGCCGAACTGGTGACGAAGCTGTCCCAGCTCACCGTGGACAAGCTGCCGGACAACGCCGCCCTGACCACCGCCCTCACCAACGCGTGGAAGGCGTCCGCGGCGGCCGACAACCACTACGCGGCGTGGGCCGACCAGGCCGCCGGCAAGAAGGGCTGCAAGAAGGGCCAGGCCCGCACCACGGGCCAGACCGCGGCCGGCAACGCGGCGAGCGGCACCGCCAGCAACCAGAAGATCAAGGCCGCCGCCCTCTGGAACACGATCGCGAAGACCTACGGCCTCACCCAGCGCCAGCCGACCCAGCTGTGAGCCGTACGACCGGACGGCGCGGGCCTCAGTCCAGGTTCGCGCTGTCCAGCGTGCTCGTCATGTCGAAGAAGCCCTTCTTCGCCGACACCAGGACACCCTTCCGTACGACCTGAAGGGTCACGGCGGCGTTGACCAGGCGGGAGAGGCCGACGGAGGCGAGGTTGTCGTCGGTCGAGGACCACTGGAGGGTCGGCGTGAGGCCGCCCGTGGTGACCTTGACGCCGTCGTCGAGGGCGCGCCGTACCGTGTCGGAGGTCACGTCACCGCCGCCGAGCGAGTTCACGACGGTCTTGAACGCGGTGTACGCGATCCAGGTGGTCTCCACCCCCGCGTCCGCGGGGTCGATGCGGTTGTCGCCGAAGGCCACCTCGTTGATCGCCTTCTTCATCGGGTCCCAGCGCGCGTCGCCCGCGACCGGGTACCAGCCGGTGATGTACGACCCCTCGTACGGCCCGGACTGCCCGCCCGTCGAGTTGATCTCGGT
Source organism: Streptomyces sp. NPDC050508 (assembly GCF_040655155.1). NCBI lineage: Bacteria > Bacillati > Actinomycetota > Actinomycetes > Kitasatosporales > Streptomycetaceae > Streptomyces > Streptomyces sp. NPDC050508. The sequence continues at coordinate 381,618 of NZ_JBFAJJ010000009.1, forward strand.
CTGGTCGACGCTGCCGAGGACGGTCGCCGTGCGGACCGCGGGATAGTCCTGGCGGTCGCGCCGGAAGGAGTCCATGAAGGTGTCGGTGCGGTCCCCGAGCGAGGGCACCACGCACCCCTTCTCCGACACGTCACCGGTCGCGCTCCGCAGCGCGCGCGTCGCCTGGTCCGTGTACTCGGTGGCGTCGTCGGCCGCGAGCTGGTCGGTCGCCGCCGCGTGCCCGCCCGCCGCGAGCCCGGCGTTCAGCAATGGGGGCAGGTCGTCGCCGGCGATGGAGTCGGGCCGTACGAGCGTCACCGGGCCGCAGGCGGGGGCGAGTTCCTTGCCGAGACCGGCCAGCAGCGCGGGCTGGCCGCCGTTGACGGGGTAGGACAGGGCGCGGGTGAACTCCTCGTTCGTCACGCCGTAGCCGCCTATGTACGGTATGCCCGCGCCCTCCAGCGGGGCGAAGTACGAGTCGCTGAACTCGCTGTAGGAGCCGACGACCGCGACGACGTTCTCGTCGACCGCCTGCCGGGCGCACTTCGCGGCGGACACGCTGTTGTTGTGGTCGTTGCAGGTCAGGACCTTGAGCTTGCGGCCGTTGAGACCGCCGTGCTTGTTGATCCACTTCGCGTACGCCGTCGCCATGGCGGGCATGCCGGGCTTGTTGGTCGAGTTGGTGTCCCACGGCGCCCAGGTCATGACGGTGATCGGGCCGTCCCCGGAGCCCCCCGTGGTACCGGGGACGACCCCGCAGCCGGCCGCGAGCGACGCACATGCCACCAGCGCCCCCGCCGACATGACGGTGGCTCTGACGGGCCGGGTGATCGTGGGGAGGAAGGTGCTGTGGTTGCGCCGCCTGCCGGTCATGCCCACACACGCTTCCGCCACCCCGCGAACCCGGGTGTGACTCTTGGTCAACAAGTGGTGACGTGGAGGTGAATTGCAGGGGGCGTTCCTGTGGGTGTGACGAGGAACGTACGATCGATGACCGTGCAAGCTCCGGAGAACTCTTCCCGTCGCCCCCGTCGCTCCTCCACCATGGGCGGCATGCCACTGAACGACATGCCGTGGTGGCGCTGGCGCAGCAACGTGCGTTCCGCGCTGCACATGCTCTCCGATCCCGCGTTCCAGAGAGATGTCTGGCTCGCCGGTGTCGACGGGTACGGGGACGTCACCGACGCCGTCTACCGCCTCGTCGAGGACACCTGGCTGGACAACTGGTCCGCCGAGAAATACGTCGGCACGATCTTCCGGGACTCCCAGGAGGCGGCCCTCGTCGATACGGCCGTCCTCCGCGTCCTGCGGATCATGCACCAGGTCGGCCCCGACGCCCATGTCTCCGTGTACGTCGACCACGAGGCGTGGCCGGAGGCGGTGCGGGCGGCGCGGGACGCGCACGTGCGGATGGCGGTGAGCGACGAGGAGGACCCGGACGCGCCGCCGCGCACGCTTGAGGTGCTGCAGATCATCACGCGGTCCGCGTAGGGGCGGGTGACATGGCGCCGGTCCACATGGCGCCGGTCCGGGTGGCGGACGCCGGTCTCCCTGCTCAGGGGGATATGGGACCCTGTCCCGCATGAACGCGCAGTCCACCCGAGCCGCGGCACCCGCCGATCAGTACGTCCTCACGCTGTCCTGCCCCGACAAGCAGGGCATCGTGCACGCCGTGTCGAGCTACCTCTTCATGACCGGCTGCAACATCGAGGACAGCCAGCAGTTCGGCGACCACGACACGGGACTGTTCTTCATGCGGGTCCACTTCTCGGCGGAGCCGCCGGTGACGGTGGACAAGCTGCGGGCGAGCTTCGCGGCGATCGGTGACTCCTTCCACATGGACTGGCAGCTCAACCGGGCCGACGAGAAGATGCGCATCGTCCTCATGGTCAGCAAGTTCGGTCACTGTCTGAACGACCTGCTGTTCCGGGCGCGGATCGGTGCGCTGCCGGTGGAGATCGCGGCGGTGGTGTCCAACCACACCGACTTCGCCGAACTCGTGGAGTCGTACCACATCCCCTTCCGCCACATCCCGGTGACGAAGGAGAACAAGGCCGAGGCCGAGGCGCAGGTCCTCGACCTGGTTCGCGAGGAGAACGTCGAACTCGTCGTCCTGGCCCGCTACATGCAGGTCCTCTCCGACGACCTGTGCAAGGCGCTGAGCGGCCGGATCATCAACATCCACCACTCGTTCCTGCCGAGCTTCAAGGGCGCGAAGCCGTATCACCAGGCTCACTTGCGGGGCGTGAAGCTGATCGGTGCGACCGCGCACTATGTGACCGCCGACCTCGACGAGGGGCCGATCATCGAGCAGGAGGTCGAGCGCGTGGGGCATGACGTGACGCCGGACCAGCTGGTGGCGATCGGGCGCGATGTGGAGTGCCAGGCGCTGGCGCGGGCCGTGAAGTGGCACGCCGAGCGCCGGATTCTGCTGAACGGGCGCCGGACTGTCGTGTTCGCCTAGGAGCGAGGGCGGTTCGGTTTCGGGGGCGGCCGCGGGCGCGTGGGGGCCGGTCGCGCAGTTCCCCGCGCCCCTTAGGTGGGACCAGTTCGCCTACTTAGGGGCGCGGGGAACTGGGGCTCCTTCGAAACCAGGGCCCAGTTTTCAGGGGCGCGGGGAACTGCGCGACCAGCCACGACGCACCCGCAGCCGCCCGACTACATCCGGCTCAACGACGCGGTGGCGAACAGTACGTCTCTGATCGCTTCCCGATCTCCCAGTTGCCCGGCAGCCGCCTCCTCAGGCGACACATGCCCAGCCGCCAGATGACAGAACTCCACACCGTCCAGCGCGATATGGGCCACCTCATGCTCGGCCGACCCCACCGCCCCGGGTGAGTCGAGGGAGATCAACCACTCACCCCCGCCGTGCCCTTCGATCTCCAGCCGCAGGCTACGACCAGGCGCCCCGGCAGCGACAAGATGCCGTCCACCCGGCGAAGCCAACCCGTGTCGGCGCCGCTCGGCCAGCACAGCGGGAAGCATGCGTGCCGCGAGGTCGATCATCCGGTTCAGATACCGCCCGGACGGCGGCTGGTACGGATAGTCCACCGCGTCCGCGATGTCCTCCGCGTGCACCCAGCACTCGAAGGCCCGGTCGAGCATCGCGTCGTGCAGCGGCAGCTCGAAGTCGCCGTAGGACACGGCCAGTCCGCCGGTGCTGCCGCCGGTGAACGACACCGTGCGGACGATGCTGTGGCTCTGCTCGCGCCAGGGTGTGCGGATGGAGTGGGTCGGCGGGAAGTGCGACGCCCGCCAGTACGCCTCGGTGCGCGCGGTCGGCGTCGTGGCCTTGTCGGCCTCCCCGCCCAGCGGGTCGTCGAGGCCCAGCGCCTTCGCGACCAGGCCGTCGACGGTCAGCAGGTGCGCGATGACCCCGGCGACGGTCGTACGACGGCTCGTCGGGGCCTGGCCGTCGAACCAGCGCAGCCGCACGGGCGCGTGCCACTCGGCGTCACCTATGTCCTGCAGCAGGGCGTCCAGGCGCGCGGTCTCGGCGTCGTACGGCGTCGCCCACTCCGGCACCGGGATGCGCGGCGGCCGGCGGTCGAAGGAGCCGGTGAGGACACGGGTGCGCAGGCCGGGGTCCAGGTCGAGGGGTTCGACGGGGTGGAGGAGTCCGACCGCGCCGCGCAGCCGCAGGGCCTCGTCCGCGCAGGCGCCGCATTCGCCGAGGTGCTCCTCCACGGCCGCCGTCTCCGCCGCCGAGCAGGCGGCCAGCGCCCACGCGCCGAGCAACGCCTTCAGCACCGGGTGTTCCAGCACCAGCGGCACGGGGCGGGACTCGGACGCGTCGAGCTCGGGCAGCGGCCGTCCGCTGTCCTCAACGGAGGCGCGGGGCATGGGGATGCGCGGCGGCTCGCCACCACCGCTCGGGGAGCTGCCGGGCGCGGAACCGCCCGGTGGCACGGCACCCCCGCCCTCGTCGGAGTGCTCCTCGCCGTACGCCTCGTGGTCGTCGTTCGCGTCGGTCACACCGCACCCCCTGGTCCCGCTGGTCCCGGCGGTGCGCCGGCGTCGTGGGCGGTGGACAGGAGTTGGAGGCCGAGGCGGAGGCGGCGGCGGGCCTCGTCCTCGGTGACGCCGAGGTCGACGGCGGTCTGGCGGTAGTCACGGCGCTGGAAGTAGGCCAGCTCCAGGGCGGCCCGCAGCGGGGCGGGCATGGACGTGACGATGTAGTCGGCGCGGGCGGCGACGGAGGCGCGGCGGACCTTGCGCTCCAGTTCCTCGGTGGAGCCCTCGCCGCTGTGGGCGAGGGCGACGGTCTCGGTGGCGCGCAGGCGCTGCACGGCGAGGCGGGCGGTCAACGCGGCCACCCAGGAGCGCAGCGGGCCCTGCTTGGGGTCGTAGGCGTCGGGGTGTTCCCAGACGTGGGCGAAGACCTCGCGGGTGATGCCGTCGGCGGCGCGCTCGTCGCCGAGCACGCGGTGGGCGAGGGCGTGCACGAGGGAGGCGAAACGGTCGTACAGCTCACCGAGGGCCGCCGCTTCGCCGCGGGCGAGCCGCTGCTGCATCTTGCGGTCCCAACGGGGCGGTGCGTCCTTTGTCGCCATGCGGCCCCCTCACCGTGTCCGTGCCCGGGTCAAGCGTGCGCTCACCGTCTCTTCGAATGTAGTCGGCACCTCGGACAGCGCACGCCCCTTCGTGCAATTGCACGCCCCCGAAGGGGCGCGCGTGGTAACGGATCTTTGCCTACCCGGTCCACATCTGATCGAACAGGATCGAAGCCGACTAAAACAAGCCTCTTCCGGCCTGTTTCCGTTTCTGTCGCCGTGTTTCAGGGAACGGCCGCTGGGCAGCCGCGCTGCAGGGAAGCGTAGGTACGGCTTCCGTTTCCGGACGGCTTCCGGGAGTTCCGGCTAGCGAAAGGCGCGACGGTGGCCTTCAAAGTGAACGACGGCGAGCGCGGCAGCTGGTCCGTGCTCCTCGTGTCCGGCGAACTGGACCTGGTGACCTCGCCGGTGCTGCGCCAGCGGGTGCACGACGTGGTGGCGGACGGTCACCACAGCCTGGTCGTGGACCTCTCCGAGGTGCTGTTCTGCGACTCCAGCGGTGTCGGCGTCCTCATCGGTGCCCGCCGCCTCATCCGCTCCTGCCAGGGCCACCTGCGCGTGGTCCTGCCGGCCCAGGGCGCGGTCGACGGCTCGCACGTCAACCGGGTCCTCAGCGCCCTCGGTGTGCGCCGCCTCTTCGACGTCTACCCCGATGTGATGGCGGCCACAGAAGAGGGCCCCGAGGAAGAGGCGGACCCCCTCTCGGCGTGACGCGTCGGTTTCCGGGGTGACGCCGTTGTTTCGGAATTTCCCCGGTCTTGGTACAAGCGTCGTTTTCGGCTCCCGGACCCGCCCCGGCGTCGTACGCTCCCTGCCAAGTGCACCCCCACATGAGTAAGGCGGCCCGAAAGACATGGTCAGCACCGAGTACGAGCGACGGATCGCCGCCCGGTTCGCCACCTTCGACCAGGACGGCAACGGCTTCATCGACCGGGAGGACTTCAGCTCGGCGGCCAAGGCGCTGCTCGCGGAGTTCGGTACGGCGGCCCGCTCCGACAAGGGCCAGGCCCTGTACATCGGCGCGGAGGCGTTCTGGCAGGGCATGGCCGGCATCGCCGACCGGGACGGCGACCAGCGCGTCAGCCGCGAGGAGTTCGTGAACGGCGCGGTCAAGAGACTGCGCGACAACCCGGAGCGATTCGCCGAGATCGGCCGCCCCTTCCTGCACGCGGCCCTCGACGTGGCGGACCCGGACGGCGACGGCTCGGCCACCATCGCGGACACCGTGCGCGTCCTCAAGGCCCTCGGTGTCCCCGCCGACATCGCCGCCATGGCCGCCGACGCCCTCGACACGGACAGCGACGGCAAGGTCGGCGAGGCGGAGATCGTCTCCTCCTTCGCCCGCTACTTCACCGTCCCGGAATAACGCTCACGCAGCTTGTACTTGAGCACTTTCCGCAAGGCGTCGTTGCGCGGAAGGGCGTCCACGATCTCCAGCTGCTCCGGCAGCTTGTGCACGGACAGCCCTTCCGCGCGCAGATAGTCCGTCACGGCGGACAAGGTCAACTCACCTGCCCCCGGCGGCTGTTCGACCACCGCGCACACCCGCTCCCCGCGCTCCACGTCCGGCAGCCCCACGACGGCCACGTCCCCGACGTCCGGATGCGCGGCCAGCAGATCCTCGATCTCCTTCGCCGAGATGTTCTCCCCCTTGCGGATGATCACGTCCTTGAGCCGCCCGGTGAGAATCAGATGCCCGCTCGCGGTGACCTCCCCGAGATCCCCGGTCCGCAGGAACCCGTCCGCGTCGAACGCCTCCGCCGTCTGCGCCGGGTCCAAGTACCCCTGACACACGGCCTCCCCGCGCAGCCGCACCTCCCCACCCGCCGCGATCCGTATCTCCATCCCCTCCGGCGGCCGTCCCTCGGTCGTCGCCAGATTCTCCACGGTGTCGTCCGGCGCCCCCATCGTGATCATCGGCACCTCGGTCATGCCGTATCCGTGGGTGAGTTGGACCCCCATCTCGCGTACGACGGAGTGGTAGACCTCCGGCGGCTTGGGAGCACCACCGCCCGCGAGCAGCCGTAGCGAGGGGATGACTTTGGTCCCCGGCTGCTTGCGCTGCTCGGCAAGGAACATGGAATAGAAGGCAGTTGAGCCACCCGCCACCGTGACCCCGTGCTTGCGATACCCCTCCAGCGCGTCCGGCAGCGCGAACTGCTCGAACATCACGGCAGGGAAGCCGTACAGCAGCAGCATCACCGTGTAGTCGGGCCCAGCGATGTGCGCGTACGGGAAGGCCATCGAGCCCACGTCGTCCGGCGTGAGACGGAGCGCGTGGGCGAGGCAGGAGCCGCCCGCGATCAGTGAACGGTCCGTGTGCAGCACGCCCTTGGGGTCGGAGGTGGTGCCGGAGGTCCAGTAGATCCAGCGGACCGAGGTGCCGTCGGCGGGCGGGGCGGGGAGCAACGCCGGGTCGCCGTCCGGGAGTTGAGCGCCGTCGTACGCCTCGAAGATCCCCTTCGCGCCGAGCCGCCGCGCCATCTCCTCGTAGTCGAAGCCGCGCCAGGTGCCCGGCACCGCGAAGTACTCCGCCTTCGACTCCCGTAGCGCGAAGCCGACTTCGCGGTCCCGGTAGAAGGGGATCACCGGTGTCTGTACGGCGCCCAGGCGGGCCAGCGCGAAGGAGAGGAGGGCCGTCTCGATACGGGTGGGGAGTTGCCAGGCGACGACCGTGCCGGGGCGGACGCCCATGCCGTACAGACCGGCCGCGACGCGCTCGGCCCGGTCGCGCAACTCGCCGAAGCTCAGGGCCCGGTCGTCCTGGAGGAGGACCGGGCGGTCGGGGGTCAAGTCGGCGCGGCGGGCGACCAGTTCCCACAGGGTGCGGGAGGAACTCAGGGAGTGCGGCGTCTCGTTCATGGTCCCCCTCCTTGGCTGACGACTCGTCAGGTGACATGCTATCTGACGGGTCATCAGATAAGTACCGTCCCGCCGGAGGGGAACCCATGACCACCGAACTGCCCCGCATCATCAGCGTCGACGATCACGTGATCGAACCCGCGCACCTCTTCGAGACCTGGCTGCCGAAGAAGTACCGGGACCGCGGCCCCCAGCCGCTCACCGCCGGCATCGGCGAACTCGCCTACGTGGCAGGGAAATACCAGATCACGATGGACCCGGACGGCCCGCCCACCGACTGGTGGATCTACGAGGACCTCAAGTTCCCGTACAAGCGGAACATCGCCGCCGTCGGCTTCGACCGCGACGAGATGACCCTGGAGGGCATCACCCGCGAGCAGATGCGCCCCGGCTGCTGGGACCCGGCCGAGCGGCTCAAGGACATGGACCTCAACCACGTCGAGGGCTCCCTCTGCTTCCCGACCTTCCCGCGCTTCTGCGGCCAGACCTTCGCCGAGGCGCACGACAAGGAGGTCGCGCTCGCCTGCGTCCGCGCCTACAACGACTGGATGGTCGAGGAGTGGTGCGGCGACAGCGGCGGCCGGCTCATCCCGCTGTGCCTGATCCCTTTGTGGGACGTGGAGTTGGCCGTAGAGGAGATCCGCCGGAACGCGGCACGCGGCGTACGCGCGATGACCTTCTCCGAGATCCCCACCTACCTCGGACTGCCCTCCATCCACTCCGGCTACTGGGACCCGTTCTTCGCCGTCTGCCAGGAGACCGGCACGGTCGTCAACATGCACATCGGCAGCAGCTCCCAGATGCCCGCCGCCTCACCGGACGCACCCCCCGCCGTACAGGCCTCGCTCTCCTTCAACAACGCCATGGCCTCGATGATGGACTTCCTCTTCAGCGGGGTCCTGGTGAAGTTCCCGACCCTCAAACTCGCGTACTCCGAAGGGCAGATGGGCTGGATCCCGTACGCCCTGGAACGCGCCGACGACGTGTGGGAGGAGCACCGCGCGTGGGGCGGGGTGCGGGACCTGATCCCCGAGCCCCCGTCGACGTACTACTACCGCCAGATGTTCTGCTGCTTCTTCCGCGACAAGCACGGGGTCGCTTCGCTGGACGTGGTGGGCCGGGACAACGCCACGTTCGAGACCGACTACCCGCACGTCGACTCGACCTTCCCGCACACCAAGGAAGTCGCCCTCGACCATGTGAAGGGCCTCGACGACGAGACGGTCTACAAGCTGATGCGGGGCAACGCGATCCGCATGCTGGGCCTGGACCTCGACAAGTAATGGACCTCTCGTACACGGCCGAGGAGGACGAGTTCCGGGGGCGGTTGAGGGAGTGGCTGGCCAAGGTGCTTCCCACCTTGCCTTCGAAGCCGTCGCCGGACGACTGGCCCGGCCGCCGCGTCTACGACCTGGGCTGGCAGCGGATGTTGTACGACGCCGGGTACGCCGACGTGCACTGGGACGCGTCCCCGACCACCCGGCTGATCTTCCTGGAGGAGACCGAGAAGGCGGGCGCGCCTTACGTGGGCGCCAACTTCGTGGGACTGCTACACGCCGGGCCGACGATCGCCGCTGAGGGCACGCCAGAGCAGCGGGAGCGCTGGCTGCCGCCCGTGCTGCGCGGCGACGAGGTCTGGTGCCAGGGCTTCAGCGAACCGGACGCCGGTTCCGACCTCGCGGCACTGCGCACGCGCGCGTGGCGGGACGGCGACGACTACGTGGTGAGCGGTTCCAAGATCTGGACCTCGCACGCCGAAGTCGCCGACTGGTGCGAGCTGTTGGTGCGGACGGATGCGGACGCGCCGAAGCATCGGGGGATCAGCTGGCTCGCGATGCCGATGGACGCGGCGGGGATCACCGTACGGCCGTTGCGGACGCTGGCCGGGTCTGCGGAGTTCGCTGAGGTGTTTCTTGATGAGGTGCGGGTGCCTGTCGGCAACCGGGTGGGGGACGAGAACGACGGTTGGCGCGTGACCATGGTGACCCTTTCCTTTGAGCGCGGTACGGCCTTTGTGGGTGAGGTCGTTGCCTGTCGGCGGGTGTTGGGGGAGCTGGCCTTGGAGGCGCGGCGGAACGGGCGTTGGGATGATCCGGTGCTCAGGCGTCAACTGGGGCGATTGAACGCGGAGTTCCGGGCGTTGTGGCGGCTGACTCAGTGGAATGTGAGTGAGGCGGAAGCCTCCGGCGGTGTTCCGGGTGTGGGCGGGTCGGTCTTCAAACTCCGCTACTCGCATGCGCGGCAGGAGCTGTACGACGCGGCGGCGGAGGTTCTGGGGGTGGAGTCGCTGGATCTGGAGCGGCCTTGGGTGCTCGATCGGCTGTCGTCGCTGTCGTACACGATCGCCGCCGGCACCTCGCAGATTCAGCAGAACATTGTGGCTGAGCGGATTTTGGGGTTGCCGAAGGGGAGGTGAGCGGTGCGGTTTCAACTGACCGGGGAGCAGAAGGCGTTGCGGGCTGCTGTGCGGGATGTGGTCGGTCGTTCGTCGTCTGCGGGTGCGTGGGGGCTGATCGCGCAGTTCCCCGCGCCCCTAAGGGGCGCTCCTCTAAAGGGCGCTCCTCGGCTGGACCGGGGTTTGTGGCGGGCCCTCGGTGACCTTGGGGTGTTCTCTCTGCGGTTGGCCGAAGCTGACGGCGGAGCTGGACTCGGGCTGCCCGAAGCCGTGTTGGTGTTTGAGGAGCTCGGGTGGGCGTTGGTGCCCGGGCCCTTGGTGGCTACGCATCTCGCCGCCGGGGTGGTGCCGGGGGCGGCCAGTGGGGAAACCGTTGTCGCCGCTGCCGACGGGAGTCTCGTGGAGTGGCTGGACGAGGCCGATGTCGTGCTGCCGGGGGCCGAGGGGGCCGTAGCGCTGCGGTCGGTGGATCCGTTGACGCCGTTGCATCGGGTGCCGGCCCCGGCGCGTACCGACCCTGTTGCTGTTCTTCTTACCGCTGCCGAGCAGCTCGGGACGGCCTCGCGTGTGTGTGGGCTGGCGGTGCAACACGCCCGGACGCGCGAGCAGTTCGGGCAGCCGATCGGGGCGTTCCAGGCCGTCAAGCACTTGTGCGCGCAGTCGTTGGTGCGGGTGGAGGTGGCTCGGGCCGCCGTGTACGCGGCGGCTGTGACCAGGGATGCGGTGGATATCGCGGCGGCGCGGTTGTTGGCCGACGAGGCCGCCGTGCGTGGGGCGCGGGACTGTCTGCAGGTGCATGGCGGGATGGGCTTCACCTGGGAGTCCGAGGTGCATCTGCATCTGAAACGGGCGTGGGTGCGCGCTCGGCGTGGTGGTGGGAGTACGGAGAGTGAGGAGTTGCTCGCGGCGGATCTGGTGGCCGGGGCGGCGTGATGGGCGGCTGGGCTGCGGCAACCGGATCGGGCTCGACAACGGTGTCGCGGATCGTGGCATATCGGAATCACGGAGCGTTGATATCGGGTTGTGTCCTACGCGTGACTTGTCACGGCCTGGAGTCGTCTGCGGGCTCCGGTACCTTGTGTGAGATGCGAGTGGTTCAAGGTACGAGCCATGCCGGTGTTGCCTGTGGGGCGACTCCGGATCGGGCGGCGCACTCCGCCGTTCGTACGGCAGAACGGGCTTTCGCCCCTGCCTGTTCGACTCCCCGCAGTGAGCGTCGCACAGTATCCCGCACACGTACTCCTTCGCGCTGGAATATGCCCGAAGCGCTTGTTGGGGTGACTGAACGTCAATCATGCTGTCTCGCAAGGGATTCACGTTCCGTGACCCTTGTTCTGGCCGTTGTTCTGGTCATGCAGGAAATGGCTACGATCGTGGCCCTCGTGAGGCGCGAGGCTAAGTGTCCGCCGGTTCGGATGGTGTGAGCGGTGCAGGTGCTTCAAGTGCAGCTGGAGATCCGGCCCGACCCCGCTGAGGTGGGGCGAGCCCGGCGGTGGGCGCGCTCGCGGCTCGCCGGGTCCGGGATAGACGTCGACGAACCGCTTGCGGAGACGCTGATCCTGCTCGTCTCCGAGCTCGTCACCAACGCCGTGGTGCACACCGGCTGTCCGGCCGTGCTGCGGCTCTCCCTGCCGGGCGAGGCGACCGAGTCGGCCACCGTCCGCCTGGAGGTCGCCGACACCAGCTGCCAGGCCCCCGTGCCGCGCTGCGCGGACGGTGACGAGACCGGTGGGCGCGGCCTGGCGCTGGTGGTCGGCCTCGCCGACCGCTGGGGCTGGAGCGCCGAGGGCACCGGCAAACGCATCTGGTGCGAGATCGACCGGGGCAGCGAACCCCGGGAGGCCGCGGCGGCGTTCGGGGGCGGCATCACGGCGTACGAGGGGTTCGAGGGCTTCGCGTACGAAGCGGTGTAGGTGCCCTTGTGTACCCCTTGCATGCCCCTTGCAAGTGCCGGGCGGAGATGCGCCGGGCTGTGCTTCCATGCGCGCCCTGTGACAAATGGCGCTTAGGGAACAAATCCCCGGATGGGCGTTGACGCGACGTGACCGCTTGGTCACGCTTGTGGGCAGCGATTCGCCGCGAGGGGACGGCGAGGGCTTCGGTGACGGGAGCCCTCGGCGAGTGTGGGTCGTGTTCGGCGTGGGTCCCCTCGGGGCAGGGGCCAGGACGGGTACGCCGGAGTCGGATGGCGGCACGCGGTGCCGTGCTCGGGGCGGGCAGCAGCGCGCCGCCATCCGACCGTAAAGTCCGGCCCTCGTCAAAACCGGACTGTCCTAGAGGATGGCGATAGGGGCCACCGGGGTTCCCGTGGCGCCCATGAAAGGTTCGGGCATCGCCGACAGGAAGAACGTGTAGCGGTTCTCTTGTCCACAGGCTGTGGACAACTCTTCGAGATTCCAGTTCTGCCCCTGCAGCATCCCCATCTCGACCAGATCGAGGGCGTGCACGGGCAGCCACAGGTCCTCGATCTCCGGCGGAAGAATCTCGAAGGTCAGGGTGTCGTTGGCGACCGCCGCGACATCACGCGCGTGGAACCACTCCGGCGTACGGACCGAGAGGCCCGGTGAGGGGTAGCTGTAGCCGTGCTTGTCACCGGCCAGATACACCTGGACCTGGCCGGTCCGTACGAGCACGATGTCGCCGGCTCGCACCTGCGCGCCGGCGAGTTCCTCGGCGGCCTCCAGGTCCTCCGGGGTGACCGCGTGGCCGCCGTCGAGACGGTCGACGCCCCGCGCGCGTGCCACATCCAGCAGGACCCCGCGCGAGACGACGTGCCGCGCCTTGTCGATACCGCTGAACTCGGCGCCGCCGTGCGGGGTCACGGTGCCGGCCGGGCGGCCGTTGTACAGCTTCCCGGAGTGCGAGGTGTGGGACAGCGCGTCCCAGTGGGTGCCGGCCTGCAGCCCCATGGTCACGGCGTCGTCGCTGAACGCCACTGTCCCCGGGCCGAAGAGCTCCTGGTTGATCTGCACCATCGCGTGCAGGGGGTTGACCCGGCCCGGGACCACCCCTGTCTGTACGCCGTCCTGTTGGAGGGGGAGCGCGAGGGGGATCCGGCGGCCGGTCCGGATCTCGGCGGCGGCCTCCCGGATCACGTCATCGGTGATCAGGTTCAGCGTGCCGATCTCGTCGTCCGCTCCCCAACGGCCCCAGTTGTTCACGCGCTTGGCGATGTCGTGGAACTCCGGACCGAGTGTCGGCAGTGACATCAGGGCCTCCCCAGGGCTTGTCTCCAGGCATCTGACGGGTCGTAGAATCTGAGTCGAATCTAACGGACCGTCAGAAACTGGGGGAGGGGCCGGACATGGGGAACTTCTTGGCAGGCAAGGTCGTCGCCGTCACGGGCGCGGGCCGGGGCATCGGCCGTGCGGTCGCGCTCGCGGCGGCGGCCGAGGGAGCGCGGGTCGTCGTCAACGACTACGGCGTCTCGATGGACGGGGCGTCGCCTACGAGTGAGATCGCGGAGGGTGTCGTCAAGGAGATCTTGGCGGCGGGCGGAGAGGCCGTTGCCGTTGCCGATGACATCTCGACCATGGCCGGTGGGCAGCGGGTTGTCGATGTCGCGGTGTCGTCGTACGGGCGGATCGACGGGGTGGTGTGCGTTGCCGGGATTCTGCGGGAGCGGATGCTTTTCAATATGTCCGAGGAGGAGTGGGATCCGGTTCTCGCTACTCATCTGAAGGGGACGTTCACCGTTTTCCGGGCGGCGTCGGCGGTGATGCGGAAGCAGCGGGCCGGGACGTTGATCGGGTTCACCAGTGGGAACCATCAAGGGTCGGTTTCGCAGGCGAATTACAGTGCTGCGAAGGGCGGGATCATTTCGCTGGTACGGAGCGCTGCGCTGGGTTTGAACAAGTACGGGGTCACCGCCAACGCGGTGGCGCCTGTTGCTCGTACGCGGATGTCGGCGAACGTTCCTATGGAGTTGGCGGAGATCGGGTCGCCGGAGGATGTTGCCGCGCTGGTTGTCTATCTGCTGTCCGAGCGGGCTCGGGAGGTGGGGATCACCGGGCAGGTCTATACCGTTGCCGGGCCGAAGATCGCGGTGTGGGCGCAGCCTCGGGAGTTGAGAGCGGCGTATGCCTCCGGCGGGTGGACGGCTGAAAAGATCGCGGAGTTTTTGCCGGGGTCTGTTGGGGTGGATCCGATGCCGATGCTTTCTCGGTTGCAGGAGATGGAGAGGGCTGCGCGGGATGGAGCGCGGCCGAACGCCTAATAGCTCGGGGGTTCGTGTTGTTTGGCGGGTGCGGGTTCGTTGTGGCTGGTCGCGCAGTTCCCCGCGCCCCTTAGGTGGGTGGACTTGACGGTGTTGTTAGGGGAGCCCTGTGGATTTTGGATTCACTGACGTGGACGAAAGGTTTCGGGTCGAAGCTCGGGATTGGCTCTTGGCGCATGTCGAAGGTGGTCAGGACCGTCGTGTTTGGGAGCGGACTCTCGGCAAGAGCGGGTGGATAGGGCTGGGTTGGCCCGAATCTGGCTATGGCAATCGCAGTGGCACACTCACCCAACAGGTCGCGTGGGCCGAGGAATACGCGCGGTCGGACGCGCCGCCGCGGTCCGGGCATATCGGGGAGAATTTGCTTGCCCCTACCCTCATCGCTCACGGTACCGATGAGCAGAAGGACCGTTTTCTGCCTGCTGTTGCTGCTGGGGACGAGTTGTGGTGTCAGGGGTACAGCGAGCCCGGGGCGGGGTCCGATCTCGCGGGGGTGCGGACCTCCGCCGTGCGGGATGGCGGGGACGGGACGTATCGGATCACCGGGCAGAAGATCTGGACCTCGCTCGCCCATGAGGCCGACTGGTGTTTTGTGCTGGCGCGGACCGAGGTGGGGTCGCGGCGGCATCACGGGCTGAGCTTTCTGCTTGTGCCCATGGATCAGCCGGGGTGCGTCGAGGTGCGGCCCATACGGCAGTTGACCGGGACGAGCGAGTTCAACGAGGTGTTCTTCGACGGGGCACGTGCGCGTGCCGAGCATGTGGTCGGGGGCGAGGGGGAGGGGTGGCAGGTCGCCATGAGCCTGCTCGGGTTCGAGCGGGGGGTGTCGACGCTTGCCCAACAGATCGGGTTCGCCGGTGAGTTGGGGCGGGTGGTCGAGGCGGCCGTTGACTCGGGTGCGGTGTCTGATCCCGTCCTGCGCGACCGACTCGTGCGGCAGTGGGCCGAGTTGCGGACCATGCGGTGGAACGCCCTGCGGACACTGGGACGGGCGGGGGACGCGGGGGCTCCCAGTGTGGCCAAGCTGTTGTGGGGCGGCTGGCATCAGCGGCTCGGGGAGCTGGCCATGGCGGTGCGCGGGGCCGCGGCGACGGTGGGGCCGGTGGACTGGTCGCCGTCCGCGTCCTACGAACTCGACCTGTTCCAGCACCTGTTCCTCTTCTCGCGGGCCGACACGATCTACGGCGGCTCGGACCAGGTTCAGCGCACGATCATCGCCGAGCGGGTGCTCGGTCTGCCCAGGGAACCCAAGGGAGTCGTCTGATGCGCGGTGTGGTCTTCGACGGCAAGCAGATCCAGGTCGTGGACGATCTGGAGGTGCGGGAGCCGGGGCCGGGTGAGGTGCTGGTCGCGATCTCGGCGGCCGGGCTGTGTCACAGCGATCTGTCTGTGGTGGACGGGACCATACCCTTCCCTGTTCCTGTGGTGCTGGGGCATGAGGGTGCCGGGGTGGTGGAGGTCGTGGGTGTGGGCGTCACCCATGTTTCGCCCGGTGACCATGTGGCTCTTTCCACGCTCGCCAACTGCGGGACCTGCGCCGAGTGCGACCGGGGGCGGCCGACCATGTGCCGGCAGGCCATCGGGCGGCCGGGGCAGCCGTTCACGCGGGGCGGGCAGCCGGTGTACCAGTTCGCGTCCAACTCGGCGTTCGCGGAACGGACCGTCGTGAAGGCGGTGCAGGTCGTCCGCATCCCCAAGGACATTCCCCTGCCGTCGGCCGCGCTCATCGGATGCGGGGTGCTGACCGGGGTCGGCGCCGTGCTCAACCGGGCGCGGGTCGATCACGGGGACAGCGTCGTCGTCATCGGGACCGGCGGGATCGGGCTCAACGTCATCCAAGGGGCGCGGATCGCGGGGGCGTCGACGATCGTCGCGGTGGACGCCAACCCAGGGAAGGAGGGCGTGGCACGGCAGTTCGGGGCCACGCACTTCCTCCCGTCGACGGAGGGCGTGCGGGAGATTCTGCCGAGCGGGGCGGATCACGCCTTCGAGTGCGTCGGGCGGGTGGAGCTGATCCGGCAGGCCGTGGATCTGCTCGACCGGCACGGCCAGGCGGTGCTGCTCGGGGTGCCGCCGGCCACGGCCGAGGCGTCCTTCCTCGTCTCGTCCATGTACTTGGACAAGTCGATCCTGGGCTGCCGGTACGGGTCCTCCCGGCCGCAGCGGGACATCGCCCTGTACGCCCAGATGTATCGCGAAGGGCGGTTGCTGCTCGACGAGTTGGTGACCGAGACGTATCCCGTCGAGGACTTCGAGAAGGCGGCGGGGGACGCGGAGGCGGGGCGGGTGGCTCGGGGGGTTCTGACCTTTTGACCTTCTGACCTCCTCGCCTTCTGACCTCCTCGCCTTCTGACCTCCTGGCCTCCTGGCCTCTTGGTCTTCTGGCGTTCTGACGGATGCATGCCGGGAGTTGTCCACAGGCCTGGGAAATTCCTGGGGCGTTGTCAGTCCCGGCCCGTAGCGTTTTGGCATGACCTACCGCGATGTCGTCTCCCGACAGGTCCTGACCTGGGCCTGCACCACCATCGGTGCCCGCATGCCCGTGGCCATGGCCCCGCTGGCCCTGGTCTTCCTCGTGCGCGAGCGGCCGGGGGGCTACTCGCTGGGCGCGATACTCGCGGCGGCCTACGTCATCGGGGAGATCGGCGGCGCTCCGGTACTTGGCATGCGGCTGCGGCCGGAGAGGGCCCGGGTGCATCTTGCCGTCGGCCTCGCGTTCGGGACCCTGGGGTTTCTGGGGCTCGGGGTGTTTCCGGACGCGCATCCTGCCGTGCTCGCCGGGTTCGCGGTCGTCGCCGGGGCCGCGCCGGCCGCCGCCACCGGTGGACTGCGCACGCTGCTCAGCGAGTTGGTGCCGGCGCGGTCCGTGGCGCAGGCGTTGTCCGTCGAGTCGATACTCACGGCGGGCGTGTGGGCCGTCTCCCCGGCCGCGGTCGCCGGGCTGGCGCTCGGTGTCGCGCCACGGGTTCCGCTGCTGCTCGCGGCCGGGCTGATGGCGTGGTCGGTCGCGGGGCTGTGGCTGCTGCCGGCCGCGTGGGGCGTGGACGACACGGGCGGCGCGGGCGGGGCCGGTGTTCCGCTGCTCCGGGTGCTGATCGGCGCCTGGCCGGTGTACGTCACGGGCGCGGCCAGCATGGCCCTGCTCGGCCTGTCCGAACTCGTCCTGCCCGCCCTGCTGGAACAGCGCGGCATCGGCGTCGGCTGGTCCGGCCCGCTGCTGACCGGGATGGCGGTGGGCGGCGGCCTCGGCGCCTTCGTCTACGGTCTGCGCGGCTGGCCGGGACTGCTGCGCACCCGCAGCGTGCTGCTGATGGCCGGGACCTCGACGTGTGTGGCGCTGGCCGCGCTGATACCGGCCACGGCGGGGATCGCGGTCGCGCTCGTGGTGGGCGGCACGCTCCAGTCGGGCGCGATGCTCACCCGGAACCTCTCCCTGCGCGAGGTGCTGCCGCCGAGCACCCTGGCCGCCGGTTACTCGATCATGTACGCGGCGGCGGGGGCGGGTTACGCGGCCACGGGCTCGCTGGCCGGTGCCCTGCTCAAGGTCGCCGCACCGTCGACGGCGATCCTGGCGGGAGTCGGCCTGACCGCGGTGCTGACTGTCACTGGCTGGTGGGGCGAGGTGCGGCGGGCGGGGCGTGTGGGGCGGGCGGCGCGGGATGTCGATGTCGCCGTAGCGCGGTCTGTGAAGTCAGGTGCCTCGAAGCGGAGTTGGCGGTGATTCTTACGAAGCCCGGACGTCGGGCCTGAGCGAGCTTTTTGTCCTCTTATGTACCGCGGTCGCGGGCTAGCGTTACAGCCGTCCGGCAGTGAGCGCGAGTCGCTCCGCCGGCTCCTGATCCCGCGTTCCGTGTTCCGTTTTCCGCAAGAGGAGTACCCACACATGGCTCTCTCCAAGGCCCGCGCCTCCCGCACCTCCCGCGCCGTCCGGATCGCCCGTACGGCGGGTACGGGCGCCGTCGCGCTCGCCGCCGCCGCCCTCTTCGCCGCGCCCGCGGCCAGTGCGGCCGACGGGCACCGCGGCTCCGACTCCCGTGCGCACCACGGCAGTTCGACGGTGTTCGTGCAGACCGACGACACGACCGCCAACTCCGTGGTCGCCTATGAGCGCGCCGCCGACGGCACCCTCGGCCAGCAGGGCGTCTACCGCACCGGGGGCAAGGGCGGCGTCCTGGCCGGCACCGTCGCCGACCACCTGGCCTCGCAGGGTTCGCTCGCCTACGACCGGCACAACCAGCTGCTCTACGCCGTCAACGCGGGCAGCGACACCGTGACCGTCTTCGCCGTGCACGGCACCCACCTGCGCCGCGTCCAGGAGATCTCCAGCGGCGGCACGTTCCCGGTCAGCGTCACCTTCCACGGCGACCGGGTCTACGTCGCCAACGCGCTCGGCGGCGGTTCCGTGCAGGGCTTCGCGCGGACCGGCGAGCGGCTGGTCGAGGTCCCCTCCTGGCACCGCGAACTCGGCCTGGGCGCGACCGCTTCGGCCGTAGGACAGATCTCCTTCACGCCCGACGGATCCAAGCTCGTGGTCACCACCAAGGCCGCCGGGCAGAGCATCGACGTCTTCCCGGTCAGCCGGTACGGCGGGCCGTCCGCGCGGCCCGTGGTGACCTCGCTCCCGGGGGCCGTGCCGTTCGGCTTCGACTTCGACTCCGCCGGACGGATCCATGTGACGGAGGCCGGGACGAACTCGGTGGGCACCTTCGGCGTCGCCGGCGACGGCAGACTGACCGCGAAGGGCACGGTCCCGACCGGCCAGACCGCCACCTGCTGGGCGGTCACCGCCGGCGGCAACGTGTACGTCTCCAATGCCGCCAGCGGCACGGTGTCCGGCTACCGGGTGGGCCCCCAGGGCGAGTTGACCGCGCTGGGCAACACAGCCACCGACGCCGGCACGGTGGACGCGGCGGCCTCCTCGGACGGCCGGTACCTCTACGTCCAGACCGGGATCAAGGGCATCGTGGACGAGTTCCGGGTCGACAAGAGCGGGTCGCTCACCGCGATCGGTTCGGTCGTGGTGCCGGGTGCCGTCGGCGGGGAGGGCATCGTCGCGGGCTGACCGGTAAGGGCGAGACGTGCGGGGGCACGGGTTCAGGGCGCGGCGCCGACACCGCCGTGACTCTTGGACCCGTGGCCCGTGGTGGTGCCGGTGCGGAACGTGCGGCGGTACGTCGTCGGGGTGACGCCGAGCGCCGCCTGCAGATGCTGGCGCATCGACTGGGCGGTGCCGAAGCCCGCGTCCGTGGCCACCTGGTCCATGGACAGGTCGGTGGACTCCAAGAGGTGCCGGGCGCGTTCGACACGCTGCTGGGTGAGCCACTGGCCGGGGCTGATCCCGACCTCCTCGCGGAAGCGGCGGGTGAAGGTGCGGACGGACATCGCCTCCTGCTCCGCCATGTCACGCAGCTGGATCGGCTCGTGCAGCCGTCCCAGCGCCCAGGCGCGGGCGGCGGTCGTGGTCGCCAACTGCGGGTCGGGGACCGGGCGGTGGATGTACTGCGCCTGCCCGCCGTCGCGGTGCGGCGGCACGACCGTGCGGCGGGCCACGTCGTTGGCGACCGTCGTGCCGAAGTCCCGGCGCACCATGTGCAGGCACAGGTCGATGCCGGCCGCGACACCCGCCGAAGTCAGGATGTCGCCGTCGTCGATGAACAGGACGTCCGCGTCGACCTCGATCCGCGGGAAGAGCCGCTGGAAGCGCTCGGCATCCGCCCAGTGCGTGGTGGCCGGGCGGCCGTCGAGGAGACCGGCGGCGGCGAGGACGTAGACGCCCGTGCAGATCGACGCGAGGCGGGTGCCGGGGCGGATCCGGGCGAAGGCGGCGACGAGTTCGGGGGTGAGGACACCCTCCTCGAAGACCGGGCCGAGTTCGTACGACGCCGGGACGATCACCGTGTCGGCGGTGGCCAGGGCCTCCGGGCCGTTCGGGACCTGGATGGCGAAGTCGGCATCGGTGTCGACCGGCCCGGGCGGTCGGACCGAGCAGGTCACGACCTCGTACAGCAGCCGCCCCTCGGCGTCCCTGGGCCGCCCGAAGATCCGGTGCGGGATGCCCAGCTCGAAGGGCAGGAGACCGTCGAGGGCGAGCACGACGACACGGTGCGGGCGGAAACCGTCGGTGGTGGCTGTGGCCATGACCCGATTGTATGGCCCGATCCTAGTGAATGCTGTCCTTCGGGCCAATGGATCGGATCGGCCGCAGACCGGAAGCTGTATGGCGTGACCCAGACAACCGAACCGACCACAGTCGTGGACGAAGCCCGGCCCGCCCGACGAACCCGCCCGCGGCGGAGCCGCACATTGTCACTGCATCGCGCCTGGTTCGTCGCCGCCGTCACCTTCGTGACGATCATCGGCGCGGCGGCCTTCCGTTCGCTGCCCGGGCTGCTGATCGATCCGCTGCACCAGGAGTTCGGCTGGTCGCGCGGCACGATCGGGGCCGCGGCCTCCATCAACCTCGCGCTGTACGGGCTGACGGCGCCGTTCGCGGCGGCGCTCATGGACCGCTTCGGCATCCGACGTGTCGTCGCGGTCGCGCTGACCGTGATCGCGCTCGGCTCCGGCCTGACCGTGTGGATGACGGCACCCTGGCAACTGCTGCTGTGCTGGGGCCTGTTGGTGGGGCTGGGCAGCGGTTCGATGGCCCTCGCCTTCGCGGCGACGGTCACCAACCGCTGGTTCACCGCACGGAAGGGCCTGGTCACCGGGATCCTCACGGCGGCCTCGGCGTCCGGCCAGCTGATCTTCCTGCCCCTGCTGTCCTGGATAGTCGAGGAGCACAGCTGGCGCCCGGCCGCCGTCACCGTGTCCCTCGCGGCCCTCGCGGTCGTCCCCTTCGTCTGGCTGCTGCTGCGCGACCACCCGGCGGACGTGGGCGCGAAGCCGTACGGCGCCACCGAGTTCGTACCGAAGCCGGAACCGGTCACAGGTGCGGCCCGCCGTACGATCGCCGTCCTGTTCAAGGCGGTCCGCACGGGCCCCTTCTGGCTGCTGGCCGGTACCTTCGCGATCTGCGGCGCCTCCACGAACGGCCTGATCCAGACCCACTTCGTGCCCGCCGCCCACGACCACGGCATGCCCATCACGGCGGCGGCCTCACTGCTCGCGGTGATCGGCGTCTTCGACGTGGTCGGCACGATCGCCTCCGGCTGGTTCACCGACCGCTTCGAACCGCGCCGCCTGCTCGCCGTCTACTACGCCCTGCGCGGCATCTCCCTCCTCTTCCTCCCCATGCTGCTGGCCCCCACCGTCCACCCGCCCATGCTCTTCTTCATCGTCTTCTACGGCCTCGACTGGGTCGCCACGGTCCCGCCGACCCTGGCCCTGTGCCGCGAGCAGTACGGCGAGGACAGCGCCATCGTCTTCGGCTGGGTCCTCGCCTCCCACCAGATCGGCGCGGCACTGGTGGCCTTCCTGGGCGGGGTCGCACGGGACGCGTTCGGGTCGTACGACATGGTCTGGTACGTGGCGGGAGCGCTGTGCGCGGTGGCCGCGCTGATGGCGTTGGTGATCCGGCGGCGGGGCGTGATGCCTACGGCGGTGACGCCTGTGGCGGCGTGAGGACGGGAAGCCTCCTGTCAGCCGGCCGTCCGCACCGGAGCACTGCTGCGTCCGCGGCCCCGGCCACTGACTTCGGCGTCGAACGTCGCCTGGGCGACACGCATGACCTCGGCGTACTCGGGTTGTTGCAGCCGCTGCCACATCTCGTCCTCGGGGACGTCCTCCACGTGGGCGACCACCCACCAGATGGTGCCGAAGGGGTCCTTGATCCGCCCGCCACGCTGCCCGAAGGCGTCGTTCGCGAGGGGTGTGACGATACGGCCGCCGGCGTCGACGGCCCGTGCGAACGCCCGGTCCGCGTCGGGCACGAACACGCGGAGCAGGCTCGGCATGACGGGCCAGTCCGCGGCCCGGTCGAAGGCCAGGACGACGGTGTCCCCGACCCGGATCTCGCCGTGCCCGATCGCCCCGCCCTCGGTCGCCACCCGCCCGAGCTCCTCTCCGTCGAACGCCGCGGCGACGAAGTCGAGAAAGGCTCCCGTGTCGTCGGTGACGACCCAGGGCGCGACGGTGGTGTAGCCCTCGGGCGCGGAGTTGGTCTGCTGAGGCATGGGAGTTCCCTTCGTCGCTGCCGGGTGTCGGGGCGACGATAGGAGCGGGGTAGGTCGGATTCCGTCCTACTTCACGGTCGGAGGAACCGGCCCCGGTGGAACAACAGCGGCGCCGCGTCGGCGTCTTCGGTGCCCAGCCCGTCCACCCGTCCCACCACGATCAGATGGTCGCCCCCGGTGTGCACCGCGTGGATCGTGCAGTCGACCCACGCGGTCGCGCCGGTGAGGCGCGGCGACCCGGAGACGGGCGACGCGTCGTACGGCACGCCCGCGAACTTGTCGGTGCCGCTGATCGCGAAGCCGCGGCACAACTCGCCCTGGTGGGCGCCGAGTACGTTGACGCAGAAGACACCGGCGCGGGCGATCCGCGGCCATGTCGTGGACGTACGGCCGACCATGAAGACGACGAGCGGCGGGTCGAGGGAGAGGGCGGAGAAGGACTGGCAGGCGAAGCCGGCCGGGCCGGGCTCGCTGCCGGCCGCGGGGGCGGTGATCACGGTCACGCCCGTCGCGAACGCGCCCAGGACGCGCCGGAATTCACCCTGGTCGACCGGTGCCCGCTCGTCGTCCGTGACGCAGCGGAGCTCCGGCCGCGGCAGCGCCTCGACAGGCTGCGCGGCCGGAGCGCTTCCGGCCGACCTGAGGTAGCGGACGGCGGCTGCTGCCGCCCCTGCGTGTCCCATCACAGCATCCATTGAAGCTGACGGGTCATCAGATAGGAAGGGGTGCGGGCGCCGACGTGCGGGCACTGACGGCCAATTCACAGAATGCCGGTCAGAACATGGGAGTCACGTCGCCGCACGGACCTCCCGGAGTCACTTCCCGCACACCCGCCACCAGCAGTGTTGCGAAACGACTGCCACCGGTACGGAACCAGTGGCTGCCGTGACCTGAGGAGCACCCACCCGATGAACCGTCTCACCGCACGCGGCGGCGCCCTGGCCGCAGTGGCCGGCCTCGCCCTGACCCTCGCCGCCGCGCTGCCCGCGCAGGCAGCCGACTCGACCGTGACCGAGTCCCAGTGGCTGACCGACGTCGCCGCCGTCACCGGCCCCGCGCAGACCTACATCGACTCCCGTGCCGCCGCCAACACCTCGGGCGCCAAGCAGGCGATCGTCCTCGACATCGACAACACCTCGCTGGCGTCCTACTTCGAGGGCGGCTACCCCACCCCGGCCGTCGCGCCGATGCTCGCCCTGGCCAAGGACGCGCACGCCAACGGCGTCAGCGTCTTCTTCGTCAGCGCCCGCACCAACCTGATCGACGTCGCCACCAAGTACAACCTGACGCACGTCGGTTACACCGTCGACGGCCTCTACACCCGCACACTCAGCGAGATCGCGAACGAGAGCATCGCCGACTTCAAGACCTCCCAGCGCAAGGCGATCGAGGCCGGCGGCTACGACATCATCGCCAACCTCGGCAACAGCGCCACGGACCTCTCCGGCGGCTATGCCGACACGACGTACAAACTCCCCGACTACGACGGCCTGTTGGACTGACGCCCACCGGGGAGGGGGAGTTCACCGTCCCCGGTACTCGGGACTCCTGCGCTCCACGAAGCTCGCCACACCCTCCCGGGCGTCCTCCGTGGTCATGTTGATCTCCTGCGCCGCCGCCTCCGCCGCGAACGCGGTCGCCCGGTCGCTGTCCAAGGACGCGTTGACGAGTTGCTTGGTGAGGACGAGGGCCCGGGTGGGGGCGGTGGCGAGACGTTCCGCCCACTCCCGGGCCGTCTTCGCCAACTCCCCGTCCGGTACGACCCTGTTGACGAGGCCGAGCCGTTCCGCGTCCGCCGCGCTCACCGCGTCCCCGAAGAACATCAGCTCCTTGGCCCGCTGCGGCCCGATCAGCCGGGCCAGCAGATACGCGCCCCCACCGTCCGGGACCAGCCCCCGTCGTACGAACACCTCGATGAACCTCGCCGACTCCGCGGCCAGTACGAGGTCGCAGGCCAGGGCGAGATGCGCGCCCAGGCCCGCCGCCGTGCCGTTCACCGCCGCGATCACCGGTTTCTCGCAGTCCAGGACGGCGGCGATCAGACGTTGCGCGCCCAGGCGGATCGTGCGGGCCACATCGCCGGCCACCCGCTCACCGGCCGCGGGCCCGCCCCGCAGGTCCGCGCCCGCGCAGAAGCCGCGCCCGGTGCCGGTGAGGACCACCGCCCGGACCGCCGGATCGGCCGACGCCTCGCCCAACAGGCCGATCAGCCGGTCCCGTTGGGCCGGGGCGAGGGCGTTCAGGGCCTCGGGCCGGTTGAGGGTGAGGTACGCGACCCGGCCCGCGACGGTGTGCACCACCTCGGTCGTCATCGGCACACCGCCAGCGCGTCCAACGCCACCGCGCCCTGCCCCCGCGGCAGCACCATCAGCGGGTTGATGTCCAACTCGCAGAGCACATCGCCCAGTTCGAGCGCCATGCGCTGCACCCGCAGGATCACCTCCACCAGCGCGTCCAGGTCCGCCGGTGGCCGACCCCGTACTCCGTCCAGCAGGGGACGCCCGCGCAACTCCCCGAGCATCTCGCCCGCCTGGTCCTCACCGAACGGCGGCACCCGTACCGCCACGTCCCGCAGCACCTCCACCAGCACCCCGCCCAGCCCGACCGTCACCGTCGGCCCGAACAGCTCGTCCTGCGTGACGCCCACGACCATCTCGACGCCCCGCTCGACCATCTGGCAGACCAGCACACCGTCCAGGGTCACGTCCTCGTAGCGCGCGATGTCGGTCAACTCCCGGTAGGCGTCCCGGACTTGACTGGCCGACGTCAGCCCCACCTTCACCAGGCCCAGTTCCGTCTTGTGCGCGATCTGCGCCCCGGACGCCTTCATCACCACCGGGTAGCCCACCAGCCCCGCCGCCCGTACGGCCGCCGCCGCGCTGGTCACCAACTGCTCGCGCGGCACCCGGATGCCGTAGGCCCGCAGCAGTTGTTTCGCCGCGTGCTCGCTCAACTGCTGGCCCGGGCGCATCAGCGCCTGCGCCTTGCGGAAGGAGGGGGAGACGGTGCGGGGGGCCTCGTCGAAGGGGGAACGGTAGGCGTGCACGAAGCGGTGGTGGGAGAAGTAGGCGCGCAGCGCCGTGATGCAGTTGCCCACCGTGCGGAACGTCGCCACCCTCGACGATCCCAACAGCACCTCGCGGTACGCCGGTTCGGTGCCCACCGGCGAGCCCCACACCACGCACACCACCTTGTCCGTGCGCTCGGCCGCCGCCACCAGGTCCTCCACCAGCTTGTCGCTCAGTGGGGGGAAGGGGCCCGTGACGGGGCAGACCAGCACCCCTACCTCCGGGTCGTCGAGGATCGCGTCGATGATCTTCCGGCCGCGCCAGTCGCCCACCGGGTGACCGCCGTTGTCCACCGGGTTGGCCACGCTCAGGTACGGCGGTATCCACTCGTGGAGTTCGGCCTGTTTCGCGTCCGACAGCTGCGGGAGGCGTAGGCCTGCCTCGCTCGCCAGGTCGGCGAAGTGGGCGCCCGTGCCGCCGGAGATCGAGTACACGACCACCCCCTCGGCCACCGGAGGCTTCGCCCGCGCCAACAGCGTTGCCGTGTCCTGGAGTTCGTCGAGGCCGTCGACGCGGATCACGCCGTACTGGCGCATCGCCGCGTCCACCACCGTGTCCGCGCCGGTGAGTTTGCCGGTGTGGGAGGCGGCCGTGCGGGCGCCGGTCTCGGTGCGGCCGACCTTCACCGCGACGACGGGCACCTTGCGGCGGGCGGCGCGGTCGGCGGCCAGGAGGAAGGAGCGGCCGTCCTTGAGGCCCTCCACGTAGCAAGCAATGGTGCCGACTTCGGGGCGCTCGGCGAAGTAGGAGATGAAGTCGGCCGTCTCCAGGTCGGCTTCGTTGCCGGTGGGCGCCCAGTGGGAGAGGCGGATGCCGAGTTCCTGGAGGGCGAAGACCGGGCGGCCCTGGTGGCCGGACTGGGTGATGAGGGCGATGGCGGGGCCTTCGAGGTCCTCGCGGAAGTTCTCGAAGGCGTTGAGGTTGGTGTTCGGACCGAGGAGACGCAGGCCCGACCTCCCTACGGCGGCGGCGAGTCGGGCCTGTGCCAGCGCACCCTCCTCGCCCGTCTCCGCGAAGCCCGACGCGAAGGCGACCGCGAACTTCACCTTCGCCTCGGCGAGTTGCTCGATCACCGGGAGGGGGTCGGCCACCAACACCACGGCCAGGTCCACCTGTTCGGGGAGATCGGCGACGGAGGGGAAGCAGGGGATGTCGAAGACCGTCGCGCGGGTGGGGTGCACCGGGTGCAGACGGGCGCCCACCCTCCCTGCCCAGGCCATGAGTTGGCGGGTGATGCCGGTGTTCGGCCGTCCCTCCGCGTCCGAGGCGCCGATCACGGCGACCGACTCGGGGCGGAAGAAACGGTCCAGGTCGGGTACGCCGGCGTACAACGGCCGCCCGCTGATGTCGAGGTCGTCGACGTCGGCGGGCCTGCCGTGGACGGCCGGGCCGGGTTGCTCACCGCAGGCGATGACCCGGGCCCGGCGGGAGTCGGTGGTGAGGGTGCCGTGGGTTGATCCAAGCATCGGTCCGCCCGCTCCTGTGTGACAGTCGTGACAGCACAATTAACTGACGCAGTGTCAGATTACTGAACTGACACTGCGTCAGGAACTGTCGTGCACGCAAAGAACATAGATGTCTCGGCCTGCGGCAGAGGACCCTTATGCCAACTGGCCCTTGCGGACGCCCTTGGCGACCGCCTTCGCGATCTTCTCCGCGTCGATCGCCATCTCGCGGAACATGCCGCTGATGGGGTTGGTGAAGCCGGTGAAATACAGGCCTGGCGCGTCCTTCGGGGTGTGCGCGCCGGTCGCGACCGGCTTGCCGCGGGCGTCCAACACACCGAGGTGGCCGACGAGTTGCTCCAGGGAGCGGACGTATCCCGTGGCCGCGATCACGGCATCCGGCCCGATGCGGTCGCCGCCGGCGAGGACCACCTTGCCGTCCTCGAAGCTCTCCACGGCCGCCACGACCTCGACCAGCCCCTTGCGCACGGCATCGATCAGCCC
This sequence comes from Streptomyces sp. NPDC050508, assembly GCF_040655155.1. NCBI lineage: Bacteria > Bacillati > Actinomycetota > Actinomycetes > Kitasatosporales > Streptomycetaceae > Streptomyces > Streptomyces sp. NPDC050508. Next base: position 408,754 of record NZ_JBFAJJ010000009.1, read on the forward strand.
GACGTCCTGCACCGGGATCGACCCCTCCTTGACCCGGCTGTACAGCCCGGTGTCGGGGTGCGGCAGCCCCTGCGCCGCCAGGTCCGGCACGCTGAGCTTGGCCATCGGCCCCGCGAGCCGGTCGACGACGCCGACCGGCAGCCGTCGTACGAGAACGCCCGTGTACTGCGCCGCCCAGCCCGCGGTCGAGCGGCGCACGATGTGCGGGGTCGTGCGGACGGAGAGCCGGACGCGGGACGCTCCGCCCTCCACCAGGTCGACCGCGATCTCCGCGCCCGTGTTGCCGACGCCGACGACCAGGACGTCGCGGCCGGCGTAGGGCTGGGCGTTGCGGTAGTCGGCGGCGTGCAGGAGGTCGCCGGTGTAGGTGTCGCGGCCGGGCCAGTCGGGGAGCTGGGGGGTGTGGTTGGTGCCGGTGGCGATGACGACCGCGCGGCCGGTCAGCTCACGGCCGCCGGTGGCGTGCAGCAGCCAGCCGGCGCCGTCCGCCGAGCGCTCGACGCGGGAGACCTCGACGCCGGTGACGATCTCCAGCTCGTGGACCTCGGCGTACTTCTCCAGATAGCGCACCACGTCGTCCCGCGAGACCCAGCGCCCGAACCGGCGCGGCATCGCGAGCCCGGGCAGCCCCGACAGGCGCCGGGTGGTGTGCAGGTGCAGACGGTCGTAGTGCCTCCGCCAGGACGCCCCGACCCGGTCCGACTTCTCCAGTACGACGGCACGGATGCCCTGCGCGCGCAGCGCGTACGCGGCGGCGAGTCCGCCGGGGCCGCCGCCGATGACGTACACGGGGCGGTCTGCGTGGTTCTGCGCCGCGGGGATCGGGGGCGCTGTGGAGTCGGCCATGAGCGCGAGCGTAATCACGTCCCACGTTGATGGGTCTCGGTCAAGCCCGGAATTGGTTGCGGATTGATCACGGGTGTGGAGGACTGGGTGAGGTTGCTGGCGTAGGGCCTCTGGTTGTGGGATGTACAGCCTCTGGTTGTGGGGGACGGATGAAGGCGCTGCGGCCGGGAAAGCACACGACGCCGAGCCCGCATCGTGCGCGAAGGGGCTCGGCGTCGTGCCGGCGGCGACCGGAATGTATGACGGGAAACCGGCACCGCGGCTGAGGGGAGGGCGGCTTACCGGCGCTTGGCCTTGTGGCCCGTCACCTGGGCGATCCACTTGATGAAGTCGCCCGGGTCGGTGTTGGCGCCGTGGCCCTCGTCCCAGTAGTAGATGTGGTTCACGTCGTCGCCCAGGTTGTCGAGACGGGCGGCGAGGTTGGCGGCGACCGTCAGCGAGGTGTCCGAGTCCTTGGTGCCGAGGCGGATCCACCAGTGCTTGGAACGGTTCGGGTTCACCTTCTCCACCAGGTGGAACATCGGGTTCATCAGGTCGAGCTTCGCGGGGATGTCGCTCGCAACACGCTTGCTGCTGAGGCCCGTTGAGTCGTTCTTCGCGCCGTACGCCGTGAAGTGCCGGGCCAGCGTCGTGCCCGTGCCGAACTCGTTGTTCTCGCCGGCTGAGAGGTCGAAGGCGTCGAAGGCCGGGGCGTCCTTCTTGCGGGCGCCGACGTGGGTGAGGAAGTCGGCCCAGGTGAAGGTGGCCTTGCCGCCGGACCAGGTGATGAAGGTGTTGGCCTTCAGGTAGGTCTCGCGGGCGGAGTCCGAAAGGGCGGCGAGGTATGTGGTCGCCGACGGCTCCAGGTACTGCTCGACCATGTACGCGTCGAGGTTGCGCGCGTTCAGCGGACCGAAGCCGCCGAGGCCGCGCAGCTTCAACCCGGCCTGGTACTCGGCGAACTGCGCCTGCAACGCCTTGGAGACGGTCTGGTCGACCGTCTTGCCGGTGCTCAGGTCGTTGGCGCCCCAGTTCCACTCGTAGGCGCCGTCCGCGTGCTCCAGGTCGGTGATCGGGCACCAGGCGCCGGTCGCGAAGATCGCGTCGGAGGCGTCGGCCGCGCCCAGCTCCTTCAGGTACTTGTCGTAGATCGGGCTGTCGCCGGACGCGCCCAGCAGCGAGGACAGGGCGCCACCCGCACTGGTCCCCGCGGAGACGATCCGCTCGACGTCGCCGGGGATGCGCCCCTTGTTGGCCTTCACGTACCGGACCGCGGCCTTGAGGTCGACGATCGCGGTCGGGGCGGTGCCGTAGTACTCGCCGCTGGAGTTCTTGAGGGTACGGCCGCGGGCGCCGGGCTCGATCACGACGTAACCGGCGGCCAGCGCGAGGAGCTGGTTGCTGGAGGTCGCACCGCCGGTGGCGTTGGTGTTGCCGTTGGCGCCCGGGGCGGAGGCGCTCGCGGAGGCCGAGGCGGAGGCGGAGGAGCTGGGGACACCGGACGGAGCCGCGCCGCCGCCCATGGCCGAACCGCCGCCGCCGACCTCGGTGGCGGTCGACACGGAGGAGGGCAGGTAGCCGCCGACGGAGTTGGCGAGCAGGATCGGCGCGTTGCTCGCGTCGACCGCCTTGCCGTCGATCTCCACCGGGGAGCTGACGATGAGGGACTGGTAGGTGGCGTCCACCGGCTTGGCGACGTACGTGATCGCCTTCCAGAAGTGGTAGACGACCGTGTGCTTCGTGCCCTCGGTGTCCGTGATGGTCTTCGTGAGCTTCGTGTAGGCGTCCGGGTCGAAGACCAGGGTGTCCGACGAGGAGGACGACGAGGACTTCGAGTCGCTCGACGCGTTCGCGCTGAGCGCGATGCCGCCGACCGCCGCGACACCGGCGGTCGCGCCGATGCCCATGACTACCGTCCTGCGCTTCACTGCCCTGTGCTTCACCGTGCTGCCTCTCGTCTTCCGACCGCGTCTTCCCGACCGCTCCTTGACCTTGCGCTTGCGAACGTAATCGGCGTTGAACAAAATCGTCAACAATCTGCCGGGCATTCATGGGGGACCCACAGCGGCACGGCCGGAACACAGGAATTTCATGGCCCCCTCTCGGCTTTCTTCAGGTTCTGACGTACCGTCAGATTCATGGATGCGATCTGGCTCAGCGCAGCGGACTGGCTCGCGGTCCTGCGCATAGGACTCGGCCTGTGGTGGCTGGAGAGCTGGCGACACAAGGACAAGAAGGCCTGGTTCGAACGCGGCACCGGCATCGCCTGGGCCGCCGACGTCGCCGCGAAACACCGCTGGACCGCGGTCCGTTCGGGCTTCGACGTGATGGTCGCCCCACGCCCGCGCACGATGGCGTACGTCGTCGTCTACGCCGAGCTGGCGGTCGGCCTCGGCCTGGTCGTGGGCCTCCTCACGCCGGCCGCGCTCGTCGGAGGCCTACTCCTCAACGTCCTCTACTTCACGCTCATGATCCACGACTGGGCCGAGCAGGGACAGAACGCGATGATGGCGCTCATCTCGGTGGTGGGCCTGTTCGCGATGTCCTGGCAGGTGTGGTCGGTGGACGCCGCGCTGGGCTGGTTCCGATGACCGCCACTCCGCGCTACGACATCCCCGAGACCGACGCCTTCACCCGCACCTACTGGCACGCCGCCGAACAGGGCCGGCTCCTGATCAGGCGCTGCGCCGACTGTGGACGCGCCCACCACTACCCCCGCGAGTTCTGCCCCCGCTGCTGGAGCGAGAACGTCACCTGGGAGACCGCGAGCGGACGCGCCACGCTCTACACCTGGTCCGTCGTCCACCGCAACGACCTGCCGCCCTTCGGGGAGCGGGTGCCGTACTTCGCCGCCGTGGTCGATCTCGTGGAGGGGCCGCGGATGATGACGGAGATTGTGCAGTGCGAGGCCGCCGGGCTGCGGGCCGGAATGGCGCTGGAGGTGACCTTCCGAGACGGGGTCGGCGTCGGGGTACCGGTGTTCCGGCCGCTGTGAGCCGGTGCCCGCGGACCGCCGAAAACGACGTACACGGCCCACGGGGAGCTTGATTCAATGGCGCGATGGCCCACATACGCGAGCGGTCCCGCCGACACCCCTTCCCTGAACTGAACGGTCACGGACTGCGGCTGCGCCCCTGGGACCCCGACGACGACACCGACGTGACGGACTGGCTCCGCGGAGTCTCCGACCCCGAGTTCCGCCGCTGGAACACCCCCCTACGGCCGATCACCGACCTCACCGGCGCCCGCAACTCGCTGCGCTCCCGCGCCGAGAGCGCGGAGGACGGCGTCAGCGCGTCGTTCTGCGTCACGGACGCGGCCGACGGTACGACCCTCGGACACATCGGCGTCAACGACATCGACCACACCATCCGCGTCGCCCGCGTCGGCTACTGGACCCTCCCCGAGGCCCGCGGCCGAGGCGTCACCATCCGCGCCCTCACCCTCGCCGCCCGCTGGGCCCTGACCGACCTGGGCCTGCACCGCCTCGAACTCGGCCACGCCCTCGGCCACGACGCCTCCTGCCACATCGCCGAACGCTGCGGCTTCCCGGCCGAGGGGACGCTGCGCGGGGCGATGTTCGAAGCGGGCCGCCTGGACGCGTTCCGTGACGTCCACCTGCACGGACGGCTGGCGACGGACCCGGAGACGGAGGTGTGACGGCCGACGGCTGACGCATCACCGGTGACTCCCGGCCGATGGAGGTGATACTCGCCCCATGGCAACGGGAACGGACCTTCACGAACTACTCAGATCACTACGGGTATGGGCCCCGGAGGTCACCGACCTACCACCCTTCGACCCGACCGCGGCACCGGCGACCCCACTGGCCCTCTTCACCACCTGGTTCGCGGAGGCGGTGGCGGCGGGGGAGCCCGAACCGCACGCGATGTCGCTGGCGACGCGGGACGGCGACCCGGAGACCGAGGGCGGGGGCCTCCCGGACGTACGGATCGTGATGCTGCACGGCGCGGACGACGAGGGCTGGTCCTTCGCGACCCACGCCACGAGCCGTAAGGGCCACCAGCTGAAGGGCTTCGCGTACGCCGCCCTCGGTTTCTACTGGCCCCGCCTCGGCCGCCAGGTCCGCCTGCGCGGCCCGGTCCTCCCGGCGACCCCGGCCGAATCTCAGTCCGACCTGCACGCCCGCTCGACAGGCGCCCTGGCGGCGGCGCTGACCGGCCACCAGAGCGAAGTCCTCCCGTCTCTGGGCGAGTTGACGCAGGCATCGGAAGCGGCCTGGGAACTGGCACAACGGGAGCCGGAGACGCCGGTGGAGTCCTGGACGCTGTACCGCGTGTTCCCGGACGAGGCCGAGTTCTTCCAGGGAGATGCGCTACGACGACACGTGCGCCTGAGCTATGTCCGGGAGGAGCGGGGCTGGTCGAAGGGGTTGCTCTGGCCCTGAGTTGTGAAGTGAACGTTGGGCCACTCGCTTCTTGGCCAGTGTCGGGCTTCCACGGCCCGAGTAAAGGGCGCTCCCTGCGGTCGCGTCGGCTACGCCGATTGCGCTGCGCTCCACCCTTGACTCGGTCCGCTCCAGCCCGTTTCAGAAGCGAGCGAGCGGCCCGGAGGAATGG